>NZ_CP024923.1:2335000-2935000 GCF_002796605.1 Sphingomonas psychrotolerans
CCCAGCGCCAGTTGTTCGGGATGCTGATCCTGCTCAACCTCGTGCTCGCGGCGATCCAGTTCGGATGCGCGCCGTTCGCCGCGGCCTATTATCGCCAGCCGATGGTTGCCGACCTGCTGCGCGTGCAGGCTTTGCTCTATGTGGCGACGCCGTTCATCGCCCTCCCTTATGCACTGCTCGCGCGCGAGATGGATTTCCGCAAACAGGCCCAGGTCAATCTGGTCTCGGGAGTCGCCGGCGCGGCGACTGCGCTGGTGGGCGCCTGGGCGGGACTCGGGGTGTGGACGCTGGTCGCAGCGCCGATCGCCTTGTTCACGGTGCGCGCGGTCGGCATGACCTGGGCGGCGAATGCGCTGATGTGGCCGAGCTTCGACTTTCGCGGCGCAGGCGACATCGCCCGCTATGGCGGCGTGATGGCGACCGGGCAGATCTTCTGGTTCCTGCAGAGCCAGGCCGATGTGTTCATCGCCGGCCGCCTGTTCGATCCGCATATGCTCGGCATCTATACGACCAGCCTGTTCCTCACCCAGATCTTCGTCTCGAAGTTCGTGCCGCCGCTCAACGAAGTCGCCTTCTCGGCCTATGCCCGAATGAAGGATGATCGCGCCGCCGTCGCCGCGGCGTTCGTCAAATCGGCGCGCGTGATCTTCGTCGTCGCGATGCCCTTCTATCTCGGGCTCGCAGTGACCGCGCATCCACTGGTCGAAGTGGTGCTGGGAGCCAAATGGATCGAGGCCGCGCCGGTGGTGCACTGGCTCGCGCTGGCGATGCCGATGATGACGCTGCAGACGCTCTATGCGCCGGCAAGCGACGCCTGCGGCCGGCCCGGAATCAGCGCGAAGAACGGCGCGACCGGCGCCTTGCTGCTGCCGGCGGCGTTCCTGATCGGGGTGCATTGGGGGATCATGGGGCTGATCGCGGCATGGTTCGCCGCCTACCCGCTCTATCTGGCGATCTCGACCTGGCGGACCTTGCCGGTGATCGGCGTTCGGCTGCGCGACCTTGTCGATGGACTCACTCCGCCGGTGTTCGCGGCGGTCGCGATGGCGTTGATCGTATCGCTGCTGGCGCGCGTGCTGCCGCCGATGCCGGCACTCGCACAGCTGGCACTGCTCGGATGCGCCGGAGTCATGGCTTATGGCGGATGGCTCGCATTGTTCGCGCGCGAGACGCTCGACGAAGTCGTCGCGCTGATCCGCAACCGCCGCGGCTAGACCGCCTGGATATAGGCGCGCATCGCGTCGGCTTCCGATTCGATGCGCTCGATGCGATATTTCACCAGATCGCCGATCGAGATGAAGCCGATGCAGCGGCCGCGCTCTACCACCGGCAGATGGCGGATCCGCCGCCGGGTCATCAGCGCAAGCGCGCCGAGCACCGATTCGTCAGGCGCGACGGTGAGCGCCGGCGCAGTCATCACCTCGCGGACCATGCGGTCGAGCGCCGCGGCGCCCTCGCGCTCGAGGCCGTAGATCACGTCGCGTTCGGAGAAAATGCCCGCCACAGACTCGCCGTCCATCACCGGGATGGCGCCGATTCGGCGGCTGGCGAGCAACGCTACCGCTTCGGCCACGGTGCGATCCCCCGAGATCGACACCACGTCGCGCCCTTTTCCCCCCAGGATTGCCGAGATCGTCATCGCTCGTCTCCGCTTTCGGGTTCAGGCGGTTGTTTCTCCCATGATTCGCGCCCAATTGCAAAGCCATGGGCACGCCCCGCCACGATCTCGACGATCCGGAATATTCCGCCTTCGCCTGGGGGCGGTACAAGCGGATGCTCGAGGTGATGGCTCTGGTCTCGCTGGGGACCGTCGGTGTGGCCGAGCTGGTGCTCTGGCGCTGGCTGGGCGGGCTCGATTTCGTCACCGCCAGCGCGACTTTCCTCGGCGTGTTCCTGACGATGATGCTCGCCGCCGCGCTGATGGGGCTGATGTTCCTTAGCTCGGGCAGCGGCCATGACGAACGAGTCGAGGACCGGCTGAAGGACGAGATCGACCTCGACTGAGGTCAGCGCCTCTTCTCGAGCTTGAATGCGAATTCCAGCTTCGCGCTGCCATTGCCCGGGACGGTCACGCGCCATGTCTTGACGCCCTTATGCTCGACCAGTTCCGCGTCCACCGAGGCGAGCGTGCCCGGAATCGCCATCTCGAAGGTCTCGGGCGTCGAGCGCGCATTGGTGACTTCGATGGTGAAGGGCTGACGCTTGCTCGAAGGCGGGCGAGGGACGATCTTGTAACGGACGTCGTTGCTCTGGCCGGTGGTGAACTCGACTTCTTCGCCGATGGCGCGGTCGGCCAGATCGCTCTCGCCGACCAACAGCGATTCCGAACGCGCCTGCTCGAACACCGCGACTTTGCCCGCCGGCAGGGGAAGCCCCAGCCCCCGTTCATCGACATTGCGGGTGCGCAATATCCGCGACGCCGCGACGCTCGGCAGAACGCCAGCCGGACTATAGCCGAACGGCTGGAACACACCGGTGTAGACGCGTGCGAAGCCGACCTTCTTGCGGTCGATCATCGCGACCTGCTTGCGGCTCTGCGCGGCGACGGTGACCGGTTCGGGAACACGGTAGAGCTTGAGGTCGCCGAGTTCTTCCTGCTGCGCCATCATCACCGCGATCGGCGCCGGCGCAGGCGCCGACATCACCATGCCCTCCACCCGCATCCGGTGCGCCGTTACGACGATATCCGAAGCGCCCTCTTCGAACATGGGCTCAGGCGACGGCAGGCGCTCGATCCCCCAGCGCGGATAGGTGCTGGTGGTGTCCATCGGCCAGCAGCGCAGATGGAGCTCGGGCGCCGGCGCTTTCGGCAGCGCCGCGGCGGCTTCCTTGTTGGGCGCGCCCGCCACCGCGTTGGTGCTTGCGCCGGCAAAGCCCTGACTGCCGCCATTGACCACGGTCAGCCAGGCGAACAGGTCGAGCGTCTCGCCATCCTCGGCGACCTGCGCGACATAATTGGCCGACCAGTCGAACCCCTGCGCCAGATAGGAGATCTGCACCGTCACGGTCGCAGCTGCGGCGCTGTTGGTGGTCACCGACAGTGTGGGCTTCGCCGAGAGGTCGGCGGGGACACCGGGATAGCGAAGCGCTTCGGGCATGCCCGAGCAGCCCAGCGCCTCGACTCCCTGCGCGGTGGTCAGCAGCACGCCGCCGCCGGGTCCCGACTGGATGAGGGCCTCGCTTTCAGTGACCTTCCCCGTCGCGCGATTGGTGCGGCGAATCGTCACGCGGCGCTTGAGATAGGCATCGATCAAAGCCGCGGGCGACAGCAGCCGCGCGTCGCGATTCTTCTCGCCGACCTGCTGCGGCAGGCCAGTGACGATCGCGGTTTCGGGCATCATCCCTTCGGAAACCCCGACGAAGCGGATGACCGATTTGCCGGCAGGCACACGGATCGTGCGGGTCTCGGTGACCAAGGCATAGCCGCCCGGCCAGCCGCCTGCGGGTATCGCGCCATCGCGCCGGTCCGGATCGCGATAGAGCGTGACCGAAACCGCATCGATCTTGTCGGACTCTACCAAGGTCTGCGCCATGGCAGGCCAGGCGGCGAGCGAAAGCGAAAGTAAAAGGGCGATCCGGCGCATCAGTAGCGCGTGTCGAACACCACGGTGACCGACGCCTTGCCGTTGGCGGGCACCGGCACCTTCCACTCCATCCGGTCGGCGGAGACGCGCTCGCCGGGCTGGCTCTGCTCGACCAGCCGGACGTCGCCCCACAGCCCGTTCTGGGCGAGATCGACCGTCACCGGCGCGGGCCGGGCATTGGTGAAATCATAGCGCATCGAAGTTCGCCAGCGCGACGAGGACAGCCGCTTGCGCTCGACCAGCACGGCCGCGCCCTTCACGTCGAATGCGTCCCCGGTGCGGATCGACATCGCCGAACCCATCGGCGCCGCCGCGACGCGACTCTCGCCGATGAACTGGGGGTCGCCGCGCGTGTCGCGCATATAGACGCGGATCGTCCCCGAAGGGAGCTGATCGCCGAGACCGCCATTTTTCGAAGTCGAGAATTTGAGCACGGTCGCGGCGCTGCGCGGATCCGACTGGGTCTCCAGCCAGCCATTGGTCCATTCATAGGTCTTGCGCGCCGGCGTGTTCTTGACGTCGAGGAAGCTGACCTGCTTCTGCTGGGCATTGGCGATCGTGGTCCGTTCGCCGAGCGGATAGAGATAATAATCGCCCAATGTCTCGCGCGGGCCGCTTTCGGTGCCGGCCTGCTCGATCGTCGAATCGCCGAGCTGCGCCAGGCCGCCATTGCCGCCGCGATTGGGGTTGCCCGCGATCAGCAGAACGTCCGCGCTGCGATAGGTGGTGCCAGTATTGTTGGTGAGCGTCACCCAACCCTGCATGTCGATCGCGCTTTTGGCTTCGTCGAACAGCATCACATAGTCGCTGGTCCAGCCGAGCCCGGGAGTCAGATAAGTGAGCGTCGCCGGCACGCGCCCCGCGCGGGCGGCCTGCAGCGTCACCGACAGTGTCGGGCGGGCGCGCAGATTTTCGGGCACCTTGTCGAAGATCACGCGCACCGGCAGCCCGTCGTCGCGCAATACTTCGATGCGGTTGCCGATCTGGAGGACGATGCCGCCATTTGCGGCGAGCACCCGCGCCTGTTCGCGCGTCTCGGCGCCGGTCGCGGGATTGGTTCGCACGATCGTGACGACCGAACCCACTGCCTTTTCCATCAATTTGTCGGGCGAGAGCAGGTCGTAATCGAAATTCTGCTCGACGATGCCGAGGCCGGGACCGGACAGGGTCACCGTTTCCGAACGGATCTGCGCCGACACGTCGGGGAAATCCTGGCGTGTGCGGCCGGCGGGAAGATCGAGCTGGCGCACGTCCTGCACCAACGACTGGCCGTTCTGGTAGATGGTGACCGCCACGTCGCCCTGTGCGGTCTGATCCGGCGCGGGCACCGATGCCGGCTGGACCTGGGCGTGCGCGGCGAAAGGAATCACCAACACAATAAGAGCCGTCAAACGCAAAGCATCCTCCCCCGGACCGTTCCGAGGGAGGATGCTAGCAGGTTGATCGCGAAGGGCTAGCCCAACGCGGGAGATATCAGGCGGCCGGCGGCACCTCGGTGTCGCTCTTCACGGTGCGACGGCGGCGTGGCTTCTTGGGCGCTTCCTCGGCATCGTTCGCGGCAGCGGTGTCGCCGAAGGCCGGGGGCAGGATCGCCGCGTCGATGCCCTGCGGGGCTTCGGCCTCGGCAGCTTCGTCACGACGCGGGCGCCCACGGCCGCGAGCGGCACGCGCGGGACGTGCTTCGCCAGCGTCACGTTGCTCAGGGAAGAGTTCGGGAGCGGGCGCTTCCTGCGCCTCAGCCTGATGACCGTTGGCATAGCCATTCGCAGCGTTGCCATTCGGGCGGTCGCGGCGGCCTTCGCGCGGTTCGCGGTCCTGGCGCGGTTCGCGATCCGGACGCGCTTCACGGTCCTGACGGGGCTCACGATCCGGACGCGGTTGACGGTCCTGGCGGGGCTCGCGGTCCTGGCGGGGCTCACGGTCCGGGCGCGCTTCGCGGTCCGGGCGCGGCTCGCGATCCTGGCGAGGCTCACGCTCGTAGCGCGGCTCGCGCTGCTGCGGGCGATCGTCGCGCTGCGGTTCGTCGCCGCGATTGCCCTCGGCCTCGAAATCGAAATCCTCGTCGTCGCCGTCGATATCGTTGCTCGGGCGGCGCTGCTGGGGCTGGTTCGGATTCGCCTCCTCGAAGCGCGTGCGAGTCTCGCTCAGCACCCGGAAATAGTGATCCGCGAACTGGAGATAATATTCGGCGTTAACCCGATCGCCCTGCATCTGCGCATCGCGAGCAAGGTTCTTGTACTTCTCGAGCAGCTGCGCGGCATTGCCGCGGGCACGATTGTCGATGCGATTGCCATTGCCCTGGTTCGGACTGCCGCCACCCTGGCGCTGTTGACCACCACGGCCGCGACGGCGACCGTTATTAGCCTGACGATTGTTCATCAAGGTCTGTATGTCCTGTCTACTAAAGCCGTCCGTCGATCCATCGGGGTCCCGGATGCGCGTTGCAATTGCGGACAGCGCCGATCCCGGCACTTCCGCTCGCCATGGCCGCCGGACTGCAGCGGCACACATGACCTGGAGTGAGCCTTAGCCCTATGTTTCAACAACTTGGTTGAAAGTGCCTCGCCCCGGCGCCGTCTTAGCCCGTGGAGCACCAATCTCCAAGAGGAAATATGGGGCGCCGGCGCGTCGGTTTCAAGTAAGTAGTACCACGCGGGGACGCCCGCCCAGATCGCAATGAACCGCAGGCAACAGGCCGCTCTGGAGCCCCAGCGCGGAGACGGCTTTGGCCTGCGTCCAGCCGATCTCCAGCATAGCCGCGCCGCCGGGCGCGAGGAGATCGGGGAGCGCTGGAATGATGCGGCGATAGTCATCGAGACCGTCAGGCCCGGCGAACAGCGCCGAAGCGGGTTCGTGGTCGCGCACTTCGGCCGGCAGCGGCTCGTGCGTGCCGATATAAGGCGGGTTGGCGAGGATCAGATCGAACTGGCGGCCATCGAGACCGCGGGTCCAATCGCCGAGGCGCAATTCGGCGCGGTGCCCCATGCCGAGGCGATCCGCATTGCTGCGGGCATAGCCAAGTGCGGGCTCGGACGCGTCCACGCCGAGCCCATGCGCTTCGGGCCATTGATCGAGCGCGGCGAGCAGCAAGGTGCCAGGGCCGGTGCCGAGATCGAGGATCCGCATCGGCGCGCGCTCGTCGAAATAGTCGATCGCGGTTTCGATCAGCGTCTCGCTGTCGGGCCGCGGGATCAGCGCGCCGGGGCCGACCTGCAGCTCGATCGTCCAGAAGGCGCGAATGCCGGTGATATAGGCGATCGGCTCATGCGCGAGACGGCGCTGGAGGAGCGGCTCGAAGGTAGCCGGGACGGAAACGTCGAGATGGCGGAGCAGCAGCTCCTGTCGCGAGATGCCGAGCGCGTGGGCCATGAGCAGTTCGGCATCGAGGCGGGCCGTGTCGGTGACGGTCGAGAGTAACTGCGTCGCTTCGGCAAGTGTCGTCCGAACTCCCTTGGTTGTGGGAGGGGCTGTCATGCCGCAGCCCGCTCGCGGCACTCCCCTCCCCTAACCTCTCCCGCAAGCGGAAGGGGAATTAAGCAGAAATCACCCATCCAGCTGCGCCAGCCGGTCCGCCTCGTCCTGCGCGGTCAGCGCGCCGATCAACTCGTCCAGCTCGCCCTGGAGGATTTCGGGCAGGCGGTGGAGCGTCAGATTGATGCGGTGGTCGGTCACCCGGCCCTGGGGGTAACTATAGGTCCGGATGCGTTCGGAACGATCGCCCGAGCCGACCATCGTCTGGCGCGCGCCCGCACGGGCCGAGTTGAGCCGGTCGCGTTCGGCCTCGTAGAGGCGGGTGCGGAGCACCTTCATCGCCTTGGCCTTGTTCTTGAGCTGCGAGCGCTCGTCCTGCTGGATGACGATCGTGCCCGTCGGCAAATGAGTGATGCGCACGGCGGAATCGGTAGTGTTGACCCCCTGCCCGCCCGGCCCCGACGCGCGATAGATGTCGATCCGGAGATCCTTGTCGTCGATCCGGATATCGGCTTCCTCGGCCTCGGGCAGCACCGCCACCGTCGCGGCAGACGTGTGGATGCGTCCGCCCGCCTCGGTTGCGGGGACGCGCTGGACCCGGTGGACGCCGCTTTCGAACTTCAGTTTGGCGAACACGCCGACGCCGGTGACGCTGAGCACGACTTCCTTATAGCCGCCAAATTCCGATTCGGAGGCCGTGATCAATTCGATCCGCCAGCCCATGCGATCGGCATAACGCTGGTACATGCGCAGCAGATCGCCGGCGAACAACGCCGCCTCGTCGCCCCCGACGCCGGCGCGGATTTCGAGCATCGCCGGGCGCTCGTCGGCGGCATCCCGCGGCAGCAAGGCGAGCGCGAGGAACCGTTCGGCGGCGGCGAGAGCATCGTTATTGGCGCGCAGCTCCTCGACCGCCATCGCCCGCAGCTCTTCGTCGGCGTCCTGCGTCATGTGCTGGAGGCTGCCCGCCTCGGCGCGCAGCCGCCGGACCTCGCCCGCGGCCTGTGCCACCGGCTCGAGCTCGGCATATTCCTTGGAGACCTGGACGTATCGGTCGCCCGGCAAGTCGCCGGTCGCCATCTGCGCCTGCAATTCGTCGCGCCGCGCCTCGATCGCGGCGATACGGTCGGCGGGGATGCTGATCATGCGTCGACCAACCGCAGGATCAGCTCCTTGACCTGCTCATGCTCTTGTACGCCCGTGTCCGCCCGTGTGCTGATATTCGACGAATCCTCATCGCCGCGAATGGACACAATCACTTTAGCGCGGACTTTCACTGCCTTGTCGTATCGCTTTCTAGGCGAACCGGATGCAATCATTTCAGCGGAGAGGCCGTTTTCGCGAAACAGCTTCAGGGCTCGAAAGCCAGTATTCAACGCCGAATCTTCTTCGATCACGAGAATCACGTCGGCTTGCTCCGCCGCCGGCTCCTCGATCAGCATCGCGAGCCGCTCGACACCCGCGGCCCAGCCCACGCCCGGCGTCTCGGGCCCGCCAAGCGAGCCGATCAGTCCGTCATAGCGACCGCCGGCGAGGACGGTGCCCTGTGCGCCGAGGCGATCAGTGACGAACTCGAAGGCGGTGTGGCGGTAATAATCGAGCCCGCGGACGAGACGGCTGTTGCGGGTCCATTGCACCCCGGCCGCGTCGAGGCCGTCGGTGACTGCCTTGAAGAAAGCCGCGGCCTCCTCGGTCAGATACGCGTCGATATCGGGCGCGCTGTCGGCGATCGGGCGGTCGCGCGGGTCCTTCGAATCGAGGATGCGCATCGGGTTCTTGTCGAGCCGGACCTGGCTGTCTTCGGACAGCGCGTCGCGGTGCGCCTCGAAATGCGCGACCAAAGCGGTGCGCCACGCGTCGCGCGTCTCGGCGTCGCCCAAGGTGTTGAGCTGGAGCGTCACCCCTTCGGTGATGCCCAGCTCCTTCAGCAACTGGTCCGCCAGCACGAGCAACTCGACATCGGCGGCCGGCTCGGCCGCGCCGATGATCTCGGCGTCGACCTGGTGGAACTGGCGAAACCGCCCCTTTTGCGGGCGCTCGTAGCGGAACACCGGACCCGAGGTAGCGAGCTTGAGTGGCGCATATTGCTGCCAGCCCTCGGTGATGTACGCGCGGGCGATGCCGGCGGTGAATTCGGGGCGCAAGGTCAGCGAATCGCCGCCGCGGTCTTCGAAGGTGTACATTTCCTTGGAGACGACGTCGCTGGTCTCGCCCATCGAGCGGGCGAAGACGCCGGTCGCCTCAAAGATCGGAATCTCGAGCCGTTGGAAGCAATAGAGCCGCCGGACGCGTTCGAACGTGTCGAGCACCGTAGCGAAACGTCGCTGCTCGTCGCCGAAAATGTCCTGAGTGCCCCGGATGCGCTTGGGGGTTTCGATACGTGCCATTTCGGCCGGGTTTCTAGGGCGTTCATAAAATTTGCGCCACTCCCTTTAAATGCGCCGCGCCCCGCCCATATTCCCGTTCGAGTTCAACAACATGGAAGGAGGTGATCGAATGTCTCATTGTCAAACGCCGTCTGCGGTGCGCACTCGGACTTCGGTCGGCTTCGTCGGAGCCGCCCGCTGAGGCTTTGAATACGGGTCGCTGGCCGCAGCGGCTGACAATGGAAAGGCCGTTTCCCGCGAGGGAAGCGGCCTTTCGTGTATCCGGGGACATGGCTGACACATTCTGATACATTTCTACGCTGGTAGCCGCGCAACCAGCTGTCCTATGGGCGAGTTTCGGAACTGAACTGCGCCTCCCCAAGGCGCTACGAGCGGGTCTGCGAATTGAATCTGAAACCTTCGAACCTTCCCGGCCGATCGGCTCTTGCGCTGGCGGCTACGGCACTCCTCCTCGCCTCGTGCGGCAGCAGTGGCGCCGACGCGCAGAAAAAGGGCGGACGCGGCGCGAGCGGTCCGGCGCAGGTCGGCTTCGTCGTGGTGCAACCGACCAGCGTGCCGGTGGTGACCGAGCTTTCCGGCCGGGTGACTGCGTTCCAGATGTCCGAAGTGCGGCCGCAAGTCGCCGGGATCGTCCAGCGGCGCTTCTTCACCGAGGGCTCGATCGTCCGCGCCGGCCAGACGCTCTACCAGATCGATCCCAGCCTCTATCAGGCGCAGGCATCCGAGGCCGAAGCCAATCTGCAGAGCGCGCGCGCCACGGCCGAAGCCGCCCGAATCCGCGCCGATCGCTATCGCCCGCTCGCGAAGATGGAGGCCGTCAGCCAGCAGGATTACACCGATGCCGCAGCGCAGGCGCGGCAGGCGGCGGCGGGCGTGGCGCAGACCAACGCGCAGTTGCGCACCGCGCGGATCAATTTGCGCTTCACGCGCGTCCCTGCCCCGATCACCGGCCGGATCGGCCGCTCGCTGGTTACCGAAGGCGCACTCGTCACCACCAATCAGGCCGATCCGCTCGCGGTGATCCAGCGGCTCGACCCAATCTATGTCGATATCCAGCAATCGAGCGCCGACATGCTCGCGCTGCGCAGATCGCTGGCGCAAGGCGGGCTCGCGCCCGCCAGCGCGGTGGTCCGCCTCAAGCTCGAGGACGGGAGCGACTATGGCCAGACCGGAACGGTGGAATTCTCCGAAGTGATGGTCAATGCGAACACCGGGACAGTGACGCTGCGCGCCCGATTCCCAAATCCCGAGGGCATATTGCTGCCCGGTATGTTCGCGCGCGCCGCGTTCGCGCAGGCGATCAACCGTCAGGCGTTCCTCGTGCCCCAGGCCGGGCTGTCGCGCGATCCGCGCGGCAATGCCACCGTCTATGTCGTCGGGCCGGGCAACCGCGCGGTTGCGCGCACCGTGATCGCCGAACGCACCCTCGGCGCGAACTGGGTGGTGACGCAGGGCCTCGCGCCCGGCGACAAGGTCATCGTCCAGGGCACCGCCAATTTGCGCCCGGACGCCGAGATTCGCCCCGTCCCCGTCACCACCCCGCAGCGCATCGAGGCGCCGAAGGGCGACCAGGGTGCACAGGGCGCCGCCGCCAAGAAGGGCGGCTGACCGCCCATGTCACGCGTCTTCATCGATCGCCCGATCTTCGCCTGGGTGATCGCGATCATCGTCATGCTGATGGGCGTCGGCGCGATCATGTCGCTGCCGATCGCGCAATATCCCGACGTCGCGCCGCCGCAGGTCAATGTCCGCGCCTCCTATCCCGGCGCCTCGGCCGAGACAGTGCAGAATTCGGTCACCCAGGTGATCGAGCAGCAGCTGACCGGCATCGACGGGCTGATCTATTTCAGCTCGTCCTCCACGTCACGCGGGCAGGTCAACATCTCGGCGACGTTCGAGAAGGGCACCGATCCGGACATCGCGCAGGTCCAGGTCCAGAACCAGGTCCAGCAGGCACTGTCGCGGCTCCCGCAGCAGGTCCAGCAGCAGGGGCTGCGCGTCACCAAGTCCAACCCCGACTTCCTGATGATCGTCGGCGTCTATGACGAGACCGACAAGCGCACCAACCAGGACGTATCGGACTGGATGGCCTCGAACATGCAGGACCAGCTCGCGCGGATCCCCGGCGTCGGCGAGACCAACGTGTTCGGTGCGCCCTATGCGATGCGAATCTGGCTGAACCCCGATCGGCTGGCGAGCTATGCGCTGATGCCCAGCGACGTGATCACTGCGATCACCAACCAGAATACCGAAGTCGCCGCGGGCGAGATCGGCGGCCAGCCGCAACCGAGCACCCAGATGCTCAACGCCACGGTGACCGCCCAGTCGCGTCTCCAGACCCCGGCGCAGTTCGAACGAATCATCCTCAAGACCGAGACCAGCGGCGCCAACGTGCTGCTCAAGGACGTCGCGCGGGTCGAGCTCGGCGCCGAGAGCTACAATGCAGTCAGCCGGGTCAACGGCCATCCCGGCGCCGGCATCGCCGTCAGCCTGGCTCCCGGCGCCGACGCGCTCGAGACCGCCGAACTGGTCAAGGCCAAGGTCGAGGAAATCGCACGCGGCTTCCCAGCCGGCTTCAAGTTCGCCTACGCCAACGACACGACCGCGTTCATCAAGCTCTCGATCGAAGAAGTGGTGAAGACGCTGATCGAGGCGATCGTCCTCGTCGTGATCGTGATGTTCGTCTTCCTGCAGAGCTGGCGCGCGACCTTGATCCCGTTTGTCGCAGTGCCGGTGGTGCTGCTCGGGACCTTCGCGGTGTTCTACGCGCTCGGCTTCTCGATCAATACGCTGACCCTGTTCGGTCTCGTGCTCGCGATCGGCCTGCTCGTCGACGACGCGATCGTCGTGGTCGAGAATGTCGAGCGGCTGATGGACGAGGATCCCGATCTTTCACCGCGCGACGCGACGATCAAGTCGATGGATCAGATCCAGATGGCGCTGGTCGGCATCGCATTGGTGCTCTCGGCGGTGTTCCTGCCGATGGCGTTCTTCGGCGGCTCTACGGGCGTGATCTACCGGCAATTCTCGGTGACCATCGTTTCGGCGATGGTGCTGTCGGTGCTGGTCGCGCTGATATTGACGCCGGCGCTGACCGCTACTCTGCTCAAGAAGAAGAGCGAGCATCAGGGCGGTTGGGTCGAGCGGCGCTTCCCCGCAGTCGGTCGCTTCTTCGGCCGCGCGCGCGACGGCTTCAACCGCAATTTCGATCGCGGCGTCGAGCGCTATACCGGCGCAGTCACCACGGTGGTCAACCGCAAATGGCTGTTCCTGCTGCTCTACGCGGCCGTGTGCCTGTTGCTCGTATTGATGTTCACCCGCCTCCCCACCGGCTTCCTGCCGACCGAGGATCAGGGCGCGGCATCGGTGCAGTTCCGCCTGCCCGCGGGCGCGACGCAGAGCCGCACGCAGGAAGTGCAGCGTGCGGTCGAGCGTTACTTCAGGGAGCAGGAAAGCAAGAACCTGGCGACGATGTTCACCGTCACCGGCGGCGGCGGTGGTGGCGGCGCCAGCGGCCAGAACACCGGACAGGGCTTCATCAACCTCGCCGACTGGTCCGAGCGCAAAGGCAAGGAGAATGGCGCCGAAGCGATCGTCCAGCGCGCGTCGGGCGCATTCCGCAACTTCCGCGACGCGCAGGTCTTCGCATTGGTGCCGCCGGCGATCCGCGGGCTCGGCCAATCGAGTGGCTTCACGATGCAGCTCCAGAATTCGAGCGGGATGCCGCGCGAACAGTTCCTCGCCGCGCGCGACAAATTGCTTGCCGCTGCCAACAACGATCCCGAGCTGGCGCAGGTACGCCTCTCGGATCTGCCCGACGTGGCGACGCTCAAGGTCGATATCGATCAGCAGAAGCTCGCCGCGCTGGGAGTGAACCAGAGCGACGTCAACTCCACCCTGTCGACCGCCTGGGGCGGCCGCTACGTCAACGACTTCATCGATCGCGGCCGGGTGAAGCGCGTCTATGTCCAGGGCGATGCGCAATATCGCGCCGCGCCCGACAATATCGCCGAATGGTTCGTCCGCACCCGCAGCGGCGAGATGGCGCCCTTCTCCTCCTTCGCACAGACCAGCTGGGCGACCGCGCCGACGACGATGTCGCGTTTCCAGGGCATTCCGGCGTTCGAAATCCAGGGCCAGGCCGCGCCGGGCAAGAGTTCGGGCGACGCGATGCGCCGGATGGAGGAACTCGCTACGCAGGTTCCGGGCACCAGCGTCGCCTGGTCCGGCCTCTCCTTCCAGGAGCGGCTGTCGTCGGGGCAGGCGCCGTATCTCTATGCGGTGTCGCTGCTCGTCGTGTTCCTGTGCCTCGCGGCGCTCTACGAGAGCTGGTCGATCCCGGTGGCGGTGCTGCTGGTAATTCCGCTCGGGCTGGTCGGCGCGGTGTTCGCAGTCACGCTGCGGGGCTTGCAGAACGACGTCTATCTCCAGATCGGCCTGCTCACCACGATGGGCCTTGCCGCCAAGAACGCGATCCTGATGATCGAATTCGCCGAGCGCGCCGAGAAGGAGGGCAAGCGCGTGATCGACGCGGCACTGGAAGCGGCCCGCATCCGCCTCCGGCCGATCCTGATGACCAGCCTCGCCTTCATCTTCGGCGTGCTACCGCTGGCGATATCGACCGGCGCGGGCGCCAACAGCCGCATCGCGATCGGCACTGCGGTGATTGGAGGCATGCTGACCGCGACGATCCTTGCGATCTTCTACATACCGTTGTTCTTCGTGCTGGTCCGCCGCGGAGTGCGCGATGGGCTCAAGGCAGTGCGCGAGCGGCGCAAGCCTCCGGAGGCCACGGCATGATGTTCAGGGTTCTCCGCTCCAACATCGTCATCCCGGCCAAAGTGCCGGGGTCCACGGTGCCGCAACCGAGCGCCGCTCGCCTCTCGCCCCTTGCCAAGCCGCACGGTGGACCCCGGCACAAGGCCGGGGCGACAATGGGAGCGGTTCTGGCCCTCGCCCTGGCCGGCTGCTCGGTGGAGCCCAAATACGTACAGCCCGCGGCGCCGGTACCGCCTTCGTGGCCGGTCGGCGACGCCTACCTGATCAACAGCGAAGCGACGCTGCCGGCCGTGACGTACCGCGACATTTTCCGCGATGCCCGGCTCCAGAAGCTGATCGCACAGGCACTGACCCAGAATCGCGATCTGCGCGTGGCCGCGGCGAACATCCGTGTCGCGCGTGAGCAATATCGCATCCAGCGCGCCGAACGTCTCCCCGAAGTCACGGCCGGCGCCGGCGCGACGGTTTCGAATGGCCAGAGCGGCAGCGCATCTGCGGGATCGGGCACCCGCACCCGCTTTACTGCCGACGCCGGGATCACCGGGTTCGAGCTCGACCTGTTCGGCCGGGTCGCCTCGCTCACTCGCGCCGAGCAGAACCGCTATTTCGCGACCGAAGCCGGCGCGCGAGCGACCTGGCTGACTTTGGTCGGCGACATCGCCGACGCGTGGCTGCGTTATGCAGCGGACGCGAGTCTGCTCAAGATCGCGCAGGACACGGCATCCAATGCCGAGAACAGCGTCCGCCTGACCCGGGCGCGTCTCGAAGGCGGGATCGCGCCGCGCACCGATCTGCGTCAGGCCGAGCAAGTGCTCGAAGGCGCACGCGCTGACCTTGCCGAGCAGCGCACGGCGCTGGCGCAGGACGTCAACGCGCTGCAATTGCTGATCGGGGCACCGGTGGATCCGGCGCTGCTACCCGCATCGCTCGACGAAGCCGCACCGACGATCACCGAGCTTCCCGCGGGAGTGGATTCGAGCATACTGCTCCGCCGCCCCGACGTAGTGCAGGCCGAATATGCGCTCCGCGCCGCCAATGCCGAGATCGGCGCGGCGCGGGCCGCCCTGTTCCCGCGCATCTCGCTCACCGGGCTGCTCGGACTCGCGAGCAATGCGCTGACCGGGCTGTTCAGCGGTGGCGGGTTCAACTGGTCCGGCGGTGCCGATGCGAGCTATTCGATCTTCAACGCCGGCGCCGGCCGCGCCAATGTCCGGCTGAGCGAAGCGCAGCGCGAGGCGGCAGTGGCCAGCTATGAGCGCGCGATCCAGTCGGCGTTCCGTGAGGTGGCCGATGCGCTGGCCCGGCGCGGGACGATCACCGAGCAATTGCGCGCCACCGAGGCGCAGACCAATGCGGCAGCCGACACGTTCCGGCTCGCCGAGGCGCGCTATCGCGGCGGGATCGACACCTTCCTGTCTAGCCTCGACGCGCAACGCTCGCTGTATTCGGCTCGGCGTACCCTCGTGAATACTCGACTGGTGCGGGCGAGCAATCTCGTGACGCTATATCGCACGCTGGGCGGCGATTCGCTGCTGCAAGTAACCTCGCAAGGACCGCAGGCGGCGATACCGCAGCCTTAACCCCGTCAGGTCGGCATTCCGCACCGCGCGAGATAATCGGCGTAGCCGGGCAGTCGCGCGGGAAGCGTGGCGAGGCCGGCACGCATCTCGGCCATCCGTGAGGCAGCTGCGTCGGCAGACACCGCCAAGGCCAGCGGGTCGGTCGCACCCGGCACCACGCCCAGCCCCAGCAACGCCGAGATCCAGATTTCCTCGAGCAAGCCGTCCTCGTCCTGATGAACGAACCGCCCGCGCTGCTCGAATTGCTGGACGACGCGCGCGAGGCTGTCCGGCACTTCGATCTTCGCGCCGGCGCGAAGATAATGCAGCGCCTGAAAATCGCGCATCCGCTCGGCCTCGGCCCGCGCGCGGCGATTATATTCGGCGGTCTCCACCGGATGGCAATCGCGGCCCGGGAGCAGCTCGATCGCGCGCGCGATGCTGCTCTGGGCGAGGTGGAGATTGGGCCAGTGCAACGGATCAAGCGCGACAGCGGCATCGCCGATTGCGAGGATATTCTGGACCCATGGGGCAGCGCGCCGGCCGGGGCGGATCGCGATCGAGGTCCCTTCCCCCCGATCGGCGTGGACGCGGCCGAGCAAGGTCTTGCCCGGCAACGACGCGGCGAATTGCCAACCGCCAGCGCCGCCGATGATCGTATCGTTGGGATCCGCCGCACTCGTCGGTGCCTCGCCGATCTCGACGCGGTCATAGGGCAACACGCTTCCCCAATCCTCGAAGTCTTGCGCAACCGCGTCCGCCAAAGGTGCGGCGGGACCCGAAGCATCCACGTACAGATCGGCCTCGACTCGCCGTCCGTCGGCCGACATCAGCGCTGCGACACCGCCGTCTGCACGCCGCTCGATCGTGCCGAACGCGCCCGCGAACCGCGCCACGCGGAGCCGATCGACCAAGGCGGTCAGCATCGGGCGATAGCGTTCCGGATCGAGCCGCAGCGCATAGTCGAACGTGGCGAGCGGAGTGCCCGGCTGCGGGTGGACGAATTTGCTCGCCTCGGCGAGCACCCCCGCAGCGGCGTAACGGTGCCACGCCTCGGCGCGACCTTCGCGCCGTGCCCGCGCCCAGAGCTGGTGGAAGGCGACGGCCCCCGTCGGCGCGCCATGCTCGCCGTGGACATGATACCAGGTCGCGGCGCCTGTGGACCAGTTCTCGAAACGCAACCCGAGCCGCGGCACTGCGGCGCCGGCGCGAAGCAAGTCCCGCTCGTCGAGGCCGATGCTCGCATGAAAGCGGTGGATCGCGCTCGTGCTGCCGGGCAGCCGATCGGCGAGTGCGGCGGGATCGGGCGGCGTCTCGATCACGGTGATCGCGAGCTGCGGCAGCGCGCGGGCGAAGGCGGCCGCGGCGGACAATCCCGTGATGCCGCCGCCGAGAATCGCGATGCTGCGGATCGCGCGGTCGCTCATGCCTGCAGACCGAGCGCCACGCGGTGGCCGGGGAGCGTTGCCACGTCGCTGGCGATCTGCACACGCAGCCGGCCGAGCGCCTGGCCGAGCTCGTGCGGATTGGCGGTGTCGACGCGTTGGTCCCAGCCTTGCGGCATCACGCCCTGCCCGATCAGCACTGCGATCCAGCTCGGCGCGAAGAACAGCCCGCGGCTATAGCGCTGGATGCGTCCGGCGCGCCGGAAGAGTTCGATCTTGTCCGCGAGACTGTCGGGGATCGGCATGTGCCGCACGTCGCGCCAGAAGTCCGAATCGTCGCGGGTGCTGGCGTGGTAATGCAGGATCAGGAAGTCGCGGATCCGGTCATATTCATAGTCGACCTGGGCGTTGAATTCGTCACGGTCGGCAGCCTGGATCCCGCCGATCGGAAACAGATCGACCAGCTGCTGGATCGCGATCTGCACCAGATAGATGCTGGTCGATTCGAGCGGCTCGAGGAAGCCCGAGGCGAGACCCACCGCGATCACATTGTGCGACCAGCTGCGCTTGCGGCGCCCGGCCTTGAAGCGGAGCACGCGGGGATCAGCGAGCGGCTCACCCTCGATCGCACCGAGGATCGCTGCCGACGCCGCGTCGTCGGAAAGATGCGCGCTCGAATAGACATAGCCGTTGCCCACTCGGTGCTGGAGCGGGATGCGCCAGCGCCATCCGGCCGGCATGGCAGTGGCGCGCGTGAGCGGCTCGATCTCGCCCGACGGCGAGGCGCAAGGCAGGGCCATCGCACGATCGCAGGGGAGCCAGTGCGACCAATCCTCCCAAGCCTCACCCAGCGCGTCGCCAAGCAGCAGGCTGCGAAAGCCCGAGCAATCGACGAACAAATCGCCTTCGATCCGCGTGCCACTCTCGAGCACCAAAGCTACGACGTCGCCGGTGCCGCCGTCGCGTTCGACCGAGACGATCTTGCCTTCGGTGCGCTTGACCCCCCTCGCCTCGGCGAAGCCGCGCAGGAAGGGTCCGAAGCGAGTCGCATCGAACTGATAGGCATAGCTATACGCCGAGAGCAAAGCGTCCGGATCGGCGGCGGGCGGCGAAAAGCGCTTTTGCGCGGCCATGACGTTGGCAACGCAATAATCGGCGATCTCGCCACCCTGCCCCAGCGCGTGCATCCGCAGCCACCAGTGGAGGAACGGCACGTCGTTGAGCGGCCGGCCGAAATCGCCGAACGGGTGGAGATAGGCGTCGCCCGGCTTGCCGAAATCGCGGAACTCGATCCCCAATTTGTACGTGGCATGGGTGGCGGCCATGAACTCTGCTTCGTCGAGCCCGAGCGTCTGGAGGTAGGCGCGCAGATGCGGAAGAGTCGCCTCGCCTACCCCGACAATGCCGATCTCGGCGGATTCGATCAGCTCGACGCTGGCCGCATGCGGCAGCATCCTGGCGATCGCCGACGCAGCCATCCAACCGGCCGTGCCGCCGCCGACGACAATCATTTTCTTGCGTGGCTGGTTCACCTCGCCCCCTCTCCCGGAGCGGGTCTAGGCGATTATCGGGTCAGCGTGCCAGTGCCGAGACGAACGCCCGTGCCCGCTCGCCGACTTCGGCAGCGGTGAGACCGGGCTTGTAGAGGGCCGAGCCCAGGCCGAAGCCCGCTGCCCCGGCCTCGCGCCACGGATCCATAGTGTCGGGGGTAACGCCGCCTACCGGGAGCAGGCGCAGGTCCCTCGGCAGCACCGCGCGCATCGCCTTGAGGATCGCCGGGCTCGATCCCTCGGCCGGGAACAGCTTGAGCGCAGTGGCGCCGGCTTCGAGGGCCGCGAAGGCCTCGGTCGGGGTGACGACACCGGGAAGCGAGACCATGCCGGCCGCGACGGTGGCGGCGACCACGCGGGTGTTGGCGTTGGGCGAGATGATCATCGTGCCACCCGCCGCCAATACTTGCTCGACCTGGCCTTCGTTCAGCACGGTGCCGGCACCGATCACTGCCTTGCCCTCGAAGCGGCGGGCGAGGCGCGCGATGCTATCGAGCGGATCGGGGGAATTCATCGGGACTTCGATCAGGGTGAAGCCTGCCTCGACCAGCGCGTCGCCGATCCCCTCCACCTCGTCGGGCTTCACGCCACGCAAAATGGCGATCAGCGGGCAGCGCGCAAAGGCGGCGTCGAAGGCGGGAACATGGCTCATTGCTTCACAATCTCGTTGATGCCCGCGACGAACGCGGCATGGCTGTCGATCAAATGCGCGGCGCGGCCATGGGCCTCAATCGCCGCCGAATAGAGCCCGCCGAGCATCGGATCGGCGAGGATATGGACGGTGTCGTGCCCGGAGGTGGCGAGCCGGGCGGCCACGTCCGCGCCGATCAGCAGGCCGGAGGCAAAAGAAGTGGCGTCAGCGTCGTCGCGCCGGCCCAACATCTTGGCGGCGCGGATGCCGAACAACGAGGCAGCGATATCCTGTCGCTTGCCCTCCTCCACTCCTTCGAGGAATGCGGCGCCCAGCGTTACCTCGCCGTCCAGCTGCGCCGCCAGCAGGCCGTGCTTGCGGAGCAATGCGAACAGCTCGCCGGTCATCGCGGTAACGAAATCGGCCACCTTGCCGTCTTGCATCTCGACCCATTTGCAATGCGTGCCTGGCTGGGCGAGCAGCGAACTCGCCGGAACCAGCCCCGCCGCTGCGGCACCGAGCAACTGGACTTCCTCGCCGCGCATGACGTCGGGCCGACCGCCCACCAAGGTCGAAATGCCCGGGACGATCGCGGTGCGGTCGTCGATCCACAACAGCCCCGCCGCGATCTCGGCCACGCCGGCCGGCGCGGCGACATAGGGTGCCGGTCGCCAACCGATGTTCGAGCCGACCATGCCGGCGAGCAGCATCGGCAAATCGCCGAACCGCCCGCGGATCGCCGCCGCTTCGGCTTCGAAATTCTCGACCGAAGTCACTCCGCGATCGTCGCGCCCGGTCTCCGCGACCGCGCCGCCGGCGATCAGGAACACGCGCCGGTTGGTGGTGCCCCAGTCGACGGCGAGGAAGCGGCTGCCGAAACTCACCACCAGGTCGCGTACAATGCGATCAGGATGGCGATCACGCCGATACCGGCGATGTTGAACGCCCCGGTAGTGCGGAAGGTCACGCCCTCCATCGTCACCCGATTGGCGTCACCGCGTCCACGCACCAGCAGCGAGACGACCATCGCAAGGAACAGGCTCACCACGAACACGAACATCATGCGGTTCATGAACGGCAGCAGATAGGCGTTCAACACCTCGGGCAGCCACGGCGCCGGCACCGAATATTTAAGCAAGGTCGACAGCAGCACCGACGTGAGCGCCGCGACGATCGCGCCGGCTTCGGTGGCGGGCTTCCAGAACAGGCCGAGCAGGAAGATCACCGTGATGCCCGGCGTGAAGAAGCCCGAGAATTCCTGGATGAACTGGAAGGCCTGGTCCGACTGGCCGATCAGCGGCTTGGCGGCGATGATCGCGATCACCACGGCGATCGCGGCGACGACGCGGCCGACGAGGACGAGGTGCTTCTCCTGTCCTTCGACCACGGCGATGCCGTCCTCGCCGCGGGTCTTCATGCCGCGCGCCTTGGCATAGAGATCGAGGGTGAAGATCGTCGCAATCGAATTGATCTTGGAGGCGGTCGAGGCGATGATCGCCGCGATCAAAGCCGCGAAGACGAGGCCGAGCAGGCCCGGGGGCAGCAGCTTCATCATCGTCGGATAGGCTTCGTCGGGCTTGGCCAGCTCGGGCGCGAGCACCACCGCGGCGATGCCCGGCAGGACGATGATCACCGGCATCAGCAGCTTGAGATAGGCAGCGAATACCACGCCCTTCTGCGCCTCGCCGAGGTTCTTCGCGGCCAGCGCGCGCTGGATGATGTACTGGTTGAAGCCCCAGTAAGACAGGTTGGCGATCCACATGCCGCCCACCAGCACCGCGATGCCGGGCAGATCCTTGTAGAAGGGATTATCCTGCGCGAGGATCATGTCGAAGTGGCTCGGCGCGCGCTCGGTCAGCAATTTGAAGCCCGCGAGCACCCCCTGATCGCCGCCGATCTGATTGAGCGTGAGATAAGAGACGACGAGGCCGCCGAGCACGAGCAACGTCACCTGAACGATGTCGGTGAGCGCCACCGCCTTGAGGCCACCATAGAGCTGATAGAGCAGAGCGAAGCCGCCGAGCCCGATCAGCGCCGCGGTCTGATCGACCCCCGCCACCTTGTTGACCGCGATCGAACCCAGCCAGATGATCGAGGTGAGGTTCACGAAGATGTAGAGCGCGAGCCAGAACACCGCCATCAGCACCGGGAGCACGCGGCCGAACCGCTGCTCGAGGAACTGCGGCATCGTGTAGATTTCGTTCTTGAGGAAGATCGGCAGGAAGTATTTGCCAACGATCAGCAACGTCAGCGCCGCCATCCACTCATAGGAGGCGATCGCGAGGCCGATCGCATAGCCCGAACCGGCCATGCCGACGATCTGCTCGGCGGAAATGTTCGCGGCGATCAGCGAGGCGCCGATCGCCCACCACGGCAATGACTTGGAGGCGAGGAAATAGTCCGACGTGTCCTTGGTATGACCCGCTTTCTCGCGGCTCACCCATTGCGCCAGCCCGAATATGCCGATGGCGTAAGCGATTACGACGAAGAGATCGATGTTCGAAAGACTCGTCATGGCTTCCTCCCTGCCCCCGGGCCGGGCGGCTCATGCCGCGCTCTAGCCCGCCGTGCCGCCCCTGATCGACGACGTTGGTTCATTTATCGTATTTATTGGACTTGTCCAGCGCCGCCACTGCGCTAACGTAGGTCAAACAATGGCGTGGAGAGGATCCTGACACCGTTGTCGGGGTCGATCAAGGGGCGGCAGTCGATGTCGAACAATTACCCGCAGCTGGGCGCGGAGGATGCCCGGCCCCAGCTGGGACGCAATCTCACCTACGGCATGCTCGACAGCCTTGGGCGCGCGATCGTCACCGGGCGCTACGAACGCGAGGCATTCCCGACCGAGGCCGAACTCGCCAAGCAGCATGGCGTCAGCCGCTCGGTGACGCGCGAGGCAGTGAAGATGCTCACTGCCAAGGGTCTGCTGAGCGCCCGGCCGCGCCAGGGCACGGTGGTCCAGCCGGCGACCAACTGGAATTTGTTCGATACCGATGTGTTGCACTGGCTGCTCGAGCGACAATTTTCGGTCGATCTGCTGCGCCAGTTCAACCAGTTACGCGTGGCGATCGAACCCGAGGCGGCTGCGCTGGCAGCACGCGTCGGCACGCCGGACGAACTGGCTCGGATCACGCAAGGGCTCGAACGGATGGAAGCCGCCGAACAAGGGCTGGAGGACACGCTGGAGGCCGATATCGCGTTCCACGTCGCGATCCTGCGCGCCTCGGGCAATCCCTTTTATGCGCAGTTCCGCGACGTGGTGGGCACCGCATTGCGGACCTCGATCCGCTTTACCAATCGGCTGAAGGGGCGCACCGCGAATGTCGCAGACCACGCCGCAGTGCGCGACGCCATCGAAGCGCGCGACCCCGACGCTGCGCGCGCCGCGATGCGCGCGCTGATCGGTGACGTGCTCGATCTGATTGACCATGTCGAAGCGCGCGACGCGCAGGGCTGACGCTCTCGGACGCGCGACGCCCGCACGTCGGTGCGACGGCCTCATTGCAACTGCGCCTTAACCGTCCCTTTCAGGCCGCGCCGTGTGCACGAAAGGAACAAAAAAGCCCCCGGAACAACGCAGTGGCTGCCTCCGCGGGTTCAGGAGATGTCCTGAAGCGCGGATGACTGCAATATGCAGAAAATTCCTCTATCTTCAAAAATCCATCTAACCTCTAGAAATTAAATAAAAATATTCCGTAGACGCAAAAGGCGGCGACGCGGCCGCTAACTATATCGGCGCGGCATGCTCCGCCCGTTCGGCGCGCTTCCTATGATGGTATGGATGACCGGTATGTCGAACCCGCGGGAGCGGGGGACGGGTTCGCGAACCTCCGCAATTGCGGACGCTCTGCCGGCACTGTTGTTACGGAGCCAATGATGTCTTTGCAGAACATCCCCATTTCGCGAAAGCTCGCGGGGGCCTTTGCCGCGCTGATCGTAATTTTCGCCGGTGTCGGCGTGATCGTCTTCATGAACCTCTCGTCGCTGGCTGCCGCGGCCAACGACAAGGAACGCTCGCTGCGCGCGCTCGAGATCAGCCAGAAGCTGCTCACCGGCGTGCTCGAACAGCAAAACGCCGCGCGCGGCTTCGCCATCCTCGGCAAAGACGAATTCACCAAGACCTATGACGAGAATGGCGAGAAGTTCTTCAAGGCGGTCGACGAGTTCAAGGAATATTCGACCTCGAAGGAGCAGCATGCCCGCGCCGACCAGCTGATCACCAACGTCAAGGCGCTGCGCGAGAAGCTCGACAACATCATCCGGCTGGCGCGCAATCCCGCGACCCGGGGCGAGGCGGGTGCGCTTTCGGGCGTCAAGATGCTCGGCGAGATCCGGCCGTTGATCAAGGAAATCGCGGGCACCCAGGAGCAACGCGTCGAGGACAAGATCGCGCACGAGAATGCGGCAGTCGCCGCGGCCAAATGGGCGATCTGGATCGGCGGCGCGTTCGCGGTGGCGCTTTCGGTGCTGCTCGGCTGGTTGCTCTCACGTGGCATTGCGGCGCCGGTGGCGCAGATGACCGGAGTGATGAACAAGCTCGCCAGCGGCAACAACGCAGTCGACGTGCCCGGCACCAATCGAGGCGACGAGATCGGCGCGATGGCCAAGGCCGTGCTGGTGTTCCGCGAGGCGGCAGTCGAGAAGGAACGGACCGACGCGGCCAAGAAGATCGCCGATGCCGAACAGCAGCGCGTGGTCGACACGCTCGAGGCAAGCCTCGGCAAGCTGGCGCAGGGCGACCTGACCAGCGAGATCCACGACGCGTTCTCGCCGGCGTACGAATCGGTGAAGGTCAACTTCAACGCCGCGGTCTCCGAACTGCGCAACCTGATCGGCACCGTGATGGAAAGCGCGATGACGATCCGCACCGGTTCGGGCGAGATCGCCCAGGCTTCCGAGGATCTCGCGCGGCGTACCGAAGCCAATGCCGCGAGCCTCGAGGAGACTTCGGCGGCAGTGACCCAGATGGACGGCCGTCTCAAGGCGACCGCCGCGTCCGCGGGACGTACTGTCGGGCGTGCTGACGGCGCCATCGCCACCGTCTCGGGCGGCCGCGCGATTGCCGACGAAGCAGTGCAGGCGATGACCCGCGTGGCGGATTCGGCCAAGGGCATCGACAGCGTGATCGAGGGGCTCGACAAGATCGCCTTCCAGACGCGGGTTCTGGCAATGAACGCCGCCGTGGAAGCCGGCCGTGCCGGTGAAGCCGGCCGCGGCTTCGCAGTCGTCGCCGATCTCGTCTCTGCGCTGGCGATGCGCGCCGAAGAGGAAGCCGGCCGCGCCCGAGACCAGCTGACCGCCACCCAGACCGACATCGTCGCGGCAGTGGAGATGGTCCAGAAGGTCGATCACGCGCTTGCCGACATTTCGGGCGACGTGAGCGAAGTCCACAAGCTGCTCGGCGAGATGGCGAACGACAATCAGGCCCAGTCGACGGCGATCAGCGAGATCAGCATCGCTATCACCACGATGGATCAGTCGACCCAGCAGAATGCCGCGATGGTCGAGGAAACCTCGGCGGCCGCACGCAACCTCAGCGGCGAAGTCGCCGCGCTGAGCGAACAGGCGTCGCGGTTCAACGTCGGCGCCGGGGTGCGTCCGGTGGCGGCACGCGCGAGCGCTTCGGCCGGATCGACGACCAAGGCTGCGGGCTATGTCTCGTCGGTCAAGGCGCTGCCGGTGACGGCGATGGCCGGCACCGAAGGGGACAATTGGGCTTCTTTCTAGAGGCTCTCACCCGGAGAAAACAGGGCGCCGTGGCAGAAGCCGCAGCGCCCTTTTTCGTTCGGGTTACTTCATCTTGATCGGGAGGATCGCGCCATCGTCGCGATATGCGATCTTCTGGATCGCGACGCGGCGGTCGCCGCTATAGGGGCCGTCGCCGATCTGGCCCTCCCAGCGATGATAGACGATGTACCATTGCCCGTCCTTCGGATCCTCGAAGAAGCTGTGATGGCCCGGACCGCGATATTTGCGGTCGCCGACGAGCAGCGCGCCGCCATAGCGCCACGGCCCGATCGGCGAGAGCGCCACGGCGTAATGGACCTGGTAGCTCGAATCATTCCACCGCCCGGCCGACCAGGACAGGTAATAGATGCCCTTGCGATAGTGCACGAAGGCACCCTCGGTGAAGTTCGGCGGGGTCTCGACCGGCACTTCGCGGTCGATGTTGACCATGTCGGGCTTGAGCGCCCAGACCCGGAGCGTCGCGCCGGCGCTGCCGCCGGCATAGAGATACGGGGTCTTGCTCTTCGGATCGATGAACACCGCCGGGTCGATCGCCTCGAACCCTTTGCCGCCGGTGACCAAGGGTTTGCCGCTGTCGGTACACGGCCCCGCCGGCCCCTTGCACACCGCGACGCCGAGGCGGCTGGGAGTCGGGTTCTGCGGCCCGACCGAATAATAGAAATACCAGCCGCCGGCCGCCTGGACCATGTCCGGCGCCCAGAGATAGTGGCGCGGCGCACGATCGTTATCGGCCCATGCGATGTCCTTGAGGCGGATCAGCGGATCGCTTTTGGTCCATTTGACCTTGTCGGGCGAGGACCAGGCCGACAGCCCGTCGCCGCCGGTCGGATAGATCCACCAGCGTCCCTCGGCGGCTTCGATATCGGGATCGGCGCCGACAAAGACCGACTTCACTTCCTGCGCCGAGGCTGCCGGCGGGAGCCCCGCCAGCAGCGCCGCGATCAGCACCAGCGCGCGCATCACTGGCCTGCGGGCACCACGCCCTTCGGCGAGGCGGCAAGGCGCTTGATCAGATCGACTTCGGCCTGGCGATAGGGCTTGCCGTCGGCGCGGAACACTTCGTGGAACCAGATCGTCGGCTCGTCATAGGTGTACGGCTTCTTCCAGCTGTCCCACGGGAGCCGGGTCTGCGACTTGCCGTCGACAAAGCCCCAGTTGATCATCGCGATATTGTATTTCTTGCCGAGCGGCAGCGAGCCGTCGAAGGTCGAGCCGTTGCCGCGCGCCATATATTCGGTGCACAGAACCGGGCGGCCATAGCTCAGCATCTGCTTTGCGCGGCGCTCCCATTGCTCGGGCCAGTTATAGTCGTGGAAGCTCAGCACTTCCGAGCGATCGAGCTGGATCTTCTCGACTGCGTCGAGCGTCGCGCGCTTGTCCCAATTCTCGCCGATCCACACGCCGCTGGTCAGCGGCTGGATGGGATCGACGGCGTAAGCCGCGTCGAACACCCGGCCGAGCAAACCGGCGACGAGCTGGGTCTTGTTCGGCATCGGCTTGTAATTGCCGCCGCCGCCATTGTTCGGCTCGTTCCACACGTCCCACGCGACGATGCGCCGATCGTTCTTGAAGTGGCCGACCACGTCGGTGACGTAGGCGAGCAATTTGTCATATTGGCGCTTGTCGGCGAGGCGCGCGGCGCCGGGTGCCTGCATCCAGCCCGAATTGTGCACACCGGGGATCGGCGGACGCTGGCGGCCCGAGACGGGGTCCGGATCCCAGCAGCTGTCGAACAGCACGAACATGATGCGGACCTTGTGCTTGTCGGCGATCGCGAGGAACTGGTCCATGCGCCGCTTCAGGCCTTCGGGATCCTCTTCCCACAGCACGTTGTGGAGATAGACGCGCATCGTGTTCATGCCGATCGACTGCGCCCAGCCGAGCTCCTGATCGATCGTCTCGGGATCGAAGGTTTCGGCCTGCCACATCTCGAACTGGTTGATCGCGGTGCGCGGATTGTAATTGGCGCCGACCATCCAGGGCTGGCGATCGTACCAGCCATTGGCCTGCGCCTTGGTCCACGCATCGCGCGCCTCGGCGGGGGCGATCCCCGTGGCGAGGGCGAGCGCGGCGGCGGAGAGTAGGAAGCTGCGACGGATCATCTTATCTCTCCCGGATCAACGACGCGCCGCGGCCGCGCCGCTGCTCAATTTGTAGGTCATCACATTGCGATAGGTCTGGCCGGGCTCGAGTCGCGCTTCGGGGAAACCCTTCTGATTGATCGCGTCGGGGAAAATCTGCGGCTCCATCACGATCGCGTCGCCCTCGCGATAAATCTTCTTCGCCTTGCCCGCGAAGGTGCCGTTGAGGAAATTGCCCGAATAGAATTGCAGCCCCGGCTGGTTCGACCAGAGCTCGTAGCTGCGGCCGGAGACGGGATCGGAGACGCGCGCCATCAGATGCTGGCTCGTCGTCACCTTGCTGCCGATCACCCAATTATGATCATAGCCGCGACCATAGACGATCTGCTTGTCGCGCGCGTCACGGACGCGGTCGCCGATCGCGCGCGGCTTGTTGAAGTCGAACACGGTGCCGGTGACGGGGCGGAACTCGCCGGTCGGGATCAGCGTCTCGTCGACCGGGGTATAGGTCTTGGCGGGGATGGTGACGATATGCCCCATCGCGCCGTTGGACGAGCCCTCGCCCGACAGATTCCAGTAAGCATGGTTCGAGATGTTGACGATCGTCGTCTTGTCGGTGGTCGCGGTGTACTCGATCGTCAGGTTGTTCGCCTCGTCGAGCGCATAGGTGGCGTCGACGGTCAGCGCGCCGGGATAGCCCTGATCGCCGTCGGGGCTGACATAGCGCAGGGTCACCGACGCAGTCGGGCCGTTCTTCACCGATACGACCTGCCACAGCACCTTGTCGAAACCGGCCGAACCGCCGTGGAGCGAATTGGTGCCATCGTTGAGCGGAGTCTGATATTCGCGTCCGCCGAGTTTGAAGCGGCCGCCATCGATGCGATTGGCGAAGCGGCCGACGGTGGCGCCGATGAAGTTGGGGAACTTCAGATAGTCGCCGATCGTGTCGTGGCCGAGCGCGATATCGGCTTTCTTGCCGGCGCGATCGGGCATCACCAGCGACTGGATCGACGCGCCATACGCGATGATGTTCGCCGAAACGCCACGCGCGTTAGTGAGCAGCACCGAATCGACGGTGCGGCCGTCGGGGAGCTTTCCGAAAGTGCCGCGCTTCGCGGTGGCGGCGTCGGCGGCCGGTGCGGCGATCGCCATCGCGGCCAGCACGCCCAGGGCTGTCATGGTCTTCATCGTCTCTCTCCCTCGATTTTTGTTTTGATTGCGGCTGAATTCAGTGGCTGTCGCGCGGGATGCCTCTGGTCTGGGCGATGCGCTGATATTTGACTGCGCTTTCGAGCACCGCGCCAGTATCGAACTGGCCGACCAGATTGCGGTGGATCTCCTGCCACGGCGTCTGCGCCTCGGGCACGTAATCGATCGCTAGCGCTTCGCGGCGCCGTGCGATCTCGGCGGGGTCGACAAGCATGTCGGCGGTTCGGTTCTTCAGGTCGATGCGGATGCGATCGCCGGTCCGGACGATCGCCAGTCCCCCGCCGACCGCGGCTTCGGGCGCCGCATTGAGGATCGAAGGCGACCCGCTGGTCCCCGACTGGCGGCCGTCGCCGAGGCAGGGCAGCGCGTGGACGCCGGCCTGGATCAGGGCGGTGGGCGGACGCATGTTCACGACCTCGGCGCCACCGGGATAGCCGACCGGACCCGCGCCGCGCATGATCAGGATCGAATTGGTGTCGATGCCGACCGTGGGATCGTCGATGCGGTGGTGATAGTCCTCGGGGCCGTCGAACACGACTGCGACACCCTCGAACGCCTCGGGGTCGTCGGGATTGCTGAGGTAGCGGCTGCGGAACTCGTCCGAGATCACGCTGAGCTTCATCACGGCATTGTCGAACAGATTGCCCGACAGCACGGTGAGGCCCGCGGCGGGCTTCATCGGCGCGTCGAGCGGGAAGATCACATCGAGATCCTCACATTCGGCGGTCGCGACATTGTCGGCGACGGTCTTGCCGTTGACGGTCAGCGCGCTGCCGTCGATCAGCCCGGCGCGGAGCAATTGCCCCATCACCACGGGAACGCCGCCAGCGCGATAGAAATCCTCGCCGAGATATTTGCCGGCAGGCTGGAGGTTGACGACCAGCGGAATATCCGAGCCGTGCGCCTCCCAATCGGCGAGGCTCAGCTCGACGCCGATATGGCGGGCGATCGCGTTCAGATGGATCGGCGCGTTGGTCGATCCGCCGATCGCCGAATTGACTCTGATCGCGTTCATGAAGGCAGTGCGGGTGAGCACGTCCGAGGGCTTGCGGTCAGCATGGACCATCTCGACGATCTGCAGGCCGGTGCGATAGGCATTTTCCTGGCGGTCGCGATAGGGTGCGGGAATCGCTGCCGAGCCGGGCAGCGACATACCAAGCGCCTCGCACAGCGAGTTCATCGTCGTCGCGGTGCCCATCGTGTTGCACCAGCCGGTCGACGGCGCCGAGGAGGCGACGAGCTTGAGGAAGCCTTGATAGTCGATCTCGCCGGCAGCGAGCATCTCGCGCGCCTTCCAGACGATCGTACCCGATCCGGTGCGCTCGCCCTTGAACCAGCCGTTGAGCATCGGGCCGACCGACAAGGCGATCGACGGGATGTTCACCGTCGCCGCGGCCATCAAGCAAGCCGGCGTGGTCTTGTCGCAGCCGATCGTCAGCACGACGCCGTCCATCGGATAGCCGTAGATCGACTCGACGAGGCTGAGATATTGCAGGTTGCGATCGAGCCCCGCGGTGGGACGCTTGCCGGTCTCCTGGATCGGATGCGTGCCGAATTCGAGTGCGATGCCGCCGGCGTCGCGAATCCCTTCGCGCAGGCGATCCGCCAGCACAAGATGGTGCCGGTTGCACGGCGAAAGGTCACTGCCGGTCTGCGCGATGCCGATGATCGGCCGGCCCGACTGGATTTCCTCGAGGCTGATGCCGAAATTGAGATAGCGCTCGACATAGAGCGCAGTCATGTCGGGATTGGCGGGGTTGTCGAACCAGGCGCGCGACCTCAGGGGCGGGCGTCCGCCATTCGAACCATTTTCCGCGTCGCTCATTCACCTCTCCGGTGGGGTAATTGCCTTGTACTCCAGCACCAACTTTGTTCGCCTCGGCGATGCCGTGCGGGCTTGATACCGGCAGTGCGTGGCAATAGGAAGAGCATATATATCTTATAAAAGGAAGTGCAGAGGATGGCGGAAACCAATTCGCAGCGGATCCGGCTCGGGCTGGTCGGGATCGGCAAGATCGCACGCGATCAGCACCTCCCTGCCCTTGCGGCCGATACTCGCTTCGAACTAGCGGCAACCGCCAGCCGTAACGCACAACTCGATAACGTCCCGGGATATCCCGACGTGGCAGCGATGATCGCCGGGCACGATCTCGACGCGGTTTCGCTCTGCACTCCGCCCGATGGCCGCTACGAACAAGCGGTGACGGCGATAGACGCCGGGCTGCACGTGATGCTCGAAAAGCCGCCGGCGACGACGCTGACCGAGATCGCGGCGCTTGCCGATCGGGCCCGGGCGAAGGGCGTGGTGCTGTTCACCACCTGGCATTCGCGCGAGGCCGCGGGGGTCGAGCCCGCAAAAGCGTGGCTGCAAGGAAAGCAAATCCAGGCAGTGCGGATCACGTGGCGCGAGGATATCCGCCGCTGGCATCCGGGACAGGAATGGATCCTCGCGGCGGGCGGGTTCGGCGTGTTCGATCCGGGCATCAATGCGCTGTCGATCGCCACCAAGATCTTGCCCGATCCGCTGCTGCTCCTTTCCGGCTGGATGGAAGTGCCCGAAGGCCGCGGCTCGCCGCTCGCCGCCGAGCTCAAGATGCGCAGCGGCAATGCCAAGGTCGATGTGGTGTTCGACTTTCTGCAGACCGGTCCGCAGACCTGGGACATCGAGATCGACACCGACGCCGGCACGCTGCGCCTCGGCATGGGCGGCAGCATCCTGCAGCTCCCGGGCGACGACGAGCAGAAGGCGCCGGACCGCGAATATCCGCGGCTCTATGCGCGCTTCGCCGAACTGGTGGCGGCCGGCGAGAGCGATGTCGACATACGGCCGCTGCAGATCGTCGCCGACGCCTTCATGATGGCCGAGCGGCGAACGACGGCACGGTTCGAATTCTAACACTCTCCTGTCGGGGGAGGATTTGCGCAGATCAGGGTCCGCTTCCTGGGCGGATCCTGGTCGGAACCGGGTTGAGGCGATCGCCCCTCGAGAAGAGGAGCATGCTCGATCAGCGACTGCCGAACGCGCCCCCTGCGCGACGGCGCATCGTTCCCACAAAATCGGCCGAGCCTTTCAAACACACCACGATCCGGGACTCACCCCACACGACTCCCATAGTGTGTCCTGCATGCCACGCTCCGGCGCTATTCCGTGCACCCCGTCTTATTGATATGATTAATCACTTGTCAGGCGCCGGGGAGCAGTAGCATAGGCGCAACTTCCTGGAGAGAGGCTCGGCAAGGGCCCTGTTCGTCATTTACCAAGGGGAGGTGTGCGATGCGCCTGAAGACTGCGATTCTCGCTTCGACTTCGATTCTCATTCTGGCGGGAGCCGCTCCCGCCTTCGCGCAGACCGAGGCCACGCCCGCTGCACAAGCCGATACCGCGCCCGCCGAGGTCACGGCGCAGGACGACTCCGCCGAAGACGCCATCGTCGTCACCGGCTATCGCCGCAGCCTTGAATCGGCGCAGAACATCAAGCGCCAGTCTGAAGGCATCGTCGACGCGATCGTCGCCGAGGACATCGGCAAGCTCCCCGACATCACGGCCTCCGCCGCGCTCGCGCGGGTGACCGGCGTGCAGGTCAACCGTTCAGCCGGCGAGGCGGCGCAGGTTCAGGTGCGCGGGCTTCCCGACATCTCGACCACCTATAACGGCCGCGAGATCTTCACCGCCGAGAACCGCTTCGTTGCGATCCAGGACTTCCCCGCCGGCGCAGTCGCCGCGCTCGAGGTCTACAAATCGGGCACTTCGAACCTCGTCGAGGGCGGTATCGGCGGTCAGGTCAATGTCCGTTCGCGTCGTCCGTTCGACTTTGACGGCTTCCATCTGTCGGGCTCGGCCCACGGCGTGCATTTCGAGCAGAGCCAGGACCTGACGTGGAACGGCAATCTGCTGGTCAGCGATCGCTGGAATACCGGAATCGGCGAGTTCGGCGCGCTGGTGAACGTCGCGATGACGAACATCCAGTATCTCGACGCGACCCGCGAGAACGACCGCTACATCACCCCTGACCCCAATGTGACCCCCGCCCCCGGCGATTTCGTGCGCCCCAATGGCCAGGGCATCTTCTACAGCCGCGGCGATCGCTGGCGACCTTCGGTCAACGGCGCGCTCCAGTGGCGCCCGAGCCCCAATCTCGAATTCTACGTCGACGGCCTGTTCCAGGGCTATCGCGGGCACGACAGCAACATGTGGATGTTCGTCCCCACCTTCGGCGCCACCCAGTTCAGCAACGTGGTGCTGCGCGACGACGGCAGCCGCTCGCTCCAGAGCGCGACCGTCACCAACGCGGCGACGCCCGACGGCTATTACGAATTCCGCGACGCCAAGACCGACACCTACCAGGTCGCGGGCGGCTTCATCTGGTCGAGCGGCGGGCTGAAGATCACCGGCGACGTCGCCTATACCGACAGCACCTACACCGAATCGCAGGCCAATATCGATTATGCGCTGAGCAGCTCGCCGGTGCGCAACGTCAATTTCGACGTACAGGACGGCCATGGTGGCGGTACGTTCGACTTCCTGAACTTCAACAGCGCCGACCCCGCCAATTATCTGTGGCGCGGCCTGTTCGACCGCTCATACATGGCGGCGGGCGACGACATCCAAGGTCGCCTCGATGCGCAATATGAAACCGGCATGGACTGGCTGTCGCGGATCGACCTGGGCGTGCGCTACAACGACCGCAGCGCCACCCGCAGCAACGGCGGCCGCTACATCAACACGCTGGGCCGCGGCATCGGACTGTCGGCGCTCCCGGTCGAGATCGACCAATATCCGCGCGGGTTCCGCTTCGACAAACTCCAGCCCGACACCAAATTCCCGGCGCCGACCTTCGACAGTGTGTTCGACAATATCGATGCACTGCGCACGTTGACCGGCTTCCCGACCGGCGCGACGCCGTACGAGCCGCTCGAGACCTTTACGGCGAGCGAGAAGGTCTTCGCCGGCTATGCCCAGGTCCGCTACGGCTTCGACCTCGGCATCCCGGTGGACGGCACGATTGGCCTGCGCGCGGTGCATACCGAGACAACGCTGAACGGCACGTCGCGGCAGAATCCGGGCACCGGCACCGAAGTGACCTCGCCGATCATCCGCACCAACAAATATTGGGACTATCTGCCCAGCGCCAACATCCGCTTCGGCCTCGCCGAGAAGCTGCAGTTGCGCCTCGCTTATACCAAGACGCGCACCCGGCCGAATTTCGATCAGTTGAACCCGGGCGGATTCCTCGGCACGCCCCCCGGCGTTTGCACGACCGGCGGAGTCGACAACGTCAACTGCGTCGTCGACTACAATGGCGGCAATCCCGACCTGAAGCCGCTCACCTCGACCAACTACGATGCGTCGCTCGAATATTATTTCTCGCGCACCGGGCTGGTTTCCCTCGCGGCGTTCCGGCGCGACACCAACAACTTCATCTTCCGCGACCAGACCGTGCTGGAGATCCCGAACGCGCCGAACGTGCGGGGCAACCTCCCGTTCAACGGCGGCAAGGGGCGGATCCAGGGCATCGAGGCGCAGTTCACCACCTTCCTCGACTTCGAATCGCTGCCCAATTGGGCGCACGGGTTCGGCGTCCAGGCGAACTACACCTATATCGACGCCGGCACCGAGCTCTCGCCGACCCAGGCGCTGCAGCTTCCCGGGCAGCAGCCGGTACCGTTCGTGTCGGAGCATTCGTACAATCTGGTCGGTATGTACGAGAGCGGGCCTTTCTCGGCGCGGCTCGCCTATAACTGGCGCTCGGATTTCGTCGTCGAGTATCAGAACTTGCAGGCCAATTTCCTGCGGCCGCTCTACCAGGATTCGCTCGGCACGCTCGACTTCTCGGCCTCGATCAACCCAACCAAGAACGTCACGGTCGCGTTCGATCTGCTCAACATCCTCGCACAGCCGATCAAGACCTATCGCGAGTACAATACGGCGGGCGACAGCTATCGTTTCCAGACCAAATATCTGGAGCGCGTCTATTCGCTGGGCGTGCGCTTCCGCTTCTGATCGGAGCCGCCAGAGAGCCATTGAGGGCCAGGGGACGCTATGCCGTCCTCCGGCCTTCTTCTTTTCCGGCGCTTTGCTATGACCTCTGCCAAACACAATGGAGAGGGGAAGCCCGATATGTCGCTGCGCACCGCCTTGCTTCTGCTGGCTGCAGCCGGCGCGCTACCCGGCGCCGCGCTCGCCCGGCCGGGCGCCGAAGCGAGCCCGCGTGCGGCGATCGCCACGGCAGTGAAGCTGGCGCGCTGGCAGCTCGCGCGGATGACCGATACCAGCCATATCTCCCGCGCCGGCGGCGAGACGCGCAATCCACGGGCATGGGAGCAAGCGGCATTCTGGGTCGGCATGACCGCGCTCGCCGATCACGGCGCGCCCGCCGATATCGGCAAGGCGATCCTCGACATGGGCGCCGCCAATCAATGGCAGCCGGGCCGCCTTCCCTTCTTCGCCGACGATCACGCGATCACCCAGAGCTATCTCTGGGCGGCGAAGCACAATGCGGACGCGGCGCCCCTCCAGTCGGTCCGCCGGACGTTCGACAATGTCGTCGACAACGCGCCGCGCGTGACGCTCGCCTTCGTCGTCCCCGAAAAGGGCGGCTACGGCGCTACCGAATGCCTCGCGCGCTGGTGCTGGTGCGACGCCTTGTTCATGGCGCCGCCGGCGATGCTCGAGCTTTCGAAGCAGACCGGCGACCCGCGCTATCGCGACTATGCGCTCCGCGAGATCTGGGCGACCACCAACTTCCTTTACGATCCGGCCGAGCGGCTCTTCTATCGCGACAGCCGCTTCTTCGACCGGCGCGACACGCAGGGCCGCAAGATGTTCTGGAGCCGCGGCAATGGCTGGGTGCTCGCCGGTCTCGCGCTGATGATACCGAAGCTGCCGAAAGGCGATCCCGAGCGCAAGAAGCTCGAGACGCTGTTCATCGAGATGGCGGGCAAGATCAAGGCGGTGCAAAAGCCCGACGGCTATTGGGCGCCGTCACTGCTCGCGCCTGAGGATTCGCCGCCGGAATCGAGCGGCACGGGATTCTACACCTATGGTCTCGCCTGGGGGGTCAAGGCGGGGCTGCTGCCGCGCGCGGAATATGCGCCGGCGATCCGCAAAGGCTGGTCCGCGCTCACTCGCGCGATCCAGCCCGACGGGCGGCTCGGCTGGGTGCAGCAGGTCAGCGATCGCCCCGAGCAGGTGCTGGCGACCGACACCCAATATTACGGCGTCGGCGCGTTCCTGCTGGCGGCGGCGGCGGTCGCGGATCTCGGGCTCGATTGATGCTGCGGCTGCTGACGCCGCTCGCGCTGCTGTGCGCGGTGCCGGCAGCGGCGCAGAAACTGGAAGCGGTCGACCGGGTCTGGGCGGGGAACGAAGTGCCCTTCGCACTCGTCGTCACTATGGACCGCATCTATGTCGGCTATTACGATGCGGCCCGTCAGCTGAGTGTCGCCAGCCGGCCGCTCAAGTCCTCATGGTGGACCTTTACGAAGCTGCCGGGCTGGGTCGGCTGGGACAGCCACAACCGCATCGCGATGGCAGTGGATGCGGCGGGCCAGCTCCACGTCGCGGCGAACATGCACAACGATCCCCTGGTCTATTTCCGCACGACTGGCGCCGGCGACGTGCGGACGCTGACGCGGGTGCCGGCGATGGTCGAGCCGGCGGCCGAGCGGAGCATGACCTATCCGACGTTCCTCAAGGATGCGGGCGGGCGGCTGATCTTCAAATATCGCGACGGCGGCAGCGGACGCGGGCGCGAAATTTACAATGTGCTGGACGGGGCCGGCTGGAAGCGGCTGACCGATGCGCCGCTCGTGGATGGCGAGGGCAAGCGCAGCGCCTATTTCGTCGGACCAGTGCCAGGTCCCGACGGCTGGTTCCACCTGAGCTGGGTGTGGCGCGACACGCCCGATGCGGCGACCAACCACGATCTGTCCTACGCGCGGAGCCCTGACCTTTTACATTGGGAGCGGTCGGACGGCACGCCTTTGCCCTTGCCGATCCGGTTGCGCGACGCCGAGATCGTCGATCCGGTGCGGTCGCACGGTGGCATGATCAACAACAATACGCCGATCGGCTTCGATGCGCCGAGCCGCCCCGTAATCGCCTTCCACAAGTTTGACTCGGCGGGGGACACCCAGATATTCGTCGCACGCCGCGAGGACCGGCGCTGGCGGGTCACGCAGGCAAGCGACTGGAAAGGCTTTCGTTGGGACTTCGGCGGCAACGGCTCACTCGATTTTCGATTGCGGATCGCGGCGCCGGTGGTGGACGGAAAGACGCTACGCGTGCCGGTGATACGCGATGGCAAGCCGATCGATTTGCTGCTCGACGGCGATACGCTCGCGCGCGTTGGCGAGCGGCCGGGCACGAAGCTGGCGGATCGGTTGAGCGCGCGTATCGGGGTGCCGGCGGGGATGCAGCTCAATACCGTCGAGGACGCATCCGGCGTTGCGATTGCGTGGGCGACATTGCCGGCCAACCGTGATTTGCCGCGCGAGGATGTGCCGGAGGCAAGCGTGTTGCGGCTGGTGCTCCCCTAATCGTGCTCCTGCAAAGGCAGGAGCCCAGGATAGCGGAGTGCTGCACGCCCCTAGGCTCCTGCCTTCGCAGGAGCACCGGCGAGCTCAGCAATCGACCTTTCGTTCGCTCGGCGTGTGCGGCTGAATACAGGGATGAGTGGGATAAGCTTCGAGATCGAGCTCGGTCGCCTCGCGGATCACCTCCACCCGATCGCCCGCGTCCTTCATCTCGTAGAGCTTGCCGAGCGCGAAGGTGAAGGGGCGGTGGAGCACCATCATCAGCCGGCCATCGAACGCGCGGAACAGCATGCCGTGGCCGCTGTCACGGCGGACCAGAGGCTCGAGCTGTTCCCACGGCCCTTCAAGCTTGCCCGATTTCGAACGGGCGATCGACTGGACATAGCCACGCTCGCCATAGCTCGACCACAGCATCAGGAGCGTGCCCGTACGGGTGCGATGGAACTGGGGGCCGTCGGTGACCCAGACGCTGTCGCCGTCGGGCTGGCGCTGGCCCTTGGCCCAGCCGGCCTCGTTGGCGCGGAACAGGACGTACGGCCGGCCGGCAGCGGCGAGCCTGTCGTCGAGCGGGATCGCCTCGATCGTACCGATCGTGGTCTGCAGCCATTCATGCGCATAAACGAGCCACGGCTTGCCTGCGGCATCGACATACAGCGTGCCGTCGAGCGTCATCAGCTCCTTGGGCGCGATCGGCGCGGCGTTCCGCACCACGCGGTACGGGCCGTCGACCTTGTCGGCGACCGCGAGGATCGTGCCGCGGCGATAGGGCTTGCGATTACCCTCGGGCGGAAGCGTTGCCGCCTCGTCGTGGAAGGTGGTGAAGAGATACCATTTGCCCTTCCACGGATGAACCTCGGGCGCCCAGGCGCCGCCTTTGGCCCAGATGCCCTCGGGCAGCGCAAAGGCGATGCGCGGACGGGTCCAGTGCTTAAGGTCCTTGCTCGAATAGACCATCGTGCCGAGCCGGCGGTCGCCGGTCATCGCGGCCTCGTTGCGGGTGAAGAGGTAGTAGGTCTTCGTCGCCTTGTCGGCGACGATGAAGGGATCGTGGAGCTGCATCTGCGGCAGCAGGAGCGGGGCTTGGGCCGGCTTTTGCTGCGCGGCCGCGGGGATCACCACCAGCATGGCAAGCGCCGCGAGCAGATGCTTGAATTGCATTCGCTTCCTTCCCGTCACGCCCGCGCCGCCGCGATCTCCTCGAGCGATTTGCCTTCGTTGCGCGGCGCCCAGATCAGCCCGATCACGCCCGAGGCGACGAGGAAGCCGGTCAGGATCCACGCCAGCGTAGTGTAATCGTAGGACGCCAGCCAGGGCACGAAGAAGCTCCAGATACCGAGCCCGATGCGGACGATCGCAAAGGTAAGCCCCTGCGCGGTCGAGCGGATCGCGGTAGGGAAGAGTTCGGCCGACCAGAGCTGGAAGAAGCTCTGCGCGCCGAAGCCCCCGGCCACGCCCATGATCACCACATGGAGGATGTAGATTTCCAGCGTGAAGCCGAAAATCGCCAGGATGGCCATGCCAACGACGTGCAGCACCGCCGAGATGCCAAACAGCAGCTTCTGATTGACCTTGTCCGACAGCGTCATGAAGATCGTCAGGATCGAAATCATCCCGATCAGGAAATAGGCGGCCGGCACGATCGTCGCGACCCATTCGGGCAGGTTGTGCTCCTTGACCAGATACGGCGTGAAAAAGCCGTTGAACCCGGCCCACAGGTTCCAGAAGCCGTACATCGACGCGAGAAACAGGACCGCGCCGAAATAGCGCGGGCTGAACAGTTCGCGCCAGCCGGTGCGCTGCTGCGCCGTCTGGCTTTCCTCCCAGCGCTGCGATTCGCGCATGCGGGAGCGCAGGAAGGTCAGCCCGATTGCGAGCACCGCCAGATGCGCGAAGATCCAGCGGACGCCGGTGATCCCCCAGGGCTGGAGGAAATAGGCCGCGACCAACACCGCGACAGGCCCGAGATACCAGAGCAATTGCGCCACGCCCGAATGCGCGCCGCGCTTGTCGTCGGGCGCCTGCTCGGCAATCAACGACCAGGAGGCTGGAATATCCGCGCCCACCGCGAGGCCGACCAGCACGAAGCCCAGCACGATCATCCACGGCGCCGAGGCGAAGACGAGGAAGAGCATGCCGAACGCGTAGAAGATCATATCGTACTGGTAGATCTTCTTGCGGCCGAACTTGTCGCACAGGATGCCGCCGATCAGCGCGCCGACGCCGGCCGAGATGGCGTTGGCGCTGAACGCGCCGATCAGCCCGATAAAGCCGTCCGAAAGGCCGTAGATCTCCTTCCACAGCGCGAGCGCCACCGAACCGGCGACGATCGAGCCCGCGTCGATATAATTGGCGAGCCCCGCAAGGATCGTGTTGCGCCACTTATGGTCCTGGGTGTCGCTCAACTTGTGTTCCCCTAGACGTCCAGCCCGAGCCGGTAGATGCGATTGGCGTTGCGCGCCCAGAGGCCGCGGCGTTCCGTTTCCATGAAATCGCTGGTGATTTCGGCATAGGCGTCGAGATGCTTCGCGAAACTGCCGAACAGTTTGTCAGTCGGGAAATCGCTGGCGAACATTGCGCGATCGGCTCCGAACAATTCGATCGCCTCGCGGATATAGCCGCGTGCCTGATCGAGCGACCACGGGCGATGCGTAAAGCCCATGCCCGAGAGCTTGGTCGCGACATTCGGCAAGGCTGCCAGCGCGGCCATGCCGGCGCGCCACTGCTCCCACTCGCCGGGGACGGCCATGCCGGTATGGTTGATGATGACTTGCGTTTCGGGGTGGCGGGCGATCAGCCTGGCGAGACCCGGGAACTGGCCAGGATAGGCCTGGAGATCGAAACTGAGGCCGTATTTGGCGAGCATCCCGAAGCCCTTTGCCCAAGCCTCGTCCTGCGTGACATCGCGCGGAGTGTAGCTGCGCCGCGGATCGGGATGCCAGTTGACGATGTGACGGATGCCGCGGACGTTCGGATGCGCGGCATGGGCTTCGAGCTGCGCCTCGACGTTCGGGTCGTCGAGCGCGGCGAAGGCGATGATCGCATTGGGCGCGCCGCGGTGGGCGGCGACGCCTTGCAGCCATTCGGTTTCGGCCAGCGCGGCGCTGGCATCGGCACCGGCATCGACATGAACGATCCCGCGGACATCCCAGCCCGATGCGTCGGCGAGATAATCGTCGAGGAGATAGGTTTTGGCGATCGGCTCGACGCTGCCGTTCGGGCCGTCATCGGCGAAGGGCGGGGTCAGCCACGGATAGGAAATGCGATCGAGGTCCCAGAGATGCACATGGGCATCGATGAAGGGCAGATCCCGCGCCATTTTCCTCTCCTCATCGTCATCCCGGCGAACGCCGGGATGACGGGAATCGTCAGTACGTCGTCCGTCCGCCCGAGGTGTCGAAGGTCGACGCCGTGGTGAAGCTGCATTCCTCGCTCGCCATGAACAGGATCATCGCGGCGCTCTCTTCGGCCTCGCCCAGGCGGCCCATCGGAATCTTCGAGCGCATATAATCGACCTGGCTCGGCGGAAGCTGATCGAGGATCGGGCTCTCGAAGGTCGCCGGGGTCAGCGCGTTGGCGATGATGCCCTTGCCCGCGAGTTCCTTGCCGAGCGACTTGGTGAGGCCGATCACCCCTGCCTTCGACGCCGAATAGGCCGAGGCGTTGGGGTTGCCTTCCTTGCCTGCCACCGAAGCGACGTTGACGATCCGGCCATAGCCGTTCGCCAGCATGTGCGGGACGACCGCGCGGCAGCAATAGAACAGGCCGTTCAAGTTGATCCCGATCACGCTCGCCCAGCTGTCGAGCGGGTATTCGTGGACGGGCGCAGTGGCGCCGGTGATCCCAGCCGAGCAGACGAGGACGTCGACCCGGCCGAGCGCCTTGGCGGTCTCGTCCGCGGCGCGCGCTACCGACGCAGCGTCCGACACATCGACCGACGCGGTGTGCGTCGCGCCGACCTCGGCTGCCGCTTCGGCGATTGCGTCAGCGTTGACATCCCAGAGCGCGACCTTGCCGCCCTCGGCGACGAAGCGCCTGGCGACGGCACGGCCGAGCCCGGAGGCGCCGCCGGTGATGATCGCGGTGCGGCCCGCGAAGCGATCGGCATAGAGCGTCAAGCGCGTGCCTCCGACCATGCGATGACGTCCTGCGCTTGCTCGCCGAGCTTCTCAATGCCGAGCGCGACCTTGTCGCCAGCCTTGAGGTACACCGCCTCTGGCTTCTGCCCCATGCCGACGCCCGGGGGCGTGCCGGTGGTGATGATGTCGCCGGGGAGCAGCTTAATGAACTCGCTGACGTACGCGACGATCTTGGAGACCGGGAAGATCATCGTCGAAGTGGTGCCGTCCTGCTTGCGCTCGCCATTGACGTCGAGCCAGAGGCGGAGATTCTGCGGATCGCCGACTTCGTCCGAAGTGACCAGCCACGGGCCGACGGGACCATAGGTCGGGCACCCCTTGCCCTTGTCCCACGTGCCGCCGCGGTTGATCTGATAATCGCGCTCGGAGAGGTCGTGGACGACGCAATAGCCGGCGACGTGATCGAGCGCCGAGGCCTCGTCGATATACGAGCCACCCTTGCCGATGACGACGCCGAGCTCGACTTCCCAGTCGCTCTTCACCGATCCGCGCGGGATCACGACAATATCGTGCGGGCCCTGGATGCAGCTGACCGCCTTGGTGAAGATCACCGGCTCTTCGGGGATCGGCAGGTTCGATTCGGCGGCGTGATCGGCATAATTCAGGCCGATCGCGATGAACTGGCGAGTGACAGACACCGGCGGGCCGTAGCGCACGCCCTCGGGCGCGAGCGGCAGCGAGGCGGGGTCGATCGCGGCGAGCGCGGCGAGGCCCTCGGGCAGGAGCTGGTCGGGCCCGATATCGCTGATGTGCGCGGAGAGATCGCGGATGCGGCCATCCTTGTCGATCAGGCCGGGGCGTTCGCTACCGGCGGTTCCAAAACGGCAGAGTTTCATGTCGGTCTCTCGCTTTTAATGCGTGTAGGGGCGGTGCATCGGCAGCTCGCGATTGAGCTCGACCCCGAAGCCGGGCTTGTCGAGCGCGCTCACGTGCAGGCGCCCGTTCACGGGCACCGGCTCGCCGATCAATTGCGGGTGGAACATCGGGACGACTTCGGTCGGCCCGGGATGCATCATCAGGAACTCGGCGAACGGGCTGTTATGCCGGGTGATGACGAAGTGATAGCTGTACACCGACGAGCCGTGCGGGATCATCATCACGCCCTTGCTGTCGGCATAATTGGCGATCTTGATCAGCTCGGTGACGCCGCCGCACCAGCCGACATCGGGCTGGATGATGTCGCAGCATTCCATGTCCATCAGCATGCGGAAGCCCCAGCGGGTCGCCTCATGCTCGCCGGTGGTGACGAGCAGGCCCTTGGGGGCGTTCTTCTTGAGCGCGGCATAGGCCCAGTAATCGTCGGGGCTGAGCGCCTCCTCGATCCATTTGAGGCCGCACTCGTCATATGCGCGGTGCGCAAGCCGCGTGGCATAATCGAGGTCGAGGCTCATCCAGCAATCGAGCATCAGCCAGAAATCGTCGCCGACGCGCGAGCGCATCTCGGCGAGTTCGGCGATGTTCTTGTGGAGGCCTTCAAGCCCTTCGGCGGGGCCGTGGTGGAGGGGCAATTTGCCGCCGATGAAGCCGAGTTCCTTCGCCACATCGGGGCGCGCGCCGGTGGCGTAGAATTGCAATTCGTCGCGCACCGCGCCGCCGAGCATCTGATAGACCGGCTCGCCGCGCAACTTGCCGAGCAGGTCCCAGAGCGCGAGGTCAACGCCGGAGATGGCGTTCACCACGAGGCCCTTGCGGCCATAGTACTGGGTCGAGAAGTACATCTGGTCCCAGATCTTCTCAACTTCGCGCGGGTCGCGGCCCTCGAGGAAGCGCGCGAGATGCTTCTCGACGATGAATGCGGCGGGCTCGCCGCCGGTGGTCACCGCGAAGCCGATCGTGCCGTCCTCGGCCTCGATCTCGACGATCAGCGTGCCGAGCACGTTGATCCCGAAGCTCTGGCGCGATTGGCGATATTCGGGATAGCGCGCCATCGGCGTGGCGATGTGGTTGTCGATCCAATGGCCTTCGCCCTGATCGTGATAATCGGCGCCGCCGCCGCGGACGGTGAAGGCACGGACGTGCTTGATCTTCGAAAGGCCGGCTGCCGCCACGTCTTCTGATCCCTTTTGCGGCGCCGTACCACATCTGGGCACAGAGCCTGATAATGTGAAAAATTACGAGCGGGGCATACCATCATGTGATACGCCTCGCCGCTATGCCTGATGGAATGGGTCTGGCGCGAGCCGAAATGCTCCGCCGCTTCGCACCCCTCCTGATGCTTTACTTTCTCACTTTATGGGATAGGATGTTACGAGATGAGACGCGACACGTCAAACGCTGAATCGGAACCGGCCGAGAAGAAGGCGGGCCCCAAGGTGCAGGGCAGCCAGACGCTGATCCGTGGGCTCGACATGCTCGATAAGGTGATCGACGGCCCGATCAAGCTCGCCGAACTGTCGGCGCGGATGTCGCTCACCCGCTCGACCACGCACCGCCTCGCCAATGCTCTGATCGATCGCGGCTTCCTCACCTATCTGCCGCGCGACGGCTATCAGCTCGGCCCTAAATTGATCCAGCTCGGCTTCCTCGCGCAGAGCCAGGCCGACATCGTCCAGATCGCGCGCCCGCGGATGGAAGAACTCGCCGCATCCTCGGAGGATACGGTGCATCTTGGCCGGATGGACGGCGACCTCGCGCTCTATCTCGACAAGATCCCCGGCCGGCGCCGCGTCGAGATTTCAAGCCGGATCGGCGATCGCCAGCCGCTCACTTCGACCGGGCTGGGCAAGGCCTTGCTCGTCGACGGCAGCGAGGCCGAATGGACGCGGCTGTTCGATGCCGACCAGGCGCATGGCGCGCCGCGCGCCAACCGCGAACTCTGGTTCGAGCGGATGCGCGGCTATGCCGATGCGGGCCACGCATACGATCTCGAAGAGAATGAGGACCAGATCCGCTGCGTCGCCGCCCCGGTGCGCGACGTGTCCGGAAAGATCGTCGCGGCGATCAGCGTGTCGAGCGCCGCGCAATATATGGATGACGAGCGGATGGAGTCGCTGAGCGCCGAAGTCCGCGACACCGCGCAGCGGATCAGCACCGATCTGGGCTGGAGCCCCGAGGTGCGGCCGCCGCGCCGCTCACGCAGATAATATCAGGAGAGCCAGGTGAAGTTGTTGGAAGGCAAGACCGTGCTCGTCACGGGCGCATCGACGGGTATCGGCCGCGCCGCCGCGGTGGGCGCGGCGAAAGCGGGCGCCGACGTGGTGATCAACTATCACAGCCGGGACGACGAAGCTGCGGCCTGTGTCGCCGAGATCGAGGCGGCCGGCCAGCGCGGTCTGGCGATCAAAGGCGATGTCGCCGCGCCCGAGACCGCGACCGAGTTCGTGGTCAAGGCGGTCGAGGCCTTCGGCAAGGTCGACGTGATGGTCTCGAACGCGGGCATCTGCCCGTTCCACTCCTTCCTCGACATGCCGGTCGAGACCGTCCAGCGCACGGTGCAGGTCAATCTGCTCGGAGGCTATTTCATGTGCCAGGCGGCGGCGAACCAGATGGTCCGCCAAGGCCATGGCGGCGCGCTGATCGCGGTCTCGTCGATCTCGGCGCTGGTCGGCGGCGAATATCAGACGCATTACACGCCGACCAAGGCGGGGCTCCATTCGCTGATGCAGTCGACCGCGATCGCGCTCGGCAAGCACGGGATTCGGTGCAATTCGGTGCTGCCCGGCACGATCCTGACCGAGATCAACAAGGACGATCTCGCCGACGAAGCGAAGCGCAAATATATGGAAGCGCGCATCCCGCTCGGCCGGCTCGGCCAAGCCGAGGATCTCGCCGGCCCGATCGTCTTCCTCGCCTCGGACATGGCCGCCTATGTCACCGGCGCCGCGTTGCTGGTCGACGGCGGCGCATTCGTGAACCTGCAATGAGGGCGCTGCTCGCGGCGGGCGCGATGCTGGTCGCCTGCGCTTTGCCCGCCAGGGCGCAGCAGCGGATCCTGATCGCGAGCGATTCGACCGCGGCGAACTACAATGCCGATCGCTATCCCCAGACCGGCTGGGGGATGATGCTCAAATGCGGGCTCGATCCGCAAGTCGAGGTGATCAATCGCGCGGTCGGCGGGCGCAGCACCCGGACCTTCATTTCCGAAGGCAAATGGGATGCCTTGCTCGCCGAAGCCAGGCCGGGCGACGTCGTGTTGATCCAGTTCGGCCATAACGATGCCAGCGTTTCGCGCCCCGAGCGCTATGCGCCCGCGGCGTCTCTCTACCGCGACAATCTGCTGCGGATGATCTGGGAATCGCGCGGCCGCGGGCTGATACCGGTGCTGGTGACGCCCCCTGCCCGCCGCTCGTTCGAGGGCGCGCGCGCCAAGCCCGACTTTGCCGCATATTCGCAAGTGGAGCGCGAATTGGTCGCGAGCACCAATACCCCCCTGATCGATCTTGAGGCGCGTTCGCTCGATCTGGTCAGCCGCGCCGGCGAGGCGGGATCGAAGATATACTATCTCCATTACACCCCCGCCGACAAAGTCGCCGCCTTCCCGAACGGCATCGCCGACGACACCCATTTCAGCGAACTGGGCGCGCGGGCAATGGCCAACCTCGTGGCACAGGAGCTCAAGGGGCTGAAGGTGCCCGTGGCCGAAAAGGTCCTCGCCGAACGCCCCGACCTCACCCGTACCACGCCGCTCGGCAGCACCGCCTGCCACTGAAGGCCGCAGCCCCGCTCTTCCACCCCGACTAAGGCCGGGGTGACGTGAAGTTGCTCGAATTGACACCGGTGGACACCGCAACTCGGCCCTGCCTGCGCGGGCCTGTGTCGGGGGTGTGGCCAAATCCCCACAATGCGGACTAATCCCAAAAGGGGGATTGGCGAGACGTTTTGGATACGTCATATATATTGGGAAATAAGAACAAGAAATGAGATCGACCTGCGCACAAAGCGTGGCGGTCAGGCAGAATAAGAGGAGGGGATACTATGAGGCTTTCATCGAATTCGCGTGTTCGCGGCGCCGGGGTTTCGGGCGCGGCGCTGGTCGTGGCGCTGGCATGGACACCGGTGGCAATGGCGCAGGACGCGCCGGCCGCCGACCCGGCCGCACAGCAGGGCACGGAGACGACCGACGAAGGCGAGATCGTCGTCCAAGGCTTCCGTGCCTCGCTCAACACCGCGCTCAACATCAAACGCGAAGAGACCGCCTCGGTCGATACGATCGTCGCCGAGGACATCGGCAAGTTCCCCGATTCGAACCTCGCCGAATCGATGCAGCGCGTGCCCGGTGTCGCGCTGTCGCGTGGCGACGGCGGCGAAGGGCGCAACATCTCGGTGCGCGGCCTTGGCGCGCAGTTCACTCGCGTGCGCATCAACGGGATGGAAGGCACCGCGCAGACCGGCTCCTCCGACGTCTATGGCGCGGGCAATTCAGGCCGCAGCTTCGACTTCAACGTCTTCCCCACCGAAATCTTTTCGTCTCTGGCAGTGCGCAAGACCACGTCGGCCGATGTCGAGGAAGGCTCCCTCGGCGCCACGGTCGATCTCAATGCGCCGAAGCCGATGAACTTCGACAAGGACTTCGTCTTCTCGGCAACCGCGCGTGGTGTGTACAACACGATCAGCAAGAAGGTCGATCCGCGCGCCTCGCTGATCGTGTCGAAGAAGCTGAACGACAGCTGGGGCGTGCTCGCCTCGGTCGCCTATCAGAAGCGCCACATCCGCGAAGTCGGCTATTCGGCGGTGGACGTTCTTTCGGCGAATGCGAACGGCCTCGATACCGACGGAAACGGCCCTATCCCGATCCTGCCTTATTGCACCCCGGTGGGCGGCTTCGTGCAGAATGGCGTGACTTATGTCAGCCCGACCACGACAACCGCCAATAGCGGCGTGAACATCGGCGCGAATGCGGCGAACTGCAGCGCGGGCAATCCGCGCACCAGCACCCAGGCTGCTTACGCGACGGTCTTCAACCTGCGTCGCGCGGATGCCGCCGCCATCCCGGGCAGCGGCGCCTTCCTGCCGCGCCTGCCGCGCTACGTGAACTCCGAACAGGACACCAAGCGCATCGGCGGCACGCTCACCATCCAGTTCACGCCGGATGACGACACCGATATCAGCTTCGACATGCTCTATTCGCGCTACGACGTAGAGCGCCGCGACAATTATATCGCCGCTATGTCGTTCGGCCGTCTGGTCAACGAACTCGGCCAGGCCGCGGTTTCGGTGCGCGACATCCAGTTCGACGAGAATGGCTCGCTCGTCTACGGACAGTTCGACGGCGTCAATGTGCGCTCGGAAGGATTGGTCGACCACTTCATCTCGGACTTCAAGCAAGGCAATCTGAACTTCCGGCATCGTTTCAACGACACGCTGGAAATCACCGGCCTGTTCGGCATCAATCAGTCGGTCTGGTGGGGTCCGAAGCGCTTCCAGACCTTTATGGACGCCATTCACACCGACAATTTCACCATCGATTTCCGCGACGGCGGCGCGGTTCCGAAGATCGGCTTCGGCTTCGACGTGGCGAACCCGGCGAACTTCCAATACGGGCCGCGCGCGAACGCCGGCGCACCGGTGACGGGTGGCTTCAGCTTCCAGGGCAAGCCGTCCAAGGCGCAGACCGACAACGGCACGTTCGAGCTGAACACGCTGTGGAATGTCGACGACGGCCTGAAGTTCAAGGTGGGTGGCCAGTATCGCGATAGCGATTTCAATTCGTACAATTTGGCGCCCTACACCGCCGACCTGGCCATCCGCCCGCTTCCGGCGGGCACGAATCTCGCCAGCATCACGCGCCAGATCAGCGGGCTCGACAATTTGTGGGGCAACGGCGCCCCGGCGAGCTGGGCGGCGATCGATCCGGACAAGTGGGACGCGCTCTACGACCTCGACGCGGTGCGCTTCTGCGACGTGGATTGCGGCGGCAGCCGCGCCCGGGTTCGCGAGGAGGTCAAGAGCGTCTATGCGATGGCGACCTTCAACACCGAAGGGCTGTTTCCGCTCACGCTGCGCGGCGACGTCGGCGTCCGCTACGTCCGCACCGACATGCTGGCCTCCGGCTATGTGCCGATCACCGCCGCATCTAGCCCCACCGGAACGCGCCGGGTCTACACCCAGGTCAACCGCGGCTATACCGACTGGCTACCCTCGGCCAACGTGGTCTGGGAGATCAACCGCGATCTGTTCCTGCGCCTCGCGGCCGCCAAGGTGATGTCGCGTCCGGATCTTCCCAGCTTGACGCCGACGAGCAGCATCACCGCGACGACCCAGAGCGGCACGATCAACAATCCGTTCCTCGAGCCGATCCGCGCCGATACGTTCGACGCGTCGCTCGAATGGTATTTCAAGCCGGGCTCGCTGCTGTCGATCGCCTATTTCAGGAAGGACATCAAAACCTTCGTTCAGCGCATCACCAGCCGGATCCAGTTCAGCGAACTGGGCCTCCCGGCCGAGTTGCTGGCCGGGACGCCTTCGACGCCTTCCGACTTCTTCAACGTAAGCCAGCCGTTCAACACGCCGGGCGGCCCACTGGAAGGCGTCGAGGTCAATGCGCAGGTGCAGCTCGACTTCCTGCCCGGTTTCCTCGGTAATTTCGGGGTGCTGGCAAACTACACCCGCGTGACCTCAACAATCGATTACTGCCTCACCAGCGTGAACGGCGTTTGCACGGTCGGCACCACTGCGGACCTGATCGGCCTGTCGAAGAATACCGCCAGCGGCACATTGTTCTACGAAGACAGCAAGTTCAGCATCCGCGGCACCGCCAGCTATCGCGACCGGTACATCCGCGGGATTCCCGGACCCGCCGGCAGCGATCTGCAGGGCAATTCGCCGAACCTGTTCGTCGACGCCTCCGCCTCCTACGCAGTGACCGACAACGTCAAGGTCATTCTCGAAGCGCAGAACCTCACCGACGAGCGCAACAACCTCTATATCGACAGCACCCGCCGGGACACGCTGTTCCAGACCCGTATCGGACGGACCTTCAACTTCGGTGTGAACTTCCAGTTCTGAACCCTGCCTCCCTGTGGGCCGTCGTTCGCGGCGGTCCATTTTTTGCTCCCGCAATGTAAATTGCCGTGCCATTTCTTGGGATATTGTTGACTCCGCCGCACTCCCGGCGCAGCTTCGGGCAAAACGACCCCGGGGAGAGATCATGCTGGCGGCATTCATCATCGCGGCGGCGATTCCAGCGCACGGCGCTCCCGTGGCGGCGGGGCGGCAAATCGAGCGGCTCGATCGCGGGCTGGTCGCGGTGCCGGCGGCGGGCGGCGGCAACCATGTCTCGTGGCGCCTGCTCGCGACCGATCGGAAAGGGGCGCGCTTCACGCTCTATCGCGACGGCAAGCCGATCGCGAAGATCGCCGGTAATCAGGCGGCGAGCTATCTCGACCCGACCGGTACCCCGACTTCGCGCTACGCGCTCGCCGCGCGCGACCCGGGCGCGTCGGCGTGGGCCAACGGCTATCTCCCGATCCCGCTCGACAAGCCCGCCGACGGCCGCGCAGACGGCGAGGCCTACAGCTACACCGCCAACGACGCCTCTGTCGGCGATCTCGACGGCGACGGGCGTTACGAGCTGATCGTCAAATGGTATCCGACGATCGCAAAGGACAATGCGTTTTCCGGCTATACCGGCGCGACGCTAATCGACGCCTATACGCTCGAGGGCAAGAAGCTCTGGCGGATCAATCTCGGCCCCAATATCCGCTCGGGCGCGCATTACACCCAGTTCATGGTCTATGACCTCGACGGCGATGGCAAAGCCGAGATCGCGATGAAGACCGCCGACGGCACCGTCGATGGCACCAACCGGATGATCGGCGATCCGCACGGCAGCTGGGTGAGCCGCGAGGGCGAAGTCGATATCGACGACCGCACCGGCGCCAAGTTGCTTCCCGACGGACGGAAAGTCTCCGAACTCAAAGGCCGTGTCCTGAAGGGCCCCGAATATCTCACCGTATTCGACGGCGCGACCGGCCGCGCGCTCGCCAGCGCACCCTATGCCCCCTCGCGCGATCCAAGCGGAAACAACCCGAGCTACGACCAGATGAAAGCAACCTGGGGCGACGGCTATGGCAACCGCTCCGAACGCTATCTCGCCGGAGTCGCATATCTCGACGGCCACCGGCCGAGCCTGGTCTTCGGACGCGGTTATTATGCCCGGTCGACCGTCGCCGCATGGGACTATCGCAACGGCAAACTCAACATGCGTTGGCTGTTCGACAGCGCGATGCCCGGCAACGAGAAGTTCGGCGGCCAGGGCAACCACCAGCTCTCGGTTGCGGATGTCGACGGCGACGGCCGCGACGAAGTGTTCTACGGATCGATGGTCATCGACGATAACGGCAAAGGCCTGTGGTCTTCGGGGCTCGGCCATGGCGACGCGATGCATCTCTCCGATCTCGATCCAACCCGTCCGGGACTGGAGAAGTTCGGGGTCCACGAGAATATGCGAATGAGCGGCAATCGCGGCGCGGGGCTGCTCGACGCGAAGACTGGCGCGATCCTCTGGTCGACGCCAGCCGACAAGGACACCGGTCGCGGCATCGCCATCGACATCGACCCGCGCCATCCCGGTGCCGAGGCCTGGGCCTCGAATTCGCGCGAACTCTACGACGTGAAAGGCAATGTCATCCCCGGCGGGCATCCGCGCGCGGCGAACTTCGGGATCTGGTGGGACGGCGATCGGCTGCGCGAGCTGCTGGATGGCAAGAAAATCACCAAATGGGACTGGAATACGGCCACCGAGCAGGTGCTGCTCGATCCGCCGGGCGTGGTCTCGAACAACGGCACCAAGGCCAACCCGTCGCTCTCGGCCGACATTCTTGGCGACTGGCGCGAGGAGCTGTTCGTCCCGAGCGAGGACAGCCGCGAATTGCGCATCTACGCTACCCCGATCCCCACCGGAGAGCGCATCGTCACCCTGATGCACGACCCGGTCTATCGCCTCGGCGTTGCGTGGCAGAATACGGCGTACAACCAGCCGCCGCACACATCTTACTTCCTCGGAGCGAAGTGAGACGATGCTGCTGGCGGCGATGCTGATCGCGACAAGCCCGGTGCTGCGCTTCGACCTCGAACCGCCGAAGCGCGCCACCGGGCGCCTCGTCGTGGCGGCGGACAAACCTTACGAGACGGGCGGCTACGGCTATGAGCCCCAGCGCCGGGGCAAGGGATTCCTGTTCTCCGCCGCGGTGCCCGAGGGCAATTACCGCGTTACCGTGCGGCTTGGCGGGCGAGTGACGGTGAAGGCCGAATCGCGGCGGCTGATGTTGCGCGACGTCACCACGGAGCCGGGCCGGTACGTCACGGCCAGCTTCGTCGTGAACGTCCGCAACGCGCAACTCGCGCCGCCGCCGGCCAATGCGCCGGGCGGCAGCCAAGTGAAGCTCAAGAGCCGGGAGGCGGGCAGCTATACCTGGGACGACAAATTGACGCTCGAATTCCTCGGTGATCCGCGCGTGGCCTCGATCGATATCGAGCCGGTTACGCTGCCGACGGTATTCCTCGCCGGGGACTCGACCGTTACCGACCAGCGCGCGGAGCCGGCCGCGAGTTGGGGGCAGATGCTGACGGCGCTGTTCGAGCCGAACGTGGCGATCGCCAATCATGCAGAATCGGGCGAGACCTTGAAATCGTTCGTCACCGAGCTGCGCTTCGACAAGCTGCTGTCGCAGATCAAAGCCGGCGATTGGCTGCTGATCCAGTTCGGCCATAACGACCAGAAGGCGCAGTGGCCGCAGACCTATGCCGACCCGGACCTCACCTACCCCGCCTGGCTGCGCACCTATATCGCCGAGGCACGGCGACGCGGCGCCCATCCGGTGCTGGTGACTTCGCCCGAACGACGCAATTACGACGGCAGCAAAGTGCGGCGGACGCTCGCCGAATATGGCGAGGCGGCCCGCAAGGTGGCGCGCGAGGAGAAGGTGCCGCTGCTCGATCTGCAGGAACAAACGGTGATGCTGCACGAGGCGCTGGGCGAGGCGAAGGCCGCCTCGCTGTTCAACGACGGCGGCAAGGACCGAACCCACCACAACAATCCCGGTGCGTGGTTCCTGGCCCGCGCGGTGGCGGCGGAGATCGCGACGCAGGTGCCCGATCTGGCCGTGCATCTCAGACCCTCGGCACGCAGCTTCGACCCAGCGAACCCCGATCTCACCGAAGGCGCGATTGCTCCCAGTCTCGCCGAGAGCAACGTCCGACCGGCGGGAAGCTGATGCGTACCGGCGCTACCTTCGACGTGCGCGATCATGGCGCACGCGGCGACGGCGTCGCGCTCGACAGCCCGGCGATCAACGCCGCGATACTCGCTGCCGAGGCCGCCGGCGGCGGGATGGTGATTCTGACGCCGGGCAAATATCTGAGCTTCTCGCTCCGCTTGAAGAGCCGGGTCACCCTCGTGCTCGGAGACGGCGCGACGCTCATCGCTGCCGAGAAGGGACCGCTCGGCGGCTATGACCTGCCGGAGGAGCGCGGACCGCAGCTCTATCAGGATTTCGGACACAGCCATTGGCACAACAGCCTGATCTGGGCCGAGCATGCCGAGGATATCGCGATCATCGGCAAGGGCCGGATTCTCGGGCTCGGCCTCACCCGCAACGGACCCGGCACGCCGTGGAGCAAGCAGGCCGGCGAACGCCCGCTGTCGATGGCGGTAATGCCGGCCGCCGATGTCGGCAAGCTCGAGCGCACGCGGCAAGCGATGCAGGGCATGGGCAACAAGGCGATCGCACTCGCGCATTGCAAGCGGGTCAAGCTCGACGGGTTCAGCATTTTCAAGGGCGGGCATTTCGCGGTGCTGGCGAGCGAGATCGACGGGCTCGACATCACGAACCTCGACATCGATACCAACCGCGACGGGCTCGATCTCGATTGCGTCCGCGGCGCGCGCGTCGAGCGCTGCCGGGTCAACACGCCGAACGACGACGCGATCGTCCTCAAGACGAGCCTCGGCCTCGGCAAGCGTTCGTCCTGCGAGGACATCGAGATCCGCGACTGCGCGGTTTCGGGCTTCGATCTGGGCACGATGCTCGACGGCACGCGCCGGCAAACCCAGGAATTGTCACCCGACCGCGACCGCGTCACCGGGCGGATCAAGCTCGGCACCGAGAGCAATGGCGACTTCCGCCGCATCCGCATCGCCAATTGCCGCTTCGAACGCAGCCGCGGCCTCGCGCTCGAAACCGTCGACGGCGGGACGATCGAGGACGTGCTCGCCGAGAATATCGAGATGGCGGATGTCACCACCGCGCCGCTGTTCCTCCGCCTCGGCGCGCGGCTCCGCGGCCCGGAAGGGACGAAACCAGGCGCAATGCGCAATATCGAAGTGCGCGGGCTCAAGGCGACCGGTGTGGATCCGCGCTTTGCCGCGATCGTCGCCGGATTGCCCGATCACCGCATCGAATGCGTTCAGTTGCGCGACATCGACCTTTCGTTTCGCGGCGGCTTTAACGAGCCGGTGCCGGCGAGCCCGCCCGAACTCGCCGACGCCTATCCCGAGCCGAGCATGTTCGGCCCCACGCCCGCCTGGGGCTTCTGGGCGCGCCATGTGATCGGGCTCGAGGTCAAGAAGCTGCGGCTGTCGCGCGAAAGTGGCGATCGTCGCCCACCCGTATTGCTCGACGACGCCCATGCGCGGGCTGAGGATGCGCAATATTGGCCTGACAAGGTTTGACGCCGCGGGCGTACTCGCCTATCCAAATGTTGTATTATAATCCCATATAATGGGCGTCAGGAGAGGCATGATGAGCATTCACGCATTCCGGATGCAGCTGAAGCCCGGCGTCGTCGACGAATATAAAGCGCGCCACGACGCAATCTGGCCCGAGCTCGCCGAACTGCTCCATGCGAGCGGGATCCGCGACTATTCGATCTTCCTCGACGAGGAGACGCTTTCGCTGTTCGCGGTGCTCAAGCTCACCGACGACAATAGCCGCGCGGCGCTGCCCCAGCATCCGGTGATGCGGAAATGGTGGGATTACATGGCGCCGCTGATGGAGGTCGATCCCGACAACAAGCCAAAGGAATGGGCGCTCCAGCCGGTGTTCCACCTCGCATGATCCGCGCAGCCCTGCTCGCCGCCGCCGCGGCCATCGCCATCCCCGCCGCCGCGCAGGAGGCCAGGCAAACCGCCAATTTCAACGCACCGGTCAAAAGCTTCGGCCGCGTCTCGTACGACGCCCGATCGCTGATGATCGACGGCAAGCGCACGATCATCTGGTCGAGCGAGATGCACGCCTTTCGCCTGCCATCGCCCGATCTGTGGCGCGACGTGCTGCAGAAGATGAAGGCGAGCGGGTTCAACACCGTCGCTTTCTATTTCGACTGGGGCTTCCACAGCCCGAAACAGGGCGTCTACGATTTCAGCGGCATCCGCGACGTGGACCGGCTGCTGACGATGGCCGAAGAGGAAGGCCTTTACGTCATCACCCGCGCCGGCCCCTATGTGAACGCCGAGCTCACGCGCGGAGGCTTTCCGGGCTGGCTGGTCAACCAGCGCGGCCGCGCGCGGACCGACGATCCCGAATATCTCGCCGCATCCGACGAATGGCTGACCCGAATCAACGCGATCATCGCGCGCCACCAGATCAACGGCGACGGCAAGGGTAATCGCGGCAACGTCATCCTCCACCAGATCGAGAACGAGCTGGCGCTGACCACTCCGGCGCAGCGCCGCTACATGGATCACCTCTACGCCAAGGCGCGGGCGGACGGCATCAATGTGCCGCTGTTCCACAACGATCAGGGCCGCAACGGCTATTGGGTGCCCGAGGATAGCAAGGTCGAGAAGACCGTTCCCGGCCCCAACGACATGTATGCGTTCGACGGCTATCCCGGCGGCACCTGCACGGTGAACGGCAAGCCGACGCGCGGCTCGGCGGCGCCCGACTGGGGCTATTACGGTCCCGGCGGCGCGAAGGGCGGCGCCTCGGCCTCGCCCAACACGCCGGGTTTCCTTGCCGAATTCGGCGGCGGCTGGTTCGATTATTGGGGCTCGAACGGCGGCTATGAGTGCAACGCGATCCAGCGCGGCAAGCGCTTCCAGCGGGTGTTCTACGGCACCAACCTCGCCAACGGCATCGGCATCCAAAGCTTCTATATGGGGTTCGGCGGGACGAGCTGGGGCTGGCTGCCGGCACCGGTGGTGTTCACCAGCTATGATTACGGCGCGGCCTTCTCCGAAACGCGCGAAGTGCGGCCCAAGGCGGAGGAGCTCAAACAACTCGGCGGGCTGATCGCGGCGGTGCCCGATCTCGCCGGGATGGTGCCGGCGGGGCCGGTGCAGATCTCGACCGACAAGGTGCAGGTCTATCACAACAAGAGCCCCGAGACCGACGCACGCTTCCTGCTCGTCACCCACAAGCCCTCGAACGGCCAGACCAGCGACCGCTTCACCGTCACTGCCGACTTGCCCGACGGCCGCTACACGCTGCCGATGCAGCTCGACGGGTTCGACGCCAAATGGCTCGTCGCGGGGGTCAATCTCGGGGGGCAGCGATTGGTCTATTCGACCTCGGAGCTGCAGACGCTGCTCAAGCAGGATGGCGGCGACATCGCGCTGATCTATGGCCGCGAGGGCGAAGCCGGCGAGACCGTGCTGCGCTATGCCAGCGCGCCCAAGGTCACCGTGCTCGAAGGCGGCGCGACCTCGACGTTCGACTCGGCGAAGGGCGACCTCAAGCTTAATTACGCGCATCGCGGACTCACGCGCGTGCGGATCAGCGGCGGCGGGCGCCCGGACCTGTTGCTGCTGATCGGCGACGAGGCCGAAGGCGCGAAGTTCTGGCATGTCGGCGACGTGCTGGTGCGCGGCCCGGCGCTGGTGCGGAGCGCAAAGATCAAGGGCAGCGCGCTCGCGCTCACCGGCGACACCCGCGAAGCGACGCCGCTTGAAATCTGGGCGCCGGCAAGCGTTCGAAACATCAGCTGGAATGGAGCCAGGGTCACTGGCGCCAGCCTTCCCGGACCCGCCGACTTCTCCCTGCCCGCGCTCACCGACTGGCGCGTCTCGCGGGGCTCGCCCGAGGCCGCCCCGGATTATGACGATCGCGACTGGGCGAAGATCGACAACCGGCCCTATGCCAGCATCACCGCGCGCGCCGACGGCCAGCCCAACATGCTGATGGACGCCTATGGCTTCCACGAAGGCGACGTCTGGTATCGCGGTCGTTTCACCGGGACGCCGGACGCGCAGAGGCTGAGGCTCCATTATGGCGCCGGCGGATCGGGGCTGGTGCAGGTGTTCCTCGACGGCAATCTGATCGGCCAGGACGAGATCCCCGCCGGCCTGCCCCGCCCGCTCACCACCGGCGCGCCGAGCTTCGCGCTTCCCGATGCCGCGCATGCGCCGAGAGAGCATGTCCTGTCGGTGATGGTGCGCAACAACGGGCATAATTGGGACCTCGACGCCGACGACTTCCACAAGGAGGCGCGCGGACTGGTCTCGGCATCGATCGAGCCCATCGCCGGACCCAGCTTTTCGGTGCCGATCGCGTGGAAGATCCAGGGCCGCGCCGGCGGCGAGGATATTGCCGATCCGGTCCGCGGCGTTCCCAACAACGGCGGGCTCGATGGCGAGCGCCGCGGCTGGCACCTGCCCGGCTTCGACGATCGTGGCTGGAAGCGCTACACTGTGCCGGGCAACCAGGCGCCGTCCGGCACGATCTGGCTCCGCACCAGCTTCGACCTTGCCGTGCCGAAGGGGCAAGACGCGACGATCGGCCTCGCTTTCGGCGACACGAGCAAGCCGCGCTCGCCCAATGCCTATCGCGTGCTGATCTTCGTCAATGGCTGGAACATGGGCCAGTTCATCGCCCATGTCGGCCCGCAGCGCGTCTTCCCTTTGCCCGAGGGCATTCTCAACCATCGCGGCCGCAACCATGTCGCGCTCGCGGTGACAGCCGACGGCGTGCGCGGTAACGGGCTCGAGCAAGTGAAGCTCGTCACGCTTCGCAACGTCCGCGGCGGAATTCCCGTCCGCATGGTCGCTGCCCCTTCCACACCTTCCGAACTCAAACAGGTAGACTGATGGCCGCCCTCACTCACGACATTCCGCGCAGCGCGATCACTTCCGGGATCGACCTGCTGATGGACAACCTCGTCAACATCAAGGACGAGACCGGCGAGTTCCTGCTCCATCTAGAGGACGGCCGTGTCATCGACACCAAGGGCTGGGCCGGCTGGGAATGGACCCACGGCGTCGGGCTGTTCGGGATGTGGCGCTATTACGAGCAGACGGGCGACGACGAGGCGCTCCACATCATCAAGCAATGGTTCGAGGACCGCTTCGCCGAAGGCACGCCGACCAAGAACATCAACACGATGGCACCGTTCATCACGCTGGCGTACCTCTACGAGCACGAGCCCGATCCGCGCTATTTGCCCTATCTCGACACCTGGGCCGAATGGCTGATGGCGCCCGACGGGCTGCCCAAGACCGAGGAAGGCGGCTTCCAGCACATCGTCTATAACGACGAGAATCCCGGCGAGATGTGGGACGACACGCTGATGATGTCGGTGCTGCCGCTCGCCAAGATCGGACTGCTGCTGAACCGGCCGCAGTACGTGGAGGAGGCCAAGCGCCAGTTCCTCGTCCACATCAAATATCTGTTCGATCGCAAGACCGGCTTGTGGTTCCACGGCTGGGATTTCAACGGCCGGCACAATTTCGCCGAGGCTTTGTGGGCGCGCGGCAATTGCTGGGTGACGATCGCGATCCCCGAGATCATCGAGATCCTCGATCTGCCCGAGGGTGACGCCTTCCGCACCTTCCTGATCGACACGCTCGCCGCGCAGGTGAAGACGCTCGCCGAGACGCAGGACGCAAGCGGGCTGTGGCACACGCTGGTGATGGACCCGAGCTCGTACCTCGAGGCCTCGGCCACCGCGGGCTTCGCCTACGGCATCCTCAAGGGCGTGCGGAAGGGGTATCTGCCGCGCGAATATGAAGCGGTCGGGATCAGGGCGGTCCGCGGCGTGCTCGCCAATATCGACGCGGCCGGCGAGCTCCAGCAAGTCAGCTTCGGCACCGCGATGGGCGACACGCTGCAATTCTACAAGGACATCAGGCTGACTTCGATGCCCTATGGCCAGAGCCTCGCGATCTGCGCGCTCGGCGAGTTCCTGCGGACCTATATCTGATGCTGCGGGCGGCGTGGCTCCTGTGGCTCGCCGTCCTGCTTCCCCAGTCGGCGCGCGCCCAACGCCCCGACTGGATCAGCACCGACGCACCGGGTTTGCCGCTCGCCGGGGCGACGGTCGTCACCAGCGCCGGCGATCACGCCGTCGTCGCGCTGGCGGCTGCCGATCTGCGCCGCGATCTGGAGACAGTCACCGGCAAGCCTGAGGGGAGCGGCACGACCCAGATCTGGGCCGGGACGCTCGGCAAGAACCCGGCGATCGACCGGCTGATCGCCACCGGCAAGCTCGACGCCAGGCAGCTGAACGGCGCGTGGGAGAGCTTCGTCATCGCCACCGTCAAGCAGCCGGCCCCGGGCGTCCCCAGCGCACTGGTGATCGCCGGAAGCGACCGGCGCGGTACTGCTTACGGGGTCTACGAAGTCAGCCGCGCGATCGGGGTGTCGCCGTGGCATTGGTGGGCGGACGTGACCCCGCTCAGGCAGCCTGCGCTGCATGTCCGCCCCGGCACGCGCCGCTTCGGCCCGCCTTCGATCAAATATCGCGGCATCTTCCTCAACGACGAGGATTGGGGGCTCACCCCGTGGTCGGCGACCGTCTTCGAGCCCGGGACCCGCGGCATGGGGCCGAAGACCTATGCCAAGGTGTTCGAGCTGCTGCTGCGGCTGAAGGCCAACACCCTGTGGCCGGCGATGCACAAGATCAGCCCCGCCTTCAACGCCGACCCCGAGGATGCCAAGCTCGCCGACCGCTATGGCATCGTGATGGGCTCGTCGCATGCCGAGCCGATGCTGCGCAACAATGTCGGCGAATGGACCGGCGACACGCACGATTATGATTACGGCAAGAACCCCAGCGGGGTCCGCGCTTATTGGGAGGAGCGCGCCCGTACCAACGGGAAATATGAGAGCATCTGGACGCTCGGCATGCGCGGCATCCACGACAGCGGGATGCAGGGCGCCGGGGACATGCCGACGCGACGGAAATTCCTCGAAAGCATCTTCGCCGATCAGCGCGCAATGCTCGCCCGGCACGTTTCGCCGACAGTCGAACACGTGCCGCAAGTGTTCACGCCCTACAAGGAAGTGCTCGACATCTATCGTGCCGGGCTGGTGGTGCCGGACGATGTGACGCTGATGTGGCCCGACGACAATTTCGGTTATATCCGCCGCTTCCCGACCCCCGAGGAACGCAAGCGCGGCGGCGGCGCGGGGATCTATTACCACCTCTCCTATCTGGGCGCGCCGCTGTCGTATCTGTGGCTGTCGACCACGCCGCCCGCGCTGATCGGCGAGGAGATGGGCCGGGCCTATGATCTCGGCGCCGATCGGATGTGGATCGCCAATGTCGGCGACATCAAGCCCGCCGAGCTGGCGACCGACTATTTCCTGTCGCTCGCCTGGGACGTGCCGGGCACTCGCGCGCTGGGTGTCGAGGGCTGGACGCGGCGCTGGGCGGCGGAGAACATCGCCGCGGGCGAGGCCGACGCGATCGCTGCGATCCTCGCCGAGCATCACCGGCTCAATTTCGCGCGGCGGCCCGAACATCTCCAATGGTATCTGCCGGGACAGAAGGCGCGGATGAGCCCGTATTCGATTGCGGAGGCCGATGCTCGCCTCGCCGCGTTCGATCGCAATCTCCTTCGTCTCCAGACGGTCGTCGGACGGATCCCGGATATGCGACGCGACGCCTTTTTCGAACTGCTGGGCTATTCGGTCGAGGCCGCCGCCAGCGCCAATCGCCGTTTCTTCGCCGCCGAAGCGCATGACCGGCTCCGCGACGCCGACCTGCCCCGCGCGCTGCATCTCGGCGCCGAGGCGCGTGCCGCCGACCTGCGGATCGCAGAGCTGACCAAGGCCTATGACGCACTCGCCGGCGGCAAGTGGCGCGGTTTCATCGCGGTTGAGCCCGCCGACGGGCAGTGGAAAAGCTATCGCCTGACGCCGCCGATCCTGCCAGCGCCGGGCGCGACGGTTCCGGCCGTGCCGGTTCTCGTCGAGCCGGTTTCCGGTCGTAAGATCATGCTCGATCTGCGGAAGGTGGCGGGCAGCTGGCGGCAGGTTTCCGGGCTCGGCCGCAACGGACTGGTGCTCGGTTCGCGCGTTGGTCGTGCGGTCACGGGCGCGGCACCGGTCGATCTTCCTGCCGGCCAATGGCGCGCCGAGATCGACCTGATTCCGGCTTATGCCGATGCCGATAGCGAACCGCTGCGCCTCACCTTGCGGGTCGACGGCAAAGCTTGGCCTCTCGCGGTGGCGCGAAACACCGGCGACGCAGCGTGGGCGCTGGCAGTGCTCGACAACCGGATTTCGCTGGCGGTGCCGGGGACGATCGCCGCGGGGCGCCACCGCGTCGAATTGCTGGCGGCGAGCGGCGGGATTCTGATCGAGGCGGTACGGTTCGTGCCCGACTAGACTCCCCTCCCGCAAGGGGACCCGGCGATGGGTGCGAGCGCAGCGGGCCGAGGGGTCTTAGGTTGACTCGGTTTGCGGAAACGCGATTCATCTCGCAATATTCTTGCGCACATTTCGCGCGCTGATCCTGTCCCAAACAATTGAAAGAGCGCCCGGCAACGAGCCGACCGCGCCAGCCAAGCAGGCGAAATCCTACATTGCAAGCTTTGCGCAATTGGCGGGCGAAGGGAAAAGCCGCTCGGCCTGGATATGCCATTTGATGAAGCACGCAAGCGCTTCATTGGCGTTGATCCTGTCGAACTTGAGGAAAGCGCAAAAAAGGCGACCGAAGCCCACCCGAGGATGTTGCCTAGAGCTGGTCGGTAGCCGGCCCAACTGAGGAAGACGCCCGACCTGACCCGCCGGGCCTTTTCGTGCGAATGTCCTGAATTGGTGGAAAGCCGCCTGGCGGAATTTGGGCGCCCATCGGCCAATAGCTGCCGTTGATACGCGGAAATCTCGTCGGCTCAGATCGCCGATTTGCGAAGATTTGGAAAGGCTGCCACCACGGCCGATCGAAGGCGTAGTGGCGGCGCCAAAGCTGCGGGTGCGGGCATTGGAGTGGCGTGGTGTGAAACAAGCAGTTCTTTTAGCATGCGCTTTTATCCTGACGCTCAGTGCAGAAGACCTGCATGCGCAAACGACCGAACAACAGCGTTCTGAAGGGGAGTTCGTTCGGGCTCTGATCCGAGCGCAAGACGCTAATGATTGTCGCCTTGCCCTTCGCCTAATCGACAAACGCGAAGGTGTCGTTCAATCGCAACTGAAAGAGCTCAACCGGAATAGAGATCGTCGCGCCTCCGCACGGGACAGGCAGAGGACGTATTTACTTGAGCAAATTCGCGGCTTGGAAAATCGGCGAGTCGTTACGAGCCGAGAATGTCTGTAAGCGTCAGCCTCCGCTTTCGGGTTTCGCGCCGGCCAACCTGATTGGCGGCAAATGGGGCGTTAGCGGTCATTCAGGCCAGTGGATCACTCACATATATAGACCCCTGGAGGGAGGGCAAGCCGAGCCTATCTCCGCTTCGCCACCTCGACTGCATAGACATGGTTGGCGCCTTCGAAATTGGCGCGGAAAACGATCCATTTGCCGTCGGGGGTGAAGGTCATGTTGGGCTCGAGCCGGTAATCGTGCTTGCGCATGTCGACGAGCTTTTCGGCATCGAGCGTCCCCGGCGCGATCAGGTTCTCCGCGCCAGGCGCATGGATGCCGGCGACGTCGGGAATGTCCCTGGGCGTGAACAGATAAAGATATTTGCCGTCCGGCGCGTGCGCGACCATCTCGCTGTCGCCGCCGTCGCCCGAGAATTGCGCGCGCCCCGGTGCCTGATTGAAATGCACCGACCATTCATTGCGCTCGACATTGTACCAGCGGCGCTTTCCGCTCGCGAGGTCGTAGCCGGCGAGCCAGAACACTTCGCCGCGCGGGGTCTGGAGATCGTACCAGATCGTCTTGCCGTCGGGCGAGAAGAACTCGTGGCCGGCGATCTCCATGTTCATCGTGCGATTGTGGACGAGGCGTTTGTCGCTCCCGTCGGCGCGGATCGTCCAGATCCGGTCGACCTTGTGCCACGGCCCCTCGTGGCAATACAATATCTGCTGCGGATCGCTCGGCGAGAACTGTACATGGTTGAGCCAGTCGGTCGAGGCGGTGACGAGCTTGCGCGCGCCGGTCTTCACGTCGATCGTGAAGATCTCCATCGGGATCTTGGCCTCGAGCCGCTCGTTGAGCCGCACTTCCTTGGCCTCGGCATAGGTCATCGGGCGGCCGTCGGGCCAGTTGGCGGCGTATTGCGCCTGGCCGAAGCGGCTGTTGTCGGCAGGCTTCGCGCCCGGCTGGAGCGGCTTGTCGTTCTCCGCCCATTGGCCGAGCAGCAGGGTCTCGTCGGCGTTGATCGATCCGATGAAGCCGCGATCCACCTCCGCGATCTTGCGCACCTTGCCGCTGTCGATATCCACCGCGAAGATCGCCCAAGACCCGCCGTCCGGCCCGCGTCTTTGATAATAAGCCGTGCGGGTCTTGCGGCCGGTGAACAGCAGGATGGCGCCGTTCTGCCTGACCAGAGGCGTCACTTCCCACGTCTTGAGATCGACCACCGAGATCCCGCCGGGCACCGAGACCACCATCTTGTCGCCCTCAGGCGTATAGCTGTTCTGGTGAAAATAGAGGCTCGCCGTGCCCGCCTCTCGGCTGATCCGGATCACCCTGTGCCCGGTGAGCGTGTCCACCCACTCCGCCGCCGGATCGGCCGCCGCGGTTCCCGCCAGCGCCAGCGCCATTGCCGCGAGGCCTTGGCAAATCGCACGTCCCGGCCGCATCCTCGCTCTCCCGACGACTTGATGTCGTTCCACATATCATGATAGCCGTTCAAAATATGGAGTAAAGAACAGGCTTGGCCTGTCGCCCGAGAGGAATCTGCATGGCCACCAGCGCGCCCGCGCCCACCGCTTCCGGGCAACGCCCCGTCCGCCTGATCAACTATCTCGCTTACGGCTCGAACGACGTGCTCGGCGCGGGTTCGATGGCGGTGATTTCGGGCTGGGTGCTGTTCTTCTACACCACTTTCTGCGGGCTGGATGCGTGGCAGGCAGGCCTGATCTTCCTCGTCGCGCGCGTGCTCGACGCGATCGCCTCGCCGATCATCGGCCATATCTCCGATAATATGGGCCAGACCCCGCTCGGCCGCCGCTTCGGCCGGCGACGCTTCTTCATCCTCGCCGCGATTCCCTTGCTTCCCAGCTTCGCGATCATGTGGATCGCCGGCCAGGGCTTCTGGTATTATCTCGTCACCTACGTCCTGTTCGAACTGGTCTACGCGATGGAGATCATCCCGTACGAGACGCTCGCCGCGGAGATGGGCAAGGACTTCAAGACCAAGGCCAAGTTCGCCACCACCCGCATCCTCTTCGCCCAGGCCAGCGCGATCCTCGCGGGCTTCCTGCCCGGCTGGCTGATCGAGGCGCTGGGCAAGGACAGCGCCGACACCTTCCTCTACATGGGCATATTGTTCACGGCGCTGTTCATGCTGGCGGCGGGCCTGCTTTTTCTGTTCAGCTGGGAGCGCCCGGCATCGGAAGTCGCGGCGCTGCGCCCGGCGGGCGATCAGAAGCCCAGCCTCGGATCGGCAGTGAAGGCGCTGTACCGCAATTTGTTCTCCACCTTCCGCATCCGTGCCTTCCGGCTCCACCTCGGCATGTATCTGGGCGGCTATATCAGCCAGGACGTGTTCAACGCCGCCTTCACCTTCTTCGTGGTGTTCGCGCTGGCCGGGTCGATCACTGTCGCCTCCTCGCTGCTCGGCACGATGTACATGGTCCAGTTCGTCGCCGTGGCGATCGCCAGCTATGTGGCGCTGCGCAAGTCGCCGTCGCGGGCCTATCAGCTCGCTGCGATCAGCTTCGCGATCGGCGTCGTCGCCTTGCTGGTGCTGTGGAACGCGGGCGTCCGCTCGACCGACGCGCTGATCTGGGTGCCGATCTTCTTCGCCGGGCTCGGCCGCGGCGCGCTCAACTACATTCCCTGGGCGACCTATAATTACATGGCCGATGTCGACGAGATCGTCACCGGCCGCCGCCGCGAAGGCGCGTTTGCAGGGGTGATGACCTTCGTCCGGAAGATGACTCAGTCGGCCGCGGTGTTCGGCGTCACCACGATCATGAGCTGGGGCGGCTTCATCTCTGGCGCCAAGGTCCAGAGCGACCAGGCGATCAACACGCTGGCGATCGTGCTCGGGATCGGCACGATCGCGGTGCTGGCGTGCGGCATCCTCGTCTCGTTCCGCTTCAAGCTCAATTCGGCGACGCATGACGTGCTGATGGCGGAGATCGACCGGCTGAAGGCAGGCGACACCAATCCGCCGACACCCGAGACCCGGGCGATCGTCGAGGATCTTACCGGCTGGAAGTACGAACAGCTCTGGGGCAACAATCCGGTCGCCGGCATCCGCCGCTGATGCTGCTCGCCGCACCGGCAGTCGCGGCCGGTGCGCGAGAAGGTTGACCAAGGGCCGCGGCTTGTGGCAGGCGCGCAGCCGGCTCGCGGGTATAGCACAATGGTAGTGCAGCAGCCTTCCAAGCTGAATACACGGGTTCGATTCCCGTTACCCGCTCCAGCCCTCTCATGGTGAGAGTGCGTCCACGTCGAACGGCCGCATGAACCCGTGAGTCCTTTGTGGCGCTACGCCCTGCCGGGCTGCGCGCGTGGTTCGATTCCCGGCGTTTCGCGAAAAGCATGACAACCGACACCACCCCGCTCGCACTGTACGTGCATTGGCCGTTCTGCGTGTCGAAATGCCCCTATTGCGACTTCAACAGCCATGTCCGCGAGAGCGTCGACCAGGAGGCGTGGCGCAGTGCGATGCTCGCCGATCTTGCGCACGAGGCCGCGCAATTGCCGGGGCGCCGGCTCGGCTCGATCTTTTTCGGTGGCGGCACGCCCTCGCTGATGCCGCCCGAAACCGTCGCCGCGGTGATCGAGGCGGCGGAGCGGCATTGGGGGTTCGAGCCCGGCGTGGAGATCACGCTCGAAGCCAACCCCTCCTCGGTCGAGGCGGCGCGCTTCGCCGATCTCGCCGCCGCCGGAGTCAATCGCGTCTCGCTGGGGCTGCAGGCGCTCGACGACGACGCGCTCCGCTTCCTCGGCCGCGCGCACGGGGTGGCGGAGGGGCTGGCCGCATTGGAGACGGCGCAATCCACGTTCGACCGGGTCAGCTTCGACCTGATCTACGCCCGGCCCGACCAGGATCTCGCGGCATGGGAGGCCGAGCTCCGCCGCGCGATCGGGTTCGGCACCGAGCATCTCTCGCTCTATCAGCTCACCATCGAGCCGGGCACGCGCTTCGCCACCTTGTTCGAGAAAGGCAAGCTCGCCGCCTATGACCCGGATGCCGCAGCCGACCTGTTCGAGGCGACGCGGACGATCACCGCCGCGGCCGGCCTGCCCGCCTATGAGATTTCCAATCACGCCCGCCCCGGCGCGGAGAGCCGCCACAATCTGATCTACTGGCGCTATGGCGACTATGCCGGTGTCGGCCCCGGCGCGCATGGCCGGCGCGGCGGGCTGGCCACCGTCCGCCACAAGAAACCCGAGAACTGGCTCGGCGCCGTGGCGCGCAACGGCCATGGCACCCAGATCGAGGATGCGTTGAGCAGCCACGAACGCGCGGTCGAGGCACTGGTGATGGGGCTGCGCCTGCCCGAGGGCGTCGATCTTGCGCGCGTCGATGCGCTTGCCGGGGGCGAGGCACCGCTGGATCGGAGCGCTCTCACCGGCCTGGGCAAGCAGGGGCTCGTGGTTTCCAACACCGGCAGGCTGCGCGTCACCGAGGCAGGCATGCCGGTGCTCGAGGCGATCCTGCGCGCGCTGGTGATCGCCTAGGCGTATCCGTCATCCCGGCGAAAGCCGGGATGACGATGGACTCAGTTCCCGTTGAAGTTCGGCGGCGCCGGCGACACCGTCGCGGTCGTCCCGCCGCGGATCTCCTGCACTTCCAGCGCGCGCTCGGCGACGCCGTCGCGGCCGAGGCGGAATGCGCCGTCGAGCCCGGCAAAACCCTCCCGCTCGGTCAGCCGCGCCGCGGGGAATTCGCTGCCCGGCCGCCACTCCCGCGCGATCCGCACGGTCAGCAGCACCGCGTCATAGCCCAGCGTCGACAGCCGGTACGGCGCCGCCCCGAAGCGTGCGCGATATTTGGTCGCATATTGGCGATAATAATTGTCCGGAACGCTCGCGAACCACGCGCCCGACAGCGCCGTCTTGCCGCCGATCGCCGAATCGGTGTTCCACAATTCGGTGCCGAGCAGCCGCGCGGCCTTGCCGCTGGCCTGGCGGCGAATCAGTGGCGCGGCGCCGACCGCCCCGTCGGCACTCCCGGCGACGAGAATCGCCTGGAACGGCGAACGGCCGATCTTGGCAATCGCCGTCGCCAGTGAACCGGGCCGGCCGTCATAGGTCTCGAGCGCGTTGACCTTGCCACCGGCTTCCTCGACCGAACGGAGAAACGCCGTCGACGCCCGCTCGCCATAGAGGCCGCTGGGGATGAGGCCGGCAAACTCGGTTATCCCGGACCTTTTGGCATAATTGACCACGCGCTCGATCGACTGGGCGGGGACATAGCCGAGGATATAGGTGCCGTTGCCCGCCACGCCGGCATCGTTCGAGAAGCTGAGCACCGGAACGCGCGCACGCCGTGCGATCGGCGCGACTTCGCGCGCTTCCTCGGCGAGCAGAGGCCCGAGGATCAGGCGGTTGCCGTCGCTGATCGCCTGCGCCGCCGCCGCAGCCGCGCCGCCGGGTGCGGCGGTGTCATAGGTGGTGATTCGCAGCGCATCGCTCTTGGTGTCGAGCACCGCGAGCTGAGTGGCGTTCTGGAGTGAGCGTCCGACGCCGGCATTGGGTCCGCTGAGCGGCACCAGCAATGCGATGCGGTGCCGCTGCACGTCCTGCGGCAGCCCGGGCTGGATCGGGCGCGGGGCCACCGGAATGGGCCGCTCTGCCGGTGTCGGGCGCTCGGCCTCCGGCACGATCCGCGGACCGCTGGCGCAGGCCGCGAGGAACAGGGTCACGCCGATCGCGGCGGCGCGCACCATGTTTCTCAGGCCCGGTTGCGCTGTTGCTCTGGCGTCTGCCATGACTCTCCCCGATGGATGATCTAATTCTCTCGCCCGGCCTCTACATCGTCGCGACGCCGATCGGCAATCTCGGCGATCTCACTCCGCGCGCTGCACAAATACTGATGAAAGCGGATGTGGTTGCGGTTGAAGACTCGCGTGTGACAGCCGGGCTGTTCCGCCATCTCGGCACCAGGGGCAAGATGCTGCCTTATCACGACCATAACGCGGACGCCGTGCGCCCGGGTCTGATCGCGCGAATGGCGAGCGAGGCGGTTGCCCTCGTCTCCGACGCCGGGACGCCGTTGATCTCGGATCCCGGCTTCAAACTGGTTCGCGATGCCCGCGCCGCCGGCCATGTCGTGACTACGATCCCCGGCCCCTGCGCCGCGATCGCCGCGCTCACCCTCGCCGGGCTGCCGACCGATCGTTTCTTCTTTCTCGGCTTCCTGCCCGCCAAGCAGCAGGCACGCGCCGAAGCCATTGCCGAAGTCGCCGCGATCCGCGCGACCCTGGTGCTCTACGAATCGGGTCCGCGCCTCGCCGCCTGTCTCGCCGCGCTGGCCGAGGGTCTCGGCAATCGCGAGGCGGCGGTCGCACGCGAGATCACCAAACGCTTCGAGGAATGCGTGACCGGAACGCTGCACGAACTGGCGGCGCGCTATGCCGATGCGCCGCCCAGAGGCGAGATCGTGGTGGTGGTCGCGCCTCCCGGCGAAGCGCCACCGGCGAGCGTGGAGGACGGGGACGTGGCGCTGGCCGAGGCGCTCACCCGGCTGCCGCCGGCCAAGGCCGCGGGCGAAGTCGCCAAAAAGCTCGGGTTGGACCGCAAGGCGCTGTATGCCCGCGCCATGGCGCTCAAGACCTAGGCGATCTCGTGCAGTCGCGCGGGATTGGCATCGAGCATGAAGCTCGCATCGGTACCGGTCAGTTCGGAAAGGCGCCGGACATAGCTCTCGGCGAGCGATTGCCGCCGCGCTTTGGCGTCGGCAGTAATTGCATTTCGCGCGGCCACGATTTCCTGGATGGCGCGACGCCGGTAATAGCTTTCGTTCGATTCCATAATCCTCGGCACCCCCCGGTGACGAAATGCGACCCGGCTTCTTCTGAGTCGGAATGACATAGACTAACCAAAGTTATCCACAGGCGCCAAGCCCTTGGGGGAACTTGTGCAGATGAAGCGGCCTCGGCAAGCGACAAACGACCGCAAAGCCGCGGAAAACCGCGGTCGCGAGGGCGAAAGACGCGCGGCGTGGTGGCTGTGGCTGCGCGGCTGGCGAATCCTCGATCGCCGCGTGCGCACCCCCGCGGGGGAAGTCGACCTCGTCGTGCGCAAGGGAAACCTCGTCGCCTTCGTCGAAGTGAAGACCCGCGCCACCGCCGCGGAACTGGATTTCGCGATCGACGAGCGGCGGCTGGCCCGAGTGGCGGCGGCGGCGGAATATCTGATGCCGCGTTATGCCGGGCCGGGCGACGATATCCGCGTCGACGTGGTCCTCATTGCTCCCGGCAAGCTGCCTCGCCATATCGAGAACGCCTGGATGGGGTGACTTATCTCTATAAGTCACCTACACCGCGTCTCGAGGAGGCCGAATGTCGCTTGTTGTTGCCGTGCAGATGGACCCGCTGGATGCGATCAACATCGCCGGGGATTCGACCTTCGCGCTGATGCTGTCGGCACAGGCGCGCGGGCATCGGCTGTTCCATTACGCCCCCGAAGACCTCAATTATTCCGACGGACGCGTCTGGACGCGCGCGCATCCGGTGAGCGTACAGCGGGTCGAAGGGAATCACTTCCGTTTCGAGGATCCGGTCAGCCTCGATCTGGGCGAGGAGGCCGATGTCGTGCTGATGCGGCAGGATCCGCCGTTCGACTTGGGCTACATCACTGCGACACATCTGCTCGAGCGCATCGCCGATCGCACGCTCGTGGTGAACGATCCCGCCAACGTCCGCAACGCACCCGAAAAGGTGTTCGTGCTCGATTATGCCGAGTTCATGCCGCCGACCCTGGTGACGCGCAGCCTCGACGAGGCGCGGGCTTTCCTCGCGAAGCACGGAGAGATCGTCATCAAGCCGCTCCACGGCAATGGCGGCAAGGCGATCTTCAAGGTCGGCAGCGACGGCGCCAATCTCTCCTCGCTCATCGAAGTGTTCAACACCGCATGGCGCGAGCCGCATATGGTGCAGGCCTTCCTCCCTTCGGTGGCGCAGGGCGACAAGCGCATCGTATTGGTCGACGGCGAGATTGCCGGCGCGATCAACCGCATCCCCGGCGAAGGCGAGATCCGCTCGAACCTCGCGGTCGGCGGATCGGCGGCGAAGGCCGAGCTCACCGAGCGCGAGAAGCAAATCTGCGCCGCGCTTGGACCCGAGCTCAAGAAGCGCGGGCTGCTGTTTGTCGGGATCGACGTGATCGGCGGCGAATGGCTGACCGAGATCAACGTCACCTCGCCCACCGGGATCGTCGCGATCGACCGGTTCAACGGCACCGACACCGCGGCATTGATCTGGCAGGCGATCGAACGCCGCGTCGCCGAACGCGCTGCTTGAGACGATGGGCGGCTGGCTCGACTGGGGGTATCTCGGCGTCTTTCTGTTGATGGTGCTGGAGAATGTGATTCCGCCGGTGCCGTCCGAAGTGATCATGGGCGTGGGCGGCATCGCCGCGGGCCAGGGCAAGATGGACTTCGCCCTGCTCGTGGCCGTGGGCACGTTCGGCTGCGTGGTCGGCAATCTGTTCTGGTGGGAGGTCGGCCGGCGCTACGGCTATCAACGCCTCAAGCCGATGGTCGACCGTTGGGGCCGCTGGCTGACGATGGAATGGGAGGACGTCGAGAAATTGCGCCGCTTCTTCGATCGCTGGGGCGGCGTGACGGTGTTCGTGTTCCGCTTCATGCCGCTGGGGCGCACGGTCATCTCGATCCCCGCCGGGCTGATGCACATGCCGTTCTGGCGCTTCGTGATCTACACCACCGCCGGCAGCCTCGTGTGGAACGCTATCCTCGTCGGGGTGGGCTTCTGGCTCGGCACCACTTTCGAGACCATCGACCATTGGATCGCGCCGGGAGTCACTGCGATCGTCATGCTCGCGCTGGCCGGCTATGTTTGGCGAGTCGCGACGTGGAAGCCCCGCGCGAAACGCTAGGCGCGCGGATGGGCGTTGCGATAGACGTCGAGCAGATGCGCCGCGTCGACCGCGGTGTAGATCTGGGTCGAGCTGAGGCTGGCATGGCCGAGCAATTCCTGTAGCGCGCGCAGATCGGCGCCGCGCCCGAGCAGATGCGTCGCGAAGCTATGCCGCAGCGCATGTGGGGTCGTCCGCTCGGATAGTCCCAGCCCGGCTCGCGCCGAGCGCACCGCCTTGCGGATCATCCCCGGCGGCAGCGGCCCGCCCTTGGCGCCGCGGAACAGCGGCGCATCGCGCGACACGCCATAAGGGCAGAGCGCGGCATAGGCCTCGATCGCTGCGCGCACTTGCGGCAGCAGCGGCACCGCACGGGTCTTGGCGCGCTTGCCGGTGACCCGCATCGTCGGCCCCAACGGCAACACTGCGCCGGTCAGCCCGACCGCCTCGCCGATGCGCAGCCCTGCACCGTAGAGCAACAGCAGCACCGCCCAGTCGCGCGCGCCGATCCACGGCTCGCGCGCTTCCTCGGCGACGGTTTCGGCGAGCGCCACTGCCTCGTGCGGCGCGATCGGGCGCGGGAGCCCTTTCTTGACGCGGGGGCCGCGCAGCTGCGGCAATTCGGCGCCGTCGCCAGCGGCGAACTTGAGGAATCCCCGCACTGCTGAAAGCTCGCGGGCAGCGGAAGCGTTGGACAGTCCGTCGTTGCGGCGATGCGCGAGAAACGCGCGGAGGTCCGCGGTTTCGACTCGCGCCAGCCGCTCGGCGGTGACCGCTTCGCCCCAATGCGACTGGAGGAAGCCGATCAGCCGCACCGCGGTCGCTTCATAAGCGCGTACGGTGTGCGCCGAACGGCGACGGTCGCGGGCGAGGTGCTGGCCGTAGAGGAGAGGAAGCGCGGGTTCGGTCACGGACGCACCCTAACCCTTCTCGTCGACTCCGTCATTCGCGACATCGCCGGCGAGAAACGTCTGCCAATCTTCCCATACACTCTCGGGTGCGAGGTCGTCATAGCCACGCTTTTCGGCCAATTGCCGCGCTTGGCTGAGGCGCATAGTCATGCAGACTGCGCCATTCCGACATTCAAGCACTTCGGCCTCGGTCAGATCCTTGCCCTTTTGCTCACGTTGCGCGAGCAGCAGGGCGAGCAGTGGCGGGATCGGCACGATAACAAGCGGCTCGTTATCGGCCGGCTCCGGTTCTGGCTTAGGTTGCTTCCCTGCCAAAAAGCCGCGACCACATCAGCCGATCTTCTGCCCGGTCTTCGCCCAGTCGGCGAGGAAGCCTTCGATCCCCTTGTCGGTCAGCGGGTGCTTGACCAACTGGCGGATCACCGAAGGCGGCGCGGTCATCACGTCGGCGCCGATCCGCGCGGCCTCGAGCACATGGATCGGATGGCGGACGCTGGCGACGAGGATCTCGGTCGCGAAATCGTAATTGTCATAGATCAGCCGGATGTCGCTGATCAGCGCCATGCCGTCGAAGCCATTGTCGTCGTGGCGGCCGACGAACGGCGAGACGAAGGTCGCCCCCGCCTTGGCGGCGAGCAGCGCCTGGTTCGCCGAGAAGCACAGAGTCACGTTGACCATCGTGCCGTCGTCGGTGAGCGCCTTGCAGGTCTTGAGGCCGTCGATCGTCAGCGGCACCTTGACCGCAATGTTGTCGGCGATCCTGCGAACCACCTCCGCCTCGCGCATCATGCCTTCATAGTCGAGCGCGACGACTTCGGCCGACACCGGCTTGCCCGGTACGATCGCGCAGATCTCCGCGACCACTTCGAGGAAATCGCGCCCGGCCTTGTGGATCAGCGACGGATTGGTGGTGACGCCGTCGAGCAGGCCCGCATCGGCAAGGTCGCGGATGTCGGCAGTGTCGGCGGTGTCGGCGAAGAATTTCATGCGCGGGTCCCCAAGGCGAATCAGTAATGCACGAGCATCAGCCGTGCGCGGGTCGCCTTAAGCTTGTTGACCGTCACGCGATAGGTCCCCGGACGCAGCTTGTAGCGCACGATCTTGCGGATCGTGGAGCATTTGGGGCCGTGCCCATGTGCCGTGGAGTCGAGCGCCTTGCCGCGATCAGGCGCGACGTCGATCCAGCCCGCCTCACTAAGCGCAATGCCGAAGGTTCCCGCCTTGCGGATGCGGATCGTGGTCCGGATCGAATCGCCGCTGCGGGCCAGCGTCACGGCATGCCCGGTGTCCAGACCGCGCCCGGATCGCGTCCATCCGCTCAGCGGCGCCGGCAGCGCGGTATCATAAGATCGGCAGGTCTGCGTGGCGAGTGACAGTGCGAGCGCAGTCAGCAGCATGGCCAATTCCCCCTGACGCCGGCCCCTGCCGGCCCCGCGGAACATAAGCGGACCGGGGACGCGTAGCAACCGCGGCAAATGCGACAGGCTGGTGACACTATTGCTATATTGTTGCTAGGAGCCGCCGGAAGCGGATCCGCCGTTTCCGAGGATATCAATCGTGGTGCGTCTCCCCCTTCTATCCATAGCCCTGCTGTTCGCGCCGGCCCTCGCCCATGCCCAGCAGGTCGATCACCAGCTATGGCTGCAGACCAACGGCACGGTGATGATCGGCAGCCGCGAAAAGGTCACGCTGGAAGGAATCGGCCGCTTCAGCGATCGCGCCGAGGGCTTCTCGCACGCCGAGGCAGGCGCATTGTTCACGCACAGCACCGAAGGCGGCATCGAGCTGTCGATCGGCTATCGGCATGTCGCGGACTGGAATCGCGGCGTGGAATTGCCGAACGAAGAGCGATTGCGGCAGATGATATTGGTCCCGTTCGGCGGCGGCTTCTCGGGCAGGCTGCGGCTGGAAGAACGGTTCAACAGCAGCGGCAGCGAAATCGGGGTGCGGCTGCGCCCGCGGCTCGGCTTCGATACGCCGCTGAACGACAAAGGCCTGAAGCTCTTCGCCACCCAGGAGCATTTCCTCAACTTGAACACCACAGCCTGGGGCCAGCGCGGCGGCTATGAGCGGATGCGCAACGCCACCGGGCTGTCGTTGGGGCTTGGCGGCAAGCTGCGCGGCGAGGTCGGCTATCTCAACCAATACCGCTTCGGCCGGGACGGCCGCCGGGATCAAATGGATCACGCCGCCACCTTCACGCTTTCGTTCAACGTCGCGAGCATCGGCGACAGCGACTAAAGGCGCCTTGATGCGCGGGCTTTCGCGTCCCGGAAGCCGGTCCTACATGAGGTCCGATGTCGTCTCGCGCCCGCATTCTCGTTCTTCACCCTGCGCTCGGCCCTCTCGATTATCGCGTGCCGCAAGGTATGGCGGTCGAGCCGGGGTCGATCGTCGTCGTGCCGATCGGCCCGCGCCAATATGCCGGCGTGGTCTGGGAGCCCGAGCGGCTGCCGACCGAGGAGATCGGCGACAATCGCCTGCGCAACCTGATCGCGGTCGCCGATGCGCCGCCGATCCCCGAGCCGGTACGCCGCCTCGTCGAATGGACCGCGGATTATTATCTGAGCCCGCCCTCCGCCGTGCTGGCGATGGCAGTGCGGACCTCGGCGGCGTTCGAGAGCGCGCCGACGATCACCGAATATCGCGCGACGGGGGTGGTGCCCGAACGCCTGACGCCGCAGCGCGCGCAGGCGCTCGAGCGGATCGGCGAGCGCCAGGGGCTGGTGCGCGAACTGGCCACGATCGCCGACGTTTCCGAAGGGGTGATCCGCGGGCTGTGCAAGGTCGGCGCGATCGAAGCCGTGACGGTCGACACCGACAGCCCCTATCCCCTCCCCGACCCCGCTTTTGGCCCGCCGGAACTCAGCCGCGAACAGTCCGATGTGGCGGGCATCCTGCGCCAGTCGGTGGAGGCGGCAAGCTTCCAGCCCTTCCTGCTCGACGGTGTCACCGGATCGGGCAAGACCGAAGTCTATTTCGAGGCGATCGCCGCAGCCATCACCGCCGGCCAGCAGACGATCGTGCTGCTCCCCGAGATCGCGCTGACCGAGCCCTTTCTCACCCGCTTTGCCGCGCGCTTCGGCTGCGAGCCCGTCGCCTGGCATTCGGGGCTGCGCACGTCGCAGCGCCGCCGCGCGTGGCGGGCGATCGCCAGCGGCGAGGCTCTGGTCACCGTCGGCGCGCGCTCGGCCTTGTTCCTGCCCTATCCGAAACTTGGGCTGATCGTCGTCGACGAGGCGCACGAGACCAGCTTCAAGCAGGAAGAAGGCGTCCATTATCATGCGCGCGATGTCGCGGTGATGCGTGGGCGGTTCGAAGACTGCCCGGTGATCCTCGCCTCGGCGACTCCGGCGATCGAGAGCCGCCATCAGGTCGAGCTCGGCCGCTACGCGGAACTCAAGCTGCCCGGGCGCTTCGGCGTCGCCGAGCTGCCCGACATCGAAGCGATCGACCTGATCAAGGAGCCGCCCGATCGCGGGCGTTGGCTGAGCCCGCGCCTGATCCTCGCGATCGACGCAGCGTTGGAACGTGGGGAGCAGTCCTTGCTGTTCCTCAATCGCCGCGGCTATGCGCCGCTCACGCTCTGCCGGCATTGCGGCCATCGCTTCCAATGCCCCAATTGCACTGCATGGATGGTCGAGCACCGGCTGATCCGCCGCCTCGCCTGCCACCATTGCGGGCACACCGTACCGACTCCGGAGATCTGCCCCGAATGCGAAGAGGCCGACAGCCTCGTCGCCTGCGGTCCCGGCGTCGAGCGGATCGCCGACGAAGCAGCGTTGCTGTGGCCGAACGCCGAGATCGCGATCGTCACGTCCGACACGATGTGGTCGCCCGCCAAGGCCGCCGAGTTCGTCCAGCGGATGGAGCATAAAGACATCGACATCGTCGTCGGCACCCAGCTCGTCACCAAGGGCTATCACTTCCCCAACCTCACCGTGGTCGGCGTGGTCGATGCCGATCTCGGACTCGACGGTGGCGACCTGCGCGCCGCCGAGCGCACCTTCCAGCAGATCATGCAGGTTTCGGGGCGCGCGGGGCGCGGCGAAAAGCCGGGCAGCGTGTTCATCCAGACCCATGCCCCCGACGCACGCGTGATGCACGCTTTGGTGTCGGGCGACAGCGCCGCCTTTTACGCCGCCGAGACCGAGGCACGCCGCGAGGCGGGCGCCCCGCCTTATGGCCGCTATGCCGCGATCATCGTGTCGAGCGAGGACAAGGCAGCTGCGGACGAAACCGCCCGGATGATCGGCCGCACTGCGCCGCGCCGCGACGAGATGCATGTCTATGGCCCCGCCCCTGCGCCGCTGGCGATGCTGCGCGGCCGCCACCGTTTCCGCCTGCTCGTCCACGCCCGCCGCGCCTTCGACGTGCAGGACATGATCCGCGACTGGCTCGGCGCGCTCGAATGGAGCGCCAAGGTGCGGGTTGCGGTCGACGTCGATCCCTATAGTTTCCTGTAATCGATTCTACCCTATGCAGGCAGACAATCCTCGATAGGATCGCCGCCACGGAGGGGTTCGATGGTTCGCAAACTGTTGGGGTTGCTGCTGTTGCTCGCCCCGGTGCCAGCAAGTGCCGACTGGTATGAAGCGAGCACCGGCCATTTCGTGGTATATTCCGAACAGGACCCGAAAAAGCTCGGCGAGTTTGCGGGCAAGCTCGAGCGCTTCGATCGCGCCATGCGCCTGCTCCGCAATATGGAAGACGAACCGATCGGCCCGGCCAACCGGCTCACCATCTATATGGTGGACGATCAGGGGGACGTGGCGAAACTGATTTCGAGCCGGTTCGTCGCCGGCTTCTACGTGCCGCGCGCCAGCGGATCGCTGGCGATCGTGCCGCGCCAGTCCGGATCCGGCAACGCCTTCGACCTCAGCCCGCAGGCGATCCTGCTGCACGAATATGCGCATCACCTGATGTGGAGCTTTTCCCCGAACGTCGTCTATCCGTCCTGGTATATCGAGGGTTTCGCCGAGGCGCTCGCCACTGCGGCGTTCGACCGCGATGGCTCGATTGTGCTCGGCAATCCGCCCCAATATCGCGGCCATGGCCTGCTCAGCGGCAATGCCCTGCCGATCGGCAAGCTGATGATCGCCGACACACTGAAGCTCAGCGACGAGCAGCGCGAAGGACTTTATGGCCGCGGCTGGCTGCTGACGCATTATATGCTCTTTTCGCGGAAGCGCCCCGATCAGTTGACCACCTATCTGCGCGCGCTCAACGACGGCAAATCGTCGCTTGATGCCGCGGCTGCCTTCGGCGATCTCAAGGCACTGGATCGCGAACTCGAGCGCTACAAGACCGGCCGGTTTACCGGCATCCGGATCACCGCAGATAAAGTGCCGACCGGAGAAGTGATCCTGCGCAAGCTCACGCCGGGCGAGGCGGCGACCATGGACGTCCGCATCCGCTCGAAGGTCGGCGTCAACGCCCGGACCGCGCCCCCCACCTACGAGCGGGCAAAGCGCGCGGCCGCGCCTTATCCCAATGATCGCGGCGCCCAGCTGGTTCTTGCCGAAGCCGCGTACGACGCACACGATTATGCCGCAGCGGAAGCGGCCGCGGACCGGGCGATTGCGGCCGATTCGAAGGCAGTAGACGGCTATGTCTACAAGGCGATGGCGCGAATGGCGGTCGCTGTGAAGGCTGGCGACAAGACGCCGAAAACATGGCGGGGCATTCGCAATATCATCGCCGCGGGAAACCGGATCGATCCCGACGATCCCGAGCCGCTGATCCTCTATTTTCGCAGCTTCGGCCAGGCCGGCATAGCGCCGACCGACCCCGCGAAACGCGGGCTGGAACGCGCATTCGAACTCGTACCGCAGGACGACACGTTGCGCCTCAACACCGCCGCCCTGGTATTGCGCGACGGCGACAAGGCGCGGGCGCGCGAGATGCTCGCGCCGCTCGCCTATCAGCCGCATGGCCGCGGCATTGCCGTCGTCGCCAGCCAGCTGATCGCGATGATCGACAAGGGCGAGACCGAAAAGGCGCTGGTGACCCTCGACGGCCAACCGGACGACGCGGGCGCCGCGGAGGGCGACAAGGAATAGCGCCCGCTATCCCCGATAGCCCCTTTTCATCCGCGGCCGGCTGCGCCTATGCCGCGCTTGGGCAATGATCGGTGCAGGCCGGAAAGCAGGTTGATGACGCGGTTTTGGCTGTTACTCGCACTGCTCGTCGCAACGATCCCGCCCGCGCGTGCCGACGACATCTCCGCCTCGGCCCGCGGCGTGGTGCGAATCGTCACGATTGCGGTGGTCGACGACGAAGTCGTCGGCTTCGGCCATGGCAGCGGCTTTGCGGTCGCGCCCAACCGGATCGTCACCAACGCGCATGTCGTCGAACTCGCCGATCGCTACCCCGGCAACGTCGTCATCGGCATCGTGCCTTCGGAGGGCGACAAATCCTATCAGGGCAAGCTGATCGCGATCGATCAACAGCGCGACCTGGCGCTGATCGAGTTCAGCGGCGTCCGGCTCGCGCCGCTGACGCTGTTCACCGGCGCGCCCGGCGACGGCGAGGCGCTGATCGCATTGGGCTATCCCGGCAATGTCGATCTTGCCACCGCACGATCGGCGGCTGACTTCATCACGCCCCAATCCCCGGTACGGTCGCAAGGTGGGTTCGCCGGCAACCGCACGCTGCAGGGCGTCAACGTGCTGCTCCACACCGCCAGCATCGCGCGCGGCAATTCGGGCGGCCCGCTGCTCGATCGCTGCGGGCGCGTGCTGGGGGTCAATTCGGCGATCACCCGCGGCGACGAAGGCGATTCGACCTTCGCCTTCGCGATTGCGGGGACCGAACTCGCCGCCTTCCTGCGCGGCGCGCGCCAGCCCTTCGCGTCGGTGGGGGTGCCCTGCACCAGCGTCGAGGAGCAGATCGCGCAGGAGCGCAGCGCCGACGAAAAGGCGCGGCTCGATGCCGAAGCCCGGGCGCGCACTGACGCAGCGAAGAGCGCGACCGAGCGCGAGGATGCGATTTCGCAGGCGCGGGCGCGCAACGTGGTCGCCCGGGAAAACTATATGGCGGGCGCGGCGGTGTTGCTCGTCCTCGGCGCACTGGCGCTCGGCGGTGCCGGAATGCTGCTGTCGCGCGATCGCCGACGCGAGGCGATCTGGCTGGCGGCGGGGGGCGGCGTGCTGATGCTGGGCGCGGTGGTGCTGTTCCTCAGCCGGCCCGATTTCGATCAGTCGCGGATGGTTCCGGTGCCGCAGGCGAGCGGCGCCGGCGCAGCAGTGCCCAGCCAGGCGGCGCTGGGTCGGATGATATGCAAGCTCGTTCCCGAACGCAGCCGGGTCACCGTCACTGCGATCGACAAAGTCGATCTCGACATCGGCGCCGATGGCTGCATCAACGGCCGCACTCAATATGCCGAGTCGGGCACCCATTGGCAGCGCGTCCTCGTCCCCGAGCAGGATCAGTCGGTGTCGCTGCTCGATTATGATCCGGCGACGCGGACCTACACCAACACGCGCTATCTGCTGTCGTCGGCGCAAATGACCAAGGCGCGCCAGTTGCGCACCGGCGTGCCGCTCAAGTCGTGCTCGGCCGATCAGGCGGCGCGGGCGAACCTCGCCACCCAGCAACAGGCGCTGCGCGCGGCGCTGCCGCCGGTCTATAACGAGAAATTGGTCTACAGCTGCAGCCCGGCATCCTCCGGCCCGCCGGCGGCGGCAGTGGAGAAGTAGGTCGTCGGCACCACCACCTGATCAGGCTAGCCGAACCGGTCGACCCGCGCCGCGAAGCAGCCGCGTTTGGCATTGTGCACGTGGAGAAACGCGGCGGCAGGATCGGTGAACATCGTCTCGATCAACGGTTCGAGCCCATTTCCCTCCACGACGTCGGCATTCGTCATCATCGCGTAACGATCGAACGCTCTTACCGACAATAGTCGAGTCGCGAGTTGCTCCGGTATCTCGTCAATATAGAGTGCTGGCGTCTCGGCCCCTTCCCGCACGAAGATCGCGTGGCGCGAGCGATAGGGGCTGGCGTCGGGCAAATGCTCGTAATTGAGCAACAGCAATGCCTCGCCCGGCTCCGCGTCCTCGAGCGTCACCCGGCAGGGAAAGCCCGGCCGGCTGTCCGCGGTCATCCGCACGACTTGCCCGGTGGCGAGCGCCGCCTCCGACAGGCCATAGAAGCGCTTGAAGGGTGCGGGATCGAGCCCGGCGATGGCATAGCTCATTCCGCCACGCCTTCGCGCTTGCGCAGCACCCGCTTGCGATCGAGGCCGTACGCATAGCCGCCCATGCTGCCGTCGGCCCGCTGGGCGCGATGACACGGGATCAGCACCGCGACGTGATTGGCACCGCACGCCGTCCCCGCCGCGCGCACCGCGCGAGGGTTGCCCACCTGGGTGGCGAGCTGGGCATAGCTGCGCGTCTCGCCGGGCGGGATCGCCCTGAGCGCCTGCCACACGGCTTCCTGAAAGGCGGTGCCCTGCACGTCGAGCGGCAGATCCATGTCGCGTCCCGGTGTCTCGACTTCGCGCACGACCCGCGCGGCGAGATTGGCGAGCGCCGCGCCGCCGGACACGATCTCCGCAGCGGGAAAGCGCCGGGCCAGCGCGAACTGATCCTCGTCGAAGGCGACGCGGCACAGCCCCTTGTCGGTCGCCGCGATCAGCAGCGGCCCGAGGCTGGTCTCGGCGATCGTCCAGCGGATCGTCGCGCCTGCGCCGCCGCGCTTCCACACGCTCGGCGTCATGCCCAGCCGGGCATTGGCAGTCTCGTAGAAGCGGCTCGGCGCGGCATAGCCCGCCTCGTAAATAGCATCGGTCACGCGATCCTCCGCGGTCAGCGCGGCGGCGGCGCGCCGCGCGCGCAGCCCCCGGGCATAAGCGGCCGGAGTCACTCCGGTCGCGCGCTTGAACAGGCGCTGGAAATGGTGCGGGGCATAGCCGACGCGGGCGGCCAATTCCTCGAGCCCCAGAGGATCCTCGGCCGCCTCGATCAGCGACACCGCCTCGGCGACCGCGATCCGATCCCGGCCGACCTCGTCCGGCTTGCAGCGCAGGCAGGCCCGAAAGCCGGCGGCGCGCGCGGCATCCGCATCGGCGTAGAACAGAACATTCTCGCGCTTCGGCCGCCGCGCGGGGCAGGTCGGCTTGCAATAGATCCGGGTGGTGGTCACCGCGACGATGAAGCGACCGTCATAGGCGCGGTTGCGCGCGTCGAAGGCCGCCCAGGCGGTGTCGTCACTGATGGTCTGCTGGTTGCTCATGCCACCGATATAGACTCGCCCGCCGGGCGCTACATCCCGCAGCTTGCGATCAAAGCGGATACCCCTTGCCCTTCGCGCCGACAGCCGGCACTGTTACCGCTAACAGCGCTCCGCATGCACGGACGTCGCAGGGAGAGGTGCATGAGCTTCTGGCAACGGACCCGCGCGCTGCGCTGGTGGATCATCGCGATCGTGATGCTCGGCACGATCATCAATTATCTCGTCCGCCAGACCTTGGGCGTGGTCGTCGCGACCGATGCCTTCCAGACCGATGTGCCGATGACCAAGGAGCAATATAGCTGGGTCACCGGGGTGTTCCAGGCGTTCATCATGCTCCAGCCGGTGGTGGGGTATATCCTCGATCGCGTGGGGCTGCGCACCGGCATGGCGGTGTTCGCAACCGGCTGGGGACTGCTCACCTTCGCGCATGGCTGGGTGACCAGCTGGCAATGGCTGGCGGTGCTGCGCGGCGCGCTGGGCTTCGCCGAGGGCACTTCGCACACCGCGGGGCTCAAGGTCGTCTCCGAATGGTTTCCGGCGCGCGAGCGCGGCCTTGCCGGCGGCATCTACAATCTCGGCGCCTCCGCGGGCATCGCCATGGCGGGGCCGATCGTCGCGATTGCGATCGTCTGGTGGAACTGGCGCGCCGCTTTCTACGTCGCCGGGGGCCTCGCTTTGCTCTGGGTGGTGCTCTGGCTGGTTTATTATCGCAGCCCCGAGGACCATCCCGGCATTTCGGCGGAGGAGCGCGCACTGATCGAATCGGGACAGGAAGCGCATGTCCAGGCGAGTGGCGAGGCGAAGCCGCCGGTGCTGTCGCTGCTCGGACGCACCAATTTCTGGGGCATCGCCCTGCCCCGCTTCCTCGCCGATCCGACCTGGGCGACGCTGACCTTCTGGCTGCCGCTCTATCTGAGCGAAGTCCGCGGCTTCGATCTGCGCGAGCTGGCGATCGCGGTGGTCCTCCCCTTCGTCGCAGCCGATATCGGCTGCCTGTTCGGCCCGGCTTTGGTGCTCTGGCTCGAGCGGCGCGGCATCGCGCTGATCGACGCGCGGCGCTGGACCTTCACGCTCGGCGCGCTGCTGATGACGAGCATGATCTTCGTCGGCGGAGTCACCAGCCCCTATATAGCGGTGGCTTTGCTCAGCATCGGCGCCTTCGCGCACCAGACCTTGTCGGTCACCTGCATCACCATGGCGAGCGATCTGTTCCGCAAGAACGAAGTCGGTACCGTTGCGGGCATGGCGGGGACGATGGCCAATCTGGGCGTGCTGATCTTCACCTTGCTGATCGGCGCGCTCGTGGTCCGCATCGGCTATGATCCGTTCTTCATCGCACTCGGCGTGCTCGATCTGATCGCGGCGGCCCTGCTCTGGACCTTGGTCCGCAAGCCCGATCAGGACCAGGGCCGCGAGAGCGGCTGGATCCCGATCCTGCTGGGGACGATCCTCTCGGGCGGGCTGACGCTTTTCTATGCGAGCGGTGTGGCACCCGCGCCGTGCGGCTTCTTCACCAGCTTCAGCGCCTGCGAGGTGCCGATCGCGATGCGCGGCATCTGGGGCTTCGGGCTGGCGCTCGCCCTGCTCGGCATAGTCATCGAAATTCGTGCCCAAAGGAACCGCACCGCATGATCCGCAATCCGATCCTGCCGGGCTTCAACCCCGATCCCTCGATCTGCCGCGTCGGCGACGATTATTACATCGCCACCTCGACCTTCGAATGGTTTCCCGGAGTCCAGATCCACCATTCGCGCGACCTCGCCAACTGGCGGCTGGTCGCCCGGCCGCTCAATCGCGCGTTGCAGCTCGACATGCGCGGCGCTCCCGACAGCTGCGGCGTCTGGGCGCCCGATCTCAGCCATGACGGCGAGCGCTTCTGGCTGATCTACACCGATGTGAAGCGCTATGGCCGCACCACCGTCGGCGGGGCGTCGGGCGCCAGCTTGCGCGACTTCCACAATTACCTGGTCACGTGCGAACAGGTGGACGGCGACTGGTCCGACCCCGTCGCGCTCAATTCGAGCGGCTTCGATCCGGCGCTGTTCCACGACGAGGATGGCCGCAAATATCTGATCAACCAGCTCTGGGACCACCGTCCCGGCCAAAGCCGCTTCGCCGGCATCGTGCTGCAGGAATATTCGCACGCCGGGCAAAGGCTGATCGGCGAACGCGTCAACATCTTCCCCGGGACTCCGCTCGGCCTCACCGAGGCGCCACACCTCTACAAGCGGAACGGCTGGTATCATCTGCTCGTCGCCGAGGGCGGCACCGGCTGGAACCACGCAGTCACCATGGCGCGTTCGCGCAATCTGCACGGCCCTTATGAGCTTCACCCGCACGCCCAAATCCTCAGCAGCCGCACGCGCCCCGATGCGCCGCTCCAGCGCGCGGGCCATGCCGATCTGGTCGAGACGCCCGATGGTCAGACTTTCATGGCCTATCTCTGCGGCCGTCCCCTCCCCAATCGCGGCCGCTGCATCCTTGGCCGCGAGACCGCAATCCAGCCGGTGATCTGGGAGGACGACTGGCTCTACACCGAAGACCGTGTGGGGATGCCGGTGCTGGAGGCCCCCGCTCTGCCCATCCCCGCTTCCCCGCCCCGCGAGACCGAGGCGCGCTACGACTTTGACGGCGCGGAGCTCCCGCGCGATCTGCAATGGCTGCGCACTCCCGAGCCAGACCGCATCTTCAGCCTGGCGGCCCGCCCGGGGCACCTCCGGCTCCACGGCCGCGAGACGATCGGCAGCCTGTTCACCCAGGCGCTGGTCGCGCGGCGCCAGCAGGATTTCTGCTATTCGGCATCGTGCGCGATGGAATTCGCGCCCGAGCATTTCCAGCAGGCCGCCGGGCTGGTCGCTTATTATAACGGCAGCAAATTCCATTATCTCCATGTCAGCCACGACGAGACGATCGGCCGCCATGTCCGGGTGATGTCGGCGCTGCCGGATTCGCCGCAAGCCGATGCCTTCACTGCCCCGATCGCGATCCCCGACGGCCGGATCGAACTGCGCGTCGAAGTGGATTTCGAGCGGCTCCGCTTCGCCTTCCGCTTGGGCGCGGGAGACTGGACCTGGCTCCCCGAACAATTCGACGCCAGCATTCTCTCGGATGAGGCGACTCAGCCCGGCCTGCCCAATTTCACCGGCGCGTTCGTGGGGATGGCCTGCCAGGACATGGCGGGCACCGGCCGGCCCGCCGATTTCGACTGGTTCGCGTATCGCGAGCGGGCATATCGGGCGGACCCGACCCGCGACTAATCGTCGAGGAACTGCCGGATCGCGTCGACCAGCTTCTGTTTGCGCACGTGGCGGGCCGGCGAAGTTTCGGGCCGCGGACGCAGCGCATCGGGGGCCTTGGCCGCAGCCGGCTGGCCTTGCGGCAAGCGCTTGCGGAGTTCGGCCTCTAGATTGGCGAGTATGTCGGCCTGGCCCTGAAAGGCGCGCGCCATCTTGGATTGCGGCAGCGGCACGAGGAACTCGCAACCATGGCGGCTGCCTTCCTGCCACACCACCTGCGCCTCGCGCGATCCCGCGCCCGACAGGCCGATCGCGATCAGCGTGCCCGCGGGAAACGCTTCTTCCGAGACGAACAGGAATCCGGTGCGCGAGAAATTGTCGACCAACACTTCGATCGGCCGCCCGTCGGCGCCGCGCAAAATGCTCTCGCTCGCGACATGAAAGCGGATCGCGCCACGCGGATCGACTTCCCCAAGGACTTCCAGACGCGCGACGAGCACGACGCATTCCCCAAAACTACAGGAGCATCCGGGCTACGCGCCGATTGGTTAAGAATGTCTTTCACAACCAGATGAGCGCGCGGCATACTTGATCTTCCGTGCGTCCCGATCGCTTATGGCATTCGGGGGGTAGCGCATCATGAAAATGGTTAATTGGGCAGCGATCTGCATCGGCGCGGCCGCACTGATTTTGCCGGCGTGGCTGGTGGCGCGCGAGTCTCGCACGCCGCGCCTGCGGCACGCACAAATCCAGGCGCTTGCGGACGCCGGGTGCAGATGTGCGCGCCGGTTAGGCAATGTCCCCGGTGTCGATCATTGCTGGGACGAATTGGAAAAGAAAACCAAACTCCTTGTCGCGCAGGCCGGCGAGACCGCGTGCTATCCCCTCTCCGAACGGCTTTTCTGCCCAGAGGATGGCGGCGAATGCATCACACTGAACTACAATATCGTCGCAGGACCTAAATTCGCTTTCTGCTCCAAGAACGAAGCCATGGCCGCGGAGGCGATATGGTCCCGTATCGCACTGTCCGCTCGAGACTTCTATGGCCCCGAGGGACAGGAGGCCGACCGACGAGCCCATGCGGCGCTGCTCGACTATGCCCGTCAAGTGGCGGCCAACACTCCGATCGAGGCGACGCAATCGCACGGTTGCGTCGGCGGCATGCCGGGCGAAGATTGACTTAGAGCAGTTTTGCTACCATATAGCCGCCCAGCGAGGCATCATGCAGCGTGATCGGACGACAGCCCATGGGCCGTCGCCCCGGCTCTGCCTCGGTTAAACCACGGCTTCCCTAGTCACGCGGGTCGTCAATTTTTTGACCCCGCCTTCGTGCGCCCATTTTCCGTGCGCGCTCGCTGGCCGTATTCGTAAGGTCCCTAATGCAATTCAATCAACTCGGTCTCTCGGAGACCGTTCTCGCTGCGCTTGCCACCAAGGGTTACACCGAGGCGACGCCGATCCAGGCGCAGTCGATCCCGTCGCTGCTCGAAGGCCGCGACCTGCTCGGCATCGCCCAGACTGGCACCGGCAAGACCGCCGCGTTCATGCTTCCCTCGATCGATCGTCTGATCGCCAGCGGCAAGCGCGCCCAGCCGCGCGGCTGCCGCATGCTCGTCCTCGCGCCGACGCGTGAGCTCGCCAGCCAGATCGCCGAAAGCGCCCGCGAATATTCGAAGGGCTCGAAGCTTTCGGTCTGCACGATCTTCGGCGGCACTTCGATCCACAAGAACAAGACCGATTTGGCGCGCGGCATGGACATCGTCGTCGCCACGCCGGGCCGTCTCGTCGACTTGCTCGATCAGCATTACGCCATCCTGCTCGGCATCGAGATCCTCGTGCTCGACGAAGCCGACCAGATGATGGATCTGGGCTTCATCCACGCGCTGAAGCGCATCGTCCGTGAGCTTCCCGCGAAGCGTCAGACTTTGTTCTTCTCGGCGACGATGCCCAAGACGATCCGCGAGCTTGCCGGCCAGTTCATCAAGAACCCGGTCGAAGTGAAGGTCACCCCGGAGGCGACCACCGCCGAGCGCGTCGAGCAGCACGTGACGTTCGTGGCGCAGGCCGAGAAGCAGGCGCTGCTGACCATCGCACTGCGCGATCCGAGCGTCGATCGCGCGTTGATCTTCACCCGCACCAAGCACGGCGCCGACCGGGTCGTCCGCCTGCTCGCGGGGAACGGCGTCGCCGCCAATGCAATCCACGGCAACAAGAGCCAGCCGCAGCGCGAGCGCGCGCTGGGTGAGTTCCGCAGCGGCAAAGTCAAGATCCTGATCGCGACCGACATCGCGGCGCGCGGCATCGACGTCTCGGGCGTCAGCCACGTGTTCAACTATGAGCTGCCCAATGTGCCCGATCAGTATGTCCACCGCATCGGCCGCACCGCGCGCGCCGGGGCGACCGGGCTCGCGATCAGCTATTGCGCGGATGACGAGCGTCCCTACCTCAAGGACATCGAGAAGCTGACCCGCCAGAAGCTGGCGATCCAGCCGCTGCCGGCCGACTTCATCAACGAATCGAACAAGATCAAGTCGACGCGCTCGCCGATGCCGGTAGGCCGCGACGAGACCAACGGCCGCAACGGCCGCGCGATGCAGCATGGCGGTCGCTCCGGCGGCGGCCAGCGTCCCGGCCAAGGCCAGGGCCAGCGCCGCGAGGGCCAGCCCTCCGGTGATCGCCGTCCGGCACAAGGTGGCGAGCGTTCGGGCGAACAGCGCCGCAACGATGCACCGCGTGGCGATCGGCCCGCCGGTGACGCTCCCCGCAATTATGCGCGTCCCCAAGGCAAGTTCCACGCCCGCCCGGCACGTCCGGCCAATGCCGGCGGTGGCCGCGGGCGTTAAGCTTCGCTAAAGCAGACAAGAGAAGGGGCGGCGGTGCTATCAGGCACCGCCGCCCCTTTTGTTTGCGCGTCACCCCGGCGAAAGCCGGGGTCTCAGGCCGCAAGCGCAGGGGCATGGCACGAGATCCCGGCTTTCGCCGGGATGACGAATGAGGTCACCCCCGCCGCCGCTTCGCCCGCTCCTGCGCATCAGCGCGCCCCGCGATCAGCCGCGTCGCGCGCTCGAAGCCCTCGCGGCCTTCGTTCGCGCCGGCCTGCGCCGCATCCTGGTATAGCCCCAGCGCCTTTTCATATTCCCCGCGCTGCTCGGCACAGAGCCCGAGGTTGAACAGCAGCGACGGATAGCCCGCCGCCTCCGCCCGCATCGCGTCCCAGCCCGCACACGCGCCGCGCGCGTCGCGCTTGGTCAGCTTGACCAGCTCCTTGAAGCGGTTGGCGACCTCCTTCGAAAGCCCCTTGGTGCCCTCGCGCACCCGGATCTTGTAGGTATCGACATGCGGGACGAGGTCGCCGCGCAGCGACCCGGCGATGTCGCGGATCGCCCCTTCGATCACATCCTCCGTCGTGCGTGCCGGATTACCGCCGCGGCACCATTCCACTTCCTCGCGAAACGGCTTGGGCTGCGAATAGAGGATGCGGCCGTCGGTGTTGCGGACGATGCGGATGTCAGCCTTGATGTCGATGATCCGGCGCTTGCAGCCGATCTCGACCTGCTCCTCCTTCAGGCATTTGCCCTTATCGTCTTTCGAGACGCACTACTTCTCCTTCTTGCGGAAATTGCTCTCGTCGACTCCGGACGAGATGCTGCCTGAGATCGAACCCTCGGCGGTGTCGCGCCCGGTACGCCCGCCGAGCAATTCGAACTGGCTCCCGCCCAGCGCGCGCTCGATCGCAATCTGCAGCGCCGCGCCGTCGCTCCCGCCGAAGCGATCGACCGATACCGATTCGAGAAAGCTCGCCTCGCGATTGTTCGCGGGGAACTCGCCGGTGATCTCCAGCACCTCGGCCTGTGCGACGCCGGCCCATGCCAGCGCCAAGGCCACGAGCGACGCCTTTCGCTTCATCTCAACCCCCCGGTTCGATGTTTACGCAGCATAGAGCATCACCTTCACGGCCGCTTGTCCAGAGGAGTCGGGTTGCATCCCCGTGACACCGATGCTAACCGCGCCGCGACCCATCGGGGCGCCCATCCGGCGTGCCCCTTTTTTGCATGGGGCCAATTCCGAACCCTCCAAGAGGAACCGACACGCGTGGAGAATTCCGGCGGTATTCAGGCAAGTCTAAGCGGACGCTATGCAACCGCCCTGTTCGAGCTTGCGCGTGATTCGAAATCCCTGGTCCAGGTCGAGGCGAGCCTCGCCACGGTGCGCCAGGCGCTCGACGAATCGGCAGATTTCAAAGCGCTGACCACCAGCCCGCTGATCGCGCGCGGCGCTGCCGCGAATGCGATCGCAGCGACCGCGGGCGTGCTCGGGCTCGACCCGACCACCACCAATTTCCTCGGCGTGCTCGCGCACAACCGCCGGCTCAACCAACTGCCCGCGATCATCCGCGCGTTCCGTCAGCTCGCGGCCGCACATCGCGGCGAGACGACCGCCGAAGTGGTCTCCGCGCATCCGCTCGACGATGACCAGGTAGCCGCGCTGAAGCAGCAGCTGCGCACCCGGCTCGGCCGTGACGTCAATGTCGACCTCTCGGTCGATTCCTCGCTCCTTGGCGGGCTGGTCGTGAAGATCGGCAGCCAGATGATCGATTCGTCGATCAAGACCCGACTGAACTCCCTCGCGCAGGCGATGAAAGGCTGAACATGGATATCCGCGCCGCAGAAATCTCGAAGGTCATCAAGGACCAGATCGCCAGCTTCGGCACCGATGCGCAGGTCTCCGAGACCGGCCAGGTGCTCAGCGTCGGTGACGGCATCGCGCGCATCCACGGGTTGGACAATGTCCAGGCCGGCGAGATGGTCGAGTTCGCCAACGGCATCCAGGGCATGGCGCTCAACCTCGAGGCCGACAATGTCGGCGTCGTGATCTTCGGCTCGGACGCCGAGATCAAGGAAGGCGACATCGTCAAGCGCACCGGCACCATCGTCGACGTGCCGATCGGCAAGGGCCTGCTCGGCCGCGTCGTGGACGGCCTCGGCAATCCGATCGACGGCAAGGGCCCGATCGTCACCGATCAGCGTTCGCGAGTGGAAGTGAAGGCGCCGGGCATCATCCCGCGCCAGTCGGTGTCCGAGCCGATGCAGACCGGGCTCAAGGCGATCGACGCACTCGTTCCCGTCGGCCGCGGCCAGCGCGAGCTGATCATCGGCGATCGCCAGACCGGCAAGTCGGCCGTGGCGATCGACGCCTTCATCAACCAGAAGGGCGTCAACGCCGGCGACGACGAGAGCAAGAAGCTCTATTGCGTCTATGTCGCAGTCGGCCAGAAGCGCTCGACCGTCGCGCAGCTGGTCAAGACGCTGACCGAGAACGGCGCGATGGAATATTCGATCGTCGTCGCCGCGACCGCTTCGGAGCCCGCCCCGCTGCAGTTCCTCGCGCCCTATACCGGCACTGCAATGGGCGAGTATTTCCGCGACAACGGCATGCACGCGCTGATCGTGTTCGACGATCTTTCGAAGCAGGCAGTCGCTTATCGCCAGATGTCGTTGCTCCTCCGCCGCCCGCCGGGCCGCGAAGCCTATCCCGGCGACGTCTTCTATCTCCACAGCCGCCTGCTCGAGCGTGCCGCCAAGATGTCCGACGCCAATGGCGGCGGCTCGCTCACCGCGTTGCCGATCATCGAAACGCAGGCCGGCGACGTTTCGGCGTATATCCCGACCAACGTGATCTCGATCACCGACGGCCAGATCTTCCTCGAGACCGACCTGTTCTTCGCGGGCATCCGCCCGGCGATCAACGTGGGTCTGTCGGTGAGCCGCGTCGGCTCGGCCGCGCAGACCAAGGCGATGAAGAAGGTCGCCGGCTCGATCAAGCTCGAGCTCGCCCAGTATCGCGAGATGGCGGCGTTCGCGCAGTTCGGCTCGGACCTCGACGCCTCGACCCAGCGCCTGCTCAACCGCGGCGCGCGGCTGACCGAGCTGCTCAAGCAGCCGCAGTTCAGTCCCCTGCCGTTCGAGGAGCAGACCGTGTCGATCTTCGCGGGCACGCAGGGCTTCCTCGATTCGGTCGCGACGCAGGACGTGGTGCGCTACGAGGCGGCGATGCTCGCCGAAATGCGCTCGAAGCACGCCGGAATCCTGACCGCGATCCGCGACTCGAAGGATCTCAAGGACGACGTCCGCGACCAGCTCAAGGCCGCGCTGACCGAGTTCGGCAAGACGTTCGCTTAAGCTAGTTTCCCTCTCCCCTTCAGGGGAGAGGGTCAGGGAGAGGGGCAAGTGCGATGCGCTTGCGGATAGGCCCCTCTCCCCGGCCCTCTCCCCGCGAGCGGGGAGAGGGAGAAGAAGGAACCAGATTTTGGCCTCTCTCAAGGCACTCAAGGTCCGGATCAACTCGGTCAAATCGACCCAGAAGATCACCAAGGCGATGAAGATGGTCGCCGCTGCCAAGCTGCGCCGCGCGCAGGAGGCGGCGGAGGCCGGGCGTCCTTATGCCCAGCGCCTCGAGAGCGTGGTCGCGAGCCTCGCCTCCAAGGTGACGGTGAGCGAATCCAGCCCCAAGCTCCTCGCCGGCACCGGCAAGGATCAGGTCCACCTGTTCGTCGTTGCGACTTCGGACAAGGGCCTCGCCGGCGCGTTCAACACCAACATTGCCCGTCTCGCCCGCCGCCGCGCGCAGGAGATGATCGCCGAGGGCAAGACGGTGAAGTTCTACACCATCGGCCGCAAGGGCCGCGCGGTGCTCAACCGGCTGTTTCCCAAGAGCTTCGTCCACTCGATCGAGCCCGGGGATCTCGGCAAGCTCGGCTTCGCCGATGCCCGCGGCTATGCCGACGATCTGGTCGCACGCTACGAAGCCGGCGAGTTCGACGTCGCGCATCTGTTCTACGCGCACTTCAAGTCGGTGCTGACGCAAGAGCCTACCGAGCAGCAGATCATACCGGTCGCGCCGAGCTCGGTCCCCGAAGGCACGGTGCCCAGCACTGCGGCCCCGGCGGCAGTGATCTACGAGCCGGACGAGGAGGCGATCCTAGCCGACCTGCTGCCGCGCAACGTCGCGATCCAGCTCTTCCGGGCGATGCGCGAGAACGCCGCGTCCGAGCAGGGCAGCAAGATGACCGCGATGGACAATGCCACGCGCAACGCCGGCGACCTGATCAAGCGGCTGTCTATCCAGTATAATCGCGCCCGTCAGGCCGCGATCACCACCGAGCTGGTCGAGATCATCTCGGGCGCCGAAGCGCTCTGATGCTTCGCCGCGCCGCCCTTCTGCTCGCTCCGCTGGCACTCGCCGGCTGCGGCGGCGCGCCTTCGCAGGATGGCGCGGCGCTGCAGAAGCACGAGCAGGCGCGCGCGGCGGATCTGGCCAAGGTCACCGGCTGGGCACGGGCCTTCCAGCCCGACGTGGCAGTGGCGGGTGCCAACCAATTCGGCTTCCACGCCCCGGCTTATGCGGCAGCCAAGCAAGGCTTCATCAGCGTCGGCACGCCGGTGATGGTCACCGACACTGCCGCAAAGAAACCCAACAGTGTCGGCTTCGCGGCAATGGGCAAGACCGCCGAGCGCATCGACACGCTCGCTTTCGACCTCATGCTGACCGACGCCCCGAGTGCCGGGCTCGCCCACAAGCGCTTCGCCGACATCGTCCGCGATTTCCTGTTCCAGTCGAAGATCGACTCCAAGCCGATCCACGACAAGATCGCCAAAGGCGAGGCCGGCAAGGGCCAGCTCGACGGCATCGACTATGCAATCGAGAAGGCGGCAGACCGCCTCACCGTGACTTTCCACCGCACCGGGGCTAGTGCCCCCGCCAACCGCTAAAAGCCGCAAGGAAGAGACGATGGCAACCGCCGCTGAAATCACCCGTCCGGGTACCACCAACAATGTCGGCCGCATCAGCCAGGTGATCGGCGCGGTCGTCGACGTGTCGTTCGACGGCGGCGTGCTGCCGGCGATCCTCTCGGCGCTCGAGACCGACAATAACGGCAACCGCCTCGTCCTCGAGGTCGCCCAGCATCTCGGCGAGAACACGGTTCGCACAATCGCAATGGACGCGACCGAGGGCCTCACCCGCGGCCAGAAGGTCACCGACACCGGTTCGCAGATCCGCGTCCCCGTCGGCCCGAAGACGCTCGGCCGCATCCTCAACGTCATCGGCGAGCCGATCGACGAGCGCGGCCCGGTCGACGCCGATCTGACCATGCCGATCCACGCGCCTGCGCCTTTGTTCGTCGACCAGTCGACCGAAAGCTCGATCCTCGTCACCGGCATCAAGGTGATCGACTTGCTCGCGCCCTACGCCAAGGGCGGCAAGATCGGCCTGTTCGGCGGCGCCGGCGTCGGCAAGACCGTGCTCATCCAGGAACTGATCAACAACATCGCCAAGGGCCATGGCGGCACTTCGGTGTTCGCCGGCGTCGGCGAGCGTACCCGTGAGGGCAACGATCTCTATCACGAGTTCCTCGACGCGGGCGTCATCGCCAAGGATGCCGACGGCAATGCCCAGTCGGAGGGCTCGAAGGTCGCGCTCGTATACGGCCAGATGAACGAGCCGCCGGGCGCCCGGGCGCGTGTGGCGCTCTCGGGCCTGACCATCGCCGAATATTTCCGCGACGTCGAAGGCCAGGACGTTCTGTTCTTCGTCGACAACATCTTCCGCTTCACCCAGGCGGGCGCCGAAGTGTCGGCACTACTCGGCCGCATTCCGTCGGCAGTGGGCTATCAGCCGACGCTGTCGACCGACATGGGGGCGCTGCAGGAGCGCATCACCTCGACCAACAAGGGTTCGATCACTTCGGTGCAGGCCGTGTACGTCCCCGCCGACGATCTCACCGATCCGGCGCCGGCCACCTCGTTCGCCCATCTCGACGCGACGACCGTGCTCAACCGCGCGATCTCGGAGCTGGGCATCTATCCGGCAGTGGATCCGCTCGATTCGACCAGCCGCGTTCTGGAACCCCGCATCGTCGGCCAGGAGCATTACGAGACGGCGCGCGCCGTCCAGTCGATCCTGCAGAAGTACAAGTCGCTGCAGGACATCATCGCGATCCTCGGCATGGACGAGCTTTCCGAAGAGGATAAGCTGACCGTCAGCCGCGCCCGCAAGATCCAGCGCTTCCTCAGCCAGCCGTTCCACGTCGCCGAAGTGTTCACCGGCATCCCCGGCGCGTTCGTGCAGATCGAGGACACCATCAAGTCGTTCAAGGCGGTGGTGAATGGCGAATATGATCACCTGCCCGAGAGCGCCTTCTACATGGTCGGTGGCATCGACCAGGCGGTCGAAAAGGCCAAGAAGCTCGCCGACGAGGCGTAATATGAAGGCGATGGCCCAAGCGACCTTGCTCGCGCTCTGCGCGATCTTGGCCCCTTGGGCCGCCGCGCAGAATGATCCACCGGTGGTGCACGATTTTGCCGGTGCCGTTTCAGTCGTCTGCCCGTCCGCCCTCAATAGCGAGGGAGCCTGGATGCGGGATCCGGTGCATCTGAGCGCGACCGGCTTCACGTTGAAGAGCGATACCGATCACATCCTGATGGCGGAGTCGAAGGGCATTCGCGTCGTTTTTCGAGTGCAGGAACAAATCTGCATCATTTCGGACGCCTATGACAGCGAACAGTTTCAGCGGGACTGGAAATGGCTGGCGCACAGCCTTCATCCGAACGTTGATGTGGGCAAGATGTTGGCGCAGATGGCATGGCGTCCGCGTCCGGTCCTTACTCCATTTCGGGGACATAAATACCTGACTTATGTGGGCGTTACAAAATCCGGCGGCCGCCCACTTCCTCAGCTTTACATCACGCCTTTTAAGGATTGATCGCATGTCCCTCCACTTCGAACTCGTCACGCCTGAACGTCTCGTCCGCTCCGAGGACGTGCACATGGTCGTCGTCCCCGGCACCGAGGGCGATTTCGGCGTGCTCGAAGGGCATGCCCCGTTGATGTCGACGATCCGCGACGGCAATCTCGAAATCTACAAGTCCGGCGCCACCACGCCCGAGACGATCCGCATCGAAGGCGGCTTCGCCGAAGTCAACGAGCGCGGCCTGACCGTGCTCGCCGAAAAGGCCGAATAGGCTTCGCACGCGCCGCGCGGTGGTAGGTCCACCGCTGCGGCTTGCCACCGTCGGCCAGCGAAATCTCCGCGATCAGCAACGCGCCTTCGCGCCAATAGCGGATGCGTTGTGGATAATCGTGCGCGGCGTTGACGAACTCGAGCGCCAGCGGCGCATAATCGCGCGCCGTCGAAAAGAAGTCGGTAGGTTTCTGGCCCTCTGGCTCGGCGTGGAATACCAGCCGCCCGGCATCGTTCACGATCGTCATCACTTCGCGCGTGGTGCCGCGGCGCCCATGCGTCACGCTGACGCCATGCGCCTCCCGCATGCGATCGTAACCGGTCCAGGTCTCGCAGGTCTGCTCGCCATCGCCGGGATCGGTGCACCACGTCCCGATCAGCCAGCCGAGCGGCGTAGTGCTCTGCTCCGCAGCAGCCGCCAACAGCAGAAACCCTGTCAACATGCCCGTTCTCCCCGCCCAGAATGACACGGCACCGGGCACCCGGCAATCGATCCGGGATTTGGTTAGGCAATTCTAAAGGCTTGCCGGCTAAGCCTGCTCAATCGCGGGATTACAGGTTAACCGATGAGCGCTTTCGGACGACGCAACGGACTGGGTGGCGGGGCAACAGGCGGGCGCCCTGCTTTCGGTGTCGCGCGGCCGATGCAGGGCCCGGGACCGGCGCCGCGCCCCTCCGATCCGATGCCGATGGGCGGCGAGCAATTTCCGCCGCTGAACAGCGTACCCCTTCCCGGTGCGTCGGCAGCGCCCGATCCGATGGAGCAGCGCGATCCGGCTGCCGGCAATCCGGCCAACAGCGAAGCGATGCAGCGCCTTGCCGATCGCCAGGCGACGTCGGGCGACGCCGGCAATTCGCGCGTCGAAGGCTTCGAGGCCTCGATCCACCGGATCAAGGAACAGGTGCTCCCGCGCCTGCTCGAGCGAGTCGATCCCGAAGCCGCGGCGACGCTCACCAAGGACGAGCTTGCCGAGGAATTCCGCCCGATCATTGGCGAAGTGCTCGCCGAACTGAAGCTCACGCTCAACCGCCGCGAGCAATTCGCGCTCGAAAAAGTGCTCGTCGATGAGCTGCTCGGCCTCGGGCCGCTCGAGGAACTGCTGTCCGATCCGGCGATCTCGGACATCATGGTCAATGGCCCCGAGCAGACCTATATCGAGCGCAAGGGCAAGCTCGAGCTCGCCAACATCCAGTTCCGCGACGAAGAGCATCTGTTTCAGATCGCCCAGCGGATCTGCAACTCGGTCGGCCGCCGGGTCGACCAGACCACCCCGCTCGCCGACGCCCGCCTCAAGGACGGCAGCCGCGTCAACGTGATCGTTCCGCCGCTGAGCTTGCGCGGCACGGCGATCTCGATTCGTAAATTCTCGGCCAAGCCGATCACGCTCGACATGATGGCCAATGGCGGCTCGATGAGCCAGAAGATGGCCACCGCGCTCAAGATCGCCGGCGCCAGCCGCTTCAACATCGTCATCTCGGGCGGCACCGGCTCGGGCAAGACGACGATGCTCAACGCTTTGTCGAAGATGATCGACCCCGGCGAGCGCGTGCTGACGATCGAGGACGCCGCCGAGCTTCGTCTGCAGCAGCCGCACTGGCTCCCGCTCGAAACGCGCCCGCCCAACCTCGAGGGCCAGGGCGAGATCACTATCCGCGATCTCGTCAAGAACGCGCTGCGTATGCGTCCGGACCGCATCATTCTCGGCGAAATTCGTGGATCCGAGTGCTTCGACATGCTCTCGGCGATGAACACCGGCCATGACGGCTCGATGTGCACGCTTCACTCCAACTCCCCGCGCGAGGCACTCGCGCGTATGGAAAACATGGTGATGATGTCGGACATCAAGGTGCCCAAGGAAGCGATCTCGCGCCAGATCGCCGACTCCGTCGACCTCATCATCCAGGTCAAGCGCCTGCGCGACGGCTCGCGCCGGGTGACCAACGTCACCGAAGTGATCGGTATGGAAGGCCCCGTCATCGTGACGCAGGAGCTGTTCAAGTTCGAATATCTCGACGAATCGGCCGACGGCAAGATCATCGGCGAGTACCGCTCGATGGGCCTGCGCCCCTATACGCTCGACAAGGCGAGGCAATATGGCTTCGACCAGGCGATGCTCGAGGCGTGTTTGTGACCCTGCGCTAGCGACACCGGGCATTTCGGCGGTAAGGCTGGGCCGTGCTCGCCCTTCTCCTCCCCGTCGTCGCGCTCGCCCAGCTTCAGCCGGCGACGACGCTCGCCCCCGACACCGAGGCGCGCTGGATCGATTTCGAACTCACTGCCTACAACCAGATCCGCTTCGCAGTCGAGCTCAACGGCCATGCGAGCTGGGCGATCCTCGACACCGGCCTCAGCGACACGATCGTCGCCAGCCGATTCGCGCGCACCGCCGGCCTCACCCCGACGCGGCGCCAACAGGCGCTTGCGATCGGCGGCGGAGTCGAGGTCGGCTGGGCCGAGACGGCATCGGTCCGCTTCGGCGGCCTGACCCGGACGCACGGACGCGTCGGGATCGCCGATCCGGCAGGCGAAATCCGGTTCGGCGCGGACATATTGGTGGGCGCCGACATCCTCAGCTGCTGCGCGCTCGACATCGACTATGACGCGCGCCGCTTCCGCATACTTTCCAGCGGCCGGATGCCGTTCACCGGCAGCACCGCGCCGCTGCGACGCCGGAGCCCCAACGGCGTCTACCAGTCCGAAGTCACCGTCGCGGGCAAGCGGCTCAAGCCGATCATCGTCGACACCGGCGACGGCGGTGCATTGACGCTGGGCCGGACCGCATGGACATCGACGGGCTATCGCAGTGCACGGATCACTACCACTCTCGGCTGGGGCATGGGCGGCGCGGTTGTCACCGACACACTGGTGATTCCGTCCCTCTCGCTCGCCGGCATGCCCGAGCGCGAGGCCGAAGTGCGGATCGAGGGCGAAGGCGGGTTCTCCGCTTCGGTGGGCGCGGCGGGGCGACTCGGCACCGGAATGCTGCAGCGCTATCGCGTGCTGCTCGATCCGCGCGCGGGCCGGATGATCCTTCAGCCGGGCAAGGCCGTGGCCGCCCCGTTCCCGCGCTCGACCAGCGGCCTGCTGATCGAGCTCGCCGGGACCGCGCTTCGCGTCGTCCATGTCATGCGCTATTCTCCAGCTGCGGCAGGCGGCTGGAAGGCAGGCGAGCAGATCTGCTCGGCCGACGGGGTCCCGGTGCCCGAAGACGTCAAGGACGGCGCGGTCGAGTGGACAGTCGGTGCGCCGGGACGCGTCGTCCGGCTGCGGCTATGCGACGGCACCGAACGCAGCCTCACCCTCGCCGATTTCTACTAGGTCACCGGCGCATGAGCGAAGGGCGAGATCGTGGTTAGCGGCCATGATTCCTTCTCCCCCTATGGGAGAAGGAAGGGGCCCGCTCGATGAAATCGAGTGGGAAGGATGGGAGGGATGTGTCTTGCTACGACTCCCCCTCACCCTTCCGCCGACTTCGTCGGCTCCACCCTCTCCCACAAGGGGAGAGGGTGGGAATTACCCGCAAGTGGGTCGTCCGCGGCCGCTCCGCTCCCCAAATTCGCGATCTAGCGCAGGTTGAGCGCCACGCTCGCGAGGATCAGTGCGATCAGCATCGCCAGCACCTGGATGAGCGTCCACGGCATGAATCCGACCTCGTCCATGTCGCGCCGGCGACGGCGTCGATGCTCGCCGAAACCGCCGATTATAGCGACCAGGACCGCCACCGCCGCGCCGGCCCATAATTGTTGTTGCATCGACTCGAAAAACTCCCACATGGCGATGCATCTAGGCAAGGAAATGTGATGCGCCAGACCCTGACCGTGCTCGGCCTTCTCACCACTGCGATTGCAGTCGCCAGCGTCGCCGCCGGCGAGCCGCGAACCCAGCGCCACGCGCTCCAGGACGCGGTGTCCGCTGCCACGCGCACCCCCGCCAATGTCGCGCGCGACAAATATCGCCATCCGGTCGAGACGCTGAGCTTCTTCGGAGTCAAGCCGGGCGACACGGTTGTCGAGGTCTGGCCCGGCGGCGGCTGGTACACCGAGATCCTCGGGCCGCTCACTGCCGGCAAGGGCACGCTCTGGGCCGCGGCGCCCTGGCCCAACGGGGTGAAGGGTGCGCAGGCGCTCCAGGCCAAGGACGCCAAGGCCTATGGCCATCTGAAATTCGCCGCCTTCCCCTGGGCCGAGGGCCAGCCCAAGGTTCCCGACGGCAGCGCCGATATCGTCCTCACCTTCCGCAACGTCCATAATTGGCGGATGGGCAATAAGGATGGCGATTATTCGCCAAAGGCGTTCGCGCAGATGTTCGCGATGCTCAAGCCGGGCGGCGTACTCGGCATCGAGGACCATCGCCTGCCCGAGAGCGCCAGCGCCGAGCGCGAGAAGAGCAGCGGCTATATCAAGGTATCGACCGTGCGCCAGCTCGCCGAGCAGGCCGGCTTCAAGTTCGTCGCCGCGTCCGAAGTCAACGCGAATCCGAAGGACACCACGGAGTGGGAGAACGGCGTCTGGACGCTGCCCCCGACCTATCGGCTCAAGGACGTGGATCGCGCCAGATACGAAGCGATCGGCGAGAGCGACCGGATGACGCTAAAGTTCAGGAAGCCCTGAACATTTTCTTGTTGCGGTAGCGAATCCTCCACGCTCCATTAACCAATCGTCTATAGCAATTTGATCCGTGCCACGCCGGATCCGCTCCTTGCTCTCCGTCCTTCGCGACGAAGTCGACAGCTTCGCCAGCACGAGCGAGGAAATCGCGGCGCGCACCAATCTGCTCGCGCTCAACGCCGCGATCGAGGCTGCCCGCTCGGGCGAGGCCGGCCGCGGCTTCTCGGTGGTCGCGCAGGAAGTGAAGGCGCTCGCCCAGCAGGCACGCCATGCCAGCCTCGCATTCCGCTCCGAAGTCCGCGAGCGTCTCGCGATGGGCGCAGGCATCGCCGACGAGATGGTCGGCGAGATCGAGGGCACCCGGCTGGTCGAACTCGCCCAGGCGCTGATCCAGAACGTCACTCGACATCTCTACGGCCGCAGCATCGATCTGCGGCTGCTGGCGTCCGATGCCGAAGTGATCGCCGCCACATTGGACCCCACGCCCGAGAAGCTCGCCGCCGCGCAGGCGCGGCTGGCCAGCTTCACGCAAACCTCGCCTTTCTATCTCAATGCCTTCGTCGCCGATCGCGAAGGCCGGATCATCATGTCGTCGGATCCCAATGCGCGCGTCCGCCAGACCAATGTCGTCAATGCCCCGCAATTCCTCAAGGCGATGGGCAGCGCCCATCCCGATCAGTGGTTCACCGACGAAGTCTGGCAGAATCCTTGGTCCGATCACCGCGCGGTTTTGGTCTTCGTCACGGGTATCCGCCCGCGCGGCGCCGAGGGGCGACCAGCCGGCGTGTTCTATGTCGAATTCGACTGGGAAGAGCGCATCCCCGGGATCATCTCGGACCGCTCCCTGTTCGGCGAGAAGGAATGGGGACGCACCCGCATCTCGATCGTCGATGCGGCGGCGCGGATCGTCGCCGACTCCGCGGGCACGCGCTTCGGCGAGACGATTGCGCTCCCGGCAAAAGCGGTCCGCGGCGCCGAGGCGCGTGCCGACACCACGATCGCCTTCGCCACCGCCGCCAGCTATCACGGTTTCGACGGGCTGGGCCTGCGCTGCGTGATCGAGCAGAAGATGATCAGCGCCGAGGAAATCCAGGCGGCGTTGGGAGGATTCGGGACGCGAAAGCGCATCTGACTCCCCTCCCGGCAAGGGAGGAGAGCAGGCCCGTCACTTTCCGAGCTTCTCGATCTTGTCCTGCAACCGCGCCAGCTCGGCCTTGAGCGCGGCGACATCGTCGCCACCCTCTGCCGCCGCGGCCGGCTGGGCGCCCGGAGCCACGGCACCGGCGCCGCCCGGCTTGAAGGCCTCTGCCGCCGCCTCGAACATCGCCATGTTGCGCTTGGCGATCTCGGCGAAGGGCGAGTTGGCGAAGGCGCCCTCGACTGCCGACTTGAACTGCTCCTGGTTGCGCCGGAAACTGTCCATCGACGCTTCGAGATAGCCCGGCACCATCGCCTGCATCGAATCGCCGTAGAGCGAGATCAGCTGGCGGAGGAAATTGACCGGCAGCATCGACGTGCCCCGCGATTCCTCTTCCATGATGATCTGGGTGAGGACGTTGTGCGTGATGTCCTCGTCGGTCTTGGCGTCGACCACCTTGAAGTCCCGGCCCTCGCGCGTCATCGCAGCGAGATGATCGAGCGTTATGTAGGACGAGGTTTCGGTGTTGTAGAGTCGGCGGTTGGCGTATTTCTTGATGATCACCGGACCCGAGCCCGCAGCAGCTTTCTTCATGGACACCCCCGCGCGTGAATGATGATACCCTAACATCCTTTGCCGCATCGCAACAAGGGCCTCGACCGCTGCCCTTGTTCCTTGCCCTGCTGCGCAGCGAAACTGCAGCATCGCCCGAACGACGCGCCGCAGCACTTGCCGGGCTTCGCGCCTATCAGGAGGCGCCTCGCCCCGCCCCCCGCCCGCCTCGGCCCGCAATCGCACAAACCGGCCGCGCCACGCTGCGCGACTATGGCGGCAGCGGCATGCCGGTGGTGTTCGTGCCCTCGCTCATCAATCCGCCGCTCGTGCTCGATCTGGCCGAGGACAATTCGCTGCTCGGCTGGCTCGCGGAACAGGGCGTTCGACCGCTGCTCGTCGACTGGGGCGTCCCGACCCCCGAGGATCGCGCGCAGGACGTCACTACGCATGTCGAGCAGCTCCTCCTGCCGCTGCTCGCCACGCTCGATCGCCCGCCGGTCCTCGCCGGCTATTGCCTCGGCGGCACCATTGCGACCGCCGCGGCGGCGGCGATCGACACCGCCGGCCTCGTCACCATCGCCGCGCCATGGCGCTTCGCCGGCTATGGCGACGCGCTCGAACCGATCTCGGCGCTGTGGGACGAGGCGCACCTCACCTGCGAGCGACTCGGCCTCGTGCCGATGGAAGTGCTGCAGGCGGGCTTCTGGCAGCTCGATCCGAAGCGCACCGTCACCAAGTTCGAACGCTTCGCCCGTCTCGGTCCGGACAGCGCCGAATCGCGCGCGTTTGTCCGGCTCGAGGACTGGGCCAATGGCGGCGCGCCGCTCCCCTTCGCCGCCGGGCGCCAGCTGTTCGACGAGTTCTTCGTCGCCGATCTGCCGGGCAGCGGGCGCTGGAAGGTCGGCGGACGCACTGTCGATCCGGAGGCGCTGGATGTGCCTGCCCTCTCCTTCGTCTCGACCACCGACCGTATCGTGCCCGCCGCCAGCGCCGCCCGCATCGGCACGGTACGCGAGCTGGCGATGGGCCATGTCGGGATGATCGTCGGCGGCCGCGCGCGCGGCGCGCTGTGGCAGCCGCTCGTGGACTGGCTAAGCGCGCTCGGCCCCACTAGATAGCCGCCAACCACAAAGACACCCGCGCAGGAGTTCTTCCATGACCGACATCGTCATCACCGCCGCCAAGCGCACGCCCGTGGGCAGTTTCCTCGGCGCCTTCGCCGCGACTCCCGCGCATGAGCTCGGCCGCGTCGCGATCGAGGCGGCGCTCGAACAGGCCGGAGTGAAGGGCGAGGAAGTCAGCGAAGTCATCCTGGGGCAAGTGCTCACCGCGGCGCAGGGCCAGAATCCGGCGCGCCAGGCGTCGATGGCCGCGGGCGTGCCCAAGGAAGTCCCCGCCTGGGGCGTCCAGCAGGTCTGCGGCTCGGGCCTGCGCGCGGTCGCGCTCGCTTTTCAGGCGATCAAGACCGGCGACGCGACGATCGTCGTCGCCGGCGGGCAGGAGAGCATGTCGATGAGCACCCATGCCCAATCGCTGCGGCCGGGCACCAAGATGGGCGATCTCAGCCTCGTCGACACGATGATCAAGGACGGCCTGACCGACGTGTTCAACGGCTATCACATGGGCATCACCGCCGAGAATCTCGCAGAGCAATATCAGGTCACCCGCGGCGATCAGGACGCGTTTGCCGTCCGCTCGCAGAACCTCGCCGAAAAGGCCCGCGCCGAGGGCCGCTTCAAGGACGAGATCGCCCCGGTCACGATCAAGGGTCGCAAGGGCGACACCGTGGTCGCCGATGATGAATATATCCGCGCGGGCGCCACGGTGGAGGGCGTCGCCGGGCTGCGCCCCGCCTTCAAGAAGGACGGCACCGTAACCGCAGCCAACGCCTCGGGCCTCAACGACGGCGCCGCGGCGCTCGTGATGATGAGCCGGGAAGAAGCCGAGAAGCGCGGCAGCACCATCCTCGCGACGATCAAAAGCTGGGCGAGCGTCGGTGTCGATCCCTCGATCATGGGCATCGGCCCCGTTCCGGCGTCGAAAAAGGCGCTCGAAAAGGCCGGCTGGACGATCGCCGATCTCGACCTGATCGAAGCCAATGAAGCGTTCGCCGCGCAGGCGCTGTCGGTCGGCAAGGAGCTCGGCTGGGATGCCGATAAGGTGAACGTCAATGGCGGCGCGATCGCGATCGGCCACCCGATCGGCGCCTCGGGCGCGCGCGTGCTCACCACCTTGATCTACGAGATGCAGAAGCGCGACGCCAAAAAGGGCCTCGCAACTCTGTGCATCGGCGGCGGCATGGGCATCGCGATGTGCATCGAACGCTAGTCGTTCGGCGGCGCGGCGACGAAATCGCTGCGCCGCATCTCTATGCGACTTACCGTCATATGACACTTAGTCACTAATGTTACAAAATTACCGAACTTCGCAACGCAGCGCAACAAAACGCAAATCGCTGTAGCATATCTGCAACAGGCTGCCGGTAATTAATCCGCAGTTCACAAACGGCCTTGCGCCACGACACCCGCACGGGAAGTCATGGTTCCAATCGGGCATTCTCGCCCGCAGGGGCCTTAAACATGAAAACCAGCCGACTTCTCGGTGCTACCGCTCTGGCGAGTGCCGCGTTCCTGTTTCCTCTCGTTGCGCAGGCGCAATCCAGCGAGCCCGTCGAGGCCGCGCAGAGCGACACGACCGAGGCGACCCAGGACGATGCCACGATCGTCGTGACGGGATCGCGCATCCGCCGCCCGAACGACGATTCGCCCGTGCCGGTGACCACCGTCACTGCTGCGGAAATCTTCCAGACCGGCCGTGTCTCGGTCGGCGACGTCCTCAACGACCTGCCGCAGCTGCGCTCGTCGATGGGTTCGCAGAACTCGACCTCGGGTCTCGGTACGCGCGGCGTCAACTTCCTCGATCTGCGTGGCCTCGGCCGCGCGCGCACGCTGGCGCTGATCAATGGCCGTCGCCAGACCTCGGCCGACATCATCAACAACGGCAATGCGATCGACATCAACACGCTGCCGACCGACCTGATCGACCGCGTTGACATCGTGACCGGCGGTAATTCGTCGATCTACGGTTCGGACGCGATCGCGGGCGTGGTGAACTTCATTCTGAAGGACAGCTACGACGGCGTGCAGATGCGCGCCCAAGCCGGCATCAGCACCTATGGCGACGCCGGCAACCAATATGTCTCGATCGTCGCGGGCAAGAACTTCGCCGAGGGCCGCGGCAACATCGCGTTCAACGCCGAATTCGCGCACCAGAACGACTATTATGCGTCGGGCCGCCCGAACCTGCGCCAGAACAACGGCTTCGTCATCGTCGACACCGATACCGGCGCGTCGTTCGACAACGTTCCGGACCGCTTCTACTTTAACGACATCCGCAGCGCGACGATCGGCCTCGGTGGGCAGCTCGGCTTCCGTTATGCGAACACTGCGGGCGCGCCCTGCGGCAATGACGCGGTCGGCTCGTCCTTCACCTGCGGCTTCCTGTTCCAGCCGGACGGCAGCCTGGTTGCGCAGCAGGGCCTTCGCGTCGGACTCGGTCCGAACGGCAACTATATCGGCGGCAACGGTACCAGCAGCCGCGAAGGCAAGCTGATGGCCCTTTCGCCGGATCTGAAGCGCTACGTCTTCAACGCTCTCGGCCATTTCGAAGTCTCGCCGGCCTTCGTGCCGTTCTTCGAAGCCAAATATGTCCGCACCGAAGCCTTCGGCACGCAGAGCGGCCCGTTCTTCTCGCAGGGTCAGACCCTGGGTGACGGCATCTCCATCGCCGGCTTCAACGACCGCTCCTACGCCTCGGGCACCGGCGGCGCAGCGGGTGGCGTGGTCAACCGCGAAGGCATCCGCGTCGACAACCCGTTTCTGTCGGCTGCGGCCCGCAACACGATCCAGGCACAGCTGACCGCGGCGGTCAACTCGGGCGTCAATCCGAACACCGGCACGCTGTACATTCCGGCCCGGACCGCGACGCAGACCGACGCGCAGTACGCCGCGGTCGTGGCGGCGGGTACCGCCAACCGGGCAACTACGCTCGCGCAGATCGCTGCCGGCACCTACCGCTTCTCGCTGCGTCGCAACTGGGTCGATCTCGGCACCCGCGACGAAGAGATGAAGCGTGAGCTGTACCGTGCCGTCGTCGGCGTGAAGGGCGATCTCGGTTCCGACTGGAACTATGAAGTCTCGGCCAATTACAGCGAGCACAAAGAGTCGAGCGTCATCACCGGCAACGTCAACACCCAGCGTTATTTGCTGGCGCTGGACACGACGACCAACGCCGCCGGCCAGATCGTCTGCCGCTCGCAGGTCGACGGTCGCTATGCGGGTGACGACGTCGCCGGCAATGCCGCGCAGCTTGCCGCCGACGTCGCGGCCTGCGTTCCGCTCAATCCGTTCGGTGAGGGCTCGGTCAGCCAGGCCGCGCTCAACTACCTCGTCACCCCGACCACGGCAGTCGGCAAGTCCAGCCAGTTCGTCGCCAGCGGCTTCGTGTCGGGCAACCTCCCGATCAACCTTCCGGGCGGCGCCATCGGCGTTTCGATCGGTGCGGAATATCGCAAGGAGACGCTCTCCTACGATCTCGACGATCTGACCCAGGCCGGTTACGCCTTCTACAACGCGATCCCCAGCTTCACCGCGCCGTCGTTCGAAGTGAAGGAAGTGTTCGGCGAAATCTCGCTGCCGCTGATCAAGGACGTTCCGCTCATGCAGGAGCTGACGGTCACCGGTTCGGGCCGCATCGCCGACTACAAGGGCGGCACCGGCACGGTCTACGCGTTCAGCGGCGGCGCCACGTGGCGTCCCGTCCGCGACCTGATGTTCCGCGGGTCGTACTCGAAGTCGGTGCGCGCGCCGTATCTCGGCGATCTCTACTCGGTTCCGGGGCAGAACTTCACCCCCGCTCCGGCCGATCCCTGCTCGGCACGCAACATCAACACCGGTTCGTCAACCCGCGAAGCAAATTGTAACGCAGCGGGCCGTCCGGCTGGGTACGACTTTGTCTACACGGCATCGCTGGAGATCCTCAGCGGCGGCAACCCCAACCTGAAGGCTGAGACTTCGAAGTCGATGACCATCGGGGGCGTGTTCCAGCCGAGCTTCGTGCCCGGCCTCGCAATCTCGGTCGACTATTACGACATCACCGTGGACGACGTGATCACGTCGCCGGCGGTCCAGTCTGCCCTGAACGCCTGCTACGACGCACCTGATCTCAACAACCAGTTCTGCGCACTGTTCGAGCGTGCGGGTGCCGGCGGCGGCCCGCGCGGCGAGCAGCCGTTCCGCATTCTGGAAGGTTCGTATCAGGACTCGCCGCAGAACTACGCGCAGTTCAAGGCGCGCGGCATCGATACGCAGATCGGCTACAACCGTGACTTCGGTTGGGGCAAGCTGAGCATGAAGGGCGTCTGGACCCACGTTATCCAGCGCGACAACTTCACCGATCCGGCACGTCCGACCTTCAAGAACGTCCTCGTCGGCGAGCTTGGCGATCCGGAAGATAACTTCAACATCAGCACCGATCTGAAGCTCGGGCCGCTCACGCTCGGCCACAGCTTCCGCTACCTCGGCCGGCAGTATATCAACACCTGGGAAGACTATAACGCCGTCAACGGCGGCCCGCCCCAGAACCCCGATTATGCCGAGATCGCGCAGCTCCCGTCGGTGACCTATCACGACATCCGCTTCGATCTGGAAGTGAACGACCAGTTCAACTTCTACGGCGGCGCGGCCAATGTCGGCGACACCAAGCCGCCGTACGGCTTCACCGGCATCGGCGCTGGTTCGGGCATCTACGACAACCGTGGCCGCTTCTTCTACGCGGGCGTCACCGCGAAGTTCTGATAGCGACACGACCAGACTGAAAGGGCCGGGGTTCGTTCCCCGGCCCTTTTTCTTTGTGCCCGATCCGCGCTAGACGAGGGCCATGGCGAGCAATCCGATCGAGCAGGCGCATCTGTTGGCATCGCGCGGCCAGACCAGGCCGGCAGTCGTGCTGCTCGAGGCGGCCGGCGCGGCGGGCGATGCACAGGCACTGATGCAGCTCGCCGTCTGGCAGCTCGCAGGCACCCATGTAGCGCGCGATCTCGACGCCGCCCGCGTCACGTTGCGTCGCGCAGTCGCAATCGGCCATGTCGACGGCGCGCTGATGGAAGTCGCGCTCACCGCCAGCGGCAATGGCAATGCACGCGCACCGGACTGGCAAGGCGCAATCGCACTGCTCGACAAGGCTGCGGCCGGCGATCCCGTCGCTACAGCGCAGCGCGCGCTCATCGGTGCGATGGCGCTCACTAGCGACGGTGCACCGCTGCGCGTTCCGCAAGGTCAGGTGATCAGCGCATCGCCGCGGGTGGTCCATTATCCCGCATTGCTGAGCGAGCGCGAGTGCGCGCATGTGGCGTCGGTCGGTGCCGGATTGCTCGAACCCGCGCAGGTGATCGATCCGCAGACCGGCCGCCTCGTCCCGCATCCGATCCGCACCTCGGACGGCGGCGCGATCGGCCCGACGCGCGAGGACCTGGTGATCCGCGCGCTCAACCTGCGGATCGCCGCGATCAGCGGCACGCGAGTCGAACAGGGCGAGCCGCTAACGGTGCTACGCTACAGTCCGGGACAGGAATATCGCCGCCATCTCGACACCATTGCAGGCGCGCGCAACCAGCGCATCCGGACCGTATTGGTCTATCTCAACCAGGGTTTTGGCGGCGGCGAGACGCAATTCCCGATGCTCGGCCTCGATGTCCGTCCCCGCGGCGGCGATGCGATCGTGTTCGACACGATTTTGCCCGACGGCTCACCCGACACTCGCACCCTCCACGCCGGCGCCCCGGTGACTGCCGGCGCCAAATGGCTCGCCACGCGCTGGATCCGCGCCGAGGCGATCGACCCCTGGACGATTCACGCCGGCTAGCCCCACATCCGATCGAACCGGTCGCCCAGCCCGGTGAGCAGTTCATATTGCGACAGACCGCTGAGCGCCGCGGTCTCCGGCAGCGCATAATCGAGCGTCAGCCAATCGCCCTCCGCCAGTGCGGGTGCCGCATCGACCGCGACCGCCGTCAGATCCATCGAAATGCGCCCGATCACCGGCAGCATCGTGTCGCCGGCACGCGCCCGCCCCTTGCCCGAGAAGCAGCGCAGATAGCCGTCGGCATAACCGAGGTTGAGCACTGCGATTTCAGTATCCCTCGAAGCGACGAAGGTCGCATTATACCCGACGATCTCGCCCGCGCGCACGCGCCGCCGCTGGAGTATCTGCGCCTCCGGCGACGCGACCTGCCGGATGCCGGTATGTCCGGCGCGCTGGCGTCCGCCATAGAGCGCGATCCCCGGCCGCGTCAGATCGAAGGCGTAGTCCGCACCGAGCGCGATGCCTGCCGAATTGGCCAGGCTCATTCGTCGCGCCGCAGTCCGCCCGCGCAGCACAGCGAACGCCGTCCGCTGCTGCTCGTTCAGCGGCACGTCCTCGTCGGCGCATGCCAGGTGGCTCATCAAGGTTTCGATCTCGAGCCCGTCGAGCAGCCCCGCCGCGATATCCTCGGGCGCGATGCCGAGCCGGTTCATGCCGGTATCGACCATCACGTCGCATAGCCCGCCGCCCGCCGCGCGCCAGCGACGCACCTGCTCGATCGTGTTCAGCACCGGCCGGGCGTCGGGTGGGCGATCGGCCAGGTCGGCATCGCGCACTCCGTGGAGCACCGAAATCGAGACACCGAGATCCGCCAGCGCGCGCGCCTCGCTCCACACCGCGACGAAGAAGTCGCGACAGCCGGCAGCCGCTAGTCGCCGCACGACCTCGCGCGCGCCCAGGCCATAGCCGTCGGCCTTGACCGCCGCGCCGCACGCCGCGCCATTGCTCAGGTCGCGCAGCAACTGCCAATTGGCGACCAGCGCGTCGCCGTCCAGCCTCAGCCTCAGGGGGGAATGCGTCATGCCAGCGCGGTTAGCGTCTGGCGGGCGCGCGCGCCACCGTCTCCTTCAGGCCCCAGGCGGTCACCGCCAGCGCCATCGCCACCACCGCGAAGGTGTACCACAGCCCCGCATAGGGATTGCCGGTCCGCGCGACGATATATTGGCTGATCAGCGGCAGGAACCCGCCGAAATAGCCAGTGCCGATATGATAAGGGATCGACATCGAGCTGTAGCGGATCTTCGACGGGAACATCTCCGATAGCAAAGCCGCCACCGGCCCATAGGTGGCCCCGGAGAGCGCCATCAACGCAAGGATCGCCAGCGCGATGATCGCGATGTTGCCCACTGGCGGCACCATCGGCTTGAGATCGTATCCGGCCGCCGCCAGCGCGGCGTCGAGACCCGCCGGGTCGGTATCGGCGACGGGAACGCCGCCGACGGACACCGTCACCGCGGGCGCGCGGGTGGTAGTGTAGGCGACGCCCTTTTTAGAGAAATGATCGAGCAATTTGCCGCATTCGTCGGCTTGCTTCGCCGCGAACGGATCATAGCCACATTGTGGGCCGGAGACGACCACGGGCGCCCGACGCGCCGCTTTCGCCAGCTCGGGGTTGGCCGCACTGCCGATCACCCAGAACAGCGGGAACAGCAGCACCAGGGTCAGCGCATAGCCCGCGACGATCGGGATCTTGCGCCCGATCCGGTCGGAGAGGTGTCCAAAGAACAGGAAGAACCCCATACCGAGGATCGCCGACCCGCCGGTGATCAGCTGCGCCGCGGTCGGATCGAGCCGCATCGGCCCGGAAAGGAACGACAGCACCGAGAACATCGACGTGTACCAGATCACCGTCAGTCCCGCCGCGATCCCGAACAACGCGACGAACAGCCTTTTGCCGTTGCCCGGATAGGTGAAGCTCTCGATGAATGGATTGGCCGCGGTCTCGCCGGCTTCCTTCATCGCCTTGAACACCGGGCTCTCGGAAAGCTTGAGCCGCATCCACAGCGAGATGGCGAGCAGCAGGATCGAGAACAGGAACGGCACACGCCAGCCCCAGCTGTCCCACACGCCGGCGAGCGCGAACTTCGAGAGCAAAACCACCGCGAGGCTGAGGATGAACCCGCCGACCACGCTCGCCTGGATGAAGCTGGTGTGAAAGCCCGCGCGGCCTGGCGGCGAATGCTCGGCGACATAGATTGCCGCGCCGCCATATTCGCCGCCCAGCGCCAGCCCCTGGCAGATGCGCAGCAGGATGATCAGCACCGGCGCCGCCATGCCGATCGCGGCATAGCTCGGCACCAGGCCGACGCCGGCGGTCGCCACCCCCATCAGCGTGATCGTGACGAGGAAGGTGTATTTGCGCCCCAGCTTGTCGCCGAGATAGCCGAACAGCACCGCGCCGAGCGGGCGGAAGCCGAATCCCACGGCGAAACCGGCCCAGGCGAGCAAGGTCTGGAGCACTTCGTTACCCGCGGGGAAAAAGGTCCGCCCGATGATCCCCGACGCGGCCAGCGTGCCGTAGATGAAGAAGTCGTACCATTCGAACACGGTGCCCAGCGACGATGCACCGATCACCAGCCGCATGTCTTTCGCACTCGGTTCGGCCGCCGCACTGGCCATCTTGCCCCTCCTGTTTGGCAGATGGTGTAGCGCGGCTGCGCGCGGCGGCAAGGGCAGCCTTGGAACCTGCGGCGAGGATATCTATTTCAGTGCGAAGTGAACGGGATAGCCTGAATGGCGAACGGGTGGGCGCAGGATGGCGCCGTGCAGGATCAGATCGACGATACCGTGGCGGACGCAGTGACCGCCGCGCGGGCGCGCATGCCCTCGGGCGAGAGCGCGATATGGTGCGCGGTCTGCGGCGACGACATTCCGGAAGCGCGCCGCCGCGCACTGCCCGGGGTGCGCACCTGCGTGCCGTGCCAATCTGGCCGCGACGCGAACCTGCGCAGCGCCGGAATCAATCGCCGCGGCAGCAAGGACAGCCAACTCCGGTAGCAGCGGCGGCTTTGCTCGATAGTGCTGTCGTAACCAGAGTGCAGGCAGCAGCGCGTCGCCGCGACCTCAGGCGTCGATCGCCTCCAGCGCCTCGCTCGCCGCCATCCACGCCGCCTCGGCCGCGTCGATCTTGCCACTGAGTTCGGCGCGGCGCTTCATCAGCTCGGTCATGGTGAGGCTGGTCAGCGCGGCATCGGCGGTAGAGGGATCGAACATCGCCCGCTCGACCGCGCTGCGCTGCTCGGTGAGCCTCGCCAGCTCCGCCTCGGCGGCCTTCGCGGCCTTGCGCAGCTCGGTACCCTTCTCGCGCGCCTCGGCCGCGGCGCGGCGCGCTTCCTTCTTGTCGGCCTTGGAAAGCTTGGGGCCCTGCCCCTCCTTGCTGAGCACGAACGCGATGTAATCGTCGAGCGACCCGTCGAATTCCTTCGCAGTGCCCTGGTCGACCAGCACCAGCCGGTCGGCGGTCATCTCGAGCATGTGGCGATCGTGGCTGACCAGCACAACGGTGCCGGTATATTCGTTGAGCGCCTGGATCAGCGCCTCGCGCGCGTCGACGTCGAGATGGTTGGTCGGCTCGTCGAGGATCAGCATGTGCGGCGCATCGCGCGTGATCAGCGCCAGCGCCAGCCGCGCGCGCTCGCCGCCCGAGAGCTTGCCGACCTCGGTGGTCGCCTTTTGCCCCGAAAAGCCGAACCGCCCAAGCTGGCCGCGCACCGCGCTCTGGCTCGCCCCCTTCATCAGCACGGTCATGTGCTGGAGCGGCGTCTCGCTGCGTTCGAGTTCCTCGACCTGATACTGCGTGAAATAGCCCACCCGCATCTTGCCGCTGGCGTTCATCGCGCCTTCCATCGGCGTCAGTTGCGCCGCGAGCAGCCGCGCCAGCGTGGTCTTGCCGTTGCCGTTGCGCCCGAGCAGCGCAATCCGGTCATCGGGATCGATCCGCAGATTGAGCCGCTTGAGGATCGGCGTCTCGCCATAGCCCACCGTCGCGAGATCAAGCGTGATCAGCGGCGGCCGCAATTCGTCGGGGTTGGGGAAATCGAAATGCAGCGTCGGATCGTCGAGCAATTCGGCGATCGGCTGCATCTTGGCCAATGCCTTTTGCCGGCTCTGCGCCTGTTTGGCGGTGGAGGCGCGGGCGGAGTTCTTCGCGATATATTCCTGCAGATGCTCGCGCTGCGCCTGCTGCTTGGCGCGCGCCGAGGCGATCTGTGCCTGCCGCTCGGCCCGCTGCCGCTCGAACGCGTCATAGCCGCCGGGATACAGCGTCAGCTTGCCGCGATCGAGATGGAGGATGTGGTCGACGACATTGTTGAGGAAGTCGCGCTCGTGGCTGACCAGCAGGATCGTCGCCTGATAGCTTTTCAGGAAATCTTCGAGCCACAGCACCGCCTCGAGATCGAGATGGTTTGAAGGCTCGTCGAGCAGCAGCACGTCGGGCTGCGAGAACAACAGGCTGGCCAGCGCCACGCGCATCTTCCACCCGCCCGAGAAGCTGTCGAGCGACGCGTGCTGCATCTCCTCGTCGAAGCCGAGCCCGACCAGGATCTGCGCCGCGCGGCTCGGCGCGGTATACGCGTCGATCGCCATCAGCCGTTCGTGGACTTCGCCCAGCCGGTCGGGATCGTGGCTCGTCTCGCTCTCGTGGAGCAAGGCCGCGCGTTCGAGGTCGGCCGCCAGCACCGTCTCGAACGGCGTGGCATCGCCATGCGGGGCTTCCTGCGCGATATAGCCGAGTCGCGCGCCGCGCGGCATGTCGACGCTGCCGGTATCGGGTTCGAGCTGCGACGCGATCACCTTGACCAGAGTCGTCTTGCCGGCGCCGTTGCGCCCGATCAATCCGATGCGGCCGCGCGGGGGCAGCTTGGCGGTGGCGTTGTCGAGGATCGTGCGCCCGCCGAGGCGCACCGTGATGTCGGTCAGGTTGAGCATGATGCGCGCGCCCCTAGCACTCCCGGCGCCTGGACCCAAGCTTTTCGCACCTGCAGCATGACATCCATCGATATTTGCACAGATCCGACATTGTGCGTGCGCGGCCGTGCGGTCGCCCGACGGAGGTCTCGCCCGCGCTTCCTCATCGCCTTGTCGGGCCTCAGCTTGGCGCCGGCAAATCGGATCGTTATTCGCACCCCTGCGAGGGAGGGCGAGATGATCCACGGTTCATGCCATTGCGGCGGCGTTCGTTTTCAGATCGATCGGCAGATCGACGAACTCACCACCTGCGATTGCTCGCTCTGCGCAATGCGCGGCGCGCTGATGGCGAAGGTGTCGGAGACCGCGCTCGAATTGACCGCAGGCGAGGCGCTGCTCACGCTCTATCAGTGGAATACGCACCGGGCGCGCCACTATTTCTGCAGCCGCTGCGGCATCTATGTCTTCCACCGCAAGCGGGCGGCGCCCGATCATTTCGGTGTGAACGCCCGCTGCCTCCACGACTTCGAGCTCGCTGCGCCGCCGGTGCGCGCGACCGAGGGCGCGAACATGACCGTCGAGGATTCGAACCCGCGCGATCGCTGGCCCGGACCCCGTGTCAGTCGAGGTTAGGCCGCAGGTACCGCGTCGCTAATTCGAGCGAGATGCCGCGGCGCGCGGCATATTCCTGAAGCTGGTCCTGCCCGATCCTCGCGACACCGAAATATTCGGCCTGCGGGTGGCCGAAATAAAATCCCGACACCGCCGAAGTCGGCAGCATCGCGAAGCTCTCGGTGAGCGAAATGCCGGTGCGCTTGTGCGCGTCGAGCATCTTGAACAGGATCGGTTTGAGGCTGTGCTCGGGGCAGGCCGGATAGCCCGGCGCCGGACGGATCCCGCGATACTGCTCCTTGATCAGCGCCTCGTTGGTCAATTGCTCGCCCTCGGCATAGCCCCAGAGCGAGGTCCGAACGAACAGATGCAGCCGCTCGGCGAATGCCTCGGCAAGGCGATCCGACAGCGCCTTGAGCAAGATGTCCGAATAATCGTCGATCGCGTTCTTGAAGCGCGCGAGATGCGGCTCGATGCCGTGGAGGCCCACCGCGAACCCGCCGATCCAGTCGCCGTCATGGTCGATGAAATCGGCGAGGCACATATTGGCGCGGCCCTCGCGCTTGGCGATCTGCTGGCGCAGCATCGGCAGCGTATAATGCACTTCGTCCTCGACATGGACGATGATGTCGTCGCCCTGCCGCCGGCACGGCCACAAGCCGGCGACGCCGCGCGCGGTCAGCCATTTCTCCGCAATGATCTTGTCGAGCATCGCCTGCGCATCGGCGAACAGCGAAGTTGCGCTCTCACCGACCACCTTATCCTCGAGGATCGCCGGATAATTGCCCGCCAGCTCCCACGCGCGGAAGAACGGCGTCCAGTCGATATATTTGCGCAGGTCGCTCAGGTCCCAGTCGAGGAACTCGTGCACCCCCGGCATCCGCGGCTTGCCCGGCTTGAGCGCCATGTCCGCTTCGAACGCATTGTCGCGCGCCTTTTCGATCGGCACCAGTTCGCTCTGGCCGCGCCCGGCGCGCGCTACCCGCACCGCTTCATATTCGGCCGCGATCTTGGCGACATAATCGTCGCGGATCGTCTCGGACACCAAAGTCGTTGCGACGCCGACCGCGCGGCTGGCGTCGAGCACATGGACCACCGGTCCCTTATAGGCCGGCTCGATCCGCAGCGCGGTATGCACCCGGCTCGTCGTCGCCCCGCCGATCAGCAGCGGCATCGTCATCTGGAGCCGCTGCATCTCCTCGGCAACGGTGACCATCTCGTCGAGCGACGGCGTGATCAGCCCCGAAAGCCCGATCATGTCGGCGTCGTTCTCGTTCGCCGCCTCGATGATCTTCGACCACGGCACCATCACGCCGAGATCGACCACGTCGAAGCCGTTGCACTGGAGCACCACGCCGACGATGTTCTTGCCGATATCGTGGACGTCACCTTTCACGGTCGCCATGATGATCTTGCCCTTGCCCTTGGCACCGGGCTCCTTGGCGGCCTCGATATAGGGCAGCAGATGCGCGACCGCCTTCTTCATCACCCGCGCCGACTTGACCACCTGCGGCAGGAACATCTTGCCCGATCCGAACAGGTCGCCGACGACGTTCATCCCGTCCATCAGCGGGCCCTCGATCACTTCGATCGGCCGCGCAAAGGCGAGGCGGCATTCTTCGGTATCCTCGACGACGAACGCGTCGATGCCCTTGACCAGGGCATGTTCGAGCCGCTTGGCAACCGGCCAGCCGCGCCATTCGGCCGCCTGCTTCTCGGCGACTGCGTCGGTGCCGCGAAACTTTTCGGCAAGCGCCACCAGCCGCTCACCCGCATCGGGATCGCGGTTGAGGATGACATCCTCGCACGCCGTCCGCAGCACGGGCTCGATCTGGTCATAGACGTCGAGTTGCCCCGCGTTGACGATCGCCATGTCCATCCCGGCGGGGATCGCATGATACAGGAACACCGAGTGCATCGCCTTGCGCACGGCTTCGTTGCCGCGGAACGAGAACGACAGGTTCGATAGCCCGCCCGAGATATGGACGTGCGGGCAGCGCGCCTTGATCTCCTTGCACGCCTCGATGAAGTCGACGCCGTAGTTGTTATGCTCCTCGATCCCCGTCGCGACTGCGAACACGTTCGGATCGAAGATGATGTCCTCGGGCGGGAAGCCGATCCCGACGAGCAGATCATAGGCACGCGAGCAGATCTCGACCTTGCGCTCCTTGGTGTCGGCCTGGCCGGTCTCGTCGAACGCCATCACGACGACCGCTGCACCATAGGCCATGCACTTGCGGGCATGCTCGAGGAACTGGTCGACGCCTTCCTTCATGCTGATCGAATTGACGATCGGCTTGCCCGAGACGCATTTGAGCCCGGCCTCGATCACATCCCATTTCGAGCTGTCGACCATCACCGGGATCCGCGCGATGTCGGGCTCGGCCTGGATCAGCTTGAGGAACGTGGTCATCGCCTCGTGCGCGTCGAGCAGACCCTCGTCCATGTTGACGTCGAGCACCTGCGCGCCGGCCTCGACCTGCTGCAGCGCGACTTCGACCGCGGCGGCATAATCCCCCGCCATCACCAGCTTCTTGAAGCGGGCGGAGCCGGTGACGTTGGTGCGCTCGCCGATATTGACGAAGCTGGTGGAGGAGGCGGTGGTCATTGTTGATCCTAATCGTCATCCCGGCGAAAGCCGGGATCTCATGCGGCAAGCGCACGCTTAAGCAATCCGGAGACCCCGGCTTTCGCCGGGGTGACGGTTACACCGCCATCGTGAACGGCTCGAGCCCGGCCAACCGCGTCCGCACTTCCGGTGTCGGGATCGGCCGCACCGGCAAATCCTTCACTGCCTCGGCGATCGCCGCGATGTGCGCCGGAGTCGATCCGCAGCAGCCGCCGAGCACGTTGACCTGCCCAGCATCGGCCCATTCCTTGACCAGCGCCGCGGTCGTCGCGGGTTCCTCGTCATAAGCGCCCAGCTCGTTGGGCAGTCCGGCGTTCGGATAGACCATGATCAGCGTGTCGCACAAAGCGCTCAGCGTCTTGACGTGCGGGCGAAGCTGCTCGGCGCCGAACGAACAATTGAGCCCGATCGTCAGCGGTTTGGCGTGCCGCACCGCGTGCCAGAACGCCTCGACGGTGTGCCCCGATAGGTTGCGACCCGACAGATCGGTCAGCGTCATCGACATCATGATCGGCAAGTCGCGGCCGAGGTCGTTCGCCGCCTCGATTGCCGCCATGATCCCGGCCTTGGCGTTGAGCGTGTCGAACACCGTCTCGATCAGGATGAAGTCCACGCCGCCCTCGACCAATGCGTCGATCTGCTCGCGATACACGTCCTTGAGATAATCGAAGTCGATCTCGCGATAGCCGGGGTCGTTGACATCGGGGCTCAGCGACAAGGTCTTGTTGGTCGGCCCGAGCGCGCCGGCAACGAAGCGCGGGCGGCCGTCCTTCGCCTCGAATTCGTCGGCGATGCTGCGCGCCAGCTTGGCGCTCTCGACATTGATCTCGCGCACCAGATGCTCGGCGCCGTAATCGGCCTGGCTGATCCGGTTGGCCGAGAAGGTGTTGGTCTCGGCGATGTCCGCCCCCGCCTCGAAATAGGCGCGGTGGATCGACGCGGGCACCTCGGGCATGGTCAGCGCGAGGATGTCGTTATTGCCCTTCTGGTCATGGCTCAGCCCGAGGTTGCCGGCATAGGCCGCCTCGTCGAGCTTCCAGTTCTGGATCTCGGTCCCGAATGCGCCGTCGGTGATCAGGATGCGTTTTTGCGCTTCGGCCAACAGGGTTTCGCGTGCAGTCATAATCTCGTCATCCCGGCGAAAGCCGGGATCTCCCTAGTCTTGGCGTGCCCTTGCGGCACAAGATCCCGGCTTTCGCCGGGATGACGTCAGGCCGCCACCAGCTCCGCGCCGACCTTTGGCCGCAGCCCGAGCAGATGGCAGATCGCGTAGCTCAATTCGGCGCGGTTGAGCGTGTAGAAATGGAATTGCCGCACATCGCCGGCGTATAGCTTCCGGCACAGCTCCGCGGTGAGCGTCGCCGCGACCAGCTGCCGTGCTGCGGGATGCTCGTCCAATCCCTCGAACAATTTGCCCATCCATGCCGGCACCGCAGTGCCGCACATCGCCGACATCCGCTGGACGCTGGCGAAGTTCATCACCGGCATGATGCCGGGGACGATCTCGGCAGTGATCCCCGCCTTGGCGGCATTGTCGCGGAAGCGAAAGAAGGTCTCAGGCTCGAAGAAGAACTGGGTGATCGCGCGCGTCGCGCCCGCATCGATCTTGGCCTTGAGGTTGTCGAGGTCGGCAGTGGCGTTCGCCGAGTCCGGATGGCATTCGGGATAGGCTGCGACCGAAATCTCGAACGGGTGGAGCTTGCTCAGCCCCGCCACCAATGCCGCGGCATTTTCATAACCGCCGGGGTGCGACGCGAACTTCTCGCCCGCCCGCGGCGGATCCCCGCGCAGCGCGACGATATGGCGCACGCCCGCCGCCCAATATTCCTCGGCGACCTGATCGATTTCCTCGCGGGTCGCCTCGACGCAGGTGAGGTGCGCCGCGGCCGGGATCCTTGTCTCGCGCGCGATCCGCGCCACCGTGTTATGGGTCCGCTCGCGCGTCGTCCCGCCCGCGCCATAGGTCACGCTGACGAAGCGCGGCCCCAGCGGGCTGAGCGTCTGGATCGATTCCCACAGGGTCTCTTCCATCTTCTCGGTCTTGGGCGGAAAGAATTCGAAGCTCACTTCGATGTCGCCGGCCACGTCCGCAAACAGCGGCGCCGCCAGCGGGTCCAGGATGCTCATGCCGCCTTCACTTCCTTCAATTTCTCGCCGGTCTTGCGACCCAGCCACAACTTCACCGTCAGTTCGCCGCCCTCGAGCGTCTCGACCAGCACCGGCGCGAGGCCGGCATTGGCAAACCAGCCGAGGATCTGCTCGTCCGAGAAACCCAGCCGGGTATGCGCGTCGCGCGAGCGCAATTCCTCGCGGTCGTGCGGCGCGAAATCGACGATGAGCAGTCGTCCACCGTCGCTCAGCACCCGCGCCGCCTCGCCGATCGCTGCGCCCGGCTGCTGCGCGAAGTGGAGAACATGATGCAATATAGCCGCATCGGCCCCGCCATCGGCGAGCGGCAGCGCATAAAGATCGGCCTGGCGAAGCTCGGCATTGGCGAGCCCACGCTCGGAAAGCTTGGCGCGGGCCAGCCGCAGCATCTCGGACGAACGGTCGATCCCAAGCGCCTGTTCGGCGAGCGGCGCGAACAGTTCGAGCATCCGCCCGGTGCCGGTGCCGATGTCGATCAGGCAGCCGAGCTTCGTATCGCCCAAGGCTTTGGCCATCGCCGCCTCGACTTCGCTGTCGGCGACATGAAGCGAGCGAATCGCGTCCCATTCGCCGGCATTGGCCTCGAACCATTCGGCGGCGGCGCTCGCCCGATCGGCCCGCACCGCCGCCAGCCGCGCCTCGTCGGCGACGGTCCAGTGATCGGCTTCGTCCCAGCTGTCGAGTGCGGCGAGGATCGGCTGGACCTTGGCCTGCGCGCCCAACGCGACGAACACCCAGCTGCCTTCCTTGCGGCGCTCGACCAACCCGGCGTCGCAGAGGATCTTCACATGCCGGCTGACTCGGGGCTGGCTCTGTCCCAGCACTTGCGCAAGCTCGCCCACCGACAGCTCCATCGCGCGCAGCAATGCGACGATGCGCAGCCGCGTTGAATCGGCGAGGGCGCGGAAGATGGCGAGAGCCTGGACCATGTCGGATATAGATATAAAGATATCTTTATATCAGGTCAACGCAGTTGCGCCGCGCGTCGCCGCTGGCTAGCCCTCAGGACACCCAACAAGAGGATCACCCCATGCGCAAGACCCTGCTCCTCCTCCCCGTGGCGCTTCTCGCGGTCAGTGCCTGCAGTGGCGCCAAAAACGAGGCCGCCGAAGCCAATGAGACGATCAGCGGCGACAGCAACACGATGGGCGAAGCGGTCAGCGACGTGAACGCTGCCAATGCCGCCACCGAATCCGCCTTCACCGAAGCCGAGAATTCGTACGAGGGCAACGCAGTCGCGGCCGGCAACGAGATCGAGGAGTGATGCGCGGGCTGCCGCTGCTTCTCCTGCTCGCGCTCGCCGCCTGCGGCGGGTCGGGCGACGATGGCGGGAGCAGCCCCGACGAGGCGCGGCAGCTCAACGCAGCGGCGGCGGCGACCGACATCAATGCCGCGAGCGCGCAGCAATGACTCCGCCCCGGGAACTCGGCGCCAGCGGCCTGATGACACCACCCTTGGTGCTCGGCGGCAATGTCTTCGGCTGGACCGCGGACGAGGCTGCCAGCTTCCGCATCCTCGATCGTTTCGTCGATGCCGGCGGGACGATGATCGACACCGCGGATGTCTATTCGAGCTGGATCCCCGGCCATCGAGGCGGCGAATCCGAGACGATCATCGGCGCATGGCTGCGCGCTTCGGGCAAGCGCGACAAGGTGCTGCTCGCCACCAAGGTCGGGATGCTCGACGGCGACGGCGGGAGCAAGCTCGCCCCGGCGCGCATCGTCTCCGCAGCAGAGGCTTCGCTGCGGCGGCTCGGGGTCGACGCGATCGATCTCTATTTCGCGCATCAGGACGACGAGGATGTGCCGCAAGCCGACGTGCTCGCTGCGTTCGATACGCTGATCAAGGCCGGCAAGGTCCGCGTGCTCGGTGCCTCCAACTTCCACGCCGCGCGGCTCAAGTCCGCGCTCGACGTGGCGACGCGCGACGGGTTGCCGCATTACCGCGTGCTCCAGCCCGAATATAATCTCGTCAGCCGCCACAAGTTCGAGGGCGAGCTGCAGGATCTGTGCATCACCCACAATATCGGCGTGGTGCCTTATTACGGGCTCGCCTCGGGCTTTCTCACCGGCAAATATCGCGGCACCGCCGATCTCGGCAAAAGCGTCCGCGGCGGGCGGATGGCGGCGTTGCTGCAGGGCAAGGGCGGTGCGGTGCTCGCGGCGATGGACGAAGTCGCGGCCGAGACCGGCGCGAGCCTCGCCCAGATCGCCCTCGCCTGGCTCGCCGCGCAGGACGGCGTCACTGCGCCGATCGCCAGCGCGACGAGCATCGAACAGCTCGACGAGCTGGTCGGCGCGGCGGAAGTCGAACTGACCCGCGACCAACGCGATCGTCTAACGGCTGCGGGCGCCTAGCGCAGTCCGGATACCATCCGCGGCGTGTAATGCCGCATTTCGGCGATCTCGGGGACGAATTCCCGGATCGCCGCAAGGAATGGCGGGAAATGCGGCCCGCGGCGAAAGCCCTGCATATGCGCTGCCGCGCTCGTCCATTCGATGCGCAGAACGAAGCTGTTTGGCGCGTCGTCGCATTGCGCAAGGTCGTAGCCGAGGCATTCGGGCGCGGCGTCCAGATGCACGCGGGCAGCTTCATATGCCGCGATCAGCGCGGCCGGTTCGTGCTCGACAAGCAGATAGCGGATATATTCGATCGTCATCACGGTTCCTTGCACATACGAAGTCGCTTGCCGGGCCGTCGTGCGGCGCGAGCCGATCATTTTCAACGCACCAGTTGGTGCGCGCGGAGGCAGCATGAAGCGATTGAAAGCGACCTATGGCTGCCCGGTCGAACTCGCGCTCGAGTTCGTCGGCGGCAAGTGGAAAACCGTCATCCTTGCCCGGCTCAAACAAGCGCCGCAGCGATATGGCGACCTGCGGGCGCGGATCGACGGCATTTCGGACAAGGTATTGACCGAGCGCCTCAAGGACCTCGAGCGGCTCGACCTGATCGAGAAGCGAAGCGACGGCACCGCACTCGTCTACCACCTGACCGGTCGCGGCGAGAGCCTCCGCCCGGTGCTCGAAGCCCTGTACCGCTGGGGCAATGTTCTGGTCGAAGATCTGCCGGTCACGATCCGACCGTAGCGGAGGAACACCGGGCGAGCTGCCGCATTCTCCCGATATGTCCTTCGTGAGCCGCCGCACCGCATGACCACCAATCGCTGGCCCGCACGCCTGTGGCTTGTCCGCCACGGCCAGAGCGCCGGCAATGTCGCGCGCGACCTCGCCCATGCATCGGGCGAGCACCGCATCGCCATCGAGGGCCGCGACGTCGACGTGCCGCTGTCCGTGCTCGGCTACGCCCAGGCTGAAGCGCTCGGCCGCTGGTTTGCGCGTGGCGAGGGCAATGGCCGCCCCGACGTGATCCTCGCCAGCCCCTATCTTCGCGCCCGCGAGACCGCGCGGCGCTTCCGCGATGCCGGCGGCGCCGCCCCGTACGAGAGCATCTGCGTCGATGAGCGGCTGCGTGAGAAGGAGTTCGGCATTCTCGACGGCCTCACCACCGCGGGCATCCGCGCGGTGCAGCCAGAACAGGCCGAGTTCCGTCGCCTGCTCGGCAAATTCTATCACCGTCCGCCCGGCGGCGAGAGCTGGTGCGACGTGATCTTCCGGCTGCGCTCGCTGATGGACACGGTGTCGCTCCATTATGCCGGCCGGAACGTGATGATCGTCGCCCACCAGGTCGTGGTATTGTGTCTGCGCTACATCATCGAGAATCTGTCCGAGGCCGAGATACTCGCGATCGACAAGGACGGCGACGTCGCCAATTGCTCGATCACCGAATATGCGCACGATCCGGATGCGGGGAAGGACGGCGGCCTCGTCCTCGTCCGCTACAACGCCACTGCCCCGGTCGACGAAGACCCTGCCGCCGAGACCACGTCCGCGCCCGACGCGCTGGTCGGCCCACGCGGATGACCCCGCTCGATACCAGCTGGCTCGCCGCGCACCCGCTTCCCGAGCCCGGCGCGGATACCGACAAGAACAGCCGCGGCCGCGTGCTCGTCGCCGGCGGCTCGGAGACCGTCCCCGGTGCGCTCCGCCTGACCGGCGAGGCCGCATTGCGGGCCGGCGCGGGCAAGCTCCAGCTCGCCACGGTCGAGCGCGCGGCGATTGCTCTCGGCGTGCTCGTGCCCGAAGCGGCGATCTTCCCGCTTCCCGCCAACCCCGCAGGCGAGCTCGGCGACGCGGCCGGCCAGGTGCTGACCGGCTATCTCGAACGCTGCGACGCGCTGGTACTCGGCCCCGGCACCGGCGCAGAGGCGCCGGCCGAGGCCATTCTGAAGGCCGTCGTCGCGCGGCCATGCGCCTCGCGCACGATGGTCCTCGACGCCGCGATCATCGCCGCCGCCGCCGATATGGCCGACGAAATCCGGGCGCATGACGGCCGCATCGTCCTCACCCCGCACCCGGGCGAGATGATCCGGCTGATGCGCTGCGACCCTTCGCGTATCCAAACCGATCCCGCCGGACTCGCACAGGAAGCCGCGCGCCGTTTCCACGCAATTGTGCTGCTCAAGGGCGCCGAGACGTGGATCGCCTGCCCGGGGGAAGGCTTGCTGCGCTATCCCGGTGGCGGCCCCGGCCTCGCCACCGGCGGCTCGGGCGACGTGCTTGCCGGCATCATCGGCGGACTGCTCGCGCGCGGCGCCGCGCCGCGCACCGCCGCCGCCTGGGGCGTATGGCTGCACGGCGAGGCAGGACGCCGCCTCGCCGAGCGGATCGGCCCGCTCGGCTTTCTCGGCCGCGAACTGCTCGGCGAGATCCCCCGGCTGCTCGCGGCGGCAGGCTAGAGGTAGCTCGTCACCGCCGGTGAATTCCACCACGCATTGTTGCGCCCGTCGCTGTAGCGGACCGGTGCCGCCGCCAGTTCCTCGTCGGTCGCGTCATCGAGCGCGCCGAGCTGCACCGAAACGAACGCCCCGCCGATCTCGGGCACGTCGCCTTGGCTGAACGGCGCGCAGCCGCACTTGCTGCAGAAGCGGTGGCTGCCCTGCCCCGTGCCGAACGAATAGTCGCTGAGCACTTCCGCGCCGCTGAGCAGCCGGAATGCCTCGGGCTTGAGCAGCGCGCCCCAATTGCGCCGCTTGGTGCAGATCGAGCAATTGCATTTGCCCGTGCCCTCGGCGAGGTCGATCTCGGCCTCGAAGCGGACCGCGCCACAGTGGCAGCTGCCATGATATGTCTTCTGCATCGTCTGTCTCCCTCGATTGCAAGGTCGACTTACTGCCATGCTGCTGCCAGCATGGTGTCAGCAGCATGGCAGTAGGATCCCTTCGATGCGCAAGGCCGACCGTCTTTTCCAGATTGTCCAGATCCTGCGCCGCACGGCGCGGCCGGTGACCGCCGATGCGATCGCCGAAGAACTCGAGACCTCGAAGCGTTCGGTCTATCGCGACATCGCGGCACTGATCGGCCAGCGCGTGCCGATACGCGGCGAGGCGGGCATCGGCTATGTCCTCGAAGGCGGCTTCGACTTGCCGCCGCTGATGCTCACCGCGGACGAGATCGACGCGGTTGCGCTGGGCGTCCAATGGGTCGCCGGCCATGCCGATCCGGCGCTGGCCCGCGCGGCGAAGGACGTGCTCGCCAAAGTCGCGGCGGTGCTGCCCGAGGAGATGCGCGGCTTTCTCGAAGATCCCTCGGCACGTACGCCGCCCGCCTGGGACCCGGTGGTCCACCGCGTCGACGCCGCGGAGCTCCGCGGCGCGATCCGCGCCGCGCGCAAGATCGCCATCCACTACACCGATCCTTCCGGCACCGGGACCGAACGAACGATATGGCCGCTGGTGATCGGTTACCTCGATTCGGCCCGCGTGCTCATAGCGTGGTGCGAACTCCGCAAGGGTTTCCGCACCTTCCGCCTCGATCGTATCGACGCGGTGACGTTCCTCCCAGACCGGATACCCAGCGATCCCGGCGCCCTGCGCCGAAAATGGCGGGCGACTTTGGGGATGCCGCGAACCGCCTGAATAAGCGGCGGCGCGATTCGCAAGCGACACGCGGTACATCCTGTCCAGCATGATGATACCGGTATCATGTTTGTCATCATATTGGTTTTAATAGATTTTATTCCTGTCATCGATGGTTGCTCGAGGCAAGTCTTGCCGCTACCATCATGCTACCGGTGTCTATAGCGCCATCGGGAGAGACGACCGCAAAGGTCGCGGAATGGGAGAGGTGAACGCCCGCGAGCCATACAGCGACGAAGATCGCCCTGGCCTCGTCGGTATTGCGGCCCTGCCGCACGCTTCCCCGCACGGGCAAATGTCGACGGGACGACCGCGAAGGATTGCGGCGCCCGTCCAATGGGAGGGGAATGATGATCAAGAAGAACCTGAGCTCGGCGATCCTGCGCACCGGAGCGTCTTTCGCCGCGATCGTGCTGGCCGCGAGCTGGAGCAGCGTCGCCGTCGCGCAGGACGCGACGCCCGTCGCCGACGAACAGGCAGCCGACGCGCAGGATGATGCCGCCGGGGCGCAGGGGGACGACATCGTCGTCACCGGCTTCCGTGCCTCGCTGCAGAACTCGCTGAACATCAAGCGCAACTCGAACCAGATCGTCGATGCGATCACTGCCGAGGACATCGCGGACTTCCCCGACGCCAATCTCGCCGAATCGATCCAGCGCCTGCCCGGCGTCTCGATCGACCGCGACAATGGCGAGGGTCGCACCATCACCGTGCGCGGCCTGGGCGGCGACTTCCAGATGGTGCGCCTCAACGGTGCCGACGCGCAGAACGTCGCCGGCGGCAACCAGTCGGATGCCGGCGCGAACCGCTCGCGCGGGTTCGACTTCAACACCTTCGCCTCCGAACTGTTCGGCGGAATCAAGGTCACCAAGTCGACTGCGGCCGAGAATGACGAAGGCTCGCTCGGCGCGATCATCGATCTCACCACCGGACGGCCGCTCGCCAGTTCCCGCAGTCGCTTCGCGGTCGGCGCCGAAGCGGAATATCGCGAGAACGGCAAGAGCTGGAACCCGCGGCTCACCGCCCTCGCATCGATCCGGGTGACCGACACTTTCGGGATCCTCGGCTCGGTCGCCTATCAGAAGCAGGAACAGCAGATCGATTCGTACCGCCGCGGCATCGGCGCGTTCGAATATACCTATCGCAATTCGCAGCTGAACGGCGTGACGCCGATCACCTACGGCTTTGCGCGGCCGGGCGGCACCGGCGTGACGTTCGGATCGGATCCCGCCGCTTATGCGCTGGTCGGACCGACCACGATCATCCCGACCCTGCCTTCGGTGGGCCGCCAGTTCCTGAACTACGAGCGGCTCGGTGCAACCGCGACGCTGCAGTGGAAGCCGAGCGAACATACCGAACTGATCATCGATGGCGTCTATTCGCGTTACGATCAGGACAGTGATTCGACCGGCATCACCACGATCGGACTCAACCGCAACGGCACCAATGCGCGCGCCGCACAGACCGGCTCGGCGGGGCTGCGCCCGGTGGGCAATGCCAATTATTTCGCCGATCGCGTCGCGCTCTATCCGAATTGCGTGCCGAGCGCCGCGATCGACTGCAATGGCGACGCGGCGGGAACGGGAGTCGGCGCGACGGCGCTGCCCGGCTATTTCAACAGCCTCAATCCCAACAACCTCAATCCGTTCGATTATTACAACAACCCCGCCTCGCCCGGTTATGTCGCGACCGCCAACGGCACCGGCATGTATGCCGAGCTGATCGGCCGGCCTAACACCCAGATCCGCGCGGCCCACGTCAACGGTGCCAACCAGGCCGATTATCTGGTGCTCGACAATGTCGACTGGCGCAGCTTCACCGACACCCAGTTCGGCCGCACCGAGTTCAAGCAGCTGACCGCCAATTTGCACCAGGACCTGCTCGACGGCCTCTATGTCGATGTCACCGCAGGCTGGTCGAAATCGGAATTCCGCTCCACTGGCATGCTCGCCGAGTTCAATACGCTCGATCGCGACGGCTATACGTTCGACGATCGCGATGGCGGCAAGATGCCGGTGTTCAGCCCCGGTTTCGACGTGGCGAACCCGGCGAGCTGGTCGCTGGTCAAGGGTCTCTCGACGATCCGCTATTTCAGCAACACCGTCGACAACGAGTTCCGCGTCGGCCGGGCGAACTTCACCTTCGAGGCGCTGCCCGAGATGTCGCTGAAATTCGGCGGCACCTACAAATTGTTCAAATATGACGGCGACCAGGGCCGCCGCAACCAGTCCATCGAGGCAATCAACCCGACGCTGGCCGAAGCCAGGCTGCAGATCACCGATCTGGGCCGGACGATCGGCTTCGGCCAGGGGCTGAATGTCACCGCGGGCACGCCGACCAGCTATTATGCGCCCGATGTCAACAAGTTCATCAATCAGTTCGGCATCGACTGCAATTGCGTCAACAAATGGGGCGATTTCCGCGCCTCGGTCGATGGTCGCCAGCGCTCGGCGATCGAGGAGCGCGATCTGTCGGGCTATTTCCAGGTCGACTGGAATTTCGACCTGTTCGGCCGGCCGTTGCGCGGCAATGCCGGTATGCGCATCGCCAACACCCGCGTGATGGGCGAGGGCAATGTCGGCGGCGCCGACGGCGTGGCGGGGCTGCCGGTCACCGCGACGAACGAATATTGGGACTGGCTGCCGTCGATGAACGCGAATTGGGAAGTCGCGGACGGCCTGCTGATCCGCTTCGCCGTGGCCGACGTGATCTCGCGGCCGCAACTCGCCAGCCTGACGCCCGGCACCACCGCCTACACCACCAGCCTCAACGCGAACGGCACCGCCCCGACGCTGACGGTGGGCAATCCCTATCTCAACCCGTTCCGCGCGACCAATATCGATCTGAGCTTCGAGAAGTATTTCCGGAACAACGGCCTGATCGCCGTGAACCTGTTCAGAAAGGACATCGCGTCCTTCCCGCAGCAGCTGGCCGGTGAAGCGCCCTTGTCGTCGGTGTTCGAACCGGCGATCTACCAGCAGTTGATCGCCGGCATGACCAACCCCGCGCTACGCGCCTATACCGTGGCGGGCGGCACGTGGGGCGTGCGCCAGTTCGCCGACGCGCCCGGTGGCGTGATCAAGGGCGTCGAAGTCAATCTGCAGACCGACTTCTGGTTCCTGCCCGCACCGTTCGACAAGATGGGCATCACCGCCAACTACACCCATATCGACTCGAACCTGAGCTATCTGACCGGAACGGCGCTGAGCACCACGCAAACGGGCACCGCCTCGACCGCAGCGAACAGCTATGCCGAGGGGCCGTTCCTCAACACCTCGCCCGACTCGTTCAACGCGACGCTCTATTACGAAAACAGCGTGTGGTCGGCGCGTGTGTCGGGGGCGTACCGGACGCGCTACGTCAACCGCTTTCCGTTGGCCACCGGCACCTGCTCGGTCGGCACGACCACCAATGGCGGCGCCGCTTGCAACTCACCGGTGGTCGCCGATTTCGGCTACAACGAGAACACGCTCAACCTCGACGTGGCGTTCGGGTGGAACGTCACCGATTTCGCCAAGCTCACGCTCGAGGCACGCAACCTGACCAACGATCCGCAATACCGGACGATGTACGGGGCCAGCCCGGTAACGCAGACCTATGCCAGCACCGGACGGATCGTCACCGCCGGCTTGCGGCTGGCGTTCTGAGGGCACGGGCGGCAGTGTACCTCTTGCCCTGCCGCCCGCCTTCGACGCGCAAGCCCTCGGAACATTCGCGGCTCGATCGCCGATCTCTCCTCGTCGGCGGCATTTCGCTCGGCGGCGGACTGGCGCTCGGCGGCGCGGCGCGCGGACAGGACCGGCCCTATGGCCCGGCCCCGCTCGCGGGCGGGCAGCTCGATGCGACCAGCGATGACAGCGGTCGTATCGTGCCTGCTCCCCCGCGCGATTACTGGCCTTATTCGGGCGTGAGCGGTCCGGGCCGAAAGCCGGATGCCGCCAGCGCGCGCGGCGGCTGGGTCTCGGGCCTGCCGAATGTGCGATACGAGGGGCCGGACAAGCCGCGTTATCCGCTCGCGCCATGGGATGATTCGGCGAGCGGCAGCGCCGTGGCGGCGGGCCTGCTGCCGTCGATCCGTCCGCTCCACGATGTCCATATCCGCGACACGATCGTCTGCCTCGGCGGCGACGGCCATTATTACATGACCGGTTCGACCGGCGACAATATCTGGGCGGTTAACGACGGCGTCGAGTCGTGGCGCTCGAAGGATCTGCGCGACTGGAGCTATCTCGGGCTGGTCTGGAGCATCGAGCGCGACGGCGTCTGGGAGCGCAACTGGCGGATGCGCAAGGGCGTGCCTTTCCGGGCGCTCTGGGCGCCCGAGATCCACTTCATCGGCGGCAATTACTGGATCGTCCACTCGATGAGCCGCGCCGGCGTCGCGATCCTCAAGAGCAGCACCGGCCGCGCTGAAGGCCCCTATGTCCACGCCTTCTCGCCCGACAAGCCGTTGCGCGGCGGGATCGACGCGACTTTGTTCGAGGATGACGACGGCTCGGTCTGGTTCACGCTGGGCTCGGCCGACGAGATCGTCCGACTGAACGACGACATGAGCGGATTCGCCGGCCCGTGGCAGAAGGTGGTCGCCGCCGAAGGCGAATATGATCTCGACCCGCAACACCACCGCAAGGAATGTGCTGCCAAAGGCCTTCGCCATTTCGGCTATGAGGGCGCGACGATGTTCAAGCGTGACGGCACCTATTATCTCGGCGTAGTCGATCGCTACGAGGGCCGCTATTCGTTCGCCATGTGGATGTCGGACAAACCGACCGGCCCGTGGCGCGACCGCCACGAGGGTCCGCCCTGCTGCGGCGGCGGCAATTTCCTGCGCGACCGGCAAGGCAATTGGTGGGTCACCTTCTTCGGCAATGACGAAGCGAGCCCGTGGCGCGAAAAGCCCGGCCTCGTCCGCGTCGATTTCGCCCCCGACGGACGCGTGATCGTCGCCAAAGACCAGCCCTTCGCACGAACCTGAAAGAGGACAGCATGGACATCAGCAGACGGGACGCGTTCGCAGCAGCGCTGGCGGGAAGCGCGGCGGCATTGATCCGCCCCGACGGTGCCGCAGCCGAGGCACGCAAGCCGGCGCCGGACTGGAAGCGCGGCTTCGACAATCAGCGCATCGCCGATCTCGGCAACGGCAAGTTCCTCAACCCGTTGCTCTCTGGCGACCGCGCCGATCCCGCCATCCTCAAGGACGGCAGCGACTATTACATGACCTTCTCGAGCTTCGATTCCTATCCTGGGCTCACCATCTGGCATTCGCGCGATCTGGTGAACTGGCAGCCGCGCAGGGCCGCGCTGACGAAGAATATCGGCTCGGTCTGGGCAGTCAGCCTCGAAAAGCATAACGACCGCTATTTCCTCTACATTCCGGTCAAGGCGAAGCCGAACTCGATCTTCGTGATCTGGGCGGATCATATCGACGGGCCGTGGAGCGACCCGATCGACTTGCAGATGCCGAGCCATATCGATCCGTGCCACGTGGTCGGCGAAGACGGCTCGCGCTGGCTGTTCCTGTCGGGCGGCGACCGGATCCGCCTCGCCGCCGACGGGCTGTCGACCGTGGGCGAGGCCGAGCATGTCTATGATCCGTGGCGCTATCCCGACGATTGGGAAGTCGAGGGCTTCGCGCCCGAAGGTCCCAAGCTCGTCCGCCACGGCGACTGGTTCTACATGATCACTGCGGTCGGCGGCACCGCCGGACCGCCCACCGGCCACATGGTCATCGCGGCGCGCTCGCGCTCGATCCACGGCCCATGGGAGAATTGCCCGGCCAATCCGCTGGTGCACACCAGAAGCGTAAACGAGAAATGGTGGTCGCGCGGTCACGCCTCGCTGGTCGAGGCGCCCGACGGCAGCTGGTGGTCGCTCTATCACGGCTTCGAGAACGGCTATTGGACGCTCGGCCGCCAGGCGCTGCTCGATCCGATCGAATGGACGAAGGACGGCTGGTTCCGGATGAAGGGCGGCGACCTCTCGCAGCCGATCCGCAAGCCGAAGGGCGGCGCCGCGCTCCCCCACGGCCAGCCGCTCTCGGATGATTTCGGCGCCGCCCTCCAGCTCGGCCGCAAATGGAACTTCTTCAAGCCAGCGCCCGACGAGAATCGCCGTCAGCGGGTGGAAGACGGTGCGCTCGTCCTCAAGGCCTCGGGCACCGCGCCGAGCAACTCCGCGCCGCTGCTCCTCATCGCCGGCGATCAGGCCTATCAATTCGAATGCGACGTCGAGATCGCACCCGGCGGCACCGCGGGCCTGCTGCTCTTCTATGACGAGAAGCTCTATTGCGGTCTCGGCTTCGACGAGAAGCGCTTCGTCACCCACCAATATGGCATCGAGCGCGGCCGGCCCGCCAACCCGCATGGCCGCCGGATGCGGATGCGGGTGACCAACAACCGCCACGTCATTTCCTTCCACACCTCGAGCGACGGCGGGCAGACGTGGAAACGTTTCGATCGCGGCATGGAAGTATCGGGCTACCACCACAATGTCCGCGGCGGCTTCCTGATGCTGCGTCCCGGCCTCTATTCGGCAGGCGAAGGCGAGGCGCGCTTCCGCGATTTCCGCTTTCGCGCGCTGTGAAGGGCCCTGGCCTCGTTGCGCTGCTGCTCGCACCCGCCGCCGTTGCGCAGACCGCACCCGAACCGCCGCGCCCGATCGCTGCGTCCAAGATCGTCCTCGTCGGCGATTCGACCACGGCAGTAATCGGCGGCTGGGGACCCAGCTTCTGCGCCTATCACGTCACGTCGTTCGCCGCCTGCGTCAACCTCGCGCGCGGCGGGCGCAGCTCCGGCAGCTACCGCGCCGAAGGTTCGTGGGACCTCGCCCTCTCCGAGATGCGCACGCCAGGCTACAAGACCATCTGGGTGCTGATCCAGTTCGGCCACAACGACCAGCCCGGCAAACCCGGCCGCTCGACCGACCTCTCCATCGAATTCCCCGCCAATCTCGCGCGCTATGTCGATGAAGCGCGCACGGCGGGGGCGAAGCCGGTGCTGCTCACCCCGCTCACCCGGCGGATGTTCAAGGTGGGCAAACTCCAGAACGATCTCGATGCCTGGGCCGCCGCGGTGCGCAAGGTCGCGGCCGACAAGCAGGTGCCGCTGCTCGACCTCAATGCCGAAAGCAGCGCCGCGGTGCAGGCGATGGGCGAAGCGGCGGCGGACTGCTTCGCCCAGCTTCCCCCCGGCTCGGCACCCACCGGCCCCGCCGCCGGCGCGCCGGCGGCGACCGAAATGGTGGTCCAGCCGATGGCCCAGCCGCGTCTGTCGTTCGACCGTACCCATCTCGGCGTCGAGGGTGCGAACTACTTCGCCGCGATGGTCACCCGCGAGCTCGCCGCAGCGGTTCCGGAGATGCGTCCGCTGCTGGTACGCTGACCAACCGTGGCACGACGACCGGATGTTAGTCAGCGGCCGGGATTAGAGGGCCGACCACAACCGTGTCGTCGACGGAGGCCCCTCATCCCTTCCCGTCTGGCGAACCCGCGCCCCGCCCCCTAGAGCGGAGACATGATCCGCCTGCGCCCCCAGACCGCCGCTTATGCCATGCTCGCGCTCGTGATGCTGCTCTGGGCCGGTAATTCGATCGTCGCCCGCGCAGTGCACGACGCCATTCCGCCCTTCTTCCTCGCGCTGCTGCGCTGGACCGGCGCGCTGCTGGTGGTCGTCCCCCTCGCCGCGCGCCATTTCGCTGAGGATCGCGCCGCGATCGCGCGGAACTGGCCGGTGATCGTCCTGCTCGGCCTGCTCGGCGTCGCGGCGTTCAATGGCTTCCTCTATTCGGGGCTGCGCTACACCACGGCGAGCAACGGGATGCTGCTCCAGGCGGCGATTCCGGCATTGGTGCTTCTCGTCGACTTCGTGATCTTCCGTGCGCGCGCAGGGCTGGGCGCGATCCTTGGCGTCGCGCTGTCGACCTTCGGCGTGGTGATCATCGTCCTTCAGGGCCACCTCACTGCGCTCTCGCAAGTGACCTTCAATCGCGGCGACGCACTGATCCTCGGCGGGGTCGTCACCTGGGCGTTCTACACTTCGCTTCTGCGGCTGCGCCCGAAGCTCCATAGCCAGAGCTTCCTTGCGGTCACCTTCGCAATCGGCGTGCTCACGATGCTCCCGCTCGCGGCCACCGAATGGCGCGAGATCGCCGCGATGCACTTTACGCCGCAAGTGATCGGCGCCGTGGTGTATGTCGCGCTGCTGCCCTCGGTCGTCGCCTATACCTTGTTCAATGCCGCCGTCGCGACGGTGGGGCCTGCCAGCGCGGGACAGGCGATCACGCTGATGCCGCTGTTCGGCGCGCTGCTCGCGGCGCTCACGCTGGGCGAGCAGCTCCACGCGCATCACTTCGCGGGTATGGCGTTGATTCTCGGTGGTATCATGGTGAGTGCAGTTGTCCGCCTGCGCAGTGGAACGAACGATATCGCGCGCGGTTGAGCCCTCCTGAAGAGGAGACGGATATGGCTCAGGACACCAAGCAAGACGCAGTCGCATTACTCAAGGCCGATCATCGCACGGTCGAGGAATTGTTCGAACAGTTCGAAAGCGCGAGCGGCGCTTCGAAAAAGCAGAAGATCGCCAACCAGATCTGCCTCGAACTGATCGTCCATACCAAGATCGAGGAGGAGATCTTCTACCCTGCCTGCGAGGGCAGGATCGAAGAGGATCTGCTCAAGGAAGCCTATGTCGAGCATGACGGCGCCAAGGTGCTGATCGCCGAGATCGAGGCAGGCAGCCCCGAGGACGAATATTACGACGCCAAGGTCAAGGTGCTCTCCGAACAGATCGAGCACCATGTCGAGGAAGAGGAAAAGCGCATGGAGGGCATGTTCTCGCAGGCGCGCAAGGCCGGGCTCGACATGGACGCGCTGGGCGAAGAAATGCGCGCCCGCAAGGAGGCGCTGATCGCCGACTACAAGGCCAACGGTCTACCCAAGCCGGAAACGACGACGCTCGAATCAACCACTCTCTAGCGGCCGCCAAGGGCACCATTTTCCGGAGGAGGAAGTGGTGCCCGGGGACGGGGTCGAACCGCCGACACTGCGATTTTCAGTCGCATGCTCTACCAACTGAGCTACCCGGGCATGCCCCGACATGGCCGGGGAGCGGGCCTCTTAGTCGGCGTCCCGCGCGCTGTCTAGCCCGCTTTCTCGTGTCAGATCGACGGGTTCGCCGGGAACGCGGTAACCTTCGCCCAACCATTGCAGCAAGTCGCGATCCTTGCAGCCGCGGCTGCAGAAGGGCTTGAATTCGGGTTCGGTTGCTGTGCCGCAGATCGGACAGCCGTCACGCTTTGCCAATGTCTACTCCTTGGGGGCGACGAACAAAGTCGCGCCACCGATGCGCCGGGCCAGCTCGGCGGTCCATTCGGGCCGCTGCGCCAGCCGGTTGGCGATTCGCCTCGTCACCATATGGGTAGCCGGCGGCGGCGGGGGAAGCCGTTCGATGCGCCGCAATTCGGCGCGGGCCTCGGCCCCCACCGGATCGGCGCGCAGCAATTCGGGAAGCGAAGGCCGCGTCCGCCGCCGCACGATCTGCAGGAAGCCGAAGCCGTTGACCGTGGTGCGCTCGAATGGCTGTGGCAGCGCCGCGTCGATCGCCTCGGCCACCGCCTGCCGCGCCGCCTTGTTGGCCAGGGTCGGGAAGTCGATGCCGATCGAGCCCGTGATATTGTGCCGCTCGATCGCCCGCGCCACCGCATGCGCCGCCGCCACCGCGAGCGGCTCGAGCGGCCCGCCGCCGTCGACGTCGAACAATGCCATTGCCGGCGTCGGCGACAGCCGCAGCGCACCGCCCGGAAAGCCAATCTCGCCGGTCACCGCTTCTTCGAGAACTTCGGACCAGCCAGCTTCTTCGAGCAGATCCGTCTCGTGTGCGCGCAGCATCCGCACCGGCACGCCGCTCGCAGTGATCCGGGTCCGCAGGTCCGCGCCCTCCCCCGGCAGCGCATCCGCACCCGCGGGCACCGCCTTGGGCAACTTGGGTCGGCCGGCCTCGGGAATCGCCTCGCGGACGATCTTCACCCGCAGCGTAGCGCCCTGCGTGATTCCCTGCGGCAGCGGATCGCACAGGGCCTCGCCGCCCTCGAACGTCACTTTGCCGGTGCTCTTGTCGATCAGCCGCGCGTTGAGCACCGCCCCATGCCGCGGCCCGCTTTGTTCCAGTTCGATCCGCGCCTTCCAGATCACGCCGCGCGAAACCAGAGCAGCGCGGTTTTCACCGATCCCGGCCTCGTAGAGCCACTCAGCCAAGCTGGTGTCCTGCGGCTTCGAGCAGCGCGCGCGTCTCGAACACCGGCAGCCCGACTACCCCCGAATGGCTCCCCGACAGGAAGCGCACGAATGCCTCCGCCTTGCCCTGGATCGCATAGCCGCCGGCCTTGCCCATCCCTTCGCCGCTCGCGATGTACCAGTCGATTTCGGCGTCGCTCAGCCGCTTGAAGGTGACGACCGTGTCGGAGAGGCGCGTGCGTGGCTTGCCGTCGAGCCCGATCAGGCACACCGCCGACAGGCAATGGTGCCGCCTGCCCGAAAGCAACGTCAGCATCCGCCGCAGATCGGCTTCGTCCGCGGGCTTGGCGAGGATGCGGCGGCCGACCGCAATCGTCGTGTCGCCGGCAAGGACGATCTCGTCCGCGGCGCGCTCCACCGCCTGCGCTTTGTCGATCGCGACCCGCAACACATAGGCGCGCGGCAGCTCGCCGACGCGGACATCCTCATCGACATCGGGCGCGGCGACGCGCACGGGTTCGGCCCCGATCCGCCGGAGCAGATCGAGCCGACGCGGCGAAGTGGAAGCGAGGACGAGCCGCACAGGCCCGCCGCTCACTTGAAGCGGTAGGTGATACGGCCCTTGGTCAGGTCGTACGGCGTGAGCTCGACCAAGACTTCGTCGCCGACCAGCACGCGGATGCGATTCTTGCGCATCTTGCCGGCGGTGTGGCCGAGAATCTCGTGATCGTTCTCGAGCCGGACGCGGAACATGGCGTTGGGCAAAAGCTCAACGACCTGGCCGCGCATTTCAAGGAGTTCTTCTTTGGCCAAAAATATGCCTCTCAGGTGAGCGCCAGCAAAAGTGGCGGTGCCTTTACTCTGCTACGCGTGAAAAGGGAAGGCGGACGGCAAGCTGCTGCGTCCACTATACCAAGATGGGTGTCCCTACCGAAAAGTCCAGCGCGGAACAATGCGCGAATCTCGTGGATTCACGTATCGCGAGCAATGAAGGCGATCACGGCGACTGCCCACTTGCTTCCGCGGCCATGCGCCACTTACACTGATGTAAGTTGACGGCCATCAAGGCTGCATGGGAGAGCGAGATGGCGGAGGCCTATATCGTCGCGGCAGTGCGCACCGCCGGCGGCAGGCGCAATGGCCGGCTGATGGGCTGGCACCCGGTCGATCTGGCCGGCGCAGTGCTTGCCGAAGTCGTGGCGCGCAGCGGTATTGAGCCCGCCGCCATCGACGACGTGATCATGGGCTGCGTCGGCCAGGCCGGCGAGCAGGCGCTCCATATCGGCCGCAACGCCGTGCTCGCCTCCGGCCTGCCAGCCAGCATCCCCGCGGTGACGATCGACCGCCAATGCGGCAGCTCGCAGCAGGCGATCCAGTTCGCGGCGCAGGCCGTGCTATCGGGCACGCAGGACGTGGTGATCGCCGCCGGGGTCGAGCATATGAGCCGCGTGCCGATGGGCACCAGCGTCGCAGGCGCGAAGCCCTATAGCGAACGGCAGCTCGCCCGCTTCGGCGTGCGCGGGTTCAGCCAGTTCACCGGCGCCGAGATGATCGCCCGGAAATACAGCCACAGTCGCGCGGCGCTCGACGCCTATGCGCTCGAAAGCCATCGCCGCGCCGCCGCGGCAGTGGAGCGCGGGAACTTTGCCGACGAGATCCTGCCGATCGAGATCGACACCCCCGATGGCACCCGAAGTCACGCGCAGGACGAAGGCATCCGCTTCGACGCGAGCATAGAAGGCCTTGGCAGCCTGAAGACCCTAGTCGAAGGCGGCGTGATCACCGCGGGCAATGCCAGCCAGATCTGTGACGGCGCCTCGGCAGTGATGGTGGTCAGCGCGGCCGCGCTCAAGGCGCACCGCCTCACGCCGCTGGCGCGCATCCACAACCTCACCGTCACTGCCGGCGATCCGGTGATCATGCTTGAAGAGCCGCTGTTCGCCACCGACCGGGCATTACAGCGCGCAGGCATGGCCATCGGCGACATCGACCTTTACGAAGTCAACGAAGCCTTCGCCCCGGTGCCGCTCGCGTGGCTCGAACATACCGGCGCCGACCCGGCCAGGCTTAACGTCAATGGCGGCGCGATCGCGCTCGGCCACCCGCTCGGCGCCTCAGGCACCAAGCTGATGACCACGCTGATCCACGCGCTGCGCAAGCGCGGCCTGCGCTACGGCCTCCAGACGATGTGCGAAGGCGGCGGCATCGCCAATGTGACCATCGTCGAGGCGTTGTGAGAGTAGGCGGGGGAGGAATCTAGTGCCCGGCACCCTTTCCGGCCTCCGCATCGTCGAGTTCGGCGGGATCGGCCCCGCCCCCTTCGCCGCGATGATGCTAGCCGATCACGGCGCCGAAGTGATCCGCATCGAGCGCCCCGGCGCCAGCTTCGGCCCGCACGCATTGACACGCTCGCGCAAGGCGATCGGCATCGAGCTCAAGGCCCTCGAGGGCATCGAAATCGCCCGCACCCTCTGCCGCGATGCCGACGGCGTTATTGAAGGCTTCCGCCCCGGCGTGATGGAGCGGCTCGGGCTCGGCCCGGACGTGCTGCTCGGCGACAATCCGGCGCTGGTCTACGGCCGAATGACCGGCTGGGGTCAGGACGGGCCGCTGGCGCAGGCGCCGGGTCACGACATCAACTATATCGCCGTCGCGGGACTGCTCGACGGCATCGGCCAGCCCGGCGCGCCACCGACTACCCCGGTCAACTATCTCGGCGATTTCGGTGGCGGCGGAATGCTGCTCGCCTTCGGCATGGTCAGCGCGCTGCTCGCAGTGAAAATGGGCGCGCCCGGGCAGGTGGTCGACGCGGCGATGACCGACGGCGCCGCCTTGCTCGCCAGCATGAGCTGGGGCTTCAAGGTTGCCGGCATGTGGCACGACGGCCCCGGAGCGAACCTGCTGAGCGGGGCCGCGCCCTTCTATCGGACCTACACCTGCGCCGACGGCAAGCATGTGGCGGTCGGCGCGATCGAGCCGCAATTCTACGCCGCGCTCGTCGCAGGTCTCGGCGAAGACGCCGCCGGCCAGATGGACGCCGCCGCCTGGCCCGCGCGCGCCGAACGCTTCGCGGCGATCTTCGCCACCCGCACCCGCAACGCCTGGACCGCGCATTTCGCACCCGAGGCGTGCGTCTCTCCCGTCCTCACCTTCGACGAGGCGGCCGCACACCCCCATAATGCAGCGCGCGGCACCTTCGCCGCGGGTGCGCCTGCGCCTGCGCCGCACTTCGCCGCCACGCCGGCACCACCGCCAAAGACGTCGCAACCTGGCGAATGGACCGATCGCGTGCTCGCCGAGCTCGGCTACGACTCACCCCAGATCGCGGCACTCAGGGCCGTAGGCACGATTGGCTAGGAGAGCAGAATGAACTTCGAAAACACGGCAGCCGTGGTGACCGGCGGCGCTTCCGGCCTCGGTGCCGCAACTGCGCGCGCGCTCGCCGCCGCAGGCGCCAAGGTAGCGTTGTTCGACATGAACACCGAAAAAGGCGAGGCGCTCACCGCCGAGATCCACGGCATCTTCTGCAAGGTCGACGTCCGCTCCGACGATGACGTCGATGCCGGCTTCGCCAGAGCGCGCGAGGCGCACGGTCAGGAGCGCATCCTCGTCAATTGCGCCGGCGTCGGCAACGCTTTCAAGACCGTCGGCCGCGACAAGGCGAGCGGCGAGATCCGCCAATTCCCCGCCGCGGCGTTCGACTGGGTGATCCAGGTCAATCTCGTCGGCACCTTCCGCTGCATCGTGAAGAGCGCCGCCGGCATGCTCACGCTCGAACCGGGCGAAGGCGGCGAGCGCGGCGCGATCGTCAACACCGCGAGCGTCGCCGCCGAGGACGGCCAGATCGGCCAGGCGGCCTATTCGGCGTCGAAGGGCGGTATCGTCGGCATGACCCTGCCGATCGCGCGCGACCTTTCGTCTGAGGGCATCCGGGTCAACACGATCCTGCCGGGCATCTTCGACACGCCCTTGATGAACGCCGCGCCGCCGCAAGTGAAGGAAGCGCTGGCGGCGTCGGTCCCCTTCCCCAAGCGGCTGGGCGTGCCCGAGGATTATGCGAGCCTCGCGCTCGAGATGCTGCGCAACCCGTATTTCAACGGCGAGGACGTCCGCCTCGACGGCGCGATCCGCATGGCGCCGCGGTGAGTAACTGGCGCGAAGACCCCGAACTCGTCGCCCTCGCCGACGGCGCCGCGCGCTTCTTCGCCCGCGAAGCCCCGCCCGAGCGGATCGCAAGATGGCGCGACGCCGGCCAGGTCGAACGCGCCTTCTGGCGCCAGGCGGGGGAGGCCGGGCTGCTTGGCGTCTCGATCCCCCTGAATATGGCGGCGCGGGCGGCGATTTCCGTCATGACGTCACCCTCGTCGAGCAAGTCGGCCGTGACGGAGTCGAGGGCTTCGCGCTGTCGCTGCACAACGTCATCATCCTGCCCTATGTCCTCGCCCACGGCACCGAGGAGCAGAAACGCCGCTGGCTCCCCAAGCTATGCTCGGGCGAGAGCGTCGCGGCGATCGCGATGAGCGAGCCCGGCGCGGGATCGGACCTACAGGCGATCCGCACCACGGCAGTCCGCGACGGCAACGGCTATCGGATCAACGGCGCCAAGACCTTCATCTCCAACGGACAGATTGCTGACTTCATCGTCGTCGTCGCGAAGACGGATCCTGCGGCGGGCGGAAAGGGCGTGTCGCTGCTGGTGGTGGAAACGGAGCAAGCCGAAGGCTTCCGCCGCGGCAAGGCGCTCGACAAGATCGGGCTCGATGCGCAGGACACTTCCGAGCTGTTCTTCGACGACGTCTGGGTCCCCGCCGACAATTTGCTGGGCACCAGCGAAGGCCAGGGCTTCCGCCAGCTGATGGCCGAGCTACCCCGCGAGCGGCTGGTGATCGCAGTCTCCAGCGTGATCACGATGGAGCGCGCGGTCGCGGTCACCACCGAATACGTCAAGGAGCGCCAGGCATTCGGCCAGCGCGTGTTCGATTTCCAGAACACCCAGTTCAAACTCGCCGAGTGCAAGGCCAAAACCGAAGTCGCGCGGGTCTATGTCAACGATTGCATCGAACGCCAGCTCGCGGGCACGCTCGACCTGACCAGCGCGGCGATCGCCAAATTATGGGTCACAGAGAGCGAATGGCAGGTGGTCGACGAATGCCTCCAGCTCCATGGCGGCTATGGCTATGTCAACGACTATCCGATCGCGCGGATGTGGCGGAATGCGCGGGTGCAGCGGATCTATGGCGGCTCGAACGAAATCATGAAGCTGCTGATCGCGCGGAGCCTCTAAATTGGTCGCCATTGCGGACGCTGGACCATCACCGCAGCGAACAGGTCGGACGCGATCTGCCCGGCCAGCCAGCGCTGCACCCCGGGCAGCGGCTGCGCGGCGAACCAGTCGCGGTCGACCGCGGCGAACTGCCGCACGAAGGGCATGATCGCCGCATCGGTCAGGGAGCGCTGCTCGCCGCAGAGATACGCCCCCGCCGCCAGCCGCGCTTCCAACCTCTCCAGCATCGCCAGGCCCAGCGCGCGATGCTCCGCCGGATCGGACGCATGGCGATCGGGATATTTGTAGCGATCGAGATGGTGCTTGAACGGGCCGTCATTGGCATGGATCAACGCCGCGTCGTCGCCGGCCAACCAACCTTCGGGATCGTTGCGCCCGAGCGCCCAGCGCATGATGTCGAGGCTCTCGTCGATCACCCAGCCATCGGGAAGCACCAGCACCGGCACCGTCGCCTTGGGTGAAGCGGCGATCAGTTCGGCGGGCTTGTCGCGAAGCCTGACCTCGCGGATCTCGCAAACCGTCTCGCTGACCGTCAGCGCCATCCGCGCCCGCATCGCATAGGGGCAGCGGCGGAAGCTGTAGAGGATCGGCTCAGTCAGCCTCGTGCTCCACAAAGCTCGCGCCGATATGTGCCTCGCCGCGCGCCGCCGCCAGCTCCGCCTGGCGGTGCCGTTCGGCGTAGCGCTCGCGCTGCGCGTCGGTCCGCTCGGCATGGCAGGCGGGGCATGCGACGCCTTCGACGAACAGCGGCGAACGCTGGTCCGCCTCACTGACCGGCCTGCGACAGGCGCGACACAGGCCGTAGCTGCCGAGCTCGAGCCCGTGCCCGACCGAGACGCGCTCGTCGAATACGAAGCATTCGCCCTGCCAGCGGCTCTGCCCGGCCGGCACCTGCTCCAGGTAAGCGAGGATCCCACCCTTGAGATGATAGACTTGATCGAGCCCCTCGGCCTTGAGCAACGCCGTCGACTTCTCGCAGCGGATGCCGCCGGTGCAGAACATCGCGATCCTGGGCTTCTCCCCGCGCCGCCCCTCCCATTCATGGCGATGCGCCCGCACCCATTCGGGAAACTGGCTGAAGCTATGCGTCTTCGGATCGATCGCGCCGGCGAAGCTGCCGATCGCCACTTCATAGTCGTTGCGGGTGTCGATCAGAATCGTGTCGGGCGCATCGATCAGCGCATTCCAGTCCTCCGGCGCGACATATTCGCCGGCGTCGGTCGGATCGAGATCGGGCTCGCCCATCGTCACGATCTCGCGCTTGATCCGCACTTTCATGCGGTGGAACGGCATGCTCGCCGCGCGCGAATGCTTGACGTCGAGCGCGGCGCAGCCCGGCAGGCCGCGGATGTGCGCGAGCACTTCCTCGATCGCCGCATCGCTCCCCGCGATCGTCCCGTTGATCCCCTCGGGGGCCAACAACAAGGTGCCCTTCACGCCCTGTGTGCCGCACAGCCGTGCGAGCGGCGCCTTGATCGCCTCGCAATCGTCGAAACGGGCGAATTGGTAGAGCGCGGCGACGTGGAAGGGCAGAACAGGTTCGGTCACGAAGGCATTCCAACGGGTTACGGTCGCGTGCCCCTAGCAGAGCGATGGCGCCCCGTCATGCCGCGAGGCGCATCTGCTCCTTCGAAAGCAGCGCCAGCAGCGAGATCTTGTTGAAGAACCACATCTGCTCGATGCGCAGCCCGCTATATTTCCGGATCGTATTGGTGAGGGTGTAGGGCGTGTACCAGACATTGTGATCGGGGTGGACGACCTCGACGAAGGTCGCGCTGTCGGCGAGATAGTCGAAATGCCGTCCGCCGCACTGGAACGCATCGGGCACCGAGACCAGGAACGCGCCGGCGTCGACCTTCTCGAGCTGGGCGAGGAAATCCGAGACATTGGGCACATGCTCCATTACTTCGGGAACGAGCACCAGATCGTAGGAATCACTGACCTGATCGAGGCTCGAGAATAGCCGCCCCTTCACGTGCGGCGCGAGCTGATCGAGCGCTTCGGTGTGCGGGTCGACGCCGTCGAGCTGCGCGCAGACCTGCTCCAGCGCGAGGTGCAGCGACGCCTTCAGATTGGTGATCGGCCAATCGGCGCAGCCGACATGGAGCACGCGCTTGCCTTCGCAGAAATTGCCCAGCACCACACCACGGCCCAGCCCTTCGAGTTCGTTGCTCACCTGCACGCGCTGGACGAAATAGGGCGCATTGCGCACTTCGAGCGCCGACACCTCCGGCACCGGCGCGGCCGCCGGGGCAGGCACCTCGCGCTTGTGGATCTCGTCATAGGCGCGCAGCGTCGAGCCCCAGAGCTGGTCGGCATAGACCGGGTCGCCGCCTTCATAGGCCACGCCGGTGAAATGCCGCGGGATGAAATAATGGCTCGGATAGATGCGCAGGTGCGAATAGCCGTATTTGCGGTAGCTGTCGGTCAGCCGCTGTGGCCCGACGGTCTTCCATGCCTTGGCATGCGTCACGCTGGGCGAGTCATGGATGTCGCGGATGATCTGCTCGACGAAAGGATTGCCCGCCTCGCAGCCGAAATAGCCCGCGGCGATCAGCCCCGGCCGCGCGATTTCGCTCTCCCAACAGGCGAAGGCCTCGCAATCGAGCAAATGGTCGTCGAGCGGTCGCAGCGCGATGCTGTCGGCATCGACGACCACTCCGCCCTTGGCGTGGAGAATCTCCCAGCGCATCATGTCCGCGACGCCGTTGAGTTCGACGCCGTGCATCGCATTCATGTGATCGCGGTTGAACCAGTCCTGCCCGGCGAGATCCTGATTGCCCCAGAGCAGGAATTCCCAATCGGGATTGAGCGCGCGCCACGTGTCCATGCAGTTGGTGGGGCATTTACTTTGGTCGCCCACCCAGATGAAGTGCATCAGCTTCGGGATCATCGTCGCGTTCCTCACGGTGCGCCCGCGAAGTTAGGTCGCTTTGGTTAACACTATGTTTGCCTTGTTCGCCGATGTTTCTTGCCCGTACCAACTATCCGGGCTCTTCCTTTTGTCGCGCAAACCCGTCATCGCCGCCGTGCTGATCGTCCGCGACGAGGCGCGCTGCATCGCGCGCTGTCTCGACAGCGTCCGCCCGCATGTCGACCGGATATTGGTGCTCGACACCGGCTCGACCGACGGCACGCCGCTGCTCGCGGCACAATGCGGCGCCCAGGTCCATCACTTGCCTTGGCCGAACGACTTCTCCGCCGCGCGCAACCATGCGCTCGACTTGGTCGATGCCGACTGGAACCTCGTGCTCGACGCCGACGAGTGGATCGTCTCGGGCGGCGAGCAACTGCGCCGCTGGTGTCGCGCGCCGCGGCTCGGCCAGCTCTGCGTGCACAGCGCGATGGAGGGTACCGCGACGGGCGCCGAGCGCCGCAACTGGCTCACGCGCCTGTTGCCGCGCGGCGTCCGCTATCAGGGTCGCGTCCACGAACAGCCGGTATCGCCGCTTCCGCGTGCACGCATCGAACTGCACATCCGGCATGACGGCTATCTCGCGGGCCAGCTGGCCCGCAAGCGTGACCGCAACCCCCCGTTGCTGCGGCGCGATCTTCGGGACCGCCCGGGCGATCCCTATCTGCTCTACCAGCTCGCCAAGGATGCAGAGATCGGCGGTGATCTCGTGGAGGCATGCGCGCATTATGCCGCGGCGCTCGAGGCCAGCCCGCTCGAAGCCAATTGGCGCCACGCGCTGGTCGTGCGCCAGCTCCACTGCCTCGGCAGGACGGATCGGATGGACACCGCGCTGGCGCTCGCCGACGCCGAAATGGCGCATTATCCGGAGTCGCCCGACCTGTTCTTCGTACTCGGCAATCTCCTCCACGATCGCGCGCAGACCGATCCGGTGCAGGCGCTCGACCAATGGTTGCCGCTGGCGATCGGCGCGTGGGAACGGTGTCTGGCGATCGGCGAGCGGCCGGATCTCGAAGGCAGCCTGCAAGGCTGCGGCAGCCATCTCGTCCGCCACAATCTCGAAACGGCGCGGACCCAGATGCGACTGCTGGGAATGCAGCAGGAGCTCGCGCGGCTGGTGGCCTGATCTCAATCCTCCCTGCCAGAGGGAGGGTTGCGCAAAAGAAAACCCCGCCCGGATCGCTCCGGACGGGGGTCGCAGTTCAGTCGGAAGGCTCAGCCCGCGCCATGTCCGGCGAGCGCCGCGAGCAGCAGCAGCGCCACGATGTTGGTGATCTTGATCATCGGATTGACTGCGGGACCCGCAGTATCCTTGTACGGATCGCCGACGGTGTCGCCCGTCACCGCGGCCTTGTGCGCCTCGGATCCCTTCCCGCCGTGATTGCCGTCCTCGATATATTTCTTGGCATTGTCCCAAGCGCCGCCGCCGCTGGTCATCGAGATCGCGACGAACAACCCCGAGACAATCACGCCGAGCAGCATCGCGCCGAGCGCTGCGAAGCCTTCATGCTGCCCCGCTACCGCAGTGATCAGGAAGTACACTGCGATCGGGCTCAGCACCGGCAGCAGCGACGGAATGATCATTTCCTTGATCGCCGCCCGGGTGACGATGTCGACCGTGCGGCCGTAATTCGGCCGGCTGGTCCCTTCCATGATCCCGGGATTCTCGCGGAACTGGTCGCGCACGTCCTGCACTACCGATCCCGCCGCGCGGCCGACCGCCGTCATGCCGAATGCGCCGAACAGATAGGGCAAGAGCGCACCCAGCAGCAGCCCGACGATCACATACGGATTGCTCAAGCTGAAATCGACATCCACGTTCGGGAAGAACTCGTGGAGGTCGGTGGTGTATGCCCCGAACAGCACGAGCGCCGCGAGCGCCGCCGAGCCGATCGCATAGCCCTTGGTCACTGCCTTGGTGGTGTTGCCCACCGCGTCGAGCGCGTCGGTCTTGTGGCGGACCTCGTCGTCGAGCCCAGCCATCTCGGCGATGCCGCCGGCATTGTCGGTCACTGGGCCATAGGCGTCGAGCGCGACCACCATGCCCGCGAGCGCGAGCAGCGAAGTCGCCGCGAACGCCACGCCGATCACCCCGGCGATCTGGTACGCCGCAATCACGGCGATCACGATCACCAAAGTCGGCAGCGCCGTCGACTCTAGGCTGATCGCAAGGCCTTGGATCACGTTGGTGCCGTGGCCGGTCTCCGATGCCTTGGCAATCGAGCGGACCGGGCGATAGTTGGTGCCGGTATAATATTCGGTGATCCACACCAGCAGCCCGGTCACCGCAAGGCCGATCATCATGCAGTAGATGAGATCCCAGCCGGTGAAGCTCGGCCCCGTGGCGAGGCCGGTATTGGCCTGATCGGCGAGGCCGGTCGACCCTTCTAGGAATGCCGAGGGATCGCCGATTCCGCCGATCAGCGTGTCGAGCCCGCCCAGCGTGTAATGCGTCACCCCGATGATTGCCGGGATCGACAGGATCACGGTGACCCAGAAGCCCTTGTACAGCGCCCCCATGATCGACTGGCTCTTGCCCAGTCGGACGAAATAAGTGCCGATGATCGAGGTGATGATGCACACCCCGCCGACGATCAGCGGCAAGGTCATCAGCGCCAGCAATGTGTCAGGCGCCAGTCCGCGCATCAGCAATGCGATCGTCACCATGGTGATGCCGAGCGTGACGACATAGGTCTCGAACAGATCGGCGGCCATGCCCGCACAGTCGCCGACATTGTCGCCGACATTGTCGGCGATCACCGCGGGGTTGCGGGGATCGTCCTCGGGGATTCCGGCCTCGACCTTGCCCACCAGATCGGCGCCGACATCGGCCGCTTTGGTGAAAATGCCGCCGCCGAGACGCGCGAAGATCGAGATCAGCGAGGCGCCGAAGGCGAGCCCGGTCAGCGTCTCGATCACCGGCCGCGAATTGGGCGCAAGGTCCGCACCCTCGACCAGATAGGCGAAGATGCCTGCGATCGAGAGGAGACCCAGCCCCGCTACCAGCATGCCGGTGATCGCGCCCGAACGGAACGCCAGCGTCAGGCCTGCCTGGAGCGAATGCCGTGCCGCTTCCGCAGTCCGGACGTTGGCCCGCACCGAGATGTTCATGCCCACGAACCCGGCGAGGCCGGAAAGCACCGCGCCGATCACGAAGCCGAGCGTCGGCAGCGCACCTAGGGCGAAGAACAACACGATCGCGACGATCACGCCGACGACGGCGATCGCCATATATTGCCGCGCCAGATAGGCCTTGGCCCCCTCCTGAATGGCGGCGGCGATGTCCTGCATTTTCTCGTTACCGGGCGACGCCCGCAGCACTTGCTGACTCGTCAGAAAGCCATAAGCCAACGCCAGCAAACCGCAGGCGATGGCGAGATACACAATCGTCATCAGGCGAAGTCCTTCCCCTAGAACTGGAACCGCGCCGGTCTTGTGCCGGTCGTGCGGAGGCGGGGAAGGTATCGGGCACCCGAAGCGGGCGCAACCCGCCTCAGCGGTGCTCGTAGCCGAGGCGTTCGGGGGGGGATTTGCCGTCGAGGAGAAGTGGTTGGGCGCCCTTTGCGAGCATCGTGCCGATCCGCGTCGCCGATACGGGCAGAGCCGCATCCGCCGGCGCCGTGAACAGCAACGCATAATCGTCGCCCCAGCGCGCCGCCGCCAGCCGGTCGCTTACGCCTTGCGCGAACGGGATCGCGTCGAATTCGATCGCAGCGGTGCACCCGCTCGCCTCGGCCATACGGCGCGTATCGAGCAGCAGCCCGTCGGACACGTCCATCATCGCGTGAACGTGCGGCCCCAAAGCCAGCCCCTCGGCCAGAAGCGGTCGCGGCCGCAAATAGGCCGCGCCGTCGCCGGCCTCGAAACCGAGCATCGCCGCGCCGATCGCGCCGGTGACATAGAGCGCGTCCCCCGCCTGTGCCTCGCTCCGCGCCGGCACCGGCCGCACCGTCGCGCGGCCGATCGCGGTGCAGCCGAAAGTCGCGGGTCCGCCATGCGCGATGGTGTCGCCGCCGAGCAGCTTGACGCCGTAAGCCTCGAGCACGTCGCGCAGGCCTTCCACGAAACGCTCGGCGCGCTGGATCAGAGTCGCTCCGATCAGCACCCCGATCGGCTCCGCAGCTTTTGCGGCGAGATCGGACAGGTTCACCGCGACGAGCTTCCACGCGATGTCGGCCGGATCGGTGCCGGCGCGGTAATGCACCCCCTCGGCGATCGCGTCATGCGTGACCACCAGCGCCTCGCCGCCGATTTCGATCACGGCGGCGTCATCGCGAAGGTCCTGCGCACCGGGATGTAGCGGCAGCGTGCGCAGCGCAGCGATGAAACCGGATTCGTCCACTAGATCCTCCCCGGAACGGGGAGGATCGATCAACCCCGTACTTCCTTCGCAATGGCGTCGAGGATCCCGTTGGCGAATCCCTTCTCGCGCCGGTCGTAGAACGCGTCGGTCACGTCGAGATATTCGCTGATCACCGCGCCCACCGGCACATCCGCCCGCGCCAGCAGCTCATAGGTGCCGGCGCGGAGGATCTGTCGCATTGGCTTGTCGAGGCGATCGAGCGACCAATCTGCGGTCAGCTTCGCCGCGATCAGCCCGTCGATCTCCTCGCGCCGCGCGTCGACGCCTTTGACGATATCGTCGAAGAAGGTGACGTCGGCATCGGCATATTCGACATCCTCGATCGTCGCGCCGAGCCGGTGCTGGTGGAATTCGGTGAGCAATACGGTGAGCTTGGTGCCCTCCATTTCCAGCTGGTAGAGCGCCTGCACGGCGGCGAGCCGCGCGGCGGCGCGAGCCTTGGAACGGGTGCGGGCCTTGGGACTTGGCATGACTACTCTTCTTGGTTCCGGAGGCGGATCGCGACCGATCTGGCGTGCGCCGGCAGCCCTTCGGCATTGGCCAGCGCGACTGCGGCCGGTCCGATAGCAGCGAGTCCCGCTTCATCCAAGGCCAGGAAGCTCGTCCGCTTCATGAAATCGAGCACCGACAGCCCCGAAGCGAAGCGCGCGCGCCGCCCCGTCGGCAGCACATGGTTCGGGCCCGCGACATAATCGCCCACCGCCTCGGGCGTGTGCCGGCCAAGGAACACCGAGCCGGCATGGTGGACCATGTCGAACAGCCCTTCCGCGTCGTCGCAGGCGAGTTCGAGATGCTCCGGCGCCAGGCGATCGCAGAGCGGGATCGCTTCGACGAGGCTCGGCACCAGGATGATCGCCCCGTTCGCGTCCCAGCTCGCCCGCGCAGTCGCGGCGGTGGAGAGCGTCTCGATCTGGGCGTCGACCGCCGCGGCCACCTTGTCGGCGAAAGCGGCATCGTCGGTGAACAGGATCGACTGGCTGGTCGGGTCGTGCTCGGCCTGACTGAGCAAATCGGCGGCAATCCATTCGGGGTCGTTCTTGCCGTCTGCGACGACGACGATCTCGCTCGGCCCGGCGACCATGTCGATTCCGACCACGCCGTAGAGCTGGCGCTTGGCTTCGGCGACCCAGGCATTGCCGGGGCCGGTGACGACGTCGACCGGCGCGATCGACGCAGTCCCGTAAGCAAGCGCCGCGACGGCCTGCGCTCCGCCGACACGCCACAATTCGTCCACCCCGGCGATATGCGCCGCGGCGAGCACCAGCGGATTTACTTCGCCGTTCGGAGTCGGGGTCACCATCACCAGCCGGCGCACGCCAGCCGCCTTTGCCGGGATCGCGTTCATCAGCACCGAGCTGGGATAGGCCGCGCGGCCGCCGGGGACATAGACGCCTGCCGAATCCACCGCCCGCCAGCGCGCGCCGAGGCGGATGCCGAGTTCGTCGATCCCGTCGCTGTCCTCGGGCTTCTGCCTGGCGTGATAGACTGCGATCCGCTCCGCCGCGAGTTCGAGGGCGTCGCGCAATTCGGGAGTCAGCCCTTCCCATGCCGCGAGGCAATCGGCGCGATCGATCTTCCAGCCGGTCTGGTCGAGATCGTGCTTGTCGAACAGCCGGGTCAGATCCTTGACCGCGGCATCGCCCTCGTCGCGCACCCGCTTGATAATATGGGTGACGTTACGTGCGACATCTTCGTCCGCCTCACGGCGCGCGTTGACGAGGGTCGTGAACTTCCCGGCGAAACCGGGTGCGGCGGCGTCGAGGCGGATCACGCCACCGCCCTCCGGAACGCATCGACGAGCGGCACCACTTCCCCCGCGCGCATCTTGAACGCCGCGCGGTTGACGATCAGCCGGCTGGTGACCTGCGCGATCACCTCGACCTCGACCAGGCCATTCTCCTTGAGTGTCTTGCCTGACGAAACGAGATCGACGATCCGCGGCGCGAGCCCGAGCACCGGCGCCAGCTCCATCGCGCCGTTCAGCTTGACGCATTCGGCCTGCACCCCCCGCGCCTCGAAATGGGCGCGGGTGATGTGGGGGTATTTGGTGGCGATGCGGACATGGCTCCAGCCGCGCGGATCGTCCTTCTCGGCCATGTCGACGGGCTCGGCGACCGAGATACGGCAATGCCCGATCCCCAGATCCACCGGCGCGTACAGCTCCGAATAATCGAACTCCGCCAGCACGTCCGATCCGACGATGCCGAGCTGCGCGGCGCCATGGGCGACGAAGGTCGCCACGTCGAAAGCGCGCACGCGGATCAGGTCGATCGCGGGGCTGTTGGTCTTGAAACGCAGCGCCCGGCTGTCCGGATCGGAAAAGGCGGGCTCGGGCACGATGCCGACCGCCGCGAGCAGCGGCAGCGCCTCGTCGAGGATCCGGCCCTTGGGCACGGCGAGGATGAGCGGTTCTTGCATGGGTGCGGGGGCTTTACTTGGGGGGTGCCCCCGGCGCAACAAAGCCTTGCTAAGGGGGGATCATGGCCGGCGAACAGACCAACCGCGACAGCTTCGCGATCCAGGCCGGCTATTGCGCCGCGATGGCCGCGCCGATCACCACGCGGATCGCCACCGTCCTCGGCCCCAGCCTCACCCGCGACAGCGCGACCGGGCGCCGCGTGCTCGACTGGCCCGGCGAGCCGGTGGCCGACGCGCTGGTGCTGCGGCTGATCGGCGGGCTCCACGCGCTATACCGCCGCGGCGTTCCCGAGATCGCGCCAGCGTTCAGCGGCGCGGTGACCGACGAGGCGGAGGTCGCCGCGATCCTGCACGACGTGTTCGTCACGCACGATGCCGAGTTGCTCCCCTGGCTCGATGGTCCGCCCCAGACCAACGAGGCCGGGCGCTCGGCCGGTCTGATGACCGGCATCCTCCATCTCGCCGCACGCTACGGCCCCCAATTCGAAGTTCTCGAAATCGGATCGAGCGCGGGGCTCAACCTGCTGATCGGCCGCTATCGCTTCGATCTGGCCGGTGTCCGCCCCGGCCCCGCCGATTCGCCGGTCGCAATCAAGCCCGAATGGCGCGGCCCGCCGCCGCCGGATGCGCCGGTCGGGATCATCTCGGCGCGCGGTGTCGACATCCAGCCGCTCGATTTGTCGGGCGACCGCGATGCCGAACGGCTGCAGGCTTATTGCTGGGTCGACAATGCCGAGCGCCAGGCCCGGCTCGAAAACACCATCGCGATGGTCCGCGCCGAGGGCGTCGATCTGGTGCAGGGCGACGCCGCCGACTGGGTCGAGGCGCGCCTCGCCGAGCCGCAGCCCGAGGGCGTGACACGCGTGCTGATGCACTCGGTCGTCTGGCAATATCTGCCCGACGCCACCCAGCGCCGCATCGCCGATGCGATGACCGCCGCCGGCGCGCGCGCGACGCCCGAACGCCCGCTCGGCTGGGTGATGATGGAGCCCAATCGCGACCTCCACCGCCATGAGATTCGTGTCCGCGGCTGGCCGGGGGACACGCCGATGCAACTCGTCGCCCTCACCCACGCGCACGGCGCCTGGGTCGAGGCGCTCGAACCGCCGTACGAGACCCGGCCCTATGTGATGCGAGCTTATTGAGATGCACACGACCAATTATCGCGACACGCTGATCACGGTATCCGCGGATTGCCCTGTGTCCGAAGGCACGATCCCCGAAAAGCCCGGCACCATCGCCACGGTCCAGCACGCGCTGCTCGCCCGGCCCTATGCGATGACCAGCGACGACCTGCTCCACGAAACCCACCGCGCGCGCGGCGGTGACAAGAGCCGCGAGGACTTCTTCGCCAGGCCCCAGGCCTGTCTGCGCGCCTCGCCACTGGTCAAGCAGTTCGGCTGGGGCATCCACCACGACTCCGAGGGCCGGATCGCGCTGCTCGATCCGCAGGGCGACGGCTATCGCCGCCTGCTGGACGACGACGCCGTCAAGAAGACGCCGGGCATGCGCAGCAAGCGCTGACGGTTTCGGCCTTGCAATGTAGGATTTCGCCTGCTTGCATTTCGCGTCGGAATCCCACCGGCCGCTCTTTGACTCGTCGATCCACCGCGCAATAATCTTACGAGATTGCGCGCGTTTCCGTGAAAAGAGTCAAAACTGGGGAGGAGACTGCATTTCGGGCTACCCCCGGTCGCCCTGGCCGCCTTGCTTCAGCCAGTCGCGAATCGCCGCGGTCACGGCTTCGGGCTTCTCCCACGGCACGAAATGCCCGCCATCCTCGATGCGGGTGATGGTCAGATCGGGCACCAGCTCGTCCAGCTCCAGTTGCACCGGCAGCAATGCGAAATCCTTCATCCCCCAGATCACCAGCGTCGGCTGGGTCATCGGCGGAAACGGCGCGTCGAGCCAGACCGGTCGCTGCGCATCCTCGCCCGGCGCGGGCACGGCGATGGCGGAGGCGCGATACCAGTTGAGCATCGCCGTCATCGCGCCATGCTGGCCCCATTCGTCCATATACGCGGCCTTGTCCTCGCCCGCGATCCCGCCGACGATATGCTGCGCGAAGGTCGAGGCGAAGAAGCGCTCCAGCCCCGCGCCGACCAGCCCCCTGTCGATTCCGGTATCGCGGAAGCGCGTGATATATTGGCTCGCCTTGCGCTGGGCTGGATCGTCGAACAGCGACTTCTGGAAGACCTTGGGATGCGGCGCGTTGACGATGATCAGTCGTGCGATGCGCTGCGGATTTTGCAGTGCCGCCATCCACGCGATCGCCCCGCCCCAATCGTGGCCGACCAGCGTGAAATGCTCGATGCCGAGATGGTCGGCAAGCGCGAGCAGATCCCCGACCGGCTTGTCCGGCGTGTAATTCGCGACCCCTTCGGGCTTGGACGAGCGCGCAAAGCCGCGTTGATCAGGCGCGATCACATAATGGTCGCGCGCCAGATCCGGGATCTGGTGCCGCCACGTCCGGTGCGATTCAGGGAAGCCGTGGAGCAGGAAGATCGGCGGATGGGTGGGATCGCCCGCGATGGCGACGTCGAGTTCGACACCGGTGGGTAGCGATATGCGCTGAAGATCGAAACCGGCCATCACCACCTCCCGTTCGCCCTGAGCTTGTCGAAGGGCCGTTCTTCTTTTCCAGAGCTAAGGCAAAAAGCGGCGCTTCGACAAGCTCAGCGCGAACGGAGAAGAGATACCTGCACAGCTGTCACGGATAACTCACCGTCTTGGGCACTTCCGGGATCGGGATCCATTCCTTGTCGTCGCCGGGCACCTTGGGGAAATTGCCCGCCGTCCAGTCCTGCCTGGCCTGGTTGATCCGGTCGCGGCTCGACGAGACGAAGTTCCACCAGACGTGGCGCGGCGTCGTGAACGCCTCGCCGCCGCACAGCATCACGCGTCCGCCCTGCTCCGAGCGCAGCGTCGCGGCGATACCCGGGCGCAGCACATAGAGCGTCATCGGCTCCAGCCGCATCCCGTCGAGGCTCGCCTCGCCGATCGCGACATAGAGCGCGCGTTCGTCGGCACCCGGATCGATCGGTATGCTCGCGCCGGCCTCGAGGACGATGTCGGCATAGATGGTCTCGGCATAATTGGTGGTCGGCGCCGACGCCCCCCACAGGTCGCCCATGATCACGCGGGCGGTCGCGCCGCCCGACTGCACCACCGGCAGGTCCGCCGCGGCGACATGCTCGAACGCCGGATCGCGCTCCTCGTCGCGCTCGGGAAGCGCGAGCCACGTCTGGATCCCCGACAATTCAGGGCCGACCGCACGCTCGGCCGAAGGCGAGCGCTCCGAATGGACGATGCCGTGCCCCGCGGTCATCAGGTTGACCGCGCCGGGCTCGATCGTCGCGAAGGTGCCGAGCGAATCGCGATGGTCGATCGCGCCGGCGTAGAGATAGGTCACCGTCGCGAGGTTGATATGCGGATGCGGGCGCACGTCGATGCCGGTGCCCACGTCGAGATGCGCCGGGCCCATCTGGTCGAAGAAGATGAACGGGCCGACCATCGTCCGCGGCCGCGACGGCAAGGTGCGGTGCACCTTGAAGCCGCCGAGATCGTGGGTGACCGGCGCGATCGTGTGGAGGAACAAATCGTCGGTCATCATGCCTCTCCGGGTGCGCGGGCGCGGATCGCCAATGCGTGGATGCGCTCCGCCAATAGATCGGCGAGCGCGTTGTTGATCAACCGCTGCCGTTGAACCCGCGAAAGCCCGGCAAACGCCGCGCTCTCCACCGCCACCGTCCAGTGCGATTCGCCGGTGCCGTCGTCGCCGAGATGGCCGGAATGGTGATGGCTGTCGTTGATCACCTCGAGTTGCGTCGGTGCGAGCGCGGCGGTGAGGCGGGCGGTGATGATGTCGGCGAGTCCGCCGCTGGCAGGGTCAGTCATCGCGCCTATATAGGCGGTTTGTTCGAGGGAAATAGCGTGGCGGACAGCCAGCCGAGAAAGGATCGACCCAATGCCCGGTTCCACGGTCGCGTGGAGGCGCCGGGGAGGTTGTGCGCCGAGCCCGGCTGTTCCGAGCCAGGCGAGTTTCGCGCGCCGCCGCTCGAAGGCACCGGTCGCCCCGGCGACGGCCCGCCGCCGTTCCGCTGGATGTGCCTCGATCATGTCCGCGCGTTCAATTCGGGCTATAATTTCTTCAAGGGCATGAGCCCCGACGAGATCAACGACGCGCAGCGCCCTTTTGCGGGCTGGGAGCGCGAGACCCGCGCGTTCAACGCCACCGGCGGCGCCGACCGGCCGCCGCGCTGGGCCGACTTCGCCGATCCGCTCGACGCAATCAACGCACGCTTCCGCGATCGCATGAAGGACCGGGCCGAGCGCAAGGACGGCAAACCGCTATCCGGCAAGGACCGCGATGCGATGCACGCGCTGGCGCTCGAGATCGATGCCGACCGGATGGCGCTGCGCAAGCGCTATTCCGAGCTTGTCCGCCGCTACCACCCCGATCGCAACGGCGGCGACCGCGGCTTTGAGGGCAAACTTCAGGAGGTCATCGCCGCCTATCAGCACCTCAAGAGCGCGCCCGCCTTCGCCTAGCCTTCGCGCTTCATCCGTTCCTGCCGCGCCTGCTCGCGGGCGCTCGGTTCCGCCATCTGGAAGCTGCCGATCGGCACCGCGCCAGCCGGTTCGTAGGTCGCGATCGTCACCCCGGTGGTGCTGACCTGCTGCTCGATCAGCTTGAGCGCGAAGGATGGCGTGCCGTCGCCGAACAGCCGTTTGCCGCCGCCGAGCACGACGGGGAAGGTCATCACGAACAGCCGATCGATCAGCCCCGCGGCGAATAGCCCCGGATAGAGCGTGGTGCTGCCCTGGATCAGGATGTCGGGTCCTTCGCCCACCTTGATGTCGGCGACCGCTTCGATGCTGCTGACGCGATGGCTATTCTGCCATTCGAGCGGTGCATCGCCGCGAGTCAGCACATATTTATTGGCCTTGTCGAAGGCCGGACCGATCGGATCGTCGGGGCCGACATAGGGCCAGTGCGCCGCGAAAATCTCCCACGTCTTGCGCCCGAGCAGCAAATCGAACGGGCCGCCGAACAGCGCATCCATCGTGTTGCCCATCGCCTCGTCCCAGAAGGTCGCCGACCAGCCGCCGAGCGCGAAGCCACCGGTCCAGTCCTCGCTCGGCCCGCCCGGCGCCTGCATCACGCCGTCGAGCGACTGAAACACCCCGCCGATGATCTTACGCATCGACCGTCTCGGCGATCCGCCTCGCCACCGCTTCGAGCTGATCGGCAGCCACGCCCCAGCCCAGTTCGAACCCCATCAATTTGTGCTGCTCATAGGTCTCGTCGGACCAGTGGCGGGCGCTTCCCCGGTACAGGGTCTTGTCGCCCTCCGGCGTGAACTCCCATGTGCCGACCATGAACGGATCGCTGGGCACCCAGCCCTGTTTGAAGGCATCGGTCCAGACGATCTTGCGGCCGGGAATGACCTCGAGGGTCACGCCCTCGATCACATTCTCCTCGCCGTTCGGGCCGCGCATGATCATCGCGGTACGGCCGCCCGGGCGGAGATCCCGCTCGATCAACTCGGTGGTCCACGGCCTCGGGCACCACCATTCCTCGAGATGACCGGTCCACGCCTTCCACACCGCATCGATCGGCGCGTCGATGCGCTTCTCGACCGAAAGCTCCCGGGTTTCGTCATTGGCGGGCATTTCTTTCTCCTCAATCTCGCTCGGGGGCGCCCAGCGGGAAATAGGCGCGATAGGGCCGCGCCTCGTCGATCGCGCGCGCGACCGAGGGCCGGGCGAGCAGCCGCGCGCGATAGCCCCCCAAATTGGCCAGCGCCTCGGGGATCGGATCGACCCAATCGGCGTAGAAGAGCGACGGCGCCGCTGCGCAGTCGGCGAGCGAGAAGGCGCCCGCCACCGCCCATTCGCGCCCCTCCATCCAGCCATCGAGCCACGCATAGCTCTTCTGCAGCGCCGCCTTGGCCTGCTCGACTTCCACGGGGTCGTGACGCTCGGGGCCACGCAGCGCGTCGGCGACCACGCGCTGCATCTGGCCCATAACATGGTTGTCGAAGATGCGGTCGAGCATCCGCACCTCGAGCCCCGCGTCGCCCTCCGGGATGAAGGTAACCGGACCCGGGTGATGGCGCTGAAGATGCTCGATGATCACGCTCGATTCCATTACCGGCCGGCCGTCGTCCACGAGCAGCGGGAATTTGCCGATCGGCCAGAGCCGGCCGAATTCGGCGCCATTCTCGGGAAACTCCTGCTCGAGGATGCGATATTTGAACGGCGTGGCGTTCTCGTAGAGCGGGATCAGCACCTTCCAGCAATAAGACGAGAAGGGGTGCGCGTAGAGCTCAAGCATCAGCCGCGCGACCCCACCACGCCGAACCTCGCACCGGCCGGATCGGCCGCATAGATGACGAAATCGCCGCCGGGCACTTCCATCGGACCTTGCCTGATGCTGCCGCCGGCCTCCTCGATGCGCTGCTTCGCCCCGTCGATATCGCCGACGCGGAAGAAATAATTCCACCCCGGCGTCTCGCCCGGCGCGACCTTCATCACCGCGCCGATCATGCCGCCGTCATGGCCGAGAAAGCTGTAATCGCCCATCTCGCCCATCGGCATCGCGCCGTCCTTCTTCCAGCCGAATTGCTCACCGTAAAAGGCAAGCGCGGCCTGATCGTCGCTGGTCTGGAGCTCGTTCCATTCGCCGTGCCCAGGCACCATGCGCTTGAACGCGGTGCTCGCCTCGGGGCTGGCGCCCTTCATCACATAGAAGGTCACGCCCTGCGGATCGGCGACCATCGCCATCCGGCCAACCCCCTCCATCGTGGTCGGCGGCATGTGGATGCCGCCGCCGGCCGCGGCGATCTTCGCCGCCGCGGCATCGACATCGTCCACCCCGATATAGCTGAACCAGCGCGGCTCGGGCGGCGCGCCCTCGGGGGTCTTCATCATGCCCGCAACGCCCTGCCCGTCGGGCGCCAGATAGACGTGATAATTCTCCGGGCCCTCGGCCGTGGCGCCGGGGCAGCCGCCGTCCTGCCACCCGACTACCTTTTGATAGAAGGCGCCGGCGGCATCGGGGTCACCGGTGATCAGCTCGTACCAGATCGGGGTTCCGTGCGGGTCGGTCATCGTCCGTCTCCTGCTCAGGCCAGCTTTTGGTCGAGGATCGGCGCGAACCCGCCCCACATCATGCGCTTGCCGTCGAACGGCATCGCGCCGTCGGGCTTCATGCGCTCGTCTTCCATCATCTTCGGCCAGGCGGCGTCGCGGGTCGCCTTGTCGGGCCATTCGACCCACGAATAGACCACGCGCTCACCCTCTTCGCGCAACGTGGCGCGGTTATAGTCGGTGACCTTGCCGGCCGGAATATCCTCACTCCAGGCCTCGACCACGCGCAGCGCGCCATATTCCCGGAAAATGCCGGCCGCCTTTTCGGCCATCGCGCGATAGGCATCCTCATTGTCCGCGGGGACAGGCAAGACGTAGCCGTCGAGATATCCCATGCCGCCCGGCGCGCCCTGCTCCACGATCGAATCGAAGCCGGCGAAGATCATCCGGCTGCCGTCGAACGGCATGTCCTTCATCATCTCGGCGGCCTGTGGATCGTTCATCATCTTCTCGCCCGCGGCGAGGCCAGTCGCCTTGTCAGGATATTCGATCCAGCTGAACAGCACGGTCTCGTCGGGCGTGGCCTGCACCGCCTTCTTGAGATCGTTGAGCTTGCCGTCGGGTACGTCATCGCCCCAGGCCTCGACCATGCGGGTCGCGCCGAGCTTGCGGAACAGATCGGCAGCCTCGATGGCGTGCGCGAGATAGGCTTCCTTGTTCGCGGTTGGGACCGGGGTTACGAAACCATCGACATAAGTCATCGTCTCTCTCCTTGATTATGCCGCCACCGGCTCGGGCCGGAAGTCGGCTAGTTGCGCGGCGAGCGCGCGCTGGAATGCAGGGCGTGCAGTGCCCCGCGCGACATAGTCGGCGAGCCGCGGGCGGCTCGACATCAGGTCCGCGTGATCGGCGTTGCGCAGCACGGTGACCATCGCGATGTCCGCAACGCTGAACGCATCGCCCAGCCATTCGCGGCCGCCCAGCGCCTCCATTAGTCCGTCGAGCCGTTTGCCAGTGTCTTTGAGCAGGCTGGGCTTGCGCAACTTCGCCCATTCCTCGCCGGCCGAGAAGATCTCGACATTGGCGAGCTCGAACAGCCACGGCTCGACGCTGTTGAGCGCGGCGAACAGCCAGGCGATCGCAGTCGCGCGCGCCTGCGGCTCGCGCGGCAGCAGGCGTTCGTCGCGCTCGCCGAGATGGAGCAGGATCGCGCCGCTCTCGAACAATTGGACGTCATTATCGTGCAGCACCGGGACCTGGCCCCAGGGCTGTTCGTGGAAATAGGCGGCGGGCTTGGGCGGGACCGGGCTGAGCAGCCGCATCGTATAAGCCAGCCCCACTTCCTCACACGCCCAGCGCGGGCGGAGATCGCGAACATAGCCGCGCGCGAAATCGGGCACCCAGTTGAACCCGCTGATCTCGATCGACATCGGCATCCTCCTCAACCTGCGTTCGCCGCGGCTTCGATCGCCGCGATATCGATCTTCTTCATCGTCATCATCGCTTCGAAGGCCCGGCGTCCGCGATCGGGATCATCGCCGAAAGCGAGCTCGATCAGGCGGCGCGGCGTGATCTGCCACGAGAAGCCCCATTTGTCCTTGCACCAGCCGCACATGCTCTCGGCACCGCCATTGCCGATGATCGCGTTCCACAGCCGGTCGGTCTCTTCCTGATCCTCGGTGAGGATCTGGAACGACACGCTCTCGTTCGGCGTGAAATTGGGCCCGCCGTTGAGCGCCGCATAAGTCTGTCCGGCAAGCGTGAACTCGACGACGATCGCCTCGCCTTCCTTGCCGCTGGGGTTGTCACCCGGCGCGCGCGCGACCTTATCCACGCGACTGTCGGGCAGCAGCGAGACGTAGAAATTGGCGGCCTCCTCTCCGGTCTTGTTGAACCAGAGAACCGGGGTGATCTTCTGTGCCATCATTCCTCTCCTCGGGCGACGTTCAGGCGTCGCCTTCCTTCTTGATGCCCTTGAGCAAGGCGACGATCGCCATCGCGTGGCCATGGCCGAGCGCGAATTGCTCCTTGAGATCCGCGACGATCATGCCGGCCTTGACGTCTGGCCGCAGCTTGCCCTCGGCGAGCCACTCCTTCGACGCGGCATATGCGCGGAAGTCCGCCGGGCTCTTCCCCGTCTTGGCCTCGATGTTGGTCAGATACCCCTGGAACGACATGGCATCCTCCTCAGGCGGGTTCGTGCGCGGGACCGTCGGCATGCGCCGCCATCGCCGCCTCCATGTCCATATACATCGGCTCGAAGATGTGGCCGTCGGGATCCTCGAAGCTGCGGCCGTACATGAAGCCCATGTCCTGCTTCTCCCGAACGTCGCCTTTGCCGCCCGCCGCCGCCGCCTTCTCGACGATCGCGTCGACCGCCGCGCGGCTGTCGCGCGAGATGCAGATCAGCACCTCGGTGGTCGCATGCGCGTCGGCGATCGGCTTCGCCGTGAAGGTTTTGAAGAAGTCGTGCGACAGGATCATGAACACGATCTCGTCCGAAAGCTGCATCGCGCTGGCGACTTCGTTGCTGAAGCGCGGATCCTTGGTGCAGCCAATCGCCTCGTAGAAGGCGGTCGACTTCGCCACGTCCTTCACGGGCAGGTTCACGAAGATCATCTGCGGCATCTTGTCTCTCCTGAGTGTGGTTATTTTGCGGGGTAAGTCAGCGACGGATACCAGTCTGCACCGCGTCCTTCGGGGGTGGAGTCGAGAATCGTCCAGAGCGGCATCAAATCGGGCGCGCCGCGCGGATCCTGGCCGGGATCGGCGGTGCTGTCGTCCATCTCGCCAGCCCAGAAGAAGCGGATCGTTCCGTCGCGGCGCGTGAACACCAGCAATTGCGGGATGTCGTCGCCCTCGGGGGTGATCGCGTTATAGTCGCGACTGAAATCGCCGTTCACGTCCGAATAGAGTGGCAGATGGCGCCAGCCGCGCTCGGCAGCAAAGGCTTCGAGCTTGTCGAGCGGCGAGCGCGCCGTCACTGCGAGGGCGACGCGCTGCCGGATGTCGAGCGCCTCGCCTTCCCATGCCGAGAGCAGCGACGTGCACATCGGGCACGGCCGCTCGCGCTGCGGCCCGTACATCCAGGTGTAGACGACCAGCGTCTCCTTGTCGCCGAACAGCTCGGCCAGCGTCACGGCACCTTCGGGACCCTCGAAGCTGTAGTCGCGGGTGACCGCAGGGCCGGCGGGCAGCGCCCGGCGCTGCTCGGCGACATGCTCGATATGGCGGCGAAGCGCGATCTCCTCGGCAAGCAAAGCCGTCCGCGCGGCGCGATATTCGGCGCTTTCACCCGCCCAGCGCGCCTCGCAACGTGCGGCGAGGACCTCAGCCGGGGGAAGGATCGTGGCGATCATTGTCTACAACCTCCGCTTGTCCGCTGTCGCGAATCGCTTTCTTGATCCTGATGCGCGATGGAGTTATTAAAAGCAACTATGAAGTCACAAAAAATAACTAACATCGATTTGGGCAAGATGCGCCGCTGGTACAAGGACGCGTGCGGGACGGCGCTGGCGATGGACCTGATCGGCGAACGCTGGGCCTTGCTGATCGTGCGCGAGTTGCTGCTCGGGCCGCGGCGCTTCGGCGAGATCCGCGGCGCGCTCGAAGGGCTGAGCGCCAACATCCTGACCCAGCGGCTCGAAGGGATGGAGAAAGCGGGCATATTGCGGCGCCGCACCCTGCCCTCCCCCGCCAACGCGCAGGTCTATGAGCTGACCAAATGGGGCCGCGCGCTGGAGGAGCCGATCTTTGCACTCAGCCGCTGGGCGGCGGGATCGCCGGCGCACGACGTGACGCTGCCCCTGAGCAATACCGCCTTCATGCTCTCGCTGCGTACGATGATGAACCCTGGTGCGGATCCCGATTTCGCCCCGGATCTCGGCTTCCGTATCGGCGGCGATCCGTTCCGCGCGAAGATCGTCGACGGGATGCTCGAAATCGAGCGGCGTGACCCCGACGGGGCCGAAGTGATTTTCGCGGGCGAGCCCTCGAAACTCGCCGCGACCTTCTACGGCTCGGCACCGCTGATCGTCTCGATGCGCGAAGGCCGGGTGACGGTGGCGGGCGACATTGTACTCGGCCAGCGCTTCGTCGACCTGTTTGGTCTTCCCGTCTTCTCCAACGACTGATAGGCGGAGGCCCCCTGCGCTTTGACGTTGCGGTGCGGCAAACGCTTCACCAATGCGCCAGGCGTTCTTGCAGGAAGCAATGATGGCCGACATCCCCAACACGCAACCCGACAGTCGCGAGACGACAATCCTCGATTCGCCCGACAAGACGGTGAAGGTGCGCGACGTGTTCGGCATCGACATCGATATGGAATGCCCCGCATTCAGCGAGGCCGACGAGCGCGTCCCCGATCTCGATCCCGCTTATGTCTTCGATGCCGACACCACGCTCGCGGTGCTCGCCGGCTTCGCCCACAACCGCCGCGTGATGATCCAGGGCTATCACGGCACCGGCAAGTCGACTCATATCGAGCAGGTGGCGGCACGGCTCAACTGGCCGTGCATCCGGATCAACCTCGATGCGCATATCAGCCGCATCGACCTGATCGGCCGCGACGCGATCGTGCTCAAGGACGGCCAGCAGGTCACCGAGTTCCGCGAGGGCCTGCTCCCCTGGGCGCTGCAGACCCCGACGGCGCTCGTCTTCGACGAATATGATGCGGGCCGACCCGACGTGATGTTCGTCATCCAGCGCGTGCTCGAGACCGAGGGCAAGCTGACTCTGCTCGACCAGAACCGCGTGATCCGCCCGAACCCGTGGTTCCGCCTGTTCGCGACCGCGAATACCGTGGGCCTCGGCGACACCAGCGGGCTCTATCACGGCACCCAGCAGATCAACCAAGGCCAGATGGACCGCTGGAACGTGGTGGTGACGCTCAACTATCTCCCCGCCGCGGTCGAGGCGCAAATCGTGCTCGCCAAGTCGGGCGAGTATGACAAGCCGGGCGGCAAGGAGACCGTGGAGAACATGGTTCGCGTCGCCGATCTGACCCGGAAAGGCTTCATCAACGGCGACATCTCGACCGTGATGAGCCCCCGCACGGTGATCACCTGGGCGCAGAATGCGTTGATCTTCGGCGATGTCGGCTTCGCGTTCCGCCTGTCATTCCTCAACAAATGCGACGAGGCCGAGCGCGCGCAGGTCGCCGAATATTATCAGCGAGTGTTCGGCAAGGATCTGCCCGAAAGCGTGGTGAACAAGACCGCTTAGGTCGCTTCGGGTCGTATCGACATCAGGGTGGCAGACTCGCCGCGCGGCACTCCGCGCGACGATTTCGCTTCGGATGTGTTCGAACGCAGAAACAGGCATCGTGTCGAGGAAGCTGCGGTGACCGTACTGCGCGTCATCGATGGCCGGCGCATGTTCGCGCCTTTGCCGTGGCCGTAGCCCGACAAACATCTCCCTTGTTGCCACGCAACATGCTTTCCCCCATCACCTGCCCCCGATCGGAGGACACCCCTTGGCCAGCCGCGCCGCGACATCGTTGTTCGACGCCGCCACCATCGCGGACCGGTGGATCGCCGATTATTGCGGTCATGTTCCCGAGAGCGACGTGCTGTGCGCGGGTGGCCGCGATCCTGCATGGACGGCGCTGTTCGAGGAACTCGCCGCCCTGTCCGGCGATGGCCTCGCTGTCGCCCGCGAGCGGGCGCAACGCCATGCCGAGGATATCGGCACCGGCTTTCGCATCGTCGATGAAGGCGAAGAGCGTCCCTGGCCGCTTTCGCCGGTGCCGCTGCTGATCGACAAAAGCGAATGGGATGGCATCGCCGCCGGGATTTCCCAGCGCGCCCAACTCCTCGAAGCCGTGCTCGAGGATCTGTATGGCGAAGCGCGGCTCGTCGCCGAGGGTCATGTTCCCGCGTCGCTCGTCACCGGCAGTCCCTTCTTCCTGCGCCCGCTTGCGCGGCTCGCACCACCCGGCGGGCATCATCTCCAGTTCGTCGCCGCCGATCTGTGTCGCGGGCCATCGGGCGAGTGGCGCGTGCTCGCCGATCATCTGCGCGCGCCCGCCGGCGCCGGCTATGCCCTCGAAAACCGGCTGGCGATGGCGCGTACGCTCGGCGAGCTTCCGGCGCGGCTCAATATCGAGCGTCATGCGCCCTTCTTCGCCGCCTTTCGCGAAGGTCTCGCCGCGGCGTGCCGACGCGCCGAACCGCGCATCGCCTTGCTCACCCCCGGCCGGCTCAATCCCAGCTATGCCGAGCAGGCGCATCTCGCGCGCTATCTGGGTTTCCTGCTGGTCGAGGGTGCCGATCTCGCGGTACTCGACGACAAGCTCTACGTCCGGACGATCGCGGGGCTCAAACGCGTCGACGCGCTGTGGCACCGGCTCGATCCGCGTCTGCTCGATCCGCTCGCGCTCGATTCGCATTCCACCATCGGCGTGCCAGGGGCCGTCGACGCGATGGCCGCGGGCAATGTCGTCGTCGCCAACGCGCCCGGCGCCGGGTTACTCGAATCGCCTGCCTTCGCCGCCTTCCTGCCGCGCCTTGCCGAAGTGCTCACCGGCAGGCCGCTCGCGCTCCCCAACATCGCCACCTGGTGGTGCGGACAGCAAGCCGAGCGCGATCATGTCGCCGCCAATCTCGATTCGCTCCTGGTCGCCCCCGCCTTCGGGGTCGCGCCGCTCGGGCTCCCCGGCGGCAGGGCGGCGCTTGGCACCGCGCTCGATTCCGAGGCCCGCGCCGCCTTGCTCGATGATATGACTCGTCGGCCGCAGGACTATGTCGGCCAGGAAGTGATCCGTCTTTCGACCATGCCCGCGATCGCCGACGACGCGCTGGTCCCGCGCCCCTTCATGCTGCGCGTCTTCGCGGCGCGGGGCGCCGACGGCGGCTGGACCGTGCTCCCCGGCGGCTTCGCGCGGATCGGCGAGCATCCGGATCCGCGCGCCGCAGTGATGGGCGAGGGAATGTGGTCCGCCGATGTCTGCATCCACGGCCCCGATCCGGTCCCCCCGATCTCGCTGCTGCCTTCGGACGACACCACCCAGCTTCGCCGCAACCCCGGGACCTTGCCCAGCCGCGTGGCCGACAATTTGTTCTGGCTAGGCCGCTATCTAGAGCGCGGCGAGGCACTGCTCGGGCTGCTTCGCGTGCTGCTCGGCCATTCGATCAGCGCCGATACCGGCGCGGCGCTCGCCGCGGACACGGTCGCCCGCCTCGTTCGGCTGATCGTCGCCTCGGGCGCCGCGCCCGAGCCGAAAGGCGTCAAGCGGGCCGACCTGACCCAGCTCGCCCGCACCGCGCTCGAAGGCGAGGAGGATTGGTACAGCGTTCGCGCGATCAATTGCCAGGCGCGGCTGATCGGCGCGGTGTCACGCGAGCGGCTGTCGGCGGACATGATCCGCCTGCTCGACGCGCCCTTCCCGCAGCGCGGGGTGCTGCTCGACAAAGCGGGCTCGCTCCAGCGGCGCTATTCGGCGCTCAATGGCCTCGCGAGCGAACATATGACGCGCACCGATGCGTGGCGTTTCCACGATATCGGACGGCGCATCGAGCGCGCGCTCGGCGCGATTCGCTTCCTCCGCGCCTTTGGCGGACCCGATGCGACGAGCGACGACCTGTCGACCCTGCTCGATCTGATGGACAGCCAGATCAGCTATCGCCAACGTTATCTGACCGGCATGGCGCGCATTCCGGTGCTCGACCTGGTGACTCTCGACGCCAATAATCCGCGGGCGCTGGCCTTTCAGGTCGCGGCGATCTCGGCGCATCTCAACAAATTGCCGGTGCTGTCGGACGACGGCCTCGCCGAGCCCCAGCAGGAACAGGCGCGCGGCATCGCGGCGTTGCTGGTGACGACCAATGCGACGCGCATGGACGACGCATTGCTCGCCGATCTCGAGACCCGGCTCATCCGACTTTCCAAGGCAATCGCGCGGCGATACTTCCTGCAGGGCGCCGAACCCCTGCGCGCCGCGGGGATGGTTTTGGCGTGAGCCAGATGCTGTACCAGATCCGGCACGTCACCCGCTTCGCTTATGCCGAGCCGGTCGCCTTCGCGCGCAACAATCTCCGCCTCAAGCCGATCCTCTGGTCGGGCCAGCACGTTGAAGACTATGCCCTGATCATCGAGCCCCAGGGCCGCGTCTTCCCGACCCGCGCGGAGGCCGGGCTCGCCAATGTCGTCCGCCTCGTGGTCGAGCAACCCGCCCGCACCCTGACCATCGAGAGCCGCGCCCGCGTCCGTGTCGACCGCCCGATCCCGATCTTCGCCCCGAGTGATCCCGGCGTCGCCGAGATCGCCGAATGGGCACGCGCAAGCCGCGACACCTCGCCGGCCGGCCCGGCCGCCTATCTCTTTCCCTCGCCGCGCATCGCGCTCGACCGCGAGATCGCCGAATGGTGCGCGGCCGAGCTCGACCCGCGCCGCGGCGTGCTCGAAGCGGCGCTCGCGCTGGCGCTGCGCATCCAGCGCGAATTCGCCTTCGACCCCACGGCAACTCTCGTCGATACCGCGCCTGTCGAAGCCTTTCGCAAACGCGGCGGCGTCTGCCAGGATTTCGCGCAGATCATGATATCGGGCCTGCGCGCGGCCGGCCTGCCCGCGGCCTATGTCTCGGGCTATATCCGGACCTTGCCACCGCCCGGGCAGCCGCGGCTGGTGGGCGCCGATGCGACGCATGCCTGGGTGCTGGTCTGGGCAGGGCCTGCGCTGGGCTGGGTCGGCGTCGATCCGACCAACGGCATCTGGATGGCGGGCGATCATATCGTCGTAGCGATCGGCCGGGACTATGCCGATGTCGCGCCGATCGACGGGATCGTCCTCGGTTGGGGAGCGCAGGAGATGCACGTCTCGGTCGATGTCGAGCCGTTGGAGCAGGTTGCCGCCTGAGCCGGACTTGCGCAAAGCGCATGTCGCGCCGATGTTCGCAGGCGAAAAGCTCCTGTAAGGGGCGCTCGAATTTAGTGATTTCGAACGGGGAAATGCGTGGCCGATCCGTATGCAACTCTGGGCGTCGCGCGGGGCGCGAGCGAGGCCGATATCAAAAAGGCCTATCGCAAGCTCGCCAAAGAGCTGCACCCCGACCGCAACAAGGACAATCCCAAGGCGTCCGAGAAATTCAGCCTGGTGACTGCAGCCTATGACCTGCTGAGCGACAAGGACAAGCGCGCGCGCTTCGATCGCGGCGAGATCGACGGCGACGGCAACCCCATGACTCCGTTCGGCTTCGGCGGCGGTGGCGGGCAGCAGGCAGGCTTTCGCCCGGGCGGCGGGGGCTTCGACTTTGGCGGCGAGGCCGGCGATATCGGCGATATCTTCGAAGGGCTGTTCGGCGGCGGTGCCGGCCGGCGTGGCGGCGGCGGCTTCAGCGGCGGTTTCGGCGGCTTTGGGCGCAAGCCAGCGGCCAAGGGCGCCAACGTGGCCTATCGGCTTGCGGTGGCATTCGAGGACGCGGCGAAGCTCGCACCGCAGCGGATCACCCTGCGTGACGGCAAGACGATCGACCTCAAGCTTCCGGCGGGCGTCGAGACGGGAACCCAGATGCGCCTCGCCGGAAAGGGCGAGGAAGGCCCAGGCGGTTTCGGCGATGCAATCGTCACGATCGACGTCCAGCCGCACCGCTTCTTCGTGCGCGAGGGCGACGATATCCGGCTCGACTTGCCGGTAAGCCTGTCCGAAGCGGTGCTCGGCGCCGAAGTGCGCGTGCCGACTCCCGACGGCGCGGTGATGCTCAAGGTGCCCAAGGGTTCGACCTCGGGCAAGGTGCTCCGCCTCAAGGGACGCGGCTTCCACAAGAAGCCGAGCGGTCGCGGCGATCTGCTCGTCACTTTGATGGTCGATCTGCCGGTCGATGACGACGCGCTGGTCGAGTTCGTGCAGGGCTGGCAGAACAAGGGGAACCCACGTGGCCGCATGGGCGTCTGAGCCCTTGTGAAAAAAGGGGAATCCGCCGACGCCGCCGAGGCGAAGCCGACGCGCGGCGCCCGGCTTCGCACGACGCTTGGAAAGGTCGGCGCTGGTCCGCGCTTCTTCTACGTCGTCAAGCGCGTGGCGGTGGACACCTTCAACGAAGGTTTCACCTATGCCGGCAACCTTGCCTATCTGTCGTTGGTCACGCTCTTCCCCTTCGTGATCGTCGCCGCCGCGATCGCGCAATTGGTCGGCCGAAGCAGCGAAGGCATCCGGACGCTCGAGGCATTCCTCCAGACCGTGCCGCCCGACGTCGCCGATGTGCTGCGCAAGCCCGCGACCGACGTGCTCCAGGCGCGCACCGGCAATTTGCTGTGGTTCGGCGCAATCGTCGGCCTGTGGACCACCGCGGGCTTCATCGAGACGCTGCGCGGGATCTTGCGCCAGGCTTACGGCGTCCAGTCGAGCACGCCGTTCTGGCGCTATCGGCTGGGTGCGATCGGGATGATCGTCGCCTCGGTCATTCTGGCGATGGCAGCGTTCAGTTTCCAGGTGATCCTGACCGGCGTCGAGCAGTTCATCTACAAGCTGCTGCCCTGGGCCTCGCAGGCGCAGACGATCGTCTCGCTCACCAAATTCGCGCCGGCGCTCGCGCTGTTCGGAGCGCTCTACATCCTGTTCTATTCGCTGACGCCGAGCCGCTTCCGCCATTCCAAATGTCCGAAATGGCCAGGGGCCTTGTTCACGACATTGTGGTGGCTCTTCGTCACCGCGATGCTGCCTAAAATGCTGAGCCTGCTCGGCAGCTATGACCTTACCTATGGCAGCCTTGCGGGCGTGATGATCGCGTTGATCTTCTTCTATCTGATCGGGCTCGGCATGGTCGCTGGCGCCGAACTCAACGCCGCCCTAGCCGAAACGCCTCCGAACCGGCTAGAGGAGGCGCACGAGAAGAAGGACGGGACGTCGTGACGGGATTGATGCAGGGTAAGCGCGGGCTGATTATGGGACTGGCGAACGATCGTTCGCTGGCGTGGGGCATTGCCCAGAAACTGCGCGAGCACGGCGCCGAACTCGCGTTCAGCTATCAGGGCGAAGCGATCGAAAAGCGCGTGCGTCCGCTCGCCGAGCAGCTGGGCAGCGACTTCCTGATCGAGTGCGACGTTTCGGACATGACCGAGCTCGACAAGACCTTCGTGACCTTGGCCGAGCGCTGGTCGACGATCGACTTCGTCGTCCACGCGATCGGCTTCTCCGACAAGAACGAACTGCGCGGCGGCTATGTCGACACCAGCCTCGACAATTTCCTGATGACGATGAACATTAGCGTCTATTCGTTCGTCGCGGTCTGCAAGCGCGCCGCGGCGATGATGCCGAATGGCGGCTCGCTGCTGACGCTCAGCTATTACGGCGCCGAGAAGGTGATCCCGCATTACAACGTGATGGGCGTCGCCAAGGCCGCGCTCGAGAGCAGCGTCCAGTATCTCGCGGTCGATCTCGGCCGCGACAATATCCGGGTCAACGCAATTTCGGCCGGCCCGATCAAGACGCTCGCCGCCAGCGGGATCGGCGATTTTCGCCTGATCCTCAAGTGGAACGAGCTCAATGCGCCACTCAAGCGCAACGTGACGATCGAGGATGTCGGCGGGGCCGGCCTCTATCTGCTCTCGGATCTTGCCTCGGGCGTCACCGGCGAGACCCACCATGTCGATGCCGGCTACAACGTCATCGGCATGAAGGCCGAGGACGCGCCCGACATCGCACTGGCGTGAGCATCGCGATCCGCCCCGCGACGGGCGGGGACGTGGCCGCGATCGACGCATTGCTGCGCAAAGCATTTCCCGATGCGGGCGAGGCGATGCTCGTCCAGCGGCTGTGCGTCGACGGCGACATGGTGCTGACGCTCGTCGCCGACGACGAGGAGACCGGCAGCCTTGCCGGGGTGATCGCGTACAGCCGGATGGCAGTGGCGATCGGCGACAAGCCGATCGCGGCGGTGGCGCTCGCCCCGCTCGCGGTCGATGCCGGCCAGCGCGGGCAAGGCGTCGCCGAGGCACTGGTCCGCGCGAGCCTGACCCAGCTTGCCGATGCCGGCGCGATGCTCGTCTTCGTGCTCGGCGACCCTGCTTATTATGAACGTTTCGGCTTTTCGGCCGATTGGGCGCGCGGATTTGCCTCGCCTTATGTGGGGGACTATCTGATGGCGCTGCCGCTCCAGGGCGGCGCCATGCCGTGCGGCGAGCGCGGAGCGGCGACGCACGCAAAGGCGTTCGCACAGCTGGGCGGGGAAATTTGAGCTTCAACACTTTCGGACGCGTCTTCCGCTTCACCACCTGGGGCGAGAGCCATGGGCCTGCGCTGGGCGCGGTGGTCGATGGCTGCCCGCCGGGGCTGGAACTGTCCGAGGCCGATATCCAGCCCTTTCTCGACAAGCGTCGCCCCGGCCAGTCGCGCTTTACCACACAGCGGCAGGAGCCCGATCAGGTCCGTATCCTCTCGGGCGTGTTCGAGGGCCGCACCACCGGCACCCCGATCAGCCTGATGATCGAGAATGTCGACCAGCGCTCTAAGGACTATAGCGAGGTCGCGCAGGCGTATCGGCCCGGACATGCCGATTACGCCTACGATCAGAAATACGGCTTCCGCGACTTTCGCGGCGGGGGGCGCTCCTCGGCGCGCGAGACCGCGGCGCGGGTCGCCGCGGGTGCGGTAGCGCGGCTCGCCCTCCCGGAAGTGAAGATCCGTGCCTGGGTCGAGGCGATCGGCGGCGACGCGATCGATCCGGCCAATTTCGACGCGGCCGAGATCGACAACAATCCCTTCTTCTGCCCCGACGCCGCCGCCGCGGCGCGTTGGGAGAAGATTGTCGACGATGCGCGCAAGGCCGGCTCGTCGCTAGGCGCGGTGGTCGCCTGCGAGGCGACCGGCGTGCCGCCTGGCTGGGGGCACCGCTCTACGCCAAGCTCGACAGCGAGCTCGCCGCGGCGTGCATGTCCATCAACGCCGTCAAGGGCATCGAGATCGGCGACGGCTTCGCCGCAGCGACGCTCACAGGCGAGCAGAATGCCGATGCGATGCGGCCCGGCAATGACGGCGTGCATTTCCTCGCCAATCATGCCGGCGGCATCGCCGGCGGAATCTCCACCGGCCAGCCGGTGCTGGTGCGTGTCGCGTTCAAGCCGACCAGCTCGATCCTCACCCCGGTGGAAACCATCACCCGCGAAGGCACGGCGACCGAAATCCGTACCAAAGGCCGGCACGACCCCTGCGTCGGCATCCGCGGCGCACCGGTGGTCGAGGCGATGGTGGCCCTGGTGCTGGCCGATCAGAAGCTGTTGCACCGGGCGCAGTGCGGCTGATCCCGTACTAAAGTCAGCTCGCGGTCGATCGGTTTCGTTGCAGCGGCGAAGCGACCTCGCCGCGCGCAACCTTGCGCGCGCCGAGGCCGTTCACGTCCTGCCATTTCGGTTAAAATGCAGGAGTATTAAACATGCGTAAGCTCACCTTGTTCCTCGCCGGTGCCATGCTGCTTCCGACCGTTGCGATCGCGCAATCGACGCCGCAGTCGAGCGATCCGAGCACCAGCCAGGATCATCAGAAGCACGAGAAGGACAAGAAAAGCGGCGACGATGCGAGCGCCGACACCACTGCACCGACGCCCGACAGCGGCACGACCGGCAGCGGCACGACCGAGCCGGCGCCCGATGCCTCGGCTCCCACGACCGATCCGAGCGCCGATACCACAACGCCCACGACGGCGCCGGACGCTCCTGCTCCGACGCCGCAGCGCTAACGAACGGCGAGGCCCCGGCGGCAGCGCCGCCGGGGCTCAATCCGCGAAGGGATCGCGGACGAGAATGGTGTCTTCACGCTCCGGGCTGGTCGAAACCAGCGCTACCGGGCACTGGATAAGCTCTTCGACGCGCCGGATGTACTTGATCGCCGCAGCCGGCAGATCCGCCCAGCTGCGTGCCCCCGCGGTCGATTCGTGCCAGCCGGGCACGGTCTCATAGACCGCTTCTATCGCCACCTGGTCGGCTGCGTTGGCCGGATAATAATCGAGCGTCTCGCCGCGCAGCTTGTAGCCCGTGCACACCTGGATTTCGTCAAAGCCGTCGAGCACGTCGAGCTTGGTGAGCGCGATGCCGGTGATGCCCGATACCGCCACCGATTGCCTAAGCAGCACCGCGTCCAGCCAGCCGCAGCGCCGCTTGCGTCCCGTGACCGTGCCGAACTCGCGCCCGCGCGTGCCGAGCCGCTCGCCCACTTCATTGTCCTGCTCGCTCGGAAAGGGTCCCGAACCGACCCGCGTCGTATAGGCCTTGGCGATCCCCAGCACGAAACCCACTGCGCTCGGCCCGAGGCCCGAACCGGCCGCGGCGGTGCCGGCGACGGTGTTGGAGGAAGTGACGAACGGATAGGTGCCGTGATCGATGTCGAGCAGCACGCCCTGCGCGCCTTCGAACAGGATGCGGCGGCCGCGGCTGCGCGCCTCGTTGAGCATCCGCCATACCGGCTCGGCGAAAGGCAGGACGAAACCGGCGATTTCGCGCAGTTCCTCCACCAGCCCGGCGCGGTCGATCGGCGGCTCGCCGAAGCCGGCGCGCAGCGCGTCGTGGTGCGCGGCGAGGCGATCGAGCTGCGGACCGAGTTCGTCAAGATGCGCGAGGTCGCAGACGCGGATCGCGCGGCGGCCGACCTTGTCCTCATAAGCCGGGCCGATACCGCGGCGCGTAGTGCCGATCTTGCCGGCGCCGCTGGCATCCTCGCGCAGCGCGTCGAGATCGCGGTGGAAAGGCAGAATCAGCGGGCAGGTATCGGCGATCTTGAGCGTGTCTGGCGTGATGTCGATGCCCTGACCGCGCAATTTCTCGACCTCGGCCTTGAGCGCCCAAGGATCGAGCACCACGCCATTGCCAATCACGCTGGGCGTGCCGCGGACAATGCCCGAAGGAAGCAGCGACAGCTTGTAGACATTCTCGCCGACGACAAGCGTGTGCCCGGCATTGTGCCCGCCCTGAAAACGCACGACGACGTCGGCACGCTCGGCGAGCCAATCTACGATCTTGCCCTTGCCCTCGTCACCCCATTGGGCGCCGATCACTGCGACATTTGCCATGAATACAATTCTCCGCCTGCCGGGGCGGACCCTGGCCGCCCTTCGACAGGACTCGGCGGCAGGGCGGGATCGGGGCCGAGGTCAGCGCCTCGAAGCCGCGGGGCCAATGGCGCCAGGCGGGCGCCGCGTCAAGTGTCTTTGGGTTCGTCGAGCGCGGCACGCACCCGGCGCGCCAGTCGATCGATGTCGAACGGCTTGGTGAGAATCGAATCGTCGAGCCCGGCGATGTCGGGGGTATAGCCGCTGGTCAGCAATATCCTGAGATCGGGCAGCCGCTCGCGGGCGCGCTTCGCCAGCTCGCGACCGCTCATCTCGGGCATCACCACGTCGGTGAACAGCAACGACACGCTTTGCCCGCGCTCGATCATGGCCAGCGCCTCGATGCCGTCGGCGGCGGAGACGACGCCGTAGCCAAGCTCGCGCAGCGCTTCGACCGAATAGCTGCGCACGCGTTCCTCGTCCTCGACCACCATCACGGTTTCGCCTGACCGCGCGCGTTCGGCAGCGGCGACGTCGCCGGCCTGTGCTGCCGCGTCGACTGCGCCGTGATAGACCGGGAGATAAAGGCAGACGCGGGTGCCTTTGCCCTGCTCGGTGTCGATCCGCACCGTGCCGCCCGACTGCCGGGCAAAGCCGAACACCTGGCTGAGGCCCAGTCCGGTGCCCTTGCCGACACCCTTGGTGGTGAAGAATGGGTCGAACGCGCGCGCAGCGACTTCGGGAGGCATGCCCGAACCGGTATCGCGCACCCCAATCGCGACATAGTCGCCGGGCTCCACGCCGAGTGCCTGCGCCTCGCTCGCGTTTGCCGCGATACACGCGGTCTCTATCGTCAGCCTGCCACCGCCCGACATGGCATCGCGACCATTGACGCACAGGTTGAGGATCGCATTCTCGAGCTGGTTCGGGTCGGCCAGCGCCGGGCGGAGTCCATCGGTGAGACGGGTTTCGACGGTTACGGCTTCCCCGAGCGTGCGCGCGAGCAGCTCGATCATCCCCGCGACCATCGCATTTGCGTCGACCGGCGTCGGCGCCAGCGGCTGCTGGCGCGAGAAAGCGAGCAGCCGCTGAGTCAGCGCGGCGGCGCGGGTGGCGCCGTCCCGCGCGGCGACGATATAACGATCGATGTCGGTCCGGCCCTGTGCGATCCGCCGCTCGAGCAGATCGAGTGCACCGATCACCACGGCGAGCATATTGTTGAAGTCGTGTGCGATGCCGCCGGTCAATTGCCCCACCGCTTCCATCTTCTGGGCCTGGCGAAGCTGCTGCTCGGCCTGCATCAGCTGTTCGGTGCGCTGGTGGACCGCTGCCTCGAGTTCCTCGCGCGAGCGCGCCAGCACTTCGCGCGCGTCGACGATCTCCTGAATGTCGGTACAGGTGCCGAACCAGCGGATGATCCGCCCCGTATCGTCGCGCACCGGCTGGGCTCGGCCAAGCACCCAGCGATACGTGCCCGAATGGTGCCGCAGACGGTATTCGATATGATAAGGCGCGCCGGTGGCGAGGCACTGCCGCCACAGCGCCCAGGTCCGCTCCTGATCATGGGGATGGAACACATCCGCCCAGCCCTCGCCGTCGGTCGAGCCGTAGGGCACGCCGGTGAATTCGTACCAGCGGTCGTTGTAATAATCATGATAGCCGTCGGGCAAAGTCGACCAGACCATCGGATCGATCGAATTGGCGATAGCGCGGAATTTCTCCTCGCTTTCGCGCAGCGCCATCAGTGCGCCCGCGCGCTCGACGGCGTCCCATGACATTTCAGCGATCGCCTCGATAAAGACGATCTCGTCGGGGCTCCACTGCCGGGGGGTCGCTTCGTTGACGAACATCGTCGAGACCCACTCACCCCCGCGCAGCAGCGGCACGCCGATCACCGCTGCCGTGCGTTGGCCGATATCGCTGTCGTCCAGCGCCGGATCGCGTTCAGTATCGTGCGAAATCAGCGTTCGGCCGGCGCGATACGCCTCGATTGCCCTGGCGCCGATCCCCTTGAGCGGGATCGTTCCGCCCAACAACGGCAAGTCGCCGCGCGTCGCAGACGGGCCGAAGAGGATCGTGTCGCCGCCGACGATCCGGTAGAAGCCGACGCGGCTCGCCCGAAGTTGATCCACTAGCGCATCGGCGGTGACGGCCATGACCCCGTCGGGCGTGTCGAGCACCCGCTGCTTCTCGGCCAGCGCATAAACAAAGGACTGTGCCTCATTCGCCTCGCGAAGCTCCTCGGCCGCGGCGCGCGCAGCTTGCTCGGCGAGCTTGCGCTCGGTGATGTCGAAGCTGACGCCGGGGAAACGAAGAGGTCGCCCCTCCGCGTCTAGGAAAGGACGCCCTTGCGCCGCGACCCAGCGGATCGAGCCATTAGGCTGGACCAGCCGGCACTCCTCCGAAAAATGTTCGCCGCTCGCCAACGCTTGCGCGATCGCTGCGTCGAGCGCCTGACGATCTTCGGGATGCACGTTGACGAGGAACGCCTCGACCGGTGCGCCGACGCCGTCCAGCGTCTCGTCGACGCCATATAGTCGAAGGAAACGCAGATCGGCGGTGACGCGGTTCTCGGGCACGTCCCAGAACCAGGTGCCGACCCCCACCGACGAATCGAGCGCCAGTTGAAGCCTTTCCTCGCTGGCGCGCAACGCCGCCTCGGCGGTGGCGCGCTCCGTCACATCATTGGCGAGCACGAAAATGTCGGTGGTTTTCCCGCTCGCGTCCTTGATCGGCTGATAGACGAAATCGAGCATCCTCCGCTCAGCCTCGCCGTCCGGTATCCGCTGGAGCAGAATGGGCACCGAATCGGCCCGATAGGTCGTGCCGCTCCGAAACACCCGGTCGAGCAGTTCAACAAAGCCTTGGTCGACGACCTCGGGAAGCACATCGCGGACTCGCTGGCCGACAACTTCGCGACCACCGATCAGATTGAGATAAGCGGGGTTCGCGATCTCGAACACGAAGTCCGCGCCGTGCAGCAGTGCGACCGCGCCAGGCGCCTGTTCGAACAATTCGCGCAGCCGCCCGACCTCGGCGAGGCGGGCACGCTCGGCGAGCACAGTGCGGGTGGTTTCGCTGCCCTGATTGAGGATGCCGACCACGGCGCCATGCTCGTCGCGGATCGGCGTGAAGCTGTAATTCCACCAGGTTTCCTGCGGCCGGCCGTTTCGCTCCATCGGTAGCATCTGGTCATAGGTGGAGAAGCCGTCGCCAGTCGCGAGCACCTGCTCCATCTCGGGGCCGACGAGATGCCAGATGTCGGCCCAGACCTCCGCACCCGGCCGGCCCAGCGCCGAAGGGTGGCGATCGGCAGGGATCGGCGCCCAGGCGTCGTTGTAGAGGAGGCGGAGCTCGGGGCCCCAATAGATCGCGGTCGGGAAGCTCGATCCCAAGGCGATGTTGATCGCGAAGCGAAGCGATTGCGGCCAATGTTCGATCGCGCCGATCGGCGTGGAAGCCCAGTCGTGCGTCCGGATCCGGCGGGCCATCTCGCCGCCGTGATCCAGAAAGCGAAGCGACGAGGACATCGTCAAAAGCGATGGAGATACAGCTGCTTGGTGTCAACCGCTCGACTTGGACGCGCGCGGCCCTATGCTGACCAAAACAGGAGAGAACCCGCATGAAACTCGCCAGCCTCAAGCACGGTCGTGACGGCAAGCTCGTCGTGGTGTCGAACGATCTGGCGTGGTGCGCCGACGCGACCGCAGTCGCGCCGACGCTGCAGGGGGCGCTCGACGACTGGGATCGAGTGGAGGGCGATCTGCGCAATCTGGCGACCGATCTAGAGCACGAGACGATCCCGATGCTGCGCTTTCACGAGCGCCAGGCGGCGTCGCCCCTGCCGCGGGCCTATCAATGGGCAGACGGCTCGGCCTATGTGAACCATGTCGCGCTCGTTCGTCAGGCGCGCGGCGCCGAGATGCCCGAGAGCTTCTGGCAGGAACCCTTGATGTACCAAGGTGGCAGCGACGGCTTTCTCGGCCCGCGCGATCCGATCCCGCTCGCCGATGAATCCTGGGGCTGCGATCTCGAGGCCGAAGTCGTGGTGGTGACCGGCGACGTGCCGCTCGGCGCATCGCGGGAAGAGGCGCTCGCAGCGGTCCGGCTGGTCGGACTCACCAACGATGTGAGCTTGCGCAATCTCATTCCGGGCGAGCTGGCCAAAGGCTTCGGCTTCTTCCAGTCCAAGCCGGCCAGTGCCTTCTCGCCGGTGTTCGTCACGCCCGACGCGCTCGGCGACTGGTGGAAGGACGGCAAGCTCCACCGCAAGCTGATGGTCGACCTCAACGGCAAGCCCTTCGGCCGCGCCGAGGCGGGCGAGGACATGACCTTCGATTTCGGCACGCTGATCGCGCATGCAGCAAAGACCCGTGCGCTGGGCGCTGGGACGATCATCGGTTCGGGCACCGTCTCGAACCGCGACGCCGATGGCGGCCCCGGCAAGCCGATCGCCGAGGGCGGCGTCGGCTATTCGTGCCTCGCCGAGGTGCGGACGGTGGAGACGATCCGCGGCGGCAAGGCGGAGACGCCCTTCCTAAAGGCCGGCGATATCGTGCGCATCTGGGCTGAAGACGACAGGCACCACGCGATCTTCGGGGTGATCGAGCAGACGGTTGGCGGCTAGCGCCGCTTCAGCGCGTCGTTGACTTCGATCCAATAGCCGTCGGGATCCTGGATGAAGATCTGGCGGATGCCGTCGGTGCGGCTGGCGTTGATCGCGCCTGGCTTACCCGCGATGTCGCTCCAGCCTTGGCCGCGCGCCTTGAGCAGCGCGAGGATCGGATCGAGGCTGGCGACGGCGATGGCCATGTGCACGCGCCGCGGCTGCTCGACCGGCGCAGTGCGGCCCGGCTGGATGTGCAGCTCGACCCCGCCCGCCAGCCGCATCCAGCGCGGACCGCCCGGCGGGAACGGCGCGGGGATTTCGCCGAGGCCGAACATCTCGTGATAAAAGTCGATGCTCTTCTGCTGATCCGCGACCCAGATCGCGACATGATCGAGCCGTGCGACGGGCGCCGGTTTGTCCTGTGCGAACGCAGGTGACCCCAGCGGAAGAAGGCCAGCGAAGAGCAGTGCGCGCAATTTCATTCGTAGTCTCCCCTTTTGCTCAGCCTATCATCCCGGCGCGTCAGCGGAAGTAGGACCAAAGTCTAGAAGAGCGATCCCTGCCGCGGTGCGAGCGTCCAGCTGCCGAGCAGTTCATGGCCTTTGCCGTGGACGCTGTTGATCAGCAGGAGTTGCCGGACGCGCCAGCTTATCGGCGACACCGGGATGTTGCGCTGCTGCCATTCCTCATAGGTGAGCGAGACATGCGGATTAAACGCATAATCCGGGCGATCGACTCCGAACGCGTCGAGCCGGGCGACGAGCGCACGCTGGAAATCGCGTAGCGCCAGCATTCGGCTGCCGACCAGCCCATTGCCGCGGATACGATTGAGGGTAACCTCGAAGGGTTCGGTCTGCAGCGATGCGGCAGCGCGGCGGATCAGTTCGAGGTTTTCCGGCGAGAGCAGCCGGATGTCGCCGAACGGGACGAGCGTGAAGTGGAAACGCTCCAGGGCATATTTGCGCGCCAGATCATATTGGTGCCGCAGACCGTCCATCGCCGCGGCTGCCTCCGGATCGGGCTTGATCATCAAATAGAGCATCTGGTCGTCGCGGCGTATCTGCTGGCCGGACACATTTCCCCCGGTGGTCGCGAACATCATCGTCATTCTCCTCAGTGAAAGTCGCGTGATTTGACCGGAATCAGATCCGGCGCCTTGAGGCTGCGCCGCGGTGGCCAGCTTTCCAGCGCGCGTTGCGGCGGCAGCTTGAGCCGGTCGCGCGGATCGATCGTCCCGCCATGCGTCGCGCCGTCGCCGGGCACGGTCATCCGGGGCAAATCGAGCTCGCCGACTTCGCGCAACCACGGAGTCAGATCGGTGATCGCCTCGGCGACGAGGTGGATCACGATGCCTTCCTTCTGCACCTTGCCGCGGATCGCCAGCATCGTCGCCGTCATCACCGTGCGCCGATTGGCTTCGAACCGGTCGGCCCAGAACACCGCATTGGCGATGCCGGTCTCGTCCTCGAGCGTCACGAACACCACGCCCTTGGCGCTGCCCGGCCGCTGGCGGACGAGGATCAGCCCGGCGACCTCGACTCGCGCGCCATCCTTCAACCCCGCCAGGTCCGCGCACTTCGTGATCCGCCGCGCCGCCAGCCGCTCGCGCAGGAAAGTCACCGGATGCGCCCGCAGGCTCAACTGGGTCGCGCGATAATCCTCGACCACTTCACGGCCCTCGGTCAGCGGGAGCAGCGCCACCGGCGCCTCGATGCTCTCCGGCACGGTCAGCCCCTCGCGCGCATCGGCAGCGCTGAACAGGTCGAGCGGCCTTTGGCCCAGCCCCTTGATCGCCCACAGCGCCTGACGCCGGTTGAGCCCCAGCACCTGGAACGCGTCCGCGCGCGCCAGCCGTTCGAGCGCCGCCGGCTTCACGCCCGAGCGCCGCCAGACATCCTCGATCGAGACGAACGGCGACTGTGCACGCGCATCGATTATCTTCCCGGCATCGTCCTTCGAAAGCCCCTGCACGATCCGCATGCCGAGCCGCAGAGGCTGCATGCTCGCCCAGTCCGCATCGGTCCCGCAAAAGCCTTCATGGCGTGGCCGCGCATGCGTTTCGGACACCATCCGCGTGTCCCAGTCGCTTTGGTTGATGCACACTGGCCGCGCTTCGACGCCATGCGCGCGCGCATCGCGGACCAATTGCGCCGGTGCGTAAAACCCCATTGGCTGCGCGTTGAGTAGCGCGCAGCAGAACACGTCCGGATGATGGCATTTCATCCACGACGACGCGTAGGCGATCTTGGCGAAGCTCGCTGCGTGGCTTTCGGGGAAACCGTAATTGCTGAAGCCTTCGATCTGCGCGACCAGCCGTTCGGCAAAGTCGGGGCTGATGCCGTTGGCCAACATGCCTTCGATCAGCTTGGGCCGGAACTCGCCGATTCCGCCAGTGGATTTGAAAGTCGCCATTGCACGTCGAAGGCGGTCCGCCTCGCTGGGTGCGAAGCCGGCGCCGATGATCGCGACCTGCATCGCCTGTTCCTGGAACAGCGGCACGCCCAGCGTCTTCTTGAGCACTTTCTCGAGCGCCGGCGAGGGATAGTCGACCAGTCCGGGGTTCTTCCGGCGCTTGAGATAGGGGTGGACCATATTGCCCTGGATCGGCCCGGGGCGGACGATCGCTACCTGGATCGCGATGTCGTAGAAGTTCATCGGCTTCATCCGCGGCAGCATCGACATCTGCGCGCGGCTTTCGATCTGGAACACGCCGAGCGTATCGGCCTGACGGATCATCTCGAAGGTAAGCGGGTCGTCCTTCTGCATCAGCGGCGATGCCATGGTCAGATGCGTCGCCTTGTTCCCGGCGAGCAAATCGAAGGCGCGGCGCATGCAGCCGAGCATGCCAAGGCCGAGGATGTCGACCTTCATGAAGCCGAGTTCCTCGATGTCGAGCTTTTCCCATTCGACCACGCGGCGAGCGACCATCGCGGCGGGTTCGACCGGGATCAGGTCGTGCAGCTTGTCGCGGGTCAGCACGAAACCGCCCGGATGCTGCGACAAATGGCGGGGCGTGCCGATCAATTCGCGTGCGAGCTGCAGCGTCAGCGCGAGCCGCGGATCCGTGCGATCGAGATTGAGCGCATCGGCATGCTTGTCGTCGACATCGTTCGACCAGCCCCAGACCTGGCTCGACAGCGCCGCGGTCAGATCCTCGGGCAGGCCCAGTGCCTTGCCGACCTCACGCAGTGCGCCGCGCGAGCGAAAGCGGCTGACCACCGCAGTCAGCGCGGCATGATCATGGCCGTAGCTCTCATAGATCCACTGGATCACTTCCTCGCGCCGCTCATGCTCGAAATCGACGTCGATGTCGGGCGGCTCCTTGCGCTCGGTCGAGATGAAGCGCTCGAACAGCAACTGGTGCTCGATGGGATCGATCGAAGTGATTCCGAGCGCGAAGCAGATCACCGAATTGGCCGCGCTGCCACGCCCCTGGCAGAGGATCTGCTGGCTGAGCGCGAACTGGACGATCGAATTGACGGTGAGGAAATAGGGCGCATAGCCCATCTGTTCGACCAGCCCGAGTTCGTGGGTGAGCAGATCGCGATGGGCTTGTGAGGGCTTGCCGGCGAACTTCTGCTTGAGTCCGTTCCACGCCAGCTTGTGCAGTGCTTCCTGCGCGGTCCTGCCGTCGAGGACATGCTCCTCGGGATATTGATGCTCCAGATCCCGCAGCGAGAAAGTGCAGCGCTCGGCGATCGCTTCCGACGCGCGCAATGCCTCGGGATAGTCGCGGAAGCGCCTTGCCATCTCTTCCGGCGATTTGAGATGGCGGTCGGCATTGCGCTCGCGGCGGAAGCCGAGCTCGTCGATCGTGCATTTCTCGCGGATCGCAGTGACGACGTCCTGCAGCATGCGGCGATCGGGCGTATCGTAGAGCACGTCGCCCGTCGCGAGGGGCGTCAGCCCGAAGCGCTTCGCCGCGGCGTTCAACTGGTGCAGCCGCACCGCATCGCCGGGGCGGCGATGCTGGGTGAGGCAGACATGGCCGCGCGCGCCGAACACATCGGCCATCCAGCGCAGCGACAGGGGATCGCCCGGGTCGGCGAGTCCAGGCACCAGCGCGCCTGTCAGCCCTTCGGCATGCGCCGCGACATCCTCCCAATGGAGGAAGCATTTGCCTTTTTCGCCATGTTGGGGATCGGCGCGCGACTTGCCCAAGGTAAGCAGGCGAGTAAGGCGCGACCATGCCGCCCGATCGTCGGGCCAGACGAGCACCGAGCTGCCGTCCACCAGATCGAGCCGGCAGCCCGCGATCATCCGGATGTCCACGCCGAGCGCATAGAATTGCTCGGCGGCGACCAACGCGCGCACCACGCCGCCCACGGAGTTGCGGTCCACGATGCCGAGCGCGGGCAGGCCGAGCAGCGCCGCATGCCTGAACAATTCCTCGGGCGAGGATGCCCCGCGCAGGAACGAAAAATGCGTCGTCACCTGGAGCTCGGCATAGGTCATCCGAACACCCCGTGAAGATACCAGCTGAGATCCCCTGTCACCGGGCGTTCGCCATCGCCCTTGCGGAACAGCCAATAGCGGCGGCCGGCATCGTCCTCGACGCGGAAATAATCGCGGACATGATGCGTCTCGGCTGCGCGTCTCCACCATTCGCCGTGGATCCGCTCGGGCCCGTCGGCGCGCACCACGCGGTGCGATTGCCCGCGCCAGGTGAAACGGCGCGGGGCATGGTCGGGCAGTTCGGCGACGACATGGTCGAGCCGTTCGGGCCGGTGCAGCAGCCGCGCCGGCTTGGGCCATTGCGGATGCCAGGGATCCAGCGCCGGGTTGCGATCGAGCTGGCCGACAGCGTCGATCTTCGTGCGGGCGCCGGCACGCTCGGGCGAGTCGAGCACGCCCATAGGCGCGACCGAGCGCTCAGGCACGTCGCTCTCGACCGGCCGGCTGCGCCACAGCGCGCCCAGACCGATGCGCGTGGCAAGCGTGTCGACCAACGTCGCGAGGTCAGGCGTCGCCTCCTCGTCGAGCCGCTCGACGAAGGGTTCGGGACCCAATGGCAGCGCGCGACGGACATGCAGCGTGAGCACGTCGATGCCATAGCCCGGCTCGATCTGCTCGATGCGACGGACGAGCAGGCGCAGCAGGTGCGCGCCGTCGCGGTTGGGGCGGGCAAGACCGATGCGGATGCGCTGCGGCACCCCGTCGATCCGGTCGGCGACCAATTCTATCCGGCTCGCGCCCAGCCCCTTCGCTTCGAGGACGACAGTGAGGCGCGGAACGAGCGTCCCCAGCCAATGCTCGATCGCCTCGGCGGTGGCGATCGGCTCGGCGAAGCGTTGAACGACTGCGATCGGCTCGGGTGGCATCACCGGATACAGCGGCTCGGGCAGCCCGCCCAATGCCTGTTCGAGCCGGGCGACGATCGCAGTGCCGAATCTGCGGACCAAAGGCGCGCGCGGCATCGCCGCGAGCTGCGCGATCCGGGTCACGCCCAGCCGGTGGAGCAATTCGACTGCGGCAGCATCGATGCGCAGCGCCTCGATCGGAAGCGAGGCGAGCGCTTCGGCTTGCTCCTTTGGCGCGCATAAAATTCCGTCACCCCGGCGAAAGTGCGCGAGCGCCCAGGCCGCGCCGGGCGTGTCGGCGATCGCGATCCGCGCGCTATAGCCCAGCCGCGCCAGCATGCGCCGCAGCCGCGCCGCCATCGCCGCTTCGCCGCCGTGCAGATGCGCGACGCCGGTCAGATCGAGGAACAAAGTGTCGTCGCCTTCGATCGCCACTGTCGGGGTCCAGCGCCGCGCCAGTGCGACCGCGAGGCTGGCGAGATGGGCGCGATCACTTTCCGGATCGGCAGGACGGATGTCGAGCCCCGCGACCTGTGCGCGCGCCTGGGCGAGCGCCATTCCGGGCGCGAGTCCCAGCGCGCGTGCTTGCGGGCAAGCAGCGGCGATTTCGACGCGGTTGCCGTTGCGGAGGCTGGTGACGAGGAGCGGCGATTGCCGGGTCCCACTGTCCGACCGACCGCCCGCATCCGACGGCATTGCGCGGAACGGGTGTCCCGCCGCTTCGTCCCTCCGGCCGATCTCGTGCCTGGCCGGCAGACGGTGCGCCGGAGGCACCGCAACCTTGCCGAGCTGTTCCTCGCGCGCCCAGCGGGCACCGGGGCGCCAGCCGCCGCCGCGCGGCACCGAGCAGGCATGTTCCTGCTCCGCCGCAGCGGCCTCGCGCAGCGGATCGAGTGCGGCGGGCGCGCGCGGCTCAGGCGGCGCGGCGCGCCGCTCCGCCTGCCGTAGCCTTTCGATCGGCCACATCGGCAGGAAGAGCGCAGCGACCCGTTGCATCGCATGCCTCCACTTGCGTCTCGAAAGATTCGCCGCCCTTCTGGCGCACCAGCGCCACTTGCCAGCGCGCGCGGCCCACTCCGGCCACCGGCAGCGGCGTCGACGGTGCGCAGGCAACGCGCCAGCGCGTCACCGCCGCGGAGGGCGCGGCCAGCGGGTCGGCGCCTTCGCGCGCATGCCGGCGCATCAGCAATGCGATCGTGCGGCCGCCCTCGGCGGCGAGCTGGAGCCGGCGGCTCGCGGTCATATCGGCGCGCTTGACCTCGCCGATGACCGCGCCCAGCCCGCGGTGCCGGAGGCCTTCCTCCATCACCGCGAGCAATTCGGCATCGTCGCGCGCCTCGGCATAGATCAGGCGTTTATGATCGAGCCCGACTTGCGAGAGCCCCGGCGCGAACAGATCGCGCCGCCGCACCACCCATAATATCGGCCCCCAGGCGCGCGCGGCGATCCCGGCCATGAACAAGGTCGCTGCGCAATCCTCGGCCATGTCGTTCGAAGCGGCGGCGATCTCGTGCAACGCATCGAGCCGGAGCCCCTTGTCGGCAAGTCGCGAATCGAGCGCCGCCATTCCGAACGGCAATGCCGGGCGCCGACGGAAATCCTTGGTTTCCATCGCGCGCAATTGCTCGCGAAGCTGGGCAAGAACGGCAGGGTCGGCCATAAGGCGGCAGCGGCTACTCACGACTCGGGGAACAGTTATGTTCCTATTTTGTTCCTATGCGAGTGAGAGTCAATCCATTGCCTGACGGCTTGCGTTATGCCCGGTCGCCCCTAGTGTACTGGCATTCTAAAGCACTCGGGAAGCCTTTCATGACCCATTCGCTTCGGCTCGCATTGATCGCGTCCACCGCGCTCGCCGCCACCACCACGCCTGCCATCGGATTCGCAATGCCCCAGTCCCAGACCCAGACTTCTCCGGCACCTGCCACCACGCCCGATCCGACGCCGCTGCTCGCCAAATGGCCGGGGCCGCACGAAGGCGTGCCGCAGTGGGACAAGGTAATCCCGGCGATGTTTCCGCCCGCGTTCGAGCGCGCGATGGCCAATGCGCGTGCCGAAATGGCGAAGGTCCGCGACAACCCCGCCGCACCCAGCTTCCAGAACACGATCGAGGCCAGCCAGCGCTCGGGCGAGGAAATGGGCCGGCTGTTCGCGGTCTGGGGGGTCTATCAGAGCAACCTCGCCACTCCGCAAGTGCAGGCGATCGCGAAGGAATGGAGCCCGAAGCTCTCGGCCTTCTTCACCGAGATGAGCCTTGATCCCAAGATGTTCGCGCGGGTGAAGGCGATCTATGACCACCGTGCGAATGCCGGGCTCAACTCCCAGCAATTGCGGCTGCTCGAGCGCACCTATCGCGACTATGTGACGTCGGGCGCGCTGCTCGACGAAGCCGGCAAGGTCGAGATCAAGCGGATCAACCAGGCGCTGGCCACTGCCTATACCGAGTTCAGCCGCAAGGTGCTCGCCGACGAGGAGACCGCAATCCTCCTCGACAGCGAGGCCGATCTCGCGGGGCTGGCCGACAACTTCAAGGCAAGCCTTGCCGAAGAAGCCAAAGCGCGTGGATCTGCGGGCAAATGGGCGATCAAGAACACGCGGTCGTCGGTCCAGCCATTCCTGATGTACGCGACCAGCCGCGCACTCCGCGAGAAGGTCTACAAGGCCTTTGTCGACCGCGGCGACAATGGCGACGCCAACGACACCAATGCGACCATCGCTGAGATCCTGAAGCTGCGGCAGGCGCGGGCGAAGCTGCTCGGGTTCAAGAACCATGCCTGGTACCGGATGGACGACACCATGGCCGAGACCCCGGAGAATGCGTCGAAGCTGATGATGGCGGTGTGGCCCGCCGCGGTGGCGCGGGTGCGCGAGGAAGTCGCCGACATGCAGGCGCTGGCGAACGCCGAAGCAAAGAGGGGGGAAGCCGCCGGTCTCGTGATCGAGCCATGGGATTATCGCTTCTATGCCGAGAAGGTGCGCAAGGCGAAGTACGACCTCGATGAAAACGAAGTGAAGCCGTACCTCCAGCTCGACCAGATGGTTCAGGCGGCCTTCTATGCCGCGGGTCGGCTCTACGACCTCGATTTCAAGGAAAATACCGGCAGCTTGCCCGTCTTCCATCCGGACGTGCGCACCTTCCTGGTGACCAATCGTACCACCGGTGCCGAAATCGGCATCTTCTATCTCGATAACTTCGCGCGGGCGGGCAAGCGCTCGGGCGCGTGGGCGACCGGCTATCGCGGCCGTTCGGGGCTGCGCGGCAACAAGATCGTGCTCGCGTCGAACAACAACAATTTCACCAAGGGTGCCGCCGGCGAGCCAACCTTGATCAGCAAGGACGACGCGACGACTTTGTTCCACGAATTCGGCCACGCGCTGCACGGCCTGCTCTCGAACGTCTATTATCCGGGATTGGGCGGCACGCCGCGCGACTTCGTCGAATATCCCAGCCAGGTGAACGAGAACTGGCTGCTCACCCCCGATGTGCTCAATCGTTTCGCCAGGCACTACAAGACCGGCGCGCCGATTCCCGCCGATCTGGTCGCCAAGATCCAGAAAGCAGAAACCTTCAATCAGGGTTTCGACACAGTCGAATATCTGTCCTCGGCGATCATCGACATGAAGCTCCACGACCGCGAAACGCCGGTGACCGATCCCGACGCGTTCGAGCGCGAAACGCTGGCCAGCATCGGGATGCCCAAGGAGATCGTGATGCGGCACCGGCTGCCGCAGTTCAATCACCTGTTCTCGAGCGACGCCTATTCGGCGGGTTATTATTCCTATCTGTGGTCGGAGACGATGGATGCCGACACCTGGGCGGCGTTCGAGGAAACCGGCAATGTCTGGAACAAGGCGACCGCCGACAAATTCCGCACCACCTTGCTGATGACCGGCAACGAGACCGATCGGAAGGCGGCCTACAAAGCGTTCCGCGGGCGCGATCCTGACGTGAAGGCACTGTTCAAGCGGCGCGGCTTCCCCGTGGAGTGATTCTCAGGTTCCCCTTTCAGTTAGCGCGTCATCTCCGCCATCCCGCATGTTCCGCGGTGCTGCGGATTGGGTCTGACCCTAGGCGAGCTTGCGTCCGAATGTGCGCGGCGCCGGGATTGCCGGCGCCATAGCCTTCTGATCCTGTCCGCCCTCCAGCTCGCGCAGGCGCGCGGCGATGCGCTGATCGAACGAAGCCGCGTTCACTTCCTCGACGGGTTCTGCTCCTGACGCTAGCACCGTCGCAACGCGCCGGCGCAGGAATTTGCGTAATCCGAGCACGAACAGCGCCCCGATCAGCAGCATCGGCAGGAACAGCATACCGATCCCGCCCCCGCGCGCTGGCGCGACCGCGGGTATTTCGGCGCTGCCGGTCCCACGCGCATGGGCCATGCCGCGGACACGCGCGCGGAATTGCTCCGTCGTCTCGCCCTCGCGGCGTTCGATCTCGTTGGCGCTTTTCGAGCGCGCGGGAATCTTGGCGGCATAATTCGCGCGATACGTGGCCGTCGGGTCCATCCCCAGCTCGACAGTGAGCATCGTGAGCTCGGCCCCGCCCAGCTTCACGTAGCGATCACCATTGTAGAGCACGAAGCTGGGCTCGGTCGGATAAACTTCGGCACCGTCGCGAATCTGATAGAATGCGCCGAGATCGTAATATTTGCCGTCGTTGAAATAGGTGCCGGTGTCGGGCAGGTCATAGACCTTGTCGATCTTCTCGGCATAACCGCTGCTGCTGTTGCTGCTGCCCCAGCCGCCAAAGCGGATGCGGCGCCGCGCCTCGGCCGGCTCGGCCAATGCCCCCAACAACGTCGCGGCGCCGATCGTCGCCAGCACGAACTTGCCACCTGTCCGCATCTTCGCCTCCCGAGGCCGTCGGGCGCACTGTGCTGCGAGAAAATTAGAATTTCGCTAATCGCAGCTGTCCGGGCTCGCGCACGGGGTGACGACGGACCCGCTTTCCCTGCCTCTTGCGTTGCGTGCTTGCATCCTGGCGCCCGATCCTCACAAAGACGAATATGGCTGCCGATTCCCCTCTCGAGCGTTTGCGCAACGTATTAGGCGGCACCGCACGCGCGTTGTCGGGCGAAGCCGAGGCCGAACTCTCCTTCACGTCCGAGGCGCCGCGGCAGGACGGCCGCAGCATCAAGGTGCCGCTCCCGTCCCGCAGCCTTCCGCCCGAGCAGGTGGCCGAAGCGCGCGGCTTCTCCGACGGGTTCGCGCTGCGCATGCGCCATCACGACACGGCGCTGCATGTGCGCGGCGCGCCGGGCGAGCCTGTCGCGCGCGCGGTGTTCGACGCAGTCGAGGCCGCGCGGGTCGAAGCGCTCGGCTCGCGCGGTTATGCTGGCATCGCCGACAATCTCGAGCATTCGTTGAATGTCCGGCTTCGCTCGGACCCGATCGCCCGCGCGCGCAACCGTGAGGAAGTGCCGCTGTCGACCGCTGTAGGCCTGCTCGTCCGCGAGCGGCTGACCGGGCGCGAGACGCCGGCCAGTGCGGCGATGGGCATAGCGCTGATCCGCGACTGGATCGAGGAGCGCGCCGCCGCCGATCTCGACGCGCTCGCGCTGACGATCGACGATCAGCAGGCGTTCGCCAGCCTCGCGACCCGGCTGCTTCGGGATCTCGAACTGGTCGAAGGCGAGATGATCCCCGACGAAGCCGAGGAAGGCGGCGGCGAGGACGAGGGCACCGACGACCAGGACGAGCCCGGCGACGAGGAAGGCGACAGCGAAGCCCAACAGGGCGAAGGCGAAGTCGAGGCCCGCGGCGAACAGCGCGAATCGGATCAGAGCGAGGAAGGCGAGGACAGCCAGTCCGAAGCGATGGACGATGGCGACGGCGAACCCGGCGACGACGGCGAGGGCATGATGCCGGTCCGCCCAAATCGCCCGTGGAGCGACATGCCGCCGCAATTCGAATACCGGCCCTACACTACCCAGTTCGACGAAGTGATCGCCGCGACCGAACTCTGCGATGCCGAGGAGCTCGACCGGCTGCGCGCCTATCTCGACCAACAGTTGATCCATCTGCAGGGCGCAGTCACCAAGCTGGCCAACCGGCTCCAGCGCCGGCTGATGGCGCAGCAGAACCGCAGCTGGGACTTCGATCAGGACGAGGGCCTGCTCGATGCCGCGCGGCTGGCGCGGGTGGTGGTCAATCCGATGCAATCGCTGTCGTACAAGATCGAGCGCGACACCGAATTCCGCGACACCGTGGTGACGCTGTTGATCGACAATTCCGGATCGATGCGCGGACGGCCGATCTCGATCGCAGCGATCAGCGCCGACATCCTCGCGCGCACGCTCGAGCGCGTCGGCGTGAAGACCGAAATCCTCGGCTTCACGACGCGGGCATGGAAAGGCGGGCAAGCGCGTGAAAAGTGGCTCGCCGAAGGTCGCCCCGCCCAGCCCGGGCGGCTCAACGACGTGCGCCACATCATCTACAAACAGGCCGATGAGCCGTGGCGCCGCGCCAAGCGCGCGCTCGGGCTGATGATGCGCGAGGGGCTGCTCAAGGAGAATATCGACGGCGAGGCCCTGCTCTGGGCGCACCAGCGGATGATCGGGCGGCCCGAGGAGCGCAAGATCCTGATGGTGATCTCCGACGGCGCGCCGGTCGACGATTCGACGCTGTCGGTCAATTCGGGCTCGTATCTCGAGCGCCATCTGCGCCAGGTGATCGGCTGGATCGAGGCGCGCTCGCCGGTCGAGCTGGTCGCGATCGGCATCGGCCACGACGTGACGCGCTATTACAGCCGCGCGGTGACGATCATGGACGCCGAACAGCTTGCCGGCACGATGGTCGAGCAACTGGCGGCGCTGTTCGATACCGAATGATCTTCCGCCTTCTTCGTCATCCCGGCGGTTTGGAGGCATGAAGGTCGATCCCCCCCGCGCCGGATTTCACGGTCCGGTGAAACGATCGGTCACCATCGCCGGGCATCAGACCTCGATCAGCCTCGAGCCGATCTTCTGGGACGCGCTGGAAGCCGCGGCAGCCGATCTCGCGCTGCCGCTCAACGCATTGGTCGCGGCGATCGATCACGCACGGATCCAGGCTGATGCCCCGCCCAACCTTGCCAGCGCAATCCGGACATGGCTGCTCGACCGGCTTCTACCTGAGTTGGTCTGATACAAATCTGCAAGTCGTTCGCAATAGTGATTGACACTGCGAATGCCTCGCAATAGCGACGCGTAACGACACCATCAGGGGGATCATCGTGACGCGTTCCACGCCTGCCGCCACGCCGGCATTCCTTGCGCTCGCCTGCGTTGGTTTCATCGCCTCCTCGCCTGCCAGCGCGGCCGACGACAAGGACAAGGCGGTGCTCGCCGACGACCAGACCCAATCCGGCGGTCAGGCCAGCACATCGCAGGAACGCGAACAGATCATCGTCACCGGTCAGGCCTATCAGCCGCACCAGGAGAGCCCCAAGGCGACGCGGACGGTGCGCGACACGCCCCAGACCGTCACCGTGATCACCGGCGAGACGATCGAGCAGCAGAATCTGCTGACGCTGCGCGACATGCTGTCGACCGTTCCCGGCATCACCTTCGGCGCGGCCGAGGGCGGCAGCCCGCCAGCGGATTCGATCACGCTGCGCGGCTATTCAGCAGGCAGCGACATCACCCAGGACGGCGTGCGCGACAGCGCCGCCTATAGCCGTTCGGACTCGTTCAATCTCGAGCAGCTCGAGATCGTCAACGGCGCCAACTCGGTCTCCGGTGGTTCGGGTTCGGTCGGCGGGTCGATCAACATCGTCACCAAGCGGCCGCTGGCTGAGACGCGCGGCATCGTCACCGCCGGTATCGGCACCGACAAATACTATCGCGGCACCGTGGATCTCAACCTGCGCGCCAGTGAGTTGATCGGCCTACGCCTCAATGCGATGGCCCACCAGAACGACGTGCCCGGCCGCGACGTCGAGGATTACAAGCGCTGGGGCGTCGCGCCCGCGATCACCCTCGGCGTCGGCGGGCCGACCAAACTTACGCTGCAATACCTCCACCAGGAGGACGACAACATCCCGCAATACGGCGTGCCGTACTTCATCAACGCAGTGAACGACGGCGAGGTAGCGGGCGTCGATCGCAGCTCCTATTACGGCTTCCGCAACGTCGATACGCAGGAGATCACGGTCGATCAGGCTACGATTACCTTCGAACATGAACTGAGCAGCAATTTCTCGCTGCGCAATCTCGCCCGCTGGCAGAATGTTACCCAGTTGACGATCGTCGGCCCGCCGCAGGGCACCTATTGCCTGGCCACCAATGTGCAACCGAGCGGCGCGGCCTGCCCGACGACCACTCCCGCCGGTTATTACCTCATCGGCGGTCCGCGCGGCACGTATCGCGATTCGAAGAACCAGCTGATGTACGATCAGTTCGATCTGCGCGGCGTGTTCGACACCGGCGGGATCGAACACACGCTCGTAATCGGCGCATCGGCGACGTGGGAGAAATACAATCTGATCAGCGGCAGCGCGTACCGGAACGCCGACACGACACTGCTTCCGGCCTATCCGCTGGTGAACATCGCCAATCCGAACGAAGTGATCGCTGGCCCCGCGGGCTTCAATTACGGCAGCAATGTCTGGACCGGCGCAATCAACCCGACGCCGACGGGCCGCCAGCAGGGCGAGGTCAGCAACTACGCACTCTATCTGTTCGACGCGATGAAGATCGGCAAGTTCGAACTCAACGGCGGCGTGCGCTGGGAATCGAACAGCGGCAACTATCGCACCGACGCGCTGGCTTCGGCCGCCACGCTGACGACTCCGCAGGGTCCGTTGGTCATCGGCCCGACACTGCGCAACCGGGCGAAGCTGTTCTCCTACCGCGTCGGGCTGGTCTACAAGCCGGTCGAGGAAGTCACGCTCTACGTCGCGCACGGCAATTCGAGGACGCCGTCGATCAGCGCGGTCAACGGCGCCTGCACCGCGATCACCTGCAACGTAAAGCCGGAAAGCGCCAAGAATTACGAAGCCGGCGTCAAGGCGGAAGTCGCCAACGGCAAGCTGCTGCTGAGCGCGGCGCTGTTCCGTAACGAACGTGACAGCTACCGCGTGCCTTCGAACGATATCACGATCCCCGATCAAGTGCTGGACGGCAAGTCGCGGGTGGATGGCGTGGCGCTGAGCGCGGTGGGCAAGATCACCCGGGCATGGTCGGTGACCGCGAACTACACCTATCTGAAGCCCAGGCTGCTCCAGTCGGTGTCGGACTTCTGCCTTACGCATCCGGGTCCGGTTCTGCCGGTCCCGCCCGCAACGACCCCGGCGCCCTCGAACGGGTGCGGCAACACCACGGCGGTCCTCGATCCGGCGGCCGGGGCAGAACTGCAGAACACACCCAAGCATTCTGGCAGCCTGTTCACTTCCTACGAATTCCCGTTCGGGCTGACGCTGGGCTATTCGGCGACCTATCAGGGGAGTTTCGCGCTCAACCTGCCTGCACTGGCAACGCCGCTGGTGGCTGGCAGCAACGGATTGACCCCGGTGTACCGCTCGCACAGCTATCTGGTCCATTCGGCCGTAGCGACCTACAAGGTGAACGAGCAGCTCAAGGCGCAGCTGAACGTCAAGAATTTCACCGATAAGGTCTATTACACCCGTGTCCGCAACAATGGCTGGGCGACCCCCGGCGATGGCCGCGCGGCGATCCTGTCGCTTACGTACGGCTTCTGAGAAAAGGGGGAGGAGCGGACGGCGGGTGGTCTCCCCAGGCAGGCCCGCCGTCCGCTCCGACATTTGATCCGGGACGCGTTTTGCGGCAGCCGAGGCAGTAGACCCGTTTCGGCAGGCGTTCCCATCGAGAGTGCACGCGCATGATGATCGCGATTCCCGACCTCCTCGACACCGCCGCGGTGGCGCGGCTGCGGGCGATCATCGACGCCGCCGCATGGGTCAACGGCAACGTCACTTCGGGGCACCAGTCGGCGCTGGCCAAGAATAACGAGCAATTGCCCGAGAGCAGCGCGGCGGCGAAGGAGGCGGGTGCGATCGTCCTCGATGCGCTCGGCAAGTCGCCTCTGTTCTTCGCCGCAGCGCTACCGCTCAAGGTCTTCCCGCCCTTGTTCAACCGCTACGGCGAGGGCCAGGCCTTCGGCACCCATGTCGACAATGCGATCCGCATCCAGCGCGGCACCGAGTTCCGCATCCGCAGCGACTTGTCGATCACTGTCTTCCTCGAAGATCCGGCCGCCTATGACGGTGGCGAGCTGGTGGTGGAGGATCATTTCGGGGTGCAGCGGGTCAAGCTGCCCGCGGGGCACGCGGTGCTCTATCCGTCATCGAGCCTGCACCACGTCACCCCGGTGACCCGCGGCGTGCGGGTTGCCTCGTTCTTCTGGCTGCAATCGATGATCCGCGACGACGGCAACCGCCGGATCCTGTTCGACCTCGATCAGGCAGTGCAGCGACTGACCGGTCAGCTCGGCGGTGCGGACCGCTCGGTGATCGAGCTGACCGGGGTGTATCACAATCTGCTGCGGACCTGGGCGGACAGCTAATCGAACAGCGCCGCGAATGCCGACGACAGATACTCGCGACAGCCGCTTTCGCCCCGCACCACCATGTGCATCGCCAACCCCTCGCGCTCGGCCACCGAGAGTCCCTGATCGGGTCCGAGCACCGTCAGCGCGGTCGCCCAGGCGTCGGCCAGCACGCATTGTGGGTGGAGTATCGTCGTCGAGGCGACTCCATTGTCGAGCGGCGCGCCCGTCCGCGGATCGAGCGTATGCGCATAAAGGCGGCCGCCCGCCTCGAAATGCCGGCGATAATCGCCCGAAGTGGCGATCGCGAGCCCGTGCAGCGCGATCCGGATCGGCGCCACCAATGCACCCGGCGCCTGCTCGACATCGACCCACCAGGGCTGGCCGTCGGGCTTGACCCCGCTGCCGCGCAGTTCGCCGCCGATCTCGACGAGGAAGTCCTCGAGGCCCAGCCCGAGCAGGCATTCCGCCACCGCGTCGACCGCATAGCCCTTGGCGATGCCCGAGAAGTCGAGCGCGGCGCCGGCGCCGCGGCGTGCGCGGAGCAGCAGCGGATCGAACTCGATCTGGCGGACGCCGGGCGCCGCTATCGGCGGAAGGCCCGGACGCGGACCCGAAGGACCGAATCCCCACAGGTCGACCAATTCTCCAATTGCAGGATCGAACGCACCGTCGCTCCGTGCGGCGACGTCCAGCGCGGCGGCGAGCACGCGGGCGAATTCCGGTGGCAGCATATGCCAGCTGCCGGGAGCCGCGCGATTAAAACGGCTGAGGTCCGATTCCGGCTCCCACTGGCTCATCTGTGCGATGATCCGATCGAGCGCGGCACGAATTGCCGGCTCGACCGCAGCCGACAGCCGTTGCCGCGTTCCCGCGATCCGCACCATCCAGCTGGTGCCCATGGTGGCGCCGCCGAGCGCGGTCAGCGTGGCGCCGGGAGTGCGGCGATGGAATGCCTGCGCCGAAAGCGCGGGCGGGATCGCGATCCTCAGGGGGCGAGCACCTCGAGCGTCGTCACGTAATTGGCGCGGCGTGGCGCCGGACCGGCTGGCGCGGCAGACGCGCCCTGCCCTTCCGCCCCCGGACCCATTCCCGGGCCGCGGCCGCCGCCGGTGGTGACGTTGAGCCAATACATGCCGGGCTCGGGCCATTTGATCTGGACCTTGCCCGCAGCATCGGTCTTGAGATCCATCTGGTTGAGCTTGTCGCGATAGCGGATACCGCCGGGGATAACCGTCACTGCCTGTTCGGGCATCGGCTTGCCGTCGAGGGTGAACTGGAAGGTCGCGGTCTCGCCGGCGACGAGATCGTTGGGATGAGTCACCGGGATCAGTTCGATGCCCTTGCCGGTGGGCTTGAACACCGTATTGGTCGGCTCGCCCGATGTGATGAACACCTCGTTGCGGTTCGCGCTCTCGCTGGTGCGCACCTCGGTGGCGCCGGCGGGGATCACGCTGGCGAGCGTGGCGGTGGTGGTGCCGCGCGGGATCGGCTTGCGCTCGCCGCCCAGCATATAGCTGCCCATCACGCCTTCGCTGACGATCGCGACCTTGTACGTGCCCTTCTGGGTCAAATGCACGTCGAAGGTCGTCCGATAGCGTCCGGTCGCCTTGTTCTCGACCTCGAGCGTGCTGCCGTCGGGCGCGAGCACCTTGGGATCGCCGCGCAGCGGCTGGTGCTCGAAATAGAACAGGTCGTTGGAGACCGCGGCGTCGATCGTCACCCATACATCGTCGCCCGACACGATCGTCGCGGAAGGCAGCATCCACATCCGGTGCGCCTGCACGGCGGCGGGTGTGGCCAGAGCCAGGAACGCGGCAGCGGCGAGGAGCGGTGTGCGAAGCTTCATGATAACCCCCTTGATCAACGGCGAACGGTGAGGCGGACGGCGCCGAGCTCGCCCGATCCCTGCGCAGTGGCGGTGCCGCCGGCGGGGACGCTGAACGGCAGACGCAGCAATTCGCGCCCGCCGACCTCGCGCGCCGCCTCGACGACGAGCGTGTACTTGCCGCCGCTAAGCGCCGGCATCGGACCACGGCCGGCAGTGAAGGTGAGCTTGTGCGTGCCGGGCGCGCGGGTGGCGCCAGTGACGCCGTCTGCCGGGAAAGACATCGAGCGGCCCGCCGCGCGCCACCATTGGCGCACGTCGCGCAGCCATTTGGTGCCCTCATTGGCTTTCATGTCGAAATCATACCAGACCGCGAGGCTGCGTGGCGCTGCCCCCTCCTTCTCAAGCCAGACCGCGACATAGGGCCGGTGATATTCGGCGACGCTCAGCTTGGGGATGGTGATTGTCAGGTCGAGCGTCTGCGCGCCGGCCGGGCTGGCGACGAGCGCACTCGCTCCCAATGCAGTGACGGTGAGGCCGGTGAGGCGGATCTGCATGACTGGCGAACCCCTTTAGTGAATGAAGAAAATGGCGAGCAGCGCCGGGATGATCAGCCCCGCGGCGACGAGCGGCCAGGTGCTCTTGCGATGTCTCGCGTGCATCTGGAGCAGCACCAGTCCGGTCAGCGAGAAGATCACGCAGGCGAGCACGAAGATGTCGATGAACCACTTCCACACCCCGCCGGCGTTGCGGCCCTTGTGGAGGTCGTTGAGATACGCGATCCAGCCGCGCGAACTGATCTCGCTGGTCACTTCGCCGGTCGCGCGATCGATCGAGATCCAGCCGTCGCCGCCCGGGCGCGGTTGCGCCAGATAGACGGTGTCGATCGTCCATTCGGCATTGCCGGTCGTGGGCATTTGCAGCTTCTCGCCGACGAACTTGGCGACGTCCGCGGGCAGCGGCCTCTTGCTGTCGGGCGCCTCGTCGGGCCTGACTTGCGCGAGCAGCGGCGACGGGAGCTGGACGGCGCGCTCGATTGACCTCGGCGTCGCCTCGATATCGGCGGCGTGATTGAGCGTGAAGCCGGTAATCGCGAACAGCAGCAACCCGATCAGGCTCACCGCCGAGCTCATCCAGTGCCACATATGAAGCTGCTTCAGCCAGAAGCTCTTCCGGCTGCGCTTCACCTTGGCGGGCGCTGCAGTGGTACCATGCATGGACAGGGACAAACTCAACGATTGTGGCAACCGTCGATAACGCGAACGATTCGCAATTGCAATCGCGCAGGGGGTTCGGGTCGCGCTTCCTGCTCCCGCCTTCGCAGGAGCAGGAGCCACCTCAGCTCAAACCCTGCCCAGCAACACTCGCGCCTGCCCGGCGATCTGGGCGAGCATCGCCGCATTGGGAACCGCCGCCTGCCGCGCCCGGCGCACCAGATTCGCGAACTGCTCGACCCGCGGGCGATTCGCTTCGAGCCAAGCCTCGACCGCGGCCTGCGGATCGCCTTCGGATCGGCTGAGGAATTCGAGCCGGAGCTGCTGGAAGTCGCGCGCGAGGCCGGCGATGAGCAGCCGCTCCCACGGATCGCCGGTGGTGATCCGCGCCGCGGTCGATTGCGCCCAGTCGAGCCCGAGCACTTGCCCGAGATGGGTGAAGGCGCGAGTGAGCACGGTCTCGTCGATCGCCTTGCGCGTGCTGAGCTCGGCGAGGCCCACCGCACCGTCCATCTCGAACAGCCGGACGACCTTCTGGACGAGCTCGACCGGCGCCCCGGCGGCTTCGAGCTTGGCAGCGATGCGCCCGCTCTGGCTTTTCACTTCGTCGAGGAGCAGCGCCTTGGTCTCGCGACCGAGCGCGTCGATGCCGGGCTGCAGCCGCGCGATCACTTCGGAGGGGCTGGCCCCCGGCCGGCAAACGCGAAGCAGATCGGCAACCTGCCCGCGCACGGCTACCGCCATCTCATCGAGCAGGGCGAGCCGCGCACCCTCGCTGATTTGCGCCGTCTCGACTGCAGCCCAGGTGTCGGGCAGACAGAATAGCCGCTCGGCGACGACGAACATCGCGGCGATATCGCGCATTGCCGCACCTTCCTCTTCGGCAAGCTCGAACGGATGGAGTACGCCCAGCCGGTTGACGATGCGATTGGCAAGCTTGGTCGCGACGATCTCGTTGCGGAGACGATGCTCCTCGATCGCGGTAGCGAACCGCGCCTGCATCGCCCGCGGGAAGGCGGCGAGCAGATCCTCCTCGAGTTCCGGATCGGCGCCGAGCTGACCCAATTCGATCGCATCCTGCAGCGCCAGCTTGGTCGAGGCGAGCAGCACCGACAATTCCGGCCGGGTGAGCCCCCTGCCCTCCTGCGCGCGGCGCAGCAATTCCTCGTTCGACGAAAGCCCTTCGACCGCGCGGTCGAGCCGCCCGGCGGCCTCGAGGATCTCGATCACCCGGACATAGCTGGCCAGCGACACCGCGCCGTCATTCTCCATGAACGAGAGCGCGAGCGTCTGCAGCCGGTTGTCCTCGAGCACGAGGTGCGCGACCTCGTCGGTCATCTCGGCGAGCAGTGTGTTGCGGTCCTCGAAATCGAGCCGCCCCTCGATCACTTCGCGATTGAGCGCGATCTTGATGTTGACCTCGTTGTCCGAGCAATCGACGCCCGCCGAATTGTCGATGAAATCGGTGTTGAGCCGCCCGCCGAGGCTCGCAAAGGCGATGCGCGCTGCCTGGGTGACGCCGAGATTGGCGCCCTCGCCGATCGCCTTTGCGCGGAGCTGTTCGGCGTTGACACGCAGGCGATCATTGGCCGGATCGCCGACATCGACATGGCTCTCGCTCGCGGCCTTCACATAGGTGCCGATGCCGCCGAACCAGAGCAAGTCGACTTGCGCCTTGAGAATCGCCGAGATCAGGCTGGTCGGATCGATCTCCGCAATGTCGAGCCCGAGCATCGCCCGCACTTCGGCGCTCAGCGGGATCGACTTCTCGGTGCGCGCGAACACCCCGCCGCCCTTCGAGATCAGATCCGGATTATAGTCCGCCCAGCTCGACCGCGGCAGCGCGAACATGCGCGCCCTTTCGTCCCAGCTCTTCGCCGGATCGGGATCGGGATCGAGGAAGATGTGGCGGTGGTCGAAGGCCGCGACGACCTTCAAAGCTTTCGACAACAGCATGCCGTTGCCAAACACGTCGCCCGACATGTCGCCACAGCCGGCGACGCGGATCGTCTCGGACTGGACGTCGACGCCCATTTCAAGGAAATGCCGGCGGACCGAGACCCACGCGCCCTTGGCGGTGATGCCCATCGCCTTGTGATCATAGCCGTGCGATCCGCCCGAGGCGAAGGCATCGCCCAGCCAGAAATTGCGCTCGATCGCGAGGGCGTTGGCGACGTCGGAAAAGGTCGCGGTTCCCTTGTCGGCGGCGACGACGAAATAGGGATCCTCGCCGTCGAGGATCGCCACGCCATCGGGGTGGACGACCTCGCCCGCGACGATGTTGTCGGTGATCGACAGCAACGAGCGGATGAATATCCGATAGCTTTCGGTACCCTCGGCCAGCCACGCGTCGCGATCCTGCGCGGGCGAAGGCAGCAGCTTGGGATAGAAGCCGCCCTTGGCGCCCGTGGGCACGATCACCGCGTTCTTGACGCGCTGTGCCTTCATGAGTCCGAGAATCTCGGTACGGAAATCGTCGCGCCGATCGGACCAGCGCAGCCCACCGCGGGCGATCGGCCCGGCGCGCAGATGGATGCCCTCGACCCGCGGGCTGTATACCCAGATCTCGCGCCACGGCAGCGGCGCCGGGAGCCCCGGAACCTTGGCCGAATCCATCTTGAATGCGAGCGCCTCGGCGGCGGCAGGCGCAAAGGCGTTGGTGCGCAGCGTCGCGAATACCACGCCGCGCAGCGTGCGCAGGATGCGGTCGTCGTCGATCGCCGAGACCTGGTCGAGCCCGGCGTCGATCGCCTTGGTCGCGGCCTTGATGGCATTCTCGTCCTTGCCGGCACGCGCGGGATCGTGTGCGGCCGCGAACCGCTCGATCAGCGCGGCGGCGACCACGGGCGCGCGCCGCAACGCGTCGACCACGGTGGCCATGCCGTAGCTCAGGCCGGTCTGGCGCAGATAGCGGAACCACGCGCGGAACAGCACGACCGAAGTCGGACGCATCCCGATCTCGACGATCAGCCGGTTGAACAGATCGTTCTCGGCGCGGCCTTCGAGCACTGCGGCGATCGCGTCCTCGACCAGCTTCGGCTCCGCATCGAGCGTCCGCGAACCGCCAGCCAGCGCGACTTCGAAATCGTGGACGAAGATGCCGTTGGCGAGCTGGGTCGGCACTTCCTCGATCACGCGGAAGCCGAAATTCTCGAACACCGGCACCGCGTCGGACAACGCCAGCGCGCCGCCTAGCGCATAGAGCTTGATGCGATACTGGCCCCTGGTGTCGGGATCCGGGACGATCCGGACCGAACGATCGCCGGCGGCCTCGAGCGTCGCGATGCACAGGATGTCGCGCGCCGCTTCCTCGGGAGTGCTGGTCGCACGATAAACCGCGGGGAAGGTATTGGCGAAGCGCAAGGCCAGCCGGGTCGACGCCGCGCCAGCCTGCTCGGCCAGCGCCGCCTCGACGGCGGGCACCCAGCCGCGCAGCATCCGTTCGAGCCGCGCGTCGAGCTCGCCGGCATCGGGCATCACGCCGCCGCCGCGCAGATCTAGCGTGTAGCGCAGCAAGGCGACGACACCGTCCTCGAGCGCGATCGACCAGTTGATCAGCCTCGCATTGGCGGCCTCGCTCAGCATCTCGCCGATCGCCTCGCGGCGTCCGGTCGATACTTCGTCGCGCGGCAGCCAGACGAAGGCGAACAGGTGCCGCCCGAGCAGACTGCGCACCAGGGTCAGCTTTGAGCGCGGCCGATCGGCGACCGACATCGACGTGAGCACCAGATTCTCGAGCGACGCCGCATCGAAGGCCGTGGTCAGATCGTGCGGCAGCGCAGTCAGCGCATGCGCCATCGCCTTGCCGGTATGCCCCCTGGGATCGAAGCCCAGCTTCTTCTCGAGCCCGTTGAGCCGCGCGCGCAACACCGGCACGTCCTGCGGGTCGGCGAACAATGCCGCGCTGGTCCATAATCCGGCATGGATCGACAGCCCGGCGACCTCCGCCCCGGTGACGATCGGCACCACGACGATGTCGAGCGGCACGCGGCGATGCACGGTCGAGATCGAATTGGATTTGAGCAGCAAGGGCGCCTCGCCGCCCTTGCGGAAATACTCGACCGCAGCCTCGCGCGATGCCTCGGCGAGAATCGGCGTCTCCAGCGTGTAACGCGCGAGCCCGAGCTGATCCGTGACGCTGCCGTCGGTCCGCCACTTCTGGTGCGCGAGCAGGGTCATCGCGCCGTCGTGGAACCAGCGGAGCAACGCCGCGCCTTCCGGAGAGGTCAGATCGGCAGCGTCGGCAGTGATCGCGGCCTGGAGCGCGCGCCAGTCATCGACTGCGTCGCGAACCTGTTCGAGCGTCCGTTCGATCTCGGCGACAAGGCCCCGGCGGGTCCGCGCGTCGCTGCGTTCCATCTCGATATAGATCATCGATTCGCGTCGTGCCGCCGCCGCATCGGCGCCGATCGATACCAATTTGCCCGTGCCGTCGCGCTCGACTGCGATGACCGGGTGGATGATGCGGTAGATCGCGATGTCGTGCGCGGCGATCGCACTCGAAATCGAATCGACGAGGAAAGGCATGTCGTCGTTGACGACCGCGAGCCGCATGCTGCGGCGCTCTTCGTCGATATAGGTCTCCACCCGGATCTGGGGCGTGCCCGGCGGGCGCACCGCCGCGGCCTCGGCGACGAAGCTCGCCGCTTCGGCGCGCTCGGCCTCGTCGAAACCTTCCAGCTCTCCTGGCAGCGCTCCTTCGAGCAGCCGCGCCTCGAACGCCTGCGTGAGCGACGTCATCATGCTTTTCATGGGCGCCGCTATGCTCCGCCCGGCGCGCGACCTCAAGACTCGGTGCGGCAGAAAGTAACGCCTGCTACCGGTTTTGCGAGAATCTCAGGCCGCGGCCTTGCGGATCGCCCGTTCGGTGAGCGCCGCATCGTCGGCGAAGCGCGCGACGATATCGAGGCCCCGATTGCCCGCCCGCGCGAGCAGGACAACGAACTCGTCCTGCCCGGCCTCAATCGCGACATGGCCGAGCGGCGGACGGCTGCGCATCTCCTCCGCGGCGCGCGCGAGGACGTCGCGCTTCGGCGCCGGGCGGCGATGCTCGCGCTCGGCCTTGACCACGCCCTTGATGCCGCCTTCGACGACTTCGAGAAAGGCGTCGAGACCGCCCTGCGGCACGGCCTGGCGCCGGGCATAGCTCAGCACCGCGGCGAATTCGGTCACGCGAGTCTTGTCGTAATCCACGCCGAAGACCAGCTTGACCGCCGGAGTCATCGGCGCACGCGCCTGGACCGTGAGGCCAGAATCGCGAAGCAGCCCCTGATAATCCTCGGGCGCCTCTTCGGCGGCACGGGCGAAATCATAAGCGCGACTGAGCGCCCGATAGAGCGCCGAACGGCTGCGCGTATCCGAAGCGCGGGCCGCCGCAGCCGATTCGCGCGCGAGAAGCAGCTGGTCGGCAAGGCTCGATCCGTGGAGCGGCGCCTCCACCGGTTCGGGTGATTCGAAGCCCGCGCTGGGGCCGTCGGCCCAGACCGCGGCGGCGACCGGGTTCTGCGGTGCGGCACGGCGTGATTCCTCGACCTCGGCGTTGAGCCGGGCCTGGGTCTCGGCGTCGACCAGTTCCTTCCAGTTGATCACGCCATAGATAAAGTCGATCGTCTTGCCGTCCGACGAGAAGGGCATCAGGATGCCGCGATACAGCGTGTTGTGCCCGCGCTGCCCGACGAACTCGGCCTCGAAGCCGATCGGCGCCCGATTCGCAATGATCTGGAGATAATGGTCGGTCAGCCGCGAGAGCAGCGACCGGCTCGGCACTTCGCCGACATGCTGGATCGCCGGGGTGAAGCCGCATTCCTCGCGCAGCATCCCGCCGAGATAGCGGATCGCCGGATCCTCGACTCCACGGGTGAAGTCGAGAAGCACGCTGTGCGGGCCGAAATCGGTGATGTTGTCGGGATCGAGATCCTCGATCGACGGGTAAGCACGCCCGTGGAGCAGCGAGACCCAGTGATTATAGGCGCGCACGTGCATGCGGCGCTCGTCGGCGCCGATGTCGAGCGGGCGGTCGGCGACGGCGTCGTCATTCGAGCCCCTCCGGGCCGGGTCGAGCGGCTCATTGATGCCGCGAGCCATGTCCATGCGCGTGCTCCATTACGGGCGAACGGCCCGGTCCTTGAGCCCGTTGTGCACCTCCCGTGGTAAACGACGCGTAAAGCCCGACAGGTAGGTATTGTTGCGGGGGCGGGCGCCGGGGCCGCGGCACCGCAAACAAATCGCAACGCTTGTCAGCTACGGATCATGCTGGTAAGCGCCCGCTCTCTTCGAAGCGCAGCGCTTCGACAGGGCCGCTTTAGCTCAGCTGGTAGAGCATCGCATTCGTAATGCGGGGGTCACAGGTTCGAGTCCTGTAAGCGGCACCAGTCCATAACGAGAACATCTCTAGAAAACCCAGCAATTCTGCGGTATTATGGGCCATACGCGGTCCCATATTTTCCCATTATGTTCCGCCGTGGCCCACGCAAAAGGGGCCACAAAACGTGGGGCCACGAACATGCAAGGAGGCGTGGCCCCATGCTCACCGTGGTGCAGATTCAGGCGCTCAAACCCGCAGCGCGGCCGTACAAGGTTTTTGATTCGGACGGCCTCTACCTATTGGTCCAACCTTCCGGGGCGCTGCTCTGGCGCTTTCGCTACCGCTGCTGCGGCATCGAGCGGAAGCTCTCGCTTGGCAAATTCCCGGATGTGACCTTGTCGCAGGCGCGTCGGAAACGCGACGAAGCCAAAGGCGAGCTGGAGGACGGAATCGATCCTGTCGAGGAGAAGCGGCAAAAGCGGCTCCAGGCAGAGCTGGCAGCGAAGACGACGTTTGGACTTGTCGCCGAAGAATATATTCAGAAGATGGAGCGCGAAGGGCGCGCGCCAGCCACCATCAAAAAAGCGCGTTGGTTTCTTGAGCTGCTAGGGGTCATCGCCAAGCGTCCACTCGCGTCCATAACCCCGCACGAGTTGCTCGACGTCCTCAAGCGCGTCGAGCGCCGCGGCCATCACGAGACGGCGCTGCGGCTCCGTGCCTTTGCGGGCCGCGTGTTCCGCTACGGCTTCGCGACGCTGCGAACCGAAAGGAACCCGGCCGACATTCTTCGAGGCGCGTTGATCGTCCCAAAGGTTAAGCATCACGCCGCGATCGTCGAGCCTCAGAAAGTTGGCGAACTGCTCCGCGCCATCGAGGACTATAAGGGCCGCCCGGAGACGCTCTACGCGCTCCGCCTGGCCCCGCAGGTTTTCCTCCGGCCTGGCGAGCTGCGACAGGCGAAGTGGAGCGAGATCGACTTCGCCGAGAAGGTTTGGCGGGTACCCGCTGAACGGATGAAGATGAAGCAGCCGCACGCTGTGCCGCTCTCCCGTCAAGTGCTTTTCATTCTTCAGGATCTGCGATCATTGTCGCGCTCGGGCGAATTCCTGTTCCCGGCGCTTCATACGACAAGGCGCCCTCTGTCGGACAACACATTGAATGTCGCGCTACGCCGGCTTGGCTTTGAACATGACGAAATGACCAGTCACGGGTTCCGCGCGATGGCCAGCACTTTGCTCAACGAGTCAGGGCTTTGGCATCCTGATGCGATCGAACGAGCGTTGGCGCACGGAGAGCGAGATCGCGTACGCGCCGCTTATCATCGGGGCGCGCACTGGGCCGAACGTGTGCGGATGGCGCAGTGGTGGTCTGACTATCTCGATCAGCTTCGTGTGGGCGGCAAAGTGATTAAAGCGAAATTCCGCGAGCGCGCGTGAGGCGTCGCCACGGCAACAATTGCCAGTCTTATCCATCGGCAAGGATAGCTGCTCTACCGCGTGAATGTCGATCATTTAAGCAGCAACTCGATCTCTCAGAAGAGGACTCGAAAACCGCTCTAAGTATCTGATTTCGTAACTATTATTTTGCAACTCCATTCCTCGTACCATGATCGATACCATAAACCGTAGAAGCTGATGTGATGCGATTCCCTAGGTGATCCGACAGTTCGAACCCGTTGTCGATCCGGCAAAGCATTATTGAATGCATGGACGCAGTGGAGTTGCCGCGCAATGCGGTCGGAACCCTATTCGAGGCAATCTCGGTTCCCGCAATTAAGCGAGCTTTCGTCGAGCGATTGAAGCTGAATCGGCAGCAAGCTGCTGAGTACTGAAACAGCCGGGATTTTCATACTCATTTCGGTTTGATTCTAACTTGCCCAGACGTGAAATAGCGTTCAACATGTGCTCCGGCGGGCGACGCCTAGCTGATCGTCGCGACACCGCCGTGTCATATTTCTACCTGTTGCTGTTCGCGTGTTCGTCAATGGGGCTCGACCGAGACACACTCTTGGTCAGCGATGCCTCACCGTCACTGGGAGAAGGCATGCCTCGAGCAACAACCTTGTTTATCGAGACATTAAGCGGCCCGGGCTTCGCGCAGAGCGCGGGCTTGCTCACAGCTGTCGCCGAACTGCGCGAGCTTTGGCCTCGGTTAGCTCGCGACGTCGCCGACCAGACATCACCGCTCGACGCGTTGCGCGCGATTTCGAGAGGTGCGCTCGACCCTAGGCTCAGAACAGCGTTCGACGCGATTGGCGCGCAAGGCATGCTGGCACGTATCGAGGCGGCCGCCAACGATCTTGCCGCGTTGCTCGACGCGCTGCCCGACAGCATAGTCGCCTTGCTCACGCCGATCCGCGACTTCCTCGAACCGACTGCTTCGACGCCGCCCGGTTTGATCGACTGGCCGATCCTCTCCCTCAGCCACGCCGCGCCTGCACCGACGGCCGGCGAGAGGTCGCAGCACCCCTATGCCTTGGCTGCGAGCGCGGGCGTGACGATCGAGGCCGGCAGCGCATGGCCTTATGCCGACCCCACCCCTCCAGCGTTGCTGAGGATGGGCGTCAAAGGCGAATTGAAGCCCAAAGCGAGCGCGACATTACCTTTCAGTTTTGGGACGGCATCGGCATCGGCCGAAGCCTCCGCGGCGTGCAAACTCGACTATCATTTCACACTGCGCGATCCCGACCAGATCTACGGCCGTGTTGTCGGCGATCGGTTGCTCGATCTTGTCGATCCCTTCGACTTCGACGCGGTGTGGGAAGCATTTCAAACGGGCCACCTCGCCGCAATCGGGTTGGAGATGGATGGCTCCGCCAAGCTTGCCGTCTCAGTGTCGGTGGCCGACACGACCGCCTTGGGTAGCTTGGTCACCGCCGAGCTCGGTGCAACGATTGCAGTTGGCGTTTCGCTGGGCGGATGCTTTGTCGTGTCACTGCGCGCCGGCGACGTCGGCGCCAACCGCGAACGACAGATCCTCGCGCGCGTTACGCGCGAACGGAACCGCAGTGTCGACGGCAGCCTAAAGCTCGGTGCGACGATCGATCTCGCTGGCCTCGCGACCAAGTTGCACGGCGTGCTGGCGCAAGCATTGGGCCGCTGGGACGAGGTTCTGCAGGCCGTCACGCCCTTCTTATCGCCAGGCAGTTGGCTGCGCGCGCAGGGCGGTGGACTGATCGAATGCGAAGCCGCGGCGTTGGTCGGCGACACCGCCCTTCGTGCAGCGCTCGTTCGCGATCTCCAAGGTGTGACCGGTTTCCACCAGATCGATACCCCCGCCTTGATCGAATGGCTAGAAACGCAGCTGACGGGTGCGCTCGATGCCGCACGCGATTGGGCCCACGATCAAGCGAACGCAGCGGTCGATATGCTCGACACATTGGGTCGCGGGCTTCCCGCGTTCGCGCAGCCCGATCTACGCGCGCTGCTCGCACCGACTGCCGACAAACTTGTGTCGAGCGCCAATGCGGCACTCGAGGCGAAAGTCGACGCGTTGTTCACGAGCGGTCAAAAATCTCTTGGAAAGGCGTTGAAGTCGGTCGGCGTGACAGTGAGCGACCGCCTTGCCGACGCCGACGCCGCGTTGGCTGGCGTGCGCGCGCTCATCGCGCGCTACGACGCGCTGTTCCGAAAGCTGCTCGCAGCGACGGAAGACGCCGCGAATGCCAAAGTGTCGGCAGCGCTGCAGATCGACGAGAGCCGGTTGGGCGCCACCACCGCCGAGATCGAGGGCGTGTTCGTCGCACGATCCGACGCCGCGCGGTCGGCATTCGCGGCGCTGACCCGCGGCGATTTGGGCGCAATGATCGGTTTGATCGATACGCCCGGCAACGGCGACTTCATGCTCGATCCAGCGCGCTCGAGCATCCGCCGTTTCGCCGGCCGCAGCCAAACGCTCGGTATCGAGCTGGTGTTGCTGGGCTTCGGCCTCACCGGCAGCGCGCTGTTGAGCGCCGAGGCTGACGTGCTGATCGACGGGACGGGCAAGGTTCAGGTCGACGCCAAATCGCGGCTCCGCAAGCGCTTCTCGGGCTTGGATGCCGATCGTGAAATCGAGTTGTTGAGCGGCTTCGCGCTGGTTCGCGCACGCGCGCTCGCCACCGCCTCACCGGCGGCCGACCGCAGTCTGGGACTGGGGATCACCATGGGACACATCGATCAGGATCTCGAGCGTCACGAGGTCGAGCGTTTCGTCGGCAGCCTGGTCGACAGCGGGGTCATCGACGCCTCGGCGCTCGCCACCGCGCGCAGCGTCTTCGACCTTTGGGCAAGCGCCGTCGGTGCGGAGGACAAACTCGCCGGCACGTTGCAACTCAAGCTCTCCTTGGATCGTGCCGAGCTGTCGACGCTGCTCGAGCTGCAACAATCCGCCGGGCTGTCCGCCGATCGACGTCGCGCGATCGTCTCGACAGCGTTCGACAGGCTGATCGACGCCGATCCCGAAACGCGTCGAGCGGTCGATGAAACGATTGCCGAGCTACGCGACCAATTTAATGATCGCTCGCGTGACGATTTCCTCATGGATCGTCAGCGCACGCACCGCGCGCTCATGATCGATGTGCCTAGTTCCCGCATTCCGCGTGTCGCGAGCCATCATGAACCGTTCGACGGCGCGATGCAGCTCTCACACGGCATGTTGGGCATGGTCGAGGCACTGCGGCAGATCTATTTCTCGACGCCCGAGACCCGCGCCGACAAGGACCCCCTCACCTGGGGTCCGACGGACTATCGCGACGCGGAATATGCCGCAGTCAAGGCCGTGCGCGGATGGCTCCAACTCAACGCGGTGCTGTTCTGGACCAATTCCAAGGTTCACCCGCGCACGCTCGCTTTCCTCGACGCGATCGCAACGCTCGGCGGCGTCGATCTCGCGCAGAGAGCATCGCTCACGATGTGGCGCAAAGCTGCGCAAGGTCGGCCAGAGACTATCGTGTTGAGCCACGCCGGGGTCTGATCGTCGCGGGGAAAGCGAATCGATTGCGAGGGGGAAAATAATGAACCGCAAGCCGATTTTCGACGCTGTGCGCGTATTGTTAGGTCGTGGGTTCGCCGCCGCCGAGATCAAAGCCCTCGATGACGCCTGCGATCTGGCCGAGGCGGCCGTCGAGCCCATCCCGCCGAAAATCCCGGCGATGTCCAAACGGATCGTCGCCCCACAGGCCTCGCCCGTAGTCCATGTCCTGGGCGGTCTTTCGGAAGAATATGAAAGCAGCGGACGCGGTCCCGGCACCGTGTCGGGTGGTCGCAACGATCCCGGCGGCGTGTCCTATGGCGTGTATCAATTCGCGAGCAAGGCAGGTACCTGTACAGCGTTCGTGAAGGGTGAGGGGCGTCCTTGGGCCACCGACTGGGCGGGCAACCCACCCGGTAGCGACGCCTTCTCCGAGGCTTGGCAGGCGGTCGCGAAACGCGATCCCAAGGGTTTCCGCGCAGCTCAGCACAGCTTCATCGAGCGCACCCATTATCGGCCGGTGGTCGCCGCGATCGTCCAGCGCAAAGGCCTAGAGCTCGACGCGCGGTGCGATGCGCTACGCGACGTCATCTGGTCGTGCGCAGTGCAACATCGAGGCGCGCCGAACATCGTGATCCAGGCGATCGATGTGGCCGATCGCTCGATCAATCGGGCAGCACCCGACTACGATCGTAAACTTATCGAAGCGATCTATGCCGCCCGCATCGCCTACGTCCGAGGCGTCGCCGCAAACGGCAAGCTCAGCGCTGGCGAGCGCGCGCAGCTCCTGTCGATCACCCAGAACCGGTATCCCAAGGAGCTGGCGAAGGCGTTAGCGCTCTACGACAGTACGCCGGCACCAACGGCGGCAGTTCCTTTGAAACTCGCCGGCGCTGCGTCAGAGCGCCCCCAGGTTGCGAAGGCTCCCGCGCCGCTCCCGCTCGTCTCGATCAACGCTGATACGATCGACGGTAATGAGGTGGCGGCCGCCAACGGCGTTGATGTGAAGAACAGCGGTGTCAAAATCGCCAAGCTGGACGCGCGCATGGGTCCGGTCATCGTGGCGATCGCCGATGTCGCGAGATCACTGGGCTTGCCACGGCCAGTGATCACCTCGGGCAACGACAGCGGGCACATGACAGGATCGCTCCACTTCAAGAACCGCGCGCTCGATTTTCGCGGCAACAATCTAAAGATTTCCGTCGGCCAGAGGCTGGCCGCCGATGTCGCGACACGGTTGGGAGCGGGCTACGACGTCATCTTCGAAACATTCGCAAACCCGGCAAGGAACCACCTCCATGTTGAATACGACCCGAAGTGATCGTCCGACCTGTGGGGTGGGTGGATAGAACGACGCACCATTCGTCGCGCGCTGGATGACATCCGGAATCGGACAGGGCTCGGACGGCGCGGGGAACGACCTCTACCTGGGCGAAGGATCGTAATGCTGGGGGACATGATGGCGGTGTTTGGAAAAACGAAGCGTGGTGAGGCCGCTCAGCCCGGTGCGAGGGCACGATGATCGACAACGAAGCCCACGGCCGGACCAACGACCGGCTTGGCATTGTCGGGCGGCGGCATCCGTAGTGCGACGTTCAGTCTGGGAATCCTTCAGGCGCTGAGCGAGCATCGCTGCATCGCCGGCATCGACTATCTCTCGACTGTCTCGGGCGGCAGCTATATCGGCAGCTTCTTTGGCGCGCTGTTCCTCGATCCCAAGGATCGGCTGCCATCGCCGTCCAGCCCCGCCAAGACGAGAGGCCCCCGTCGAGGAAGACCCGATCGAGCATCTACGGCGACTGCTTAGTTCGCGCTTAGGGTCAGGACTCATTGATCAGAGCCAGAAGATGACGGTGGCCGCGAGAGCGATGGCGGAGAAGAAAGCCGTCTGGCACCGGTCGTAGCGGGTGGCGACGCGGCGCCAGTCCTTCAGGCGGCTCAACATGATCTCGATGCGGCTGCGGCGCCTGTACCGGCGCTTGTCGTATCTGACGGGCTCGAGCCGGGATTTGCGACCTGGGATGCAGGGCTGGATGCCCTTGGCCTGCAAGGCATCCCTGACCAGTCGGCATCGTAAGCCGCGGTCGCCGAGCAGCCACTGCGCCTTCGGCAGGTCGTCGAGCAGCGCTGCCGCGCCGGTGTAATCGCTGACCTGCCCGGCGGTCATGAAGAAGCTCAAGGGGCGGCCGTTGGCATCGGTGACAGCATGAAGCTTCGAGTTCATGCCGCCTTTGGTGCGGCCGATCAGCCGCCCGAGATCCCCTTTTTAACCCGCAGGCTCGATGCCGCGCGATGCGCTTTCAGGTAGGTCGCGTCAATCATGACGGTCTTCGGTTCGGCACCGGCGGCAGCCAACCCCTCCATCATGCGGACGAACACTCCCATCTCACCCCAGCGCTTCCAGCGGTTGTAGAGCTTCTTGTGCGGACCATAGTCCTTCGGGGCATCCCGCCATCGCAACCCGTTGCGATTGACGGAAACGATGCCGCTCAAACACCCATCGGTCATCAACCCGCGGCTTGCCGTGGCTCTTGGGAAAATACGGCCACAGACGCGCCATCTGCTCATCCGTTAGCCAGTACAGGTCGCTCATGCCCAGTCTTCTCGCGGAGCCGGAATCAGATCGCTCCTCTCACATCAATGGGTCCCGGCCCTAATTGGAGAAGGTGACGTAATAGCAGATGCGGCTCTCCAGTTCGCCAGCGGTGGGCGCCATCGCGGATGGCAACTTCAGATGATGGTCAAAGACTTAGAGACATTCTCCAAAGTACAGGCGCCAATGCGGTTGCGCCCGATTCGACATAGTGATAGATTTAATGACTTAGGACCGGCCTTCTGCCCGATTTGGTGCCGCTCCGTCTTGCACCACGCGGAAGTGGATATTGTCTCGCCGGGCGCAATCGTCCGCCGGGGAGGCAATATTGGAACGGGTCAGCGAGGGCGTCTTTGTCGAGGCCGGAGGTCTTGTCGTCACGATTGCCGAGTCGAACGAAGTCCGCGCGGCGGTGCGTGGCAGAGAGGCTCGGGCGCCGGTCGCGACCGACCTGCGCGCCGCCCTGATCGCTGCGGACTTTGACATTGTCGCCGAATTGGATCTCACCGCCGACGGTCGGCCGTTGCGCGGCAGCGCGCGGCCCGAACTGGCCGTTGCCATTGGCGCCAATGAAGGCGCCGTGCTTCTGATCGAAACTGCGGGCGGGGTCCTGCACTGGGCTCTGCCCGAGGTGCGTGACGAGGGAACGGCGCAACGGCGCGGGGGACGCGGTGGCCTGGCACGGTTCGATCTGACCCAAGTCGTCGGCGATACGCTGGAGCCGCCCGCGCGGCGCGGCCCGGTGCTTGATTGGATCGCCGACAAGCTGATCGATCCAGTTCGTACCATCGTGTTACGGTTCGTCGTGTCCAAGGCGATCGACGTTGCCGTGCAACGCATCGAGGGCGACAACCCGACGGGACCGGTGCTGATCCGCGACATCGATCCTTCGCAATGGGTGACAGCACCGATCGGCGACACGTTGCCGCAGGGGCGGCCGTTGCGCATTCTGCTGATGATCCATGGCACTTTCTCATCGACCGTAGGCAGCTTCGGACATCTGGCCGGGCTCGCCGAAGGCAGGAGCTTTTTGGACGCCGCGTTGAGCCGGTACGATCTGATCCTTGGGCATGATCACAAGACACTGGCAGAGGAACCGCGTGCCAACGCCGAAGCCATCCTTGCAACGCTGACCTCGCTGAAGCTGCCATCGGGCTCGACGATCGACGCGGTCGCATACAGCCGCGGCGGGCTGGTCTATCGCGTGCTCGCCGAGGAGCTGCTGCCGCTGTCCGGGCTCGAAGCGACGCTGGGATCCGCCGTTTTCGTCGGCTGCACCAATGGCGGCACCAACCTGGCCGAGCCTCAGAATTGGGCGGCCATGGTCGATACCTATACCAACATCCTCGTCACCGGCGCGCGTGCCCTGTCGGCAGCAGTTTCGGGCGGGGCGTTGTCGCCCGTCGTAACAGTCTCGATCCGCACGCTTGGGCGTTTTGTGCAGATGTTCTCGCAAGTTGCGATCAGCGAAAGGCGAGTCCCAGGTCTCGCCGCGATGGAGCCTGACGGTGAGCTGGTACGCAGGCTCAACCGTGCCGGAGCACAGCCGGCCCCGGCGCGCTACCTGGCCGTTACGGCGAATTTTGAACCGCGCATGCAGGCGGGCAAGGCATTGAGCACCGAGCTGGCCGGGTTCCTCGCCGATCGCATTACCGATCGCCTGTTTGCCGAGGACAACGACCTCGTCGTGCATACCCGCGCCATGACCGAATTCGGAGACCGCAAGCTGGAACCCGCGGCGGTCCACCCGCTCGACGATGGCGAAATCTATCACACTGTCTACTTCGGGGAAGCCGCGGTGGCGCAGGTGCTCGCCTCCTGGCTCACCCCCGCGGATGGTCTGACCAGGACATTGGACGCAAATGCCGGCCCGCGTCGGCGCGTAAGCCTCCCTGGCAGCGCGCGAGACCTTTCACGGCTGCGGCGCGGGCCCGGCGCTGCGCTGCTCGAGTCTCCGGCCACTCTGCCAGCGCCCTCCGCCCCGGCGCCAGTCGATCGCTTTATCGCTGCCGAGATGGAATCGTATCCGGTGATCGAGCGCGCGGCGAATGTCTATGTGACAGTCTCTCCCGAATCGGTCATCGCACTTGCCTCCGCAACCGCGAGCCAAGCGCGGATCACGCTCGACAGCGCGCTCCCGCTCGACGTGGCCCTGATCCCGCATTGCAATTGCGCGGTCCGGGGCGACGCAGTCCGCTCGATCGACGTCGCCGAGCCGGGCGAGCAGGTGCTACGCTTCACCATTGATGGCATCTCCCCCGGTTCGGCCGAGCTACTCATCGAGGCGCGGCAGGGCAATGCGACCGTCGCTTCGTTCCTGCTTGCCCCGATCTTCGTTGCGCAGGTCCAGGCGCCGCTTTCGGTAAGTCAGCCGCTGGCCTCCCCCGAACTGGCCGGCGGTGATTTCCCGGTGCTTCGAATCTACGAGTTCTACGGCGCCAACGGTGCGCTAACGCTTCGCTTCGACCTGATCTGCGACAAGCCCGCCTACGCCGAGTCCGGTGAAAGCACGCTGCCGCCGAGCTTCGACTTGAGGAGCTATGTCCTGGACACGCTGGACGAGATCGAGGCGGCGTGGACGGCTTCGGGCTCGGCGGTACCCGGCTCACTGGCAGCCCAGGAAGCACAGGCCGCCTATGCCACCTTCATCGCGGCCTTCCGCGCCAGGGCGATCGTTCGCACCAACGAGATCGTGCCCAAGGCATTGCGCGAAACACTCTGGGCACACCGCGACGAGATCAAGTCAATTCAAGTCATTTCCCAAGAGCCGCTGCTGCCATGGGAGTTAATGTACATCACCGACCCGTCCGGGAAATCGAATGAGAAACGCGGCTTCCTGACCGAATGGGGGCTGGTGCGTTGGCTGCATGGCGTGCGGCCGGCCGGGCGAGATTTGGTGCGAGACCGGATGCGCACGCACTATGTCATCCCCAAATATCTTGACCCGGCCAACACGCTGAGCGGCGCACTGGAGGAACGGGCGGTGCTGAAAGGGCATTTCCCGGACATCGAGAAGGTGACCCCGACCAGCCTTGCGGTGCAGGACTTTCTCGCCGAGCCGCACGGGTGCGAGCTGCTGCATTTCGCTTGCCACGGCATTGCCGAGCAACGCGCCGTAATCAGCGCGGACCTGCTGATGGAAGGCCTGCCGCGCAACGGCAATGTGCTCGACGACCGGCTGAGTGCCGATCAGGTCAAGACGACGCTTTCGCTCGCGCCGGACGCGTGCACGCTGGTGTTTCTCAACAGCTGCCAGACGGGTCGCGCCGGCGAAGGGATCGTTGGCGTGGGCGGCTTTGCGGACGCGTTTCTGCGCCCCTATTCGCGCAACGGCGCGATGGCCTTTGTCGGCGCCTTGTGGTCGATCAGCGACAGCCTGTCGCTGACCTTCGTCGATGCGTTTTACGAGGCCCTGCTCGCGGGCGCCACGCTGGTCGAAGCCGCAGCCTTGGCACGCAAGGCTTGTGCTGATGGATCGGATTTCACTTGGCTGGCCTACACCGTGTACGGCAACCCAATGGCGCGGATCGTCGGCGCTATTGGGGAGCAGGCGCAGCCGGAACGATTGCGAAAGTGATTTCCGCGCGCCGGTTTCGACGAAGCGTCACGCCGTCCGCGGTCGGGACGAGCGGCCTGAATTCACCGAACGCTTCCGTGCCTATCACGCCGTCTGGAATGCCATGGGCGGTGAGATAGGCCTTGGCCGAGTCCGCCCTGCGCTGAGAGAGGCCGACATTATAGCTCGCGGAGCCGCTGCGGTCGGTATGCCCGGCGATCATGACGGAGATTTCCCATTGATTGGACCGCGCCAATTTATTGTAGGCGGCGACGGCGCGATCCAGACCGCTCGGCGCATCCTTCGCGAGATCGCTTTGATCCCACTCGAAGAAGATCCTGATCAATGCCGGAATTGCAGGCTGCGGAGTTGTCGATGACGGTGACGGTGATGGCGTGCCTCCTGCTGGAGGCGTGGGTGTGACTGTCGGCGCGGGCGTCACGGCGGTAGGCTGCGGCGTCGGAACCGTCGGCGTCGGAACGGGCGTTGCGGTCGGTGTCGCCACGGGAGGCACCGGACCCTGCATGACCGGCGGACGGAACAGGTGCACTGCCACGCCCGCCACCAGCGCGGCGGCAAGCGCGCGCGTTTCGCGGCCCATGTAGAGACGCCGTAGCCGGTCGGCGACGCCGCCGGGAATCTCGATCGCGAGCCGCTCCGGTGCGCGGCCCTGCAGCGCCTCGATGAGGATGCGATCGGAGAGCATGTTCTCCGGCGTGGCCTGCAACCAGGCGACAAGCTTGCGCCGCAAGCGCGGGAGATCGACCTGCAGCCTCTCTGGACCCGCAGCGGCGCCAGGCACAAGATAGACCTGTATCGCCGCGGTCGCGGCCTTCAGCTGTTCGGGCTTCAGCTGCCGCACCAGCACCGCACGCAGCCAGCCTGGCATACGCCCCACGCGCAACCAGGGCAGTCGCGCGAGCGCCACGAAGCGCGCCTGAGTAAACAGAGGCGCGCCCTCCGCGTCCATCAGTTCGCTGCCGAGGTGTAGCGTCAGCGCGGGCTCAATGCGGGGCGACAGGGCAACCGCCCGCAACCAGAGCATCGCCGCCGGATCCAGGCTCGCTTCAAGGTCATAGGCAAGCCCGCTGACGAGCGCGGCGGCGGGCTCGCGCTCGTCGAGCACCAATCGCCGGTGCGAGGCAAGCCGCTCGGGCAGGTCGAAACCTCCGGCCGCGCCGCGATACGCAACCACGACAGGCGCGGCGAGCGACGTGCCATAGGCCGCAAGTCCGTCGCTGCCGATCGCGAACGGAGTCACACCCGAGGCTGCAAGCACCTGTTCTCCGCGATTCCACCGCACTGTCGGCCGCGGATCCAGCAGAGCCGTGCGCCCCAGTCCGCCCATATCCTGAAGCCAGTTGGGCGGCTGGCCGCCGATCACGCTGTCATAGGCCTCGATCAGCACCAGAACGCGCGCGCCGGGGTTGCGTGCGGCAATTGCAGCGAAGGGTTCGAGCGGCTCGGGGCGCCCCTCTATGAATGGCTGCACAATCGACGGTGTGCCGAAGAACTCGAAATAGCTGTGATTGAGCTGTTCCTCGCGCATCCGCTGATCGAGCGCGCGGCCTAAGGCGGCCAGATGGTCCCGTGGCGACTGGCGCTCGGCCAGCAACAGGTAGTTGGGCGTGCGCGGCGCAGTGGCGAAGGCGAGCGTAGGAAAGCCGGCGGCGCGGAGCGTCGCGCGGATGCTCGCCGGAGTGTCGAGCCGCGGGGACGGCGCTGCCCAATGGCGCCTCAGCCGTGCAAGCGCCTCTCGCGTCTTGCGATCGGCGAAGTGCGCATCGCGGATTTGCGCGACCGCGAGCGGCGCCCAGCGCTCGGGCTCGGGAGCGAAATCGCGCCGCAACTGGCGCAGGCGCCGACGCTCGAACGCGATCCACAAGAGCGCCAATGCGAGCGGAAGCAATGCGGTCAGGATCGCGATCCAGTCGATCATTCGCGCCGGAGCGTGCGGCGGTGATCGTGGACTCGCCGTGACGGTCGGAGTGGCAGGAGTAGCGCTGATCGCAGTCACTTGCGGTGTCCGGGAACTGGAAGGCTCCTCGCCGGGATTGCGGACGGGAAGATAAAACCAGGTGGCAAGGATCAGGGCCGCGGCGAGCCCCGCCGCTAGCCCCAAACTCCTACTGCGATGCGACGGCGCAGGTTCCGGAGCGCCCCTTTGCGCCCGATCCGCTGGCTCAGATTCGGGGCGTTCGGTATCAATCGCAGGATCGATCGCGAATCCGGCCATGAAGCCGGCGCGTTCCTGCGGCGTGCGGCACAGCGCCGCCGCCATCCAGCCGGGGATGCGCGGGTCGTCCCCCGTGATTCCGCGCGCGATTAGGTTCAGGCGGAGCGTCGCGAAGCGGACATGATCAGCCGGTCCGCGTCGGAGCACGCGCAACGCCGCTTCAGCGGTAGCGAAGTGGTCGTCAGTTCGCCTCACTCGATCCGAATTCTTCATTCAGAACTTCGCGCGCCAGCTTCAGGTCATCCGGCGACTTGACCAACGCCCCGAGCAGTGCGTCCAGCCGGGTCGCATTGCCGCGCAGCACTTCGCGCAACGGCTGCCGCGGATCAAGCTTGGCGCGATGCAGCAGCACTTCGATCCAAGCGAGCAATTCGGCGGTCCCCGGCTTCTTGCGGATCTCTCCGCGCAGACGGAGCGCCGCGAAATAGCTGATCGCGTCAGCGACGAGCGGTTCGCTGCCCTTAAGGCTTGTGATCGCTCCCGCGACGATGTCGGGAAGCTGTTTGTCCGGCATCGGGATATCGAAATAGGCGCAACGCCTGAGGAAGGGCTCGGGCAGCGATTTTTCGGAATTGCTGGTGATGATCGCGATCGGACGAAACGCCTTTCCGGCCGACACGCGAACGCCGAGCTCGGGGATGGCAAAGGCCATATTGTCGATCTCGGCGAGCAAGTCGTTTGGCGTGTCCCGCGGCGCCTTGTCGAGTTCATCGATCAACACGACCCGGTGCTCGGGGTCGGACGAAGCGAATTTGGGTTCGTCGGGCAGCAGCCAATGCGCGCGCACCGCGCCCGCCTTCACTTGGTCGGCGCCGAAGGCCTGCGCGATTAGCTCCTCATGCCGCTCGAATTCCTCGCCCTCAAGGGGTTTCTCCCCGAGGTCCGTGAGGATTGCCTGCCCGCCCGCAGCGCGTAGGATCGCCTCGCCGAGTGGGCTGAAGCGGAGATAGCGGACCAGCGGTCGGTGCACGCTGCCGGGCGCCGAATCCCGGAACCGCGCGATCTCGTCGAAGCTGTAGAGCAGATCCCGGCCGGTCGAAGTGGATTTCACGTCGAACGGCTTGGGCTTATCGACGCCGAGTTTCTTAGCCAGCCAATAGGCGGCGCGAGTCTTGCCGGTGCCCGGCTCGCCGGTCAGCAGCAACGGCACGCCCAGCAGCATCGCGACGTCGATCGCCTCAATCAGTCCCGGCGCGGGAACATAGCCATCGATTCCCTTGTGATCCTCGACCAGCGGGCGCGACAGCCGCAGCGGCTCTCCGTCCTTGCTGGTAACCGCAACAAATCTAGCCAAAGCCTATCCCCCTCCTAGGGCGCCATTTGACGCACCCATTGTGCCACATCCTCCAACCGCAAATGCGCTCTGCCGCCGAGCGCTCGGTCCGCGCTGTCGGTGACCATGCCGATCTTCACATCGTCGAGCGCCATCAAGCGACCGGTGTTCTTGATCCAGCGCGTCACTGCATCCGGCCGGAAGAACTCCAGAAGCTCGGTCGCGCGGAGCTGCCCCGCATCGGGCAAATCGGCATTCACCGCGTCGCAAAGCCTCTCGTATGCCTTTCGCACTTCGGCTTCGGGTTCCGGAGAGCCGGGAGCGAACAGACCTTCATCGATCTCGATCTGAAAAACATGGATCAGCGGACGGACGAGCCGCTTGGCGTTGATCTCGGCAAAATACCGGCCCCAGCGGCGCAGCAGTTCGAGTTGCGCACCCTTGGCATTGCGCACGTCGAGAACGCTGAAGAACATCGTTGCGACATTGGTCTGATTGAACGCCTCCCGCACGGTCGTCGGATCGGAGGTGTCCGCCCCGAATTGCCCCGCCAGATTGTTGCAGAGCCGTTCATAACGTTGCTCGACGTTGAACGATTGGAGCGTCGTCGGCCACTCCAGGTCGATCAGGTCCGGCAAGGTCTCCTTGCCTGCGAGATCGGGGAAACAATCCGCGAGATAGCGCTCAGCGAATCGGTCGCGGCAATTGGACGTGTCATCGCGCGGCACCCCTCCAATCGCGCAGATGAAGCCGCGACCGTCGCCCAGCCAATGTTTCCTCAGGAGCGTTCCGAAATCCGAGACCGGTTGCGTTCGATCGAACTTCCGGAAGCGGCGCAACCAGCTCCTATCGGAGCCCGCCACGGCAACACCCTGGATTTCAGTCACGCGGCGCAAGATCTGAATCGGGACGATCAGGCCAGTGACCTTCTCCTGATTCTCGGTGACCATTCCGATCAAACCGAATTCCGGATTGAAGATCGCTGCGCCCGAACAGCCGCTCCGGATCGACTTCTCTTCGAGCAACGACGTGGCGAACAGTCGGTTGACCCCGTCATACTCTCCCGTATCCCCCGAAATCTGGACGCCCTCGCGTCGCACGATCCGCCCGAAACTGCTCGGAGCGCGCATTTCCGTCACGCCCACGCCGACAAATTTCAGGCTTTCGGCCAATTGCACCAAGCGCGAGTGCGCGACTGAGAAGCCGGCGGGAAATACTTGATCGGGAGCCAAGCCGAGCACGCAGATGTCCCTGCAAATACGCGCTTGCTCGTCGGCTCCCTCCGGCGGATCGGCTGCGTAGGCGGCCTGAACAACCAGCTTTGCCCTATGTCCTTCGATGTCGGCGGGAAAAGTAGCGTCGACGATATCCCCGAATACGGGTGCGCGCCCTAGGCACGATTCCACGACATGCGTGCAGGTCAGCACATTCGAGGATGACACAATGAAGCCGCACCCCACCGGCGCTCCCGCCCCGTCAAGCAACCGGACCTGACAGCGATGCCGCGCGATCGCATCCATCGAGAACCCCCGTTCGATTCCCGAAGGTTACGATCAATCCTCTTGATAGGCAACGGGGCCAGCTTGAAGTATTGGTTCTCATGATCGAGACAGGACTATTCTCCAGACAATAATTGGGATGCCCTCGCCCAAGCGTGCGTGGCTCAACGACGCGAACAGCGTGTCGTTCGGGCACTCGCCGCGCAAGCGACCATTCAAGCTTTCGACAAAGCCGTTCTGCTGCGGCTTGCCCCGCACGATGTAGTCCCACTCGATCTGCCGTAATTTCATCCGTAAAGAGCTGACGAATACTCACACCCATTTGCTGGCCTTGCCTGCGCAGGAACCAGTCGTTCGGGGGTTCGAAGTCGAGTTTGACAGGGAAATATGATTGTGGCCGTGCAGCTGGGCGATACCGCTGTGACAAATCCGTTCGATGCGAACAGCAACAAATCGCGACTGCTCCCGCCCAAGATCCGATACTCGGCGCTATCAGCTTGCACCCCACCTTTGCCAAATTCGTAACTGCTATTCGGCCGGGGGAAGGTAACGGCCAGCACCTTCGTTAGGGTTCGGGCCCCCGTCCCTACCACCTTTGGGATCGCGCCGGACGGCCCAGACTAGTGCTGCCGTAGCGGTGATGATCGAGGCCACCCCGCCGCACATTACCGCAAAGGCGGTGCCGTCGAACGCGATCTGTATCATCTCAGCTGGTTCGCGCCTTGCCCAGCTGCATCGGTCGATCAAACCGCGCAGCTTCGGCATCTTCTTTGATTTGCTGGAAGCCCGCGAGGTACTGTTCGATCAACACCCGGCGCTTCTTGTAAGATAGGCGGCCCCCCGGCGTATCGGCTTCGACACGCAGGCGCGCTACACCCCGCAGCGCCGGCGTCCGCCGATGCACGGTAAGGGGGACGAGCACATCGAACGGACGCGAATCGAGCATATACTCGCGTCCCTCGAGAAGGGTGCGGCAAGTCTCGAACGCGAGCTTGGTTAGCTTCGCTTCATCGTCCCCCGGGTCGTAGGCGTATAGAACGCCGGGATCGACGGGGATCATCGGCTCTGCGTCGAGTTTCTCACCGTCGAATATCCAAGGTTCATACCATAGCGCGCCAATTCGTTTGATGAGGGCGAGCCTGTCCCAGAAGAGAACTCGAAAAACTAAACTATCTATTTGAACAGTTTGCCTAATCTACTTTCGCCTAACTACACCGTTACCCAATATCTGGCCACATTAACTTGTATTTAGCTATGAGCCATAGGATTTGATTACCTTTAGCTGCAAGTAGTGTCAAGAGATCTCAAGGATAGGCATAGCGCGGCGGTCATCAATTGGCGTTAAAAGCCTCTTATCGGCTGCCCGCCCTTGACTGCATCCCTCGGCGCCTTGCCTCGCCTCTACATGGAAGTCCGCTTTTGGACCGTAAGCGGAATCGGCCCCAAGAGCCGTCGGCCTCGTCGTCCGAACGACCGCTAACGCCCCGAAGGCAGCCATCCGTCATCGACTTGCTCGATCCGAAAAGCAGTCTTAGCATTCGGGTATCAAGGCTGCGTGTTGAGCGGGAGGATTTAGATCTTGCTCGGAAACAGCCTTCGATCGCGACGTAATCCTCATGCGCAAGCGAACCACCCTCGCCTGCCAAAGAGTTGCGAGCCCACGCAGTGACCGGACGGCATAATTTCCTAACCCACGGCCGGATCTTGGTCGACCCGAACGGGGAGCTCAGTGAAGGGAACGGAGTGCCGGAGGCCTTCACGCACGGCTCCGAGAGCGACGCCGCCGAGTGCGTCCGCGCTGCGAAGGTCTATCTCGCGGTCCGGCGGCGCTGGCGCTCCGATGCCCACATCAAACGCGCTGTTCGTATGCTGGGCCGCCGCACGGCAGATGGCTGGACCATGCTTCGATTGGCTCGCTAAGCGACGTCGCTTTCTATGGCGGCTGCATCGAGCTCGGCTAGCGACGCCCACCCCCGCCAGTTCGAGTGCCGGAGGCCAACGCCGTGACGCGAAGCGGCGCGTCCGCAGAATGCACCGCGCGGCGGTGCCGGCTCCGCCAGGAGCCATCAAAGCAGCACTCTCGAAGCCGGCCGGCCGTCGCGGCGGCGTGCGCGCGGGCCTGTGCGCCAGCCGCCGCCGCGCCTTCCGGCAGGCTCGAGCGTGCCACGCGGAAACGAAGAGGCTCCGACCTCTGGCGACTTCGCAAGAAGTGCCAGTGCGCGCTCAATAATCCCCGCGTTCCATGTGCCGGCGCCAGCCGGCATGCGTCAGTCGATCGTTATCCGCATGGACGGAGACGCCACAGGCGACTCGGCGGCGCGCAAGCGGCGTAGAGCGCGGTCACGCTGCTGGCGTGAGACGCAATGAGACCTCCCCCGAATAACCAGAAGCTTCACGTCGGGAATCGCCAGACGTCAAACCGACAAAGATGGCCATAGTTGGCCCTAGTTGGCGCAACAGCGCCATTAACCCGAGCCGCAGCCGCGGGTAACTTTTCCAGGAGGCACCACCGAGAAGCACAGGATACGAGACAATGTCACCGCAGACCGACACCCCCGACCGCATCCTCCGCATCAAGACCGTACTCCAGCGCACCGGCCTCAGCCGCGCGACCATGTACCGCAAGATGAAGCAAGGAAGTTTTCCCAGGCAGATCAAGATCAGCACGCGCTGCGCCGGCTGGCGGGAATCCGCGATCACCGAATGGCTCAAGAACCCGATGTTCTATGAGGAGCCCAACAGCTGAGGCGCGCGCTGGCTCGGGAAGAGGTTAGCGCCCGAACTTCATATGCGAGGAGCGCGGCGCGGGGTTGTCCACGAGGAACGTCCGAACAAGTTCGGCAACCTCGTCGCGGCTTTCCTCGCGAACCCGACACTTGTCGGCCCAACCTCGCCCGGGATGCAGCAAGTCCCAGAGCGGGCGAAGGCCGTTATAGCGCCCGGCGCCGGGATCGTGGTTGCCGAACCCATCGAGCATCCGGTTCCAGACCGGCTTGAACGTAGAGATAAGCAGGCTTTCGCCAAGCGGGATCCAAATGTCGTCGACGGCGAGATAGCGCACCCGGAAGTCCGCTATCGCCAGGCCGCCGTCCCCCGCCTCGGCGGCGATTATGCTGTCGCGGTGATCACAAATACGATTGTAGAGCGCGCGACCAGTCGCGCTGGCGCTCAGGCTGGCGCCACGCCGCGCCCCAGCCGGGACAGCCTTGCCGATATAGATTGGCCAGCGCGGCTCCTCGGCGTTCTCCCTGGCGAGTTCGGCGTAGGCGGGAAAACCACCACTGTAGTAGATCACATAGATACCGGCCCCCTCGAAGCTTGGCACGTTCCCCAAGGGATGATGCGGCTGATCCAGCAGGGCCTCGGCGACCGACTTTCCGAGATTGATCTTGTCGAGTGGGTTATAGACCGCGCTCATGCGCGTCCGGGCTTCCTGCCAGACGCCTTCAGATGCGCGGCGACCGACTTCGCGACAACCTCGGCCAAGGTGACCGGCACCGCGTTGCCAAGCTGGCGCATCGTCTCCGACCACGATCCATGGAAGGCGAAATTGTCGGGGAAGGTCTGGAGCCGGGCGCTCTCGCGAACCGAGAAATAACGCAGCGAGCCATCAGTGCGAACCAACATGTTCTCGCCACCGGGGACACCATGCACGCCCGCCTTCAACGCCTTCGCGGGCTCGTCGATCGGACTACCGGTGTGGCCGGGATAGCTCCGCGCGCCCGGTTGGAACTTGTGATTCAAGAAGCGCGCGGCCGCGGTCGGCGAGAACTCGGGATCGGGAAGACCCTCAAGGGCATCGCGCACCGTAAGCCAGGGCTTGCGGGCGAGGGCTTCGGCGGAACCGCCGCGGAAATCGCCTAGATCCGGACGCTGTCGCTTCGCGATCTGGTGCCGCTCCCAATAGACTCCACTGTGTTTGGCACAGAGCAGCGCCTCGCGCGAATGGGTTTCCTGGGGGAACGACCATTCGACGCCGAGGTCGGAGCGGAAGCCGACGAAGAAGACGCGCTCGCGCTTCTGCGGAACGCCGAAATTCGCCGCATTCAGCACCCGCGGCGGAATCACCCGATAGGACAGGCCCGAGTTGGATCCGCTGCTGTGATGGCTTTCAAGGCGCGCGCGGTGCTCGACCCAGCTCTCGGTCTTGCCGCGCTCGATCTCAGGATAGGTGAGCTGCAGGAAGATGTAGCTGAAATAGGTCGAAAAGGTCTCGCGCGTGAGGCCCTTCACATTCTCGAAGATGAACGCCTGAGGCTTCACCTCGCGAACAGCGCGGACCGCCTGCGGCCACATGTCCCGGCTGTCCTGGTGCGCGCGATGCTTTCCTCCCAGCGAGAAGGGTTGGCAGGGCGGGCCACCGGTGACGATCTGAACCTTCCCCTCATGCGAGGTGAAATCCACGTGGCTCACATCCCCCTCGATGGGCTCGGGCCAGTGCGCGATAGCGCTCGCGTCGCGCTTGCGATTCTCACGAATCGTATCGCAGCACCAATGGTCCCACTCGACGACGCTCGTCGGCTTGAAACCCGCGCGGCTGACACCGATTCCGAGGCCGCCGGCACCCGCGAACAGTTCGATAGCCTTCACTCGTTCCCCCAAAATGTAAGCACCCGGCTCGCCAGCTCGTCCTTATTCCGCATCTGGCACTCCCAAACAACCAGGACTCGCCATCCCAGCGCCTCCAGCGCCGCGAGAGCACGCGCATCCCGTTCCCGGTTCGTTTCCAACTTTGGCAGCCAAAAATCCAGCCTGGATTTGGGCAGCCGGGCAAGTTTGCAGGTCGGATCGTCGTGGCGGTGCCAGAAGCATCCATGCACGAGGATCGCCTTACGCCGTCGGCGGGAGACGATGTCCGGCTTGCCCGGCAAATCCTTCGCATGGAGCCGGAAACGATATCCGGCCAAGTGAAGAATCCGGCGCACCGCCAGCTCTGGCCGAGTGTCTCGGCCCTTGATGCGCCTCATTCGCTCGCTGCGGCCGCTTGGGTCGAGGGTATCGGACATCAGGCCAAGCGTCCCCGCCCAGAATCGCCAATCGTGACTCTAGCGTATCGATCCGCCAAGATTGGACGATGACCAATGGCGCCGATGCCCATCATTTCGATTTCGACCTCGATCGAGCGATCCGCGAACAAGCAGTGGAGCGGCTGGAAGCAAGCCCCATGGTCGCGCTTGGCCGAGGAGTCGGCCCCGCCGCGAGTGGCATTTACGCTCTCTATTGGCACGGCGCCCTCGTCTACATTGGCAAGGCGTCCAAGGACACGACAAAGAGCGGGCGAACGCTGCGAAAGCGACTGAGCGAGCACGTTACCAAGATCAGCGGCCGACAGAATATCACGGTGACGGATATGCAATGCCGCTTCCTCACGTTCGAAAGCGAATGGTGGGTATTCGCCGCCGAGTTCGCCCTGATCAACCATTACTCGCCGGACTGGAACGGAAGTGGCTACGGCAGCAAGGTGCCGGGGAAAGGCCGGCCAGGCACCGGCTTGGTCAGCCGCTGGGCCGACCGCTTTCCAAAACTTGACTGAAGCGTCAGGTCTATTTGGCCGTTGCGGCTCTGATACAGGCCGACATTCCGGGGAGGGATGAACTGACGTGATATACGCAACGGTGGAAACGGATAGCGGTCCGCAGCTCGATGCGCGCATCGAAATCGAGGACGGAGCAGTCTTGCTGCACAGCCGCAGCGGCGGCCCGCCTCGCAACTCGCACTACGAAAAGGTCCTTGAGCTAATTATCCGGCGGCTACGCGCGCACGAGAAAATCCTCGGTCAGCAAATCGACGATATCCTGATCGACAGTACGCTTGCGCGCCCTCGCCCCCGGCACGAGCGAATCCTCGTCAGCGCTGGCGAGATTTCCGGTTTCACCGATAGCGCGCTCATCACGCGCATTCGCCAGACCGCGCGCAAATGGGGCCAGGAACCCGGCACCGTCGGCGGGAACTCGACCAAGGCTCTTCGCATCGAAGTGCGCGGTCAGTCCGCTCAGAGCCTGCGAGCGATGCTGAAACTTCAGCGCTGGAGGATATCAGTGGAGCGCCTGACCAGCGAACTGCAACGCCAGGTCACACCGGCCAACGTCGCACGCGCGGTCGAGCGCCTCGTCGCCGGTGAGGATGCCCCGAACTTTGGGGAGTCCCGCGATTATGACCTGGTGACCCCGGACGGTACGCTCGAGCGGCCGCACCAGGCCTTGCGGACCTTGCTACGTCAGGACGAACGCCGCCGCGAAAAGATCGCGACTTCGACCTATCCAAACTGGGAGCTGGCCCCGATCTTCGACGTGCCGGACGCCGCCCGAAAGCTCCGCGTCGCGAACGCGCTGATGAACGCCTTGGCCAAGCTCGGACATCCCTGCAAGCTCGGCGGCGTCGATCTGCCCAGCTTCCATGCGACAGTCGGTGACCAGGATGTCCATGTGAAGATCCATCACCCCGGCGCCGAGACTGCGACATACAGGCGCCATAATGACGCGCTTCCCGCGCCCGCCAAGACACCCCTCACCATCGAGCTGTTTCCAGCGCTGCCCGATGGATTCCCGCGGCTTTGGCATGACGATACCGAAAAGCTCGAAAGCAAGCTTTCAGAGGTCGCCGCCGCCGTCATTGCGGCGGGAGAAGCGCGCTATCGTCTCGGAATCGTCGAACGACTGGAACACATCGCCCGCATGGAAGCGTGGCGCGAGGAACAGCGCCAGGAAGCCCTCGTCCGACGAAACAAGGAGCGTCTCGCCGCGCTGCACCGAAGTGCCGAGATGCTGCGGCAGGCCAACGATCTTCGTGCCTTGATCGCTGCGGTCGGCACGGCAATGGAGAAAGGCCATCGTTCGCTCGATGCAAATGTGTTCGTTGAATGGAAAAGCTGGGCCGCGGCCGAAGCGGACCGTCTTGATCCGGTGATCTCGGGTCAGGTCGACGAGCATTTGCTCCAGTCTACCTAACGGACGGTTCGCCTCTCCTGACGCGCATCAGATCGCGCCTCGCGCTCGAAAAACACAGCTTAGCACCCCGTCCAGCCTTGGGAGCCTGTGTCCGCTTTTGAGAATCGGAAAAACATGGCGGTCAACGCCTGCGATTGGTGGGATACGTATGCGCCCCACACATTTCCACCGCTGCGCGCCCTTTCCCGGTCGTTCAGTTGACAAAAGGCGAGCTTTCGCCGGCCCACTTGCTGTAAACTTTCGGCTATAAGCTGCGTAGCCGTTGTGAATTGAGCCGTTCGCATTAGCCTTGGCGCGATGAGCGGAACACACGACCGTCGGAGGGCGGCAATGGCGGAACTGGAGCGCGCGCTGGCGTCGCGTCATCATGCCTTTGTACTTCACTATATCGGGGCGACCTTCGCGTCGGCCGAGAGGCGCGTGACCGCCGTCGCAGCGCGCAACATGGGCACTGGCGTAACCCACTGCTTTGAAGTGGAAGCGGAACTGCGCGGTGCCGCGATCGACCCGATGGCAGCCTCGGCCGAGCAGCTCGACAAGGCCGAGCGCCGCTTGTTGGATGCCTTCTACGCCTTCGCTCGCGCCCATCCGAACCATTTCTGGCTGCATTGGAACATGCGCAACTCTGTGTTCGGATTCCTCGGACTGGAGAACCGTTATCGCGAACTCGGCGGATACCCCGCAGCCATTCCCGATGGATACCGTCTGGATCTTGCCGACCGTCTCGCCGACATCCACGGCGACAGTTACGCCGATACAGCCAACCGGTTGCGGTCCCTCGCGGACATCAATGGAATCCCGTTGCCACATCTAGTCGACGGTCAGCCGCAGGGCGAGGCGCTCGAGCGACGAGAGTTCGGCGTCGGCACGCGGTCGCTGCTGAACCGCATCGATGTCATGTACGTGGTGGCGACCCGAACGCTAGAGGGACGACTCAAGACGGCGACTACGTTCCGCGACCGCGTCGCCACGGCGGGAGGCTGGATCAAATGGGCAAAGGGACATCCCGTGGCGGTGGGGTTCGCGATCGCGGCCCCTGTGATCACCGTTGTGCTGGGCTGCATAAAGCTCTGGGTCATCCTTGGGTGACCTCGAGCCAACCGGGCGCTTTCTGCAAGCTATTCGTGCATCAGCCCGCGAACCTGAGCCGGCGAGCGGGCGCCAATCACCGCTACGACAGCGGCGCCTTGGTCCAACACCCATCTTATCGCCACCCGCGGGTCCGAGAGGGTCGCGAAGTCCGAAAAGCGTAGCGCAGCCCGGGCGAGCAGCGCTATTTGACCAGCCTGATCGAGCGATCGCATCGTCGCGCGATGATCACCGACCGGGAACAGTCGTGGCTGCGTACGCGCGAGCAACCCTCGCGCTAGCGGTGAATGCGCCATCAGCATCAGGCCGGCGGCAGAGAAGTCCGCCGGAGTTTCGCGAGGAAGGATCTCGCTGGCGGCCGAAAACTCGTTTTGGACGACGCGGATCGGCGCCATCGCGCCCATCGCAACGGCACGAGTCAGACTGCTACCCGACAGACCGACCTGTGCGGCCTTTCCCTCTTCTACGAGCCGCTGCAACATCCCGGCGACTTCCTCTTCGCCGACTGCCGGGTCCGGCCTATGCTGCAAGAGAATATCGATGCGGTCGCGACGCAGTCGTCGGAGCGAGGTTTCGACGGAGCGGCGGACGCTCGCTGGCCGGCTGTCCCTGAAGAGCATTCCATCCCGACCGGCCGCCAATCCAAATTTGGTCACGACGGCTGCATCTTGTCCCGCGAGTTCAGCGCCCAACAGACGCTCCGCGATTCCATTGCCGTACAGCGGAGCCGTATCGAATAGCGTGATGCCCACATCGAGCGCGGCCCTAATCGTCTGCTGGGCGATGTCCGACGGCACCGGTCCATAGACGCCAGCCAGGCCCATCGTTCCGAGCGCGAGACGCTGCGCGCCAGCCAGCTCGACCGCCAATCTCGCCGCTTCGTCAGCGGGATGCATGGCGCCGCACCGCTGCCATGCAAGTCGCTACCGCCGCGCCCACCTCGCCATTGCGAAGCGGAATGGCGCTAGGCGCCATCTCTTCGAACACGTCCGCGACGCACCTAGCGGCCAAGCGCCGAAAGGCCTCGTTGTCCGGTCGGCCAGGACCAATTGGCACTTGCTCATCCAGCACAGTCACGAAGATCAAGTCATATTCGCCCACCCAAGTCCGGCAGATCTCTTCCAAGCGCTCGAGCCGGCCCGGCTCGAGCTTGCGTGATTGGTGGCGCAGCGCAGCCCGCATATAGCCGAGCGCGTCCGGGACGGGGCGGTCGATAACGATCACATCGGCTCGCAGCGAAGCTTCGGTTTCCAGTCGGATGGCTTGCGACATCAGCCACGCCGTGCTCTCGAATGAATGGTTGGCGAGGATTGGAAAGCCAAGCGACATCGCATCGGCGGCGCTGTCATGCACCCCCTCGGCGGCCAACCCGGCCTCCGCCAACGCGCTCAGCAGTGCGGCGACAAATGTAGATTTGCCGGTCGAGTGCGTGCCGGCGACGGCGATCTTGAAGGGTCTGGTCAAATCAACTGACCCTGTGGCGGAGGCTCGAGAAGGTCGATCTCGGCAAGCCGACGACGGCGCTCCTCGGCGGACAATGGCTGAAGGAGATACTTTAGAAGAATGGCGGAAAGCGTCGCGTCGTATAGAGCGGAATGGGCGGTTGATCCGGTCTCGCTCGCTGCTTGCACGTCAAGCCCAAGTCGCGCTCCCAGCGCTTCGAGACCGTGTTTGGGGGCGTCTGGCAACATCGCCCTTGCGAGTTTCAGCGTATCATAGGCGGATGCCGGCGACCATTCGTCAAGGGCGCGGCCAAGCACTTCCAGTTCGACACGGACGTTGTGTCCGACAATCGGCGCACCCTCTAGCCACACAAGGATGTCGTCGGCGACGTCCTCCAGATCCGGCGCATCGGCGACGTCGCGGTCCCAGATGCCATGGATGCGCGAGGCCATTGGCGCGATGCCGCTTGGGGGGCGCAGGCGCCAGTTGCGGCGCAGACCTGTCCGCTCCAGTCCGCGCAGCTCAACGATGGCGATCTCGACGATCTCGGGAGGCGTTTTGCCGTTGCCCTCGATGTCCACCGCCCACATTCGCTCATTCATTCCCAACCCTCCTCCGCACGGCCATGCCGCCCAGGCAAATGGGGCATCGCCCGGTCATGCACCTGAAATCCGAGCGAGTGTTGAATGAAGTATCGCTGCTGCTCCGTGCTGTCAGCAACGGTGATGTGGCCGGGGCCAATCTCAAGATCAGCGCACGATAGGCCCGCAGCACTCGCCAGCGCCTCGACCGCACTTCGCTCCGGCAGCCGATGCGCGCTCGCGCAAATCGAGACTTGGTCGGCGGGGCAGATATCGCAGATGTGATCGATGCCGTAATGCCCGTTCCAGTCGGCAACGCCGTGCGCGAACGCGATGGCGCACGATGTCTTGCGGAAGAGCCGTTCACCGTCGAACCCCTCGAGAACCCGCTGCTCAACCTCTCGCGGCATGACTTTGCGGCGTGGCGCATCTTGGTAGAGGTCTTCCACGCCGAGCGAACGTAGATATTCACGAATTTCTGCGCGATGAAAAAGGCCCGTGAAGACGGTGGCGTCAGCCAGACGGGAGAGCTCAATCGCCCGAGAAATATCGTCTTCGCCGTCATTCAGCCCAGCCACGATAGGGCGCCAGTAGAGGATGCACTTGGTCCGTTTGGCAAGTTTGGCCAGGATCGCGAGTGATTGCTCGGCGACCCTGCTATCTACTGGTTCGATACGTTGGTCCTTGATGCCGGACCATGTCACCAGCACCGTGACTCGCAAATTCACCAATTCTTCTAGGCGGCGCACGTCGTCAGCCGAGACTTTCCAGCGAGTGATCACCAGCACATGGTTGCGTAGCTTCATCGCGTCCAGAAGCAGCAGCGTGCGATGGAGGTGTTCCTTCACGCCCCGCAGGAAGGGATCGGTAGCCCGGTTGAAAATCTGGATCGGAGTAACGTCTCGCCGAAAGGCCCAATGGGAAATCAGGTTCGCGACTGCTAGGTCGTCGTCCATGATGAGGTGAGGGCGCTTCATATCGAAATTGCCGAAGAGGTGTCGCACGCAATAGCCGCAGTCTAGTGGACAGCCGACGACGTGGTTTAGGCTAAGCCCAGACTTCCGATATTCAACAATTTGACGAAGATCGCCCGTCAAGGCGTCAGGCGCCCTACGCAGCGCCGCCTTTTTCTCTCCCATATTTGCCCCATTCCATCCGCTTCCCCCGGCGGACTGACGCGAAGCTAGGACATGCGTGTCGGAAGGTCCACGACTATTGCATCCGAGGTCGCGCCTGATTCGCCACGTTGTGCGACACCTCTCGACCTATTTTCATCGTCCGATGGTCCGGATCCCGCGGCTCGCAACGCGGCGTTAGTTGCCGTCCTCACCCGTACTAGATCCTGCAAACCCGCGTTTCGCCGTAGGCTCATCGGTGACACTGGCCCGTAGCCCGTCGAGATAGTCACTCCACCATTGATGCATGGCGACGCGCTCGTCCCAATAAGCCCTGCGGCTATAAATGCCGCGGACTGCATCCTTGTCCGCATGGGCGAGAGAACGCTCGATCGGGTCGGCGCTCCACATGCCGCTTTCGCTCAGAAGTGTGGATGCGGTTGTACGAAGGCCATGCGCCGTGACCTCCCCAGCCGCATATCTGAGCGACGTCGACTACCGCTTGCTCGCGGACAATATTGACTGGGAGTTGGTTCAGAACGCGTCGGCCTATGGATACACCATGTTCGAGCTCAATCGTCGCTTGATCATCCCGACCAGGGATGAGGAGACCGCGCGGATCTTCGCTGAAATATTCAAAAGCGAGAATCGCAAGTCCGCCTTGGTCTTCTCTCCGAGTGTCGAACACGCCGAGCACTTCACCGCCATGCTGCGATTGTTTGGTTTTCGGGCGGAGGAGATGTTTGGCGCGTCTCCCGCCCGCGAGTGCGACAAGCTTATGTCCCACTTCAAACGCGGCTCGATCGACGTTCTTTGCACGGTGCATCTGTTCAATGAGGGTGGGTGTGTCAAAGTGCGTTTGGTTCGACTGAGCGACGGGTCGTTCGAGACGAGAGATACGCATTCACCAACAGTCAACCAGCGAATGTCCGTCCGTCGGTCGAGGTCTAGAATGGCAGCCTGGCTTGGCCAGATTCAAATAATAAGAGGCGATCACGGCTCCAAAGGAGTCCGGGCAGCGGGATGGGCTGATTGATCGCCGCCACGGTCCGCAACCAGAAGATGTTCGAATCATCGGAGGTGATTTTCTCTCGCGGACGCGGAGGCCAATTAGAAGTCAGCGGATCAATCTCGAACCGGAAGTCCGTGTTCTGAATGAGCAGATGCATGATCGGATCGATGCGCCGATCATTGAGCGTCATCGAATCGTGATCTGAGAGAAATGTTGTGTGCGTGCTGATGATGGTGATCGGCCGAGCGCGCAGCGCCGTGTAGATTTGCGGCCAAAACAGCGGATACTCTTGGATCTCGGGAAACTGGCGCGCGACATTGTGCAGCCCGTCGATGACGATGGTCGTGTAGGGATCACCGGCCAAGTCCGCGCTCTCCAATTCCCAATCGATCCGATTGAAGAGCTGGTCGGGGCGATAATTGCCAGGATAGAGATGCATCACGTTCACGGTCGGGCGTAATTCCCGCATCCCGATGCCATACTCGTAGCGCCGCAAACGCAGCAGCGCCTCGCGGATATTTATGTAATATTGTTGCGGATATAGGAATGAGACGACCAGCACCTTTTCAGGAACTTGAATATGCACTTCATCCTGATCAACGGTAGGTGAGATCGCCATCTTCAGCGCCAGCGCCGCCTTGCCGCCGGCGCCCTGTCCGTTCAGGAAGATGTTCGAGCCTCGAAACAGCCGGACGCCAAGCTGGCTCGGTTGAAAATCCAACCGGCCCCGGCCGATACGCTTGGAAGAGGAATGCGAGAAGTTCTCAAAAGCCTTTTGGCTTAGCGCCAGCTCCAGCACCCGTTTGTACACGCCCATTTCCGCGAGCCGGGTCTTCCAGATCGCCTTACGATCAAGTTGGTAGTTGATTTGCGGCGAGAAACGCACGCCCTTGGCCCCCGCGAGCTGAATGCCATGTGTGCCAATCGCGCAGAGTTGGTGTCGAGCCTTCGAGATCGTGATCCGTCGATCCGGCTTGCGTCCGGGTTCGCGGACTGACTCATGAGACAAGCGGATCGCGACATCCACCAGATAGTCCAGGGCCCGGTCTCCCGCCCAATCCTCACCTGCTGTCAGGATGACGAGTGCCCGAAGCTCGCGGCAGGCGAAAATGAACTCTCGCAAACGCTGCCGCAGCGAGCCGCCGTTCTTTCCCTCACTATGGTGCGACGTCATCACGAGGTCGTGGATACCATCAAGGACGACGATTGCTCGGCATGGCTTGGAGGCGCCAGGCTCGTCGGTCTCCGAAAGACCCTCCCCGAGAGCCTGCGACAGGCGCAGAAGCGCCGACTCGAGCGTCTTGAGCGAATCCTCCTCCTTGGGTTCCGACCAACCGAATGAGAGGTTTTGGAACTGTATCCATTCTGTCGGATGCTTCGGGAAGAAGGAGAGACGCCGCAGATCGTCGGAAACGAGGCTCTCGATCTTCGCCTCGAGATCCTCCGTCGTCTCTTCCGCCGTGATAAACAAGGTGTTGATACCAAAAGGCGCGAGCGTTGCACCCAGCGCGAGCGCCAAACTGGTTTTGCCTGCGCCCGGTCCGCCGTGCACGCCGACAACCAACCCCTGCCGGCCCGAGAACTTCAAGCCACCGCGAAAGAGCGTGTCAGCCCCTCTAATCGGAATCGGCAGTCCCCAGAGCTGGTTGACCACCTCGCCCAACTCGGGAAGCCGCTCGAGATGTTTTGAGCGGACGAACGCGAACTCCGCCCTCTCAGGTCGCAGAGCGGCGTGCGACAGATAGTCTCGACATTCGTCTAAATTGGCGAAGCGCACCCACAGCACTTCCATGGCCGCGAGGAAATGGCGAAGCATGCCGCCCTCCTCACTTCGGCCCTCCGGCGGCAGTGTGTCCTGTCCTTTGGAGTAATGACGGACGCGAAGCGACGTCCAAATGTGGGAGAGCGCGGCCTCAATGTCGGAGACGGTGAAGGATGACGCCTTGCTGGAGGGTCCAACGCCATCAGGGTAAATCTGGAACAGCTGGAATATGACGTTTCGAAGCGGCAGGAGAGCATAGGCCTCCGATCCGGGAACGCCGGGAATGGTGAGATACTCTCGCAAAACGCTAAGCGGCGACTTGATCTCAACTTGGCTGTCGTTGCTGCCGGTCAAATAAACGAGCTGACCATCCTCATCGAAGGTTGTCTCGTAGCGAGCGCGCTCGCGATCCAGCACGGACACGAAGGACTGCTTGATGAGCCGGGATATGCGTGTCGGTTCGGCTTGCACGAACGCTTCCGATTCAGCGTGCGCCTCGAGGTCGTCCTCGTCGGACTCCCAGGGTAGGGCGTGTCGGGCCCGAAGTGTGGCGCGCATTGCTCGCGGCAACTGGCTGCGAGCTCGCAGCGCTTGGGTGCGGAGCGGAAAAGTCCCCCCAAAACTGTCGAAGAGGTGCCGGTTCTCGCCTTCCGGGTAATGTAGCGTGAGCCACTCGAAGTGGCGATTGATCAATCCATCGGGGATATCGCCAAGCGCGGTGCTGGACAAACGCGTCGCGATATCAGCCTGGGCGCGCATGATGCTCGCCAGCAGATCATAGACGATATCATCATAAGGCGCGGTGTCGCGCAACTCAGGCGACCCGAGCTCTCAATTCGCGGTAACGCCAGGCTGGTAACCGCTCGGAGAAGCGAGCGACCTGGAGATAGTCCTGGTCGCTCGCGGATCGCCGGCCGCGCAGCTCGAGCTGATGTTCTGCGACCGTGTTGTGACGCCCGATCGCGGCTCGATCGACCGGATAGATCGATACCTCATCAAACAGCGGCTGGGCCGGAGCGACGTATGCGCAGTCGTCCACCGCGATCACGAGAAATCCCAGCAGCGAGCCGTCTTCGGCAAACACTGGCGTACCGGCCTCCTCACGCGTCACGAAGTCGGTACCCTCGCACGCCGTGATCTTCAACGCGCCATGATATCCGACCGGGGCGATATCTCCCCGTTTCAGCATGATCACTGCGCCAAGTTCCGTGACCAAGCCGAAGACTTGCCGCCCACCCCGGAACCCGATCGTCACCTGAGTCTGGAACGCGTCTTGCGGCGCGCAAACGCCGGCGTCGCCAGCCCAACTCGCGTTGTAGTCGAATTCGAGCAACTGGTCTGCTGCGACCGTCGAGAGGGAGAGTGCGTTTGAGATCGATCGATAGGACCCCACGCCGCCGCGAGGGATCTCACGGAAGATTCCGGACAGCGAAATGCCCGATTCCGTCGCCACGTCGTCGTCATCCGATTCGAGCGTGTGCGCGACGCTGACCGCGTAGATTTCCCCCCTCGCCGCACTGGAGACCAAGCCGCCAACCACGCTTTTGAATTCGCCGGCGGACGAGCGAAGCCGCTCCCCCGTTGTGAGGAACTGTTTTTCCTCTCGGTCAGACATGAATCACCGGGCAATCTCCAAGGAGCGTGCGTACGCCAAACAAGCGCGGCGGGATCCTCTCCTCCAGATCGGTCCGTCCAAGCTCAGGCGCCACGAAATACGTGACCACACCGTCCCTGGAGACTCCGAGCGAAAGAGGCGTGCCGAGCGCGCTTTTGATGTATTCCTCCGCTTTGTCCAAGCGAAATTTGGCGAAGATGGGGTCGGCCGGTCTATGCGGCGGATAGCCGGGGAACATCCAATCCGACGCGCCATAGGGCGCCGGCTTGAGCAGATCGCCCATCACGACTTGCCGTTGTGCTACCTTGTCCACGAGATCGGTGGCGATCACGCCACCGAAATTCCGCTCAGGGCCCCGTCGAACTACCTTCGGCCGGTCCCCGATCGGTTCTTCCGCGCCATCGCGCTTCAGGATCGGGCCATCCTCGAGCCTGCCTTGCTGATAGTCCACGGCTTCGCGATCCAAGGCGTGGGTGATCATGAACTTGTGAATTGGCGCGGCGGTCTTGGAGAATGGGAAGGCAGCCGGACCTACCAGCAGCACCGGATCGAACGGGGGTTTGCGCAACGACGTGTTCAGCACGTCCTTGACGAGGTCCGGAGTGTCGAGTTCATAAATGCGCGCGTAGCCCCGCGCATAAGCCTCCGCCGCCGCGTCCTTGTCCAAATTGGCGCCCAGCACTTCCCCTTCAAGGTCTCGAACGAGCGCGGGAACACTGGAAGAGGCGAGCAATCTCACAACCTCCGCGCATAGGCGGCCCGCCTCGAATCGGGTGTGAATGGCCCGCAGCGCGTCGATGAGACCGCCATCGCCGATTCCGGCGACGACTGGGGTCGGTCCATCACCCTCCGAATCGTACCAGTCGTCGCTCTCCCAATAGCCAACCGGTTCGACACCGGCGACGGTGCGCTCTGGGCCGAACCCCATCGCGAGCACTACCACGTCGAACGGTTCGCTCTTTTCCGGTCCGCGGCCCGTGGCGAAGATCGTAACCTTCTTATTCTTCTCACTCAGGCTCGTAACGGTCGTGCTGATGTTATGCGCGGACAGGCGCGGTTTGAAATAGCGCCGCCATTCCTCGCGTAGCGCGAGCATGATCGTCGAGCCGATGTTCGCGTACCAGTCAAAGAACGGTAGCTCGGTCGTCGGCATGATCATCGGACCAAATGCCGTCTCTTCGAAAATCTCCGGCCAGAAGTTGATCGTGGGATGGATAAAGCGGTGTGCCGCTTGCTTCTGAATGCCGAGCACGCGCCCTTGCGTCTCATACAAATGAACCGAACATCGTTTGGCCAAGAGTGCCGCAGCGGTGGTGATTCCCGAGAGGCCGCCTCCGACCACTGCGACGCGCTTGCCCTCGCCGACCATATTCTTTTCACTTAGCGCCCAAACTATGTTGAACGCTCGTTGCTGCTGAGAAGCGAAACTGACCCGAGCGCCAAAAGGCCCGACCGTGAAGACGCGTTCGTAAGAATCGATCCGGGCTGGCCGAAGGATTCCCTCCGGATCGACTGCCGCGCTGTCAGACAAACCCCACCCCCATTTCGAATGACTGCCAAGAAATCGCTTATCCGTGCAAGCGAATTGTAACAAAAATTCGGTTTTGGATGAGTTAAAATGCTCCCGATTGATCATGCTGCGAGAATTGTTCGCGATTTTCACGGTGCCGCCGATTGCGGTGCATCCGCAAGGCACCACTGCGGATGGTTCCTCGTTGGGTGTTCCAAGGTGCCGCGAATGATCCGCTCGATACGAGGCGTATCTAGTGATTCGGGGGAAGCGCGATTCTAGGACGCCGCTACTGATAGGCTCAAGCTAAGCCTGGCGTGGGGGAGACTGCCTGGGCTGATTACGTTGCTCCTCACTTTCGGTTGCAGCGCTGCCGAGCGATCCCGAAAGCTGACGTCTGTCATTCGCGGGATTTGCCGCCTGCTGTAGCCGATGACAGCCTTCGCACGCTATGGCGCAATGTCTTCCTGATGGGAACGATAGCGCGCGAGATTTCATCTGAGAGGAAGCGCGCGACGTTCCGTTTCCACCCGCTCTCGCTCGGATAGGCCTTGTGGTCCATGGGGCGCGTCCTGAGTGATCGTCAAGCCGGGGCGCACCACGCGATCCGCAGCAGTGCGACATGCGTCGCAGAACAGGCGTCTTCGGACGCCCCAAGGGAAGTCGGCGACCTGACTCGCGGCTTACTCCAGCGGCAGCTAGATATGTTGAGGCCCCAAGGTTCATGAAGCTGCTGTTGGAACTCCCTCCTAGCGCCGGGCGCGACGCCCTCATGTTTACGATTCTGACTGCGGCGCGTTCCGGCGAAGCGCGAGGTGAAGCTATCAATGCCCCGCAACAGCAAGGGTTTGGACGCCGACGCGTCATCGCTCGGGGCGCTAACATTTCACATTTAGAGGTTAAGTGATTTGATTTTGCGTATAAATATGAACGTTGACTCTCGCGGAAACTTTGCGATGATCGCCTACAGTTACGAAGGGGGCATAAATGACCTTTCGGAGGTTTTTTTCTCCCGCCGCGGCGATGGCGTTGATCTCGTTGTTTGCATCTGCCGCCGCCGGGCAGGAAGTTACCGCATACCGCTATGACGCACTCGGCCGTTTAGTCCAGACCACTATATCTGGCGGACCTGCCAACGGCATATCAACCGGAACTTGCTTCGATGCAGCCGGGAATCGGGCGCAACATGTGGTAAGTTCAAGCGGCCTTCCCACTTGTGCTACCCAGACATCGAGTTTGATGAAGCAGCTCGAGCAGAGCCGTCGCGCATCTAGCGCGCAAGGTAGGTAGCTCGGGACCATCCCACTCCACCACCTCTAGCAATCTAGGCGGAGCTCAATATGATCAGCTGGGTGCGCGGTCTGAGCGCTGGCGCAAGAGCGTCGGCACAAAATCCACACATTCCCCAGTTTCGTTCGGGTTACGGACGACCCAAATGTCTTAGCGCTTACCGTCCTTATAGGTTGCTTGACTGGCGGTGTCATGCTTGGATTTTGGCAGTATCGCAAGCCATGTCCGTGACCGCTTGGGCTCAGTCGGCAAACCCGATGCCAATGATTAGCGCTGTAGACGAAAACGGGGTCGACCTCGTCAATTGGACATTCTCATTTGAACTAGGAAAGATCTCAATCGGGCCGCCAGACCAAGACCCGATTAATGTCAGTTACTTTCTTCCTACAGACAGAGATACATTCACGTCTAATCTTAGGATCGCGGATCCAACAAATGTTAATTCAACGCGAGTCACGGCAACTATCGGACCAAAAAGCTGGGCCTTCCTCTCTGGGCAATCCGTCAACGAGCCGGGTGCATATTTCATCCAGGATTCATACGACGCATACGTTTACCTGCGGGACGGCACAGTTATAACTTACTCATATCCGCAGTTCATAGGGTCTAGTGTGGGACCTATAAACATGTGCGCGACGAGCATCGAAAAACCCGATGGGGAGGTACTGACATATTACATTGAGTGGCCCCTCGGCGGCCCAACTTGCAGGGCGAAATCCATAGTATCAAATCGAGGATATCAAATAAAGTACGATTACCCAACTGGCGGAACTATAAACAGAAGCAAGATAACGCTCATAAATAATGCCTATGAATATTGCGATCCGAACGCTACGATCTGCGCACTATCATATCCCTGGCCAAGTCTTTCCATATCGCAGACCTACCCCATCACATACACAACTAACTCGGGACAAACTTGGACGCGATCCACAGCCGGCCTACAGGCACCGGGTCAGGCGACGCCGGGGATAAGCTGGACGTCCCAAACCTACATGCCGGTAAACACTGTTGGCATGTATGATTGGAGGATAACCAGCGCGACCCGTGATGGCCAAACCTGGACATATTCCTACCCATCCAGCGACCCAGTGTTGGGCGGAGTTAGTGGCCAGCTCGCCGTAGTCCAAGATCCAAAGGGTGGAATCAGGAGATATAGAAGATTCCCCGGGGACTCCGGGGGAGACCCTACTGTGGGCGAAACAGAAATCCCGAGCCGGCTCTGGAAATTTGCCGACGAGCTCGGCAATGTCGAAGCCTACAATTATACACCACAATATCAGATTTCCGAGGTGATCCATCCGGACGGAAACAAGCATGTGGCTACCTACGACGCCAACGGTGATACAACGTCGTATTCCTTCGTGTCGAAGCCAGGTTCGGGAACGGCAAACGCAACAACGACGTACGCCTATGCCACGGGATGTTGCGGCAAGCCATCTAGCGTCACCGACGCGAACAACAACACGACAGACTTCACTTACGACCCCGTGCATGGCGGCGTCTTGACTGCGACCGGGCCAACGCCGAGCTCTGGAGCAGTACGACCGGTCAAGCGCTATGCTTATACTCAGCGCTATGCATGGGTCAAAAACAGCGCGGGCGCATATGTTCAGGCAAATCGTCCGCTTTGGCTGGTCCTCAGCGAGAAGGTCTGCCGAACGAGCGCAACAGTTGGGGATGCCTGCGCCGCGGGCTCGAGCGATGAGGTGGTCGTCAGCTACGACTATGGCCCCAACGCGGGGCCGAACAATCTTTGGCTACGAGGCAAGGTGGTTACGGCGGACGGTGCGAGCCTTCGCACCTGCTTCAGCTACGATCAAATCGGCAACAAGATCAGCGAAACGTCCGCTAGGGCGGGCCTGACGAGTTGCCCTTGAGTTGCACCGCGACGGGGGAGAACTTCCGAATGCGACAGGTTCTGACGCTAATTGGCGCGATCGCCGCTATGGCTCCGACGCCCGCGGTTGCGCAGTCGTCGCCATCGGATTTCACCTCGGGGGCTCGATATGATGCAAATCGGCAGATCTTGGGGACGATCAGTCCTGATCCGGATCGCACATGGGGGGGTGGCCTCCCGTTTCAGGCAATAAGGAACACCTACGACACCGGAGGTCAGCTCACCAAGGTCGAACAAGGCTCGCTCGCCACCTGGCAATCCGAAGCGATCGATCCGGCTAACTGGAGCGGATTCACCGTCTCCCGCGTGACGACTATCACCTATGATAACCAAGGCCGCAAAACCAGCGAAGCCGTCTCCAAGCCGCCATCGGCTGGTGGCGCTATCGTGAGATATACGCAGTTCAGCTACGACCCACTCGGTCGACTGGAATGTACAGCGGTTCGAATGAATCCTGCGAACTTTGGCAGCCTTGCGACGGGTGCCTGCACCCAAACAGGCGCTGGAACCTATGGTCCAGACCGAATAACCAAGAATATCTACGACGCGGCTGGTCAGACTACGCAAATCCGAAGAGCCGTCGGGACATCGATCGAGCAAGCGTATTCCACGACTACCTATACGGCAAACGGACTACGAGAATACGTCACGGACGCCAACGGCAATAAGGCTCAGTTCATCTATGATGGGTTAGATCGCGTCAAGGAGTGGAGGCTGCCAAGCTCGACGACCGCGGGCTTAGTTTCCACCACCGACTTTGAAGCTTATCAATATGATGGCAACGGCAATCGCACCTTCATTCGGAAACGCGACGGAAGAGGCATATCTTTCCAATATGACGGTTTGAACCGGGTCGCGTCGAAGACATACCCGTCGGGAGGGGCACGCCCGGTCTACTACGCCTACGATTTGCGAGGTCTTCGGACAGCGGCGAGGTTTGATAGCACCACCGGCGCCGATGCTGTCGTGACCGGGTGGGACGGCTTCGGACGTGAAGTTTCTAGTAGCACGATCATGGGAGGGATCAGCCGCTCGCTGGGTTACCTCTACAACGCGGATGCGGCTCGAACGGGCCTAACCTATCCCGACGGAAAGCAGGTCCACTACAATCGGTATGATACAAACGATTTGTATTACGCCGACATCGATGGGACGCCGCTTTTCCACACACCTGTCGACGCAACGGGCCGCATCCCCACGCTATACCGCTACGGGATTGCTTCGGGCGCCTGGAGCTTCTGGACGACGTTCGGATATGACGACGTGTCACGAATGCAGAGCTACACCCATGCCTTCGCAAGCGGCGGATACAACGTCGCCACCTCATTCACGTTCAACCCAGACGACGAGGTTGTGACCAGAACGCGTGACAATACCACATACACCTTCAATGCGTATGTCGGCGTAGATCGTTCCTACGTCGTGAACGGCCTCAATCAGTACTCCAGTGCAGGGCCGGCGTCTTTCGCCTATGATGCGAACGGGAACCTGACTTCAGACGGGACATTAAGTTTTGGGTATGATATCGAAAATCGTCTTATATCTGTCTCGAACGGCGCCTCGCTAACCTACGACCCGCTGGGTCGACTGTCGCAAACCTCGGGGACACCAGTAGGAACAACCCAGTTCTTGTACGATGGCGACGCCTTGGCGATGGAATTCGACGGATCGGGAAACATTCTCAAGCGCTACATTCATAGCGACGGTGACGACGATCCGCTCGTTCAATATAGTGGACCAACTGTAAGCGCTCCGAATTACCTATTCGGTGATCACCAAGGGTCCATCATTGCAATAACGGACGGCAATGGCAACGTTAGCCAAGTCAATCGCTATGACGAATACGGGATACCGGGGACCGGGAACAACGGACGATTTCAGTTCACCGGGCAGGCTTGGATTCCGGATATCGGGATGTACTACTACAAAGCTAGAATATACTCGCCCACCCTCGGCCGCTTTCTTCAGACCGATCCAACCGGTTACGAGGATCAAATGAACCTCTACGCCTATGTAGACAACGATCCGGTCAACGGGAGGGACCCCGATGGGCAATGTGAGATTCCGACGGGTACTCACATATGCCGTAACGAGGTCGACCAGATAGATACGATGAGTCAAGCTCGCCTTCCGATACAAACATCCGCGAGGCGGAACGGGTTTGTACCAGGATCGCAGGATGCGGAACTCAAGCACAAGGGAGAGCGCATGCTGCCGATGCCCAACGACGCCCCGCTTGAGGACGACAATATAACCGGCGCGGTGATGGGCATTGGCGGGCTCGTTAAATCCGGGATAAGCACTGCGGGAAGGGCGGCTATCCGATGGGGGCTCAGGCAGTCGGCGGTTGCATCCGCCAAAGAAATCGGAAAGTTGCTACCGAAAGGCATGACAGCCGGTAGATTTGGCACAATCGCAGGCTGGCCAAAGACTCTTGAAGCTTCAAAAGACGCCATGGCAAAAGGGGTGCGGGCGCGATGGGCCGCCGCTGGTCAGGCAGCGAGAGCCTGGAAGGCGGAAAACGTGTCGCGAGAGGCTATTCGCGCATACGCGAAGTTTTACAAGCAAGAAGCAAGGGCGAACCCTAGCAATTTTTCTGCGGTGTACAGAGCGAAGCTGTTGTATTGGGTAACTTGGGTGTATTGAAAATGATCATTTCCTGTCACAAAGATAAGCTAACCGTTGTGGTAGAGCCTTGGGCAGCGGAATTTGTTATTCGCCGTGGACAGTCAATCGATATTGTTTTTAGCGAAAACCAACATGCGGAGGAGATGGAGCTCCTCGAAGATGACACCATCACTTTGAGCGCGCCGCCAGGTGTTACCTGTGTCGCGGAAATCGATGGCGTGAACGTCTCCGGAGCATCGATGTCAAATCCATCACCTTGATCGTTCCTGAGTCCTGAATGCGTATCTTTATAGTGCTGTATTGCCTCCGGCCCCATCAGAAGAGCGCCAAGCTTCCGCTGTTTTCCTCTCGCTTTGGGAAGGCGTCGTCGCCAGCGGCCAGATCGGACGTTCCAGGACGCGTCGGAATCGACGGTCTTTGTCATAAGGCGCGGGTTCGGGTCCCGATTTTTGTGTGGGGCCACGGCTGGGGCCACCGACGCGAGAGCTGAGATATTTTCGAGTTATTTCAAACCACTAGCCATCGAGTGCGAGTCCTGTAAGCACCATCCCTTTAACCCTAGAAATCCATAGCTCCCTTGTGAAAGCTCATTCGGCTCCACGGCCGCTCGGGACGTCTTTGGACAGCGAAACGTCCTGGCCCACGCGACACCGCTTCTAGGTGGAGCCCCGAGCGACGCGAGCCCCGGGTCTATGCGGTTCGACGGCGTCGCGCACTCGGCCTCGACTGCAGAGACGTAGCATTCGACCCACCGCCTATCCGCGGGAAGCTCCGCCTTGGCGGACGCTTCGCGAAGAACCGCCGCGACCCGTTCCACGTCCACCCCCCGAGACCCGCCGTAAGCGCATGACCGCGACAGGATTCAATGGCTCCGGCAGTCATCCCGGCGCGTGGCGCCACAGCGCCAACGCGCCGATGATCGGCACCAGGGAGTCACGCTCCACCCGTAAGGGGCGCGCTGCTGAAGCCGCGCGCCCTTCTTCGTCAATCAGCGGGATTTCAGATGATGGCGAAGCGGTTCGCTTCACCCGGCATCGTGGGCTTTTGGGCACAGATGAGCTTCCACGGCGACACGCGCTCAATGCACCTTGAGCGACAGGTTCTACAGCGCGGGCAAGACTCCCAAATCCGCATAGTTTATCGGGGAAGTTTCATTGCGCTCGGGGCTCGCCTCGGCCGTCACCGTCGGGACCCCGACTCCTGCGGCCGACGGCATTCCGGCAACGCCGGGTTTTAGCGGCTTCTCGGGCATCGGCATCGAGCTGACGTTTTCAGGCACCACAACGATGCCATTCCGATCGCCTTCCGGCGTTCCGGTTACGAGGTTGGCCCAGACCGCCAACCCCGCAACCACGATACATAGCCCCAATGCCTTCAGAGGTCTGCGTTCCATGGCTACTCCACTTCCACAGGTCTTGTGACAAACGCAGCTCACGCCGCCCGGATGAACTTGACTGCACCGGCCCTTTGACACCCCGATTGGGTGGTATTGGTCACACCAATAGCCGGGTTAGTCGTGCCGGCGTTGAAATGATGCTGTCCGATGTCGACCCAGCCCGAAGTGCCGGTAGCGAAATTGATCGTCGTGGTGGTGGTGCCTGATGGCGCCTGGACGCGCACCTCGGCCTGGGTGTCCGCGTTGGCGTTGACCGTCTTCCAGATATAGACTCGATAGTCGCCGCTCTGATTGAACCCTGGGGCGTAAGTCGATTTCGAACCGGCCGTGCAGGAGTAGCGCTGCGGGATCAGGCCGAATCCAGCGACCGTGCTGTCCTGCCAGCCTGTGCCGCTCTCGCTATACCCATAGCGGCCGTTCATCACATATTGGTCGCGCTTGTAGAAGCGAACGTCGTCATAAAGCTGCGGCGTGCCCCCGACCGTGACCGGCGCGATATACGCGATCGCGGTAAGCCAGATGTTGATCGGGTCCTGGCGACGTGTCGTGGTCGAGTAGGCAACGGTGCAGTATTTCGTTCCGTTCAGGTAAAAATCGACCGCGCCCTCACGCCAGTCCGCACCAAAGGTGTTGAAGCCGTCCGCCGTCGAATAGGACGTGTTGAAGATCTGGCAGCGATCGTAAGAAATCGCATTGCTCCCCGCAGAGCCGTTCCACAATACTAAGCCGGTGTTGATCCGAGTCGGGCTCTGCGAGTCCATTTCAACGCTGTCGATCTCGAGGTATTTCCCCGCGGCGTAAGTATCGGTCCCATTTCCCGCCATCATCCAGAAGGAATTGTGCCAGCCCAGATTGCTCGTCGTCCGCTGCTTCACCTCGTAATAGCCATATCCGAACGCCTGTTTGCTGACGATGCCGCCGCCGGTATATTGCTTTCCGCTGACATTTTCCTGCTTCATCAGCAGGCTGAGTTGCCCGTTGACGATCGCGACATTGGCGGGAAGCTGGGCGCTGAGCGCCTTTACGTCGGTGCGGAAATTCCAGCGGCTGGTATCTATCGTGGTGCCGCCGAACGATTCTTCCCAGACCAGGGCATAGAGCGGCGACGGCGGATCCGCGCGCGCCGCATTAAAAGGAACGATTGTCAAAGCCGCGAGCGGCACCGCGAGCGCGCGCCGGACCGCGATGCTGCGCAAGGCAGCCCGAGTGTTGGTTTTCATGCGTCCTCTCCTCTTCGCCGACGATACGATCGGGTGCCGACACCCCGTGGCAATCGAGTCCGGGCTGGCCTGGTGCCCGGCGTCTAACGCACCGTGACATCCCCCGGATGAATTCAGGTACGGCCGCCGGACCCGGCGCCGCCGGTCTCAGCCGAGCCTGGTCGCATTCTCCCAAAAGCTGGCATTGGGGCTCACGCCGAGCCCAGGCCCTTCCGGCAGAGCGAAATACCCCTCGCTGCATTCGAGACGTCCGGTCATCAGCTTCGCCGAATGGGGAAAGATGCTGTGCTGGAACTCGTGATACGGCAGGCTCAGCACCGTTGCCGATGCCTGCAGGCTGGCGGCGGCGAAAATCCCGGCGCCGATGGTGGCGTGCGGTATCACCTTGGCATGGTGCGCCTGAGTTAAATGGGCGATGCGCATGAACTGGGTGATGCCGGTATGCCCCATCTCCGGCTGGACGATGGAGACGGCACGGGCCTCCAGTCGTGACCGCGCGTCGTAGACAGTGCGCCATTCCTCTCCGGCCGCGACAGGAACCTCGGCATGGGCGGCGATGTCGGCGAGTCCCGCGACGTCTTCCGTCTTGCACGGGGCTTCGAGGAAATAGATGTTGTAGGGGGCAAGCTGCCGCAGCAAGGCGACCGCCTCTGCCGGCGTATACATCCAGTGGCAGTCCAGCATGATCGCGATGTCAGGGCCGAGCCCCGCGCGCAATGCTGCGATTTCGCGCTCCACGCCGTCATAGCTTACCGACGCGGCGATCTTCACCGCCTGGAAGCCCTGGTCGACGAAGCTCCGCGCGAGAGCGACCTTCTCCGGGATCGTCGGCCGCGGCAGCCCCGACACATAAGCGGGAATGCGGTCGCGATGCTTTCCGCCGAGCAACTGGTGCAACGGCAAGCCCGTCAGCTTGCCCATCAGATCCCAAAGCGCGATGTCGACAGCGGCCAGCGCATCGAGCCAGAAGCCGCCCGTATAGCCCCGCACGCGCATCAGATCGTACAGATCGTCCCAGATCGCCTGCACGTCGAAGGGAGAGCGGCCCGCGATGATGGGCGCGATAATGTCGGAAATCAGCCCGTGGATGGCGGTGGGCGCGACGAGGCCGTAAGTTTCGCCCCAGCCGACCTCGCCCGAATCCAGCGTGACACGGACCACAGCGGAACGCATCTTGACCGGGTAGATCGTGCGGTTGCCGCTGCGGACGAAATAACCGGCGCTGTTGACCGATTCGCCCGGGCCGAGCGCTCCCAGATAGGCATCGTCTTGCGGAATCGTGACCGAGTAGATTTCGATCGAAGCGATCCGACCATCCAAAGCCATGCCACCCGCTCTCCCATTTCAGACCTTTGCGGCCGTTCAATGTATCACATAGCGTATATGAAGCTTTATTAGCAACACTAAATATGCCGCACCCCGTTATCGAGACGGCGCTTGCCCCGTAGCACTGGACGAAAGCCGGCAGCCGGGATAGCTGCACGTACAACCACGCGTTCGCCATGAGGCTGAACAAGCAACAGAGCGAGACTGAGCAATGCGCGAGGGCGCGAGAGGAGCGAAAGCGGGGGCGCAGCCCAACCAGAGCCTGATCGACGGCATTACCGTGCTGCAAGCGCTGGCGATCTCCACCGAGCCTGTCGGATGCCGCGAGCTTGCCCGGCGCGTCGACCTCGATCCGACCAAGGTCAACCGGCTGCTCAAGACCCTGACCTATCTCGGCATCGCCCGTCAGACCAGCGACCGCAAATACCGCCCCGGGTCAGGCATGACTGTATTAGCCGCACAAAGTCTGTTCGCGTCGGGCCTGCTGCGTCGCGCCTTGCCGGCGCTCGAGGGGCTGCGTCGCTTCGGTCACACGGTTGCCATGGGCGTTCTTTGGCGCGACAACGTCAGCTACCTTTTCCACGCACCGCCCAATATGCCCGAAACCGATGCCTTGGGCCGGATCGGCCTCTACCCGGCGACGCGCGGCGGCATCGGCATGGCATTGCTGGCTGCGCTCGACGATCTCGAGGTCGAAGAAACCTATGCGGGCCATCCCATCCCGGGGTATGACGATCTCCCGCAGCTGCTTTCCGCGCTCGAAGAGGTCCGGTCTGCCGGCTATGTCCGGCTCCGCGTCAAGGACGAGCGCGAGCAACACACCGTCGCGATCACGATCGGAACGCCCGTCTATGCCGCGATCGGCCTTTCGGGATGGATCCCGACGGTCGCCATGCCGGAGATGCTCGATGCTCTCCGCGAGGCGGCGCGCCGGATCGAGGAAAGCGGCGACGAGCGCGGCCCGCAACTGAGCCTCGCCGACCCCGCATTGGACTATCGCGTAGCTGTATGACCGCAGACAGCGGCACATCTAGGCGCCCGCCACGCTCCCGAAATACGGTTCGAGGCGCGCCAGGATCCGCGTCAGTTCGGCATGATCGCCTGGATCGAATTCAGGCCCGGGCGCGCGCGTATGGGCGTTCGCGATCAGCCCCCGGCGGCGCAACACCTCTTTGGTCAGTCGCCACCGAAACACCGCCTGCATCATGAGGATCGGCAGCACAGCTTCGTAGAGGTCGCACACCTTGCCGTGATCGCCAGTTCGATGCGCCGCCATCAGTGCGACATGAATTTCGGGAGTTTCGGCCGCAGGCATCGTGCCGATCGCGCCTCGCGCCAGCTCGTCGGTGATGTATCGTCCGCCCGCGCCGCCAAACACGCCGTCGAGGGTGGCGGGCCGATCGGCCAGCAATGCGCTGATGCGCTGCCCGCATGGCATATTCTCTTCCTTCACCCAGCGGATCGCATCGGCCGCGACGACGATCGCGCGAAGTTGCGTGCTGGACAGGCCGAGGCCCATCGGCGCCGGCGCGTTCTGGACCATTAGCGGTAAGCCGGCGCCCTTGCCCAGCGCGGCGTAGAATTCGCCCTGCAGCGCTGGCTCGGGACCGATATGCCGTGGTGTCATGACCATCGCCGCCGCGGCCCCTGCCCGCGCTCCGGCGGCAGCGAGCTGCGTGCTTTCGACGAGGCTGCCACTGCTTGCACCCACCACGAAACGGACGCGCCCCGCCACCTGCGCGCCGACGAGGGCAATCAGATGCTCGCGTTCGTCCAGTGTCAGCAGATCATATTCACTCGCGAGGCCGGGAAACACCACGCCGTCGACTCCGCATGCGATCGCGAAGTCGACGACGTTGGCCAATCCGCGTTCATCCACGCCGCCTGAGCCGTCAAAGATGGTGGGCAGCACGGGAAAGACGCCGCCGATAGTATCAGTCATTCCAGTCTCCAGACGCGATCCCGGCACATGCGCGCATTCCAGCGCTCGCCGGTGGATAAAAGGTGGGGACCGAAGGGCGTCCTCCGGTCCCGGTTGTTCCGACGGGTGCGGCCTTCAGAATTTCGCGTTGAACCCGACCGAGAAGCGACGCCCCTGCAAGCCGTAGAAGGATGTCGCCTCCGGCGATTCGACATAGCGCCTCTGCACCTGATTGGTCAGATTCGAGGCGTCGGCGAACACCGTGAACGCCCCGAACTCGTATCGCACTGAGGCATCGAGCGTGCGATACGGCGCATAATAGATCGCCGTGCTGCCGGGGCCGACGCTGTCGAAGAACTTGTCGCGGTAATTGTAGGCAACGCGGGCGCCGAAGCCACCCTTCTCATAATAGCCGACGAGGTTGTAGTTCACCTTCGACAGGCCCTGGAGCGGCAGTTCCTGCGCGTTGCGATCGAGCAGCGACGTCGTGCTGTCGATATAGGAGAAGTTCGCCACCACGCCGAAGCCGTCGAGCGGGGCCGGCAGGAAAGAGAAGGGCGCCTGGAACAGGACCTCGACGCCCTTCACCTTGCCCCCGGTTCCGTTGAACGGCCGCGTCACGAGAAAGCCTTCGGGCTGGCCCGGCGGCGCCGCTTCGCCCGGCGGAATCTCGTAGGCGGCGCGGCTGAAGATGAAGGTTTTCACGTTCTTGTAGAAGGCGCCGAACGTCAGTGCCGCACCGCGTGCGAAATACCATTCCAGCGCCAGATCATATTGATCCGCGCGCAGCGGATCGAGGCGCGGATTCCCGGACGAGCCGTTGTAGGGGGAGAGGCGGTTGAGGATCAGATCGGGCGAAAGATCCACCGAATCGGGCAAGCCCAGCACCTTGGCATAGCCTGCGCGCAGCAGAAGCTTGTCGGTCAGCTCGAGCTTGGCCACGGCGCTCGGCAGCCAGTCGACGAAGCGGGACTTGATCTCGAGAGGATCGACGAGGCCGCTTGCGCGCCTGATCGCACCGAGTGCGTTGCGTTCGGTATCGGTGTAGCGCACCCCGACATTGCCCGACAAAGGCATCGTTCCCAGATTGGCGGCAAAGCCCATCTTGAGATAGGCTGCCATGGTTTTTTCCGAGATCCGGAAGGACTGCAACGGGTCGACGAGACGGGTCGGGCACAATCCGCTATTCGGGGCGATCGTCTCGCACGCGGCCCCCACCGGAAGGCTCGATGCGATCGCCGCGAGATACCGCGTCGCGACGGGCGGCGCACTACCCCCCAGCAGATTGGCATAGTCCCGCACGCTGTAGATCTGGGGGCCATTGGCGACGATGAAGGTGTTCGCCGGGGTGGTGCCGGCCAACCCGACTTGCCGCTGGATGGTGTCGCGCGTCGTGGTCAGCGCCGAATATCGGAGGCCGGCATCGATCTGGGGGACGAACGAGCCGACCGGCTTGAACGCGAAGTCGATTTTCCCCGCGGTCTCCTGGCCCGTATTGCGGTTGAAATTGTCGAACACGTTGGAATAGCGGAATTGCGCCGGGGCGGTGACGTCGAGCCCGGCTGGCGCGGCAATCGTCGGAATCCCGCCGTCGTTCACGTCGAACGCGAACAGATATTTGTTGACGCTTTGGACGCGGACGAACTCCTGCGTCACGTCCATGGTCGCACGCGAATAGTTGATCTCGGGCTTGACCGAGAAGCGGCCGTCCTCGGTCTTCCACTTGAAGCCGAGGCCGCTACTGATGGTATCGCTCTCGACCTTCAGCGCTTCGGCATTGCCTTGCGCCACCTGGTTGATCGTCCCCGAGGTGAGGATCTCGTTGTCGGACAACGTGTAGCGCGTATAGTCCGCCGCATTGCTGCTCAGCGGTACCGAGAACCAGTCCCGCGTGCGCTGGGTGTTCAGGTGCGAATACGCGACATCGCCGTAGAGCTCGAACCTGTCGCTCGGCCGCCATTGGAATGCCGCGTTGCCCCCGATCTTTTCGCGCTTCTCGCGCAGCCGCTGGAAACGGAAGTCGGCGAGGTAGGTGCCCGGAATGCCGTCCCCGTCGGGATCGTTCGCTTTGGGGTTGGCGACGGTGTTGAACGCGGAGGTGAGCGGCGTGTAGCCGATGAAGGAATTGAACGAGTCCTCGTTGACGGGCTTGTTCGAATAGGTGGCGTTTAGCAGGATGCCCACGGTGTCGTTGGCGAAGGTGTTCGAATAGAGCGCCGACCCGTCATACCCCCAGCGCTTGTCCTGTTCGGAATAGACCGCGGAACCCGATACGGAGACGAGCTGACCCACTTTGTCGAACGGCTTGCGCGTGATGATGTCGACCGTGCCGCTGAGCGAGCCGTCGACCCGGTCGGCGCCTTGCAGCTTGATGACATCGAGACGGCCGATCATCTCCGACGGGAACAGCGAAAGCGGCCCGTAATCCGAATCCGCCACTGCAGCGATGCCGACACCGCGGCCGTTGGGGTTGACCAGTGTCCTGCCGTTGATCTCGGTACGGTTCTGCCGAAGCCCCCGGATGGAAACGCTGGTCCCCTCTCCCAGCGCCCGGCGGATCTGCACCCCCGACACCCGTTGCAGGGATTCCGCGATATTGTTGTCGGGAAGCTTGGCCACGTCCGTAGCGACGATCGAGTCCTGGAACTGGGCAGTCTCGCGCTTCACGTCGAGTGCCTCTGCAAGGCTTCGGCGATAGCCGGTGACGACGATGTCCTCTGCGGCCGGCGCTTCGCCCTGCACGCTGGTTTCGCTTTGCGCGGGCGGCGTCGTCTGCGCTTCCGCGGATGTCGCAGCCACGGCGACCACGCATACACCGCCAAGCCAAAGGCTCGTCCTTCGCATGTCACTCTCCCCTTTTGATCATTATTTGACCAAATATTGTTGCACATTTAGCGACATGTCAACGGGGGTCGTGCGGTGAATGTTCGCCGCCCAAATCATGGCGACGATCGGGAACCCAAGAGACTCGTCCTCAGCGCGCCACCGGTAAAGGGCTGTGTCAGCGCCGGGTGATGCCGGCGCCGCCGTCGATTCGGTAATCGACACCGGTGATCCACGAGGCTTCGTCCGAACAAAGGAACAGGGCCAGCGCGGCAACGTCGTCGGGCGTGCCGAGCCTGCCGAGCGGGTGCCGCGCGATATTGACGTTGCGCGCCGCCTGCGGGTCGGGCCGGGACAGAAATCCCTCGCGAAGCAGCGGCGTGTCTATCGACGCCGGCCGAATGGCATTCACGCGCACCTGATCGGGGGCAAGTTCGAGCGCCAACGTTCTGGTGAAGCTGTCGAGCGCGGCCTTGGAGGCGGCATATGCCGCCAGACCGGGCGTGGCGAAGGTGGAATTGATCGACGAAATGAAGAGGAACGCTCCCCGCCTTTGCCCCTGCATGCCCGGCGCAAAGGCCTTCGCCAGACGGAACGCCCCGCCGACGTTCACATCCATCATTCGGCCGAGAAAATCACTGTCGGTCTCCAATGTTGCGCCCCCACTGCCCAAAGCGGCCGCGTGGACGACGATTGTCGGCTGCAGCCCGGACGAAGCGATCGCGGCGGCGGTCGACCGGACGGCGGCGTCGTCGCCCAGATCGCATATCAGGTTGAGATCGCCGTCCACGGGCTCGGCCACATCCAGCGCCGCCACGCGGCACCCTTCCTGTGCGAAACGCCTGACGATGGCGCCGCCGATCCCGCCCGCGGCTCCCGTGACCACTGCATTATGCCCCTGCAACCTGGGTCTCATGCCAATTCCTCCTGCACCGCGGCCTGGCGGATCTTGGCGAACCCGATCGCGGACAGCCGATTGTCATCGACCAGTTCGACGCGCATTCCCATGTGATCGAGCGCCGCACGGAAAAGAGGGGCAACGTCATCGGCACCGGTGACGAAGCATCGAGGCTCGACCCCTTCCCCCCTCGGCAGGCCGTCGCGCACGTCCGATCCGATCAGGACGCCCCATAGATAAGATGCGGCCTCCTCCTCGCTGAACCGCCGCGACAGGACGGCAGTCCGGGCAGAGAATAATAGCCTTGCGAGCGCGCCGCCCTCGATCGAACGGGACAGGCCGGCCCTGAAGGCTTCGCCATCCTGCGCCGACGTCGCCATCAGCGGCGCCAGGATGCTGCGTTCGGCCAGCACGCGGTACAGCTCGACGGTCATCGCAGTGTGAAACCGTTCGACACGAGACGCGCTAAGTTCGATCCATTTCCCGTGCATACCTGGGACGGACAGCAACAGGGCATTTTCGGACCGACCGGTCCCGATCAGTCCGGCGACCGAAACCTCTTCGCCGCGCAGGAAGTCCGGATCTCCGAAGCGGGAGACGCACGACAGGCCAGGCAGTATCGCCAGAGACAAGCCGTCAATCGGCAGGTGCCGGCCATGCGCGGCGATCATCGCCGGCGTCGCCGGACACGGCAGTTGCGGGACCGGCTCGAGGCCCATGGGAGATCCGATCATCCCCGCCAGCCACATAATACCCGAAGCTTCCGGCCACCGCGCGCGCACCCTGTGCAGCCGTCCGATCTGAGCGGAACGATCGAGTTCGGCGAGCCGCACATCCTCGACGGTGCTGTCGACGATTTCGCCGCTCGCCGTCAGGAGGCGGGAGCGCACACGAGCGGTTCCCCACTCAACCGCGATGAACGTCGCGTTGTTCACGCTGCGCTCTCCCGATCCGCCATCGATCGCCCAGTCGTCGCGCAATAGGCCGCGATCACGCCGAGGGGGTAAGCAATGGCGATGGCGAGGAACATCGGACGATATGTCAGCACCGCCACCAGCTGGCCGACCAGATAGGTAGAGCCGATCGTGACAATGCCGGTCACGATACCCCCGATGCCCATCACCTTGCCGATGTGACGGCTTGGGTAAAGATCGACCGGCAGCGCAGTCTGGTTCGTCACCCACGCCGTATGGCAGAATGCGACGATCGCGCCCAGCGCCAGGCTCATTGTGACGCTCGGCTGGAGCGCGTTCAGCGCACCGACCGGGGCGACCAGCGCAACCAGGCCCATTACGGCCACCCGCGCCCGCGCCGGGCGCACGCCCCGGCTGACGACAAGCCCGGACAGCATGCCGCCGCCCACCGCTCCAAAGCCGGCGGCAGCGTATACTACCCACGTCGTGCGGCCCATCTCCGCCATGGTCAGGCCGCGTTCCTGAACCAGATATTTGGGAAACCAGAACAGGTAGAAGAACCACACCGGATTGGTGAGCGAGTTCGCGATCGCGTAGAACCACACGCCGCGGGTTCGCATCACGCTGGCCCAGCCCTTCCATCCCGAATCATCGATAGGCTCAGCGGGTCGCGCCTCGACGTGAGAGCCGGCCGCGTCTTCGCAATATATCGGCAAGGGTCGCGCCGGCCGATACAGCGCGAGCCAGGCACCCAGCCAGATCAGTCCCAACGCCCCGGTGATCACGAACGTCAGCCTCCAACCGAAGGCGACGAAGAGAATTGCCATCAAGGCGGGTGCGACCGCAGCCCCGAAATGGGCAGCGGAGGAGTAGATGCCGATCGCCAGGGCGCGCTCGCGCTTCGGGAACCATTCACGCACCAGCTTGGGCGATGCAACCCAATTGCCAGCCTCGCCCAACCCCAGCGCGAAGCGCGTGGCGCCAAGCTGCCAGATATTCTGGGCGAGCCCGGTAAGCGCGCTGGCGAGCGACCACCAGCCGACGAAGACGATCATACCCCAGCGCGCGCCGATACGATCCACGATGAGGGCAGAGATCAGCCCGCCTATCATATAGGCGACGAGGAACGCATTGACGACCATCGCATAGCCGCGGTCATCGATGCTCAGTTCGCCCTGCACCGCTCCGGCCATCAGCGCGAGCGTCTGGCGGTCGAGATAGTTGAGCACGGCGGCGAACGCGAGCATCGCGACCACCAGCCAGCGGAACCGCGCAATCTTCGCCCCTTCGGCCACCATCTTCGACTCTCCCCTGCCCGGCTCTGTCCTGTCGTCCGCCCGATGCAGCACTTTCGCTAGCTGCTTGTATCGTTTATAGCAACACTGTGGTGAACGATGCGCAGCCCTTGCGAGGAGCGAGACCCCTGTCCGAAAACTGGTCGCTGCCATTGCGCGCGTCTTGGGCGGTGGGCGCCGGGCTTGCCGAATGTCCGCACTGGATGCCGGACGTTGAGGCGCTGCTGTGGGTCGACATCGCCGCGCCCTCCGTCAACATCCTCGACATTGCCACGGGCGTTTCGACGGCAACCATTCTGCCGGCGAAGGTGGGGGCGGCCGTGTCGGGCCCGGCTGGTACGATCTTGCTGGCGCTCGAAAGCGGGCTCTGGCTGCAAGACGGCCGATCGCTACGTCGATGCGCCGCATCGGACATGACGGGAACGCATTTCAACGACGGCAAATGCGATGCCGCCGGGCGCTTCTGGGTAGGATCTCGCGCAAACGACGGGACGGCTGGGCAGGGGAACTTGTACCGTCTGGACCGGAGCGGCGTCGTGCAGAAAATGGCCGGCGGTTTCGACGTCTGCAACGGCATGGGCTGGAGCCCTGAGGGCAAGGCCTTCTATCTCGTCGATACGGTGCCGCGCCTTCTCTATCGCTACGACTTCGACCCGCTGACGGGCAGCATCGCGAATCGGCGCGTACTCCATGACTTCGCTGAAGTGCCCGGCAAGCCGGACGGGCTGGCAGTCGATGTCGAGGGAAATATCTGGTGCGCGATGTGGGATGGTAGCGGCATCCAGGTCCTTTCGCCTGCGGGTGAGAAGGTCGGATGGGTAGATACGCCGTGTCCACGTCCGACCAGCTGTGCCTTCGGCGGCAACCACCAACGGACGCTGTTTGTGACTTCGGCGACCTATGGTCTGGATCCAGCCGATACTGAACATTTCGGCAAGTCCGGCAGCATTCTCGCATTCGATGCGCCGGTAGCAGGCGTGCCAGTCGCGGGCTACGCTGCTGGTGGCATGTGGCGATTTTCGGAATAGCCAGTCAAAAGGCGCGGATGCCCGTTGTGGAAGTCTCGCACGAATTGCCTGAGTGCAGCATGTCCGATGCCGATATCAACCTCCGCCGCCTGCTTGCAGGCGGCGCAACGCTCGGGACGGGCAATGACGACAGGTTGCCGCGAGTGTCGCCTCGGCGACGGCCCAGACAGGCTCCTGCGCGGGCCATTACGCCCAGCCACTGCCGTTCGATCTGGCGTCGGTCCCGGGACTTTCCGAAAAGCTGCTCGTGAGCCATCATGACAACAATCATGTCGGGGCAGTGAAGCGGCTAGGCGCTACCACCACCCAGTTCGCCAGCCTCGCCCCGTGACTGCGCCGGGGTTCACGATCAACGGGGCTCAAGCGCGAGGAACTGATCGCCTGGAACTCGATGATCCTGCATGAGCTCCATTTCGCCCGCTTCCGGCAAGGGAGCGCGGCACGCGGCCGGTCTGGCGAGCGGGATTTCGGTAGCTTCGACCGCTGGGTCGCCGAAAGTCACCTTTCGGGAGCGGCGGCGACCGGCCTGAACGGCAACATTTGGGCGCGTTGCGGAATGTCCGCATTTCGCGGCCCCACCCTCTCCGCCACTTCCTCCTCTTACTGATCTGATAAATAAAGATAATTATCAGAAGGTGACTTCGGTCCCACTTACGGTCCCATATACCTTCGGGGATCTGATGGAGCGTCTTCGGACCTCCGTAGACGCGATCTCGACCACCGGAGGGCTAAAGCGCCGCCCAGCCTCGCAATTGATCCGTCACATGCCCCTTTGCCGAGGTTGCATGCTGCCTGGATTTTCCAACCAGTCTCGAATGCGCGCGCGCGGTGGATCCCCACCGCGCGGGCGACTGACGCTAATGTATGCCGGAAGTCTCTCGGGTCGCGGCGATCATCGCCCGAGACAAGGCCGCATAGGTTGTGACCCAGGCTCGCCTCACGGGTGGTGTGAAGGCATCGCCCAATCCTTGCTCCAGCGTCCAGATGAGGGCGTCGCCTACAGCCGGATAATGCTCCGCGACGACCCCGTAATCTATATGTCGGCGAGCGAGATCTTCGATCGCCGGCATAAGAGCGTCGAGTCTGTGCAGGCCGTTCACTACCATGGCCAGCATCTGCACGAGCTTTCTGGCCTGTGGCTCGATATTATCTGCGAACAAGGGACGAAGCTCGGGGCGAACATCGAACAGCCGCGCGTAAAACATCGGCCCGACTTCGTCAGCAATCGAAGCGACCACCTTGAAGCTCTTCTGGACCAGCACGATCGTCTCGGGGTTCATACCGCCTCAGAACTTCACGGCGAGCGTGGCGCGCAGGGAGTTGCTGGAGGAACCCGATCCGAACTGCCCCCCATAAGAGAGGCCCAAATTGGTTTTGTCGCTGAGCTCCACATCGGCACCGAGATCGATTACCGCCCCCTCCCTGACGATCGGCGCACCGCCGATGTCAAAGGAAGAACCGCCCATGAAGGCCATTGTCGCCTCGGGCGCGACGTCCCCGAAAGCGTGCCGCCATCCGATCGCACCGCGCGCCTTGACCAGGGCGCCACCGCCCAGCTCGAATTGCGATACGCCCCGCAAGCCGGCGGTCGAGAAGGTGACATTCGCCTGCCCTCCCTTGCCGGAAAGCGCCGCCGCGCCGCCCTTTTCAGCAAAGCCGCCCGCCCCGTGGTCGACATAGGCAAGGTTGGCGAAAGGCTCGAGAGAGGCCTTGCCCATAGGAAGGGCATAGGCGATCTCGCCAAACGCTTGGGTGGTCCGCGCCTGATACTCGCCACGCAGCGCATCCGAGATGCCGGCGAAGGCGACGGCCCGCGTCGTCGTTACGTCGTGCAGCGTGTAGGCGAGGCCCGACCGAAGGCCGAGCTTGCCCAGTTGCGCGCCGCCATAGACACCGACATGGTAATTGTCGCTCTTGCCCGAGGATGCGCGAGCCGCATCCTGGACCGTCGAATGGCTGTAGCCACCGACAAAACCGATCCGCCAGTCGCTGCCGACCATGCCGTCGACGCCCATCAGGAAGCCGCTATCGTCGTGCTTGATGGATGCGGCGTTGCCGTCACCCCCCAAGCGGCCCCTCGATCCGAAGCCACGGCCCCAGACCGAGACGCGGCCATCGGCCGTCGCCGGCAGCGAGTCGATCGAGCCGCGCAGGCGGTCGAGCATCGATTCCCGCACGATCCTGCCGTCCTCGACCATCCCGCTCGCCATCGAGGCATGGATTTCGCCCGAAAGCTGATTGAACGCGCCCTGTGCGGCAGCATCGGTCGGCAGGTTCGCGACCGCGCCGACCAGGACCGAGGTCAGCGGCAGGCTGTCCAGCCCCTGGCCCGTCGCCGTCTCGTTCGGCGTTGCGCCGGCGGACCCGAAGGTCTTGGTCTTGGCGACATCGAGATACACGCTGCTGGCATCTGCGCCGGCGACCAGGCCGATGAAGTTGGTCAGCTGGAGATTGTCGAACGTGTAGCTGCCGGTCACGCCGCCAGCCGCCTTCAGCACGGTATAGTGGGTGCCGAGGACGTAGGGTGCGGCATCGGTCTTGACGACGCTCAGACGCGCACCGTTCGCAATGCTCGTGGCACCTGCCACGTTGATCAGATCGCTGAGGCCGGTGGAGGTGAGCTCGACCTGATAGGTCGAGCCGCTGGCGAAGCTGGCATTGCCGGCGACGTTCAGCGTGCCGATCGAGTTGCCCGGCGCAATGATCGATCCGGACTGCGCCGTGAGGCTGCCGATGACGCCGTTTCCACCGAGCGTGGCGCCGTTGCTGACGGTCACCTGGCCACCTGCCAGCGAACCGTTCACCGCCAGGCGGCCGCCCTTGACGTTGACCGCGCCAACGAACCCGTTCGAGCTGCCCGTCAGGTTGGTGTTGCCGGCGAGCTGGTTGATCGTGCCGGCGCCCGCCATGTTCGTCGCGAACAGGTAGTTGGTAGCATTGTGGTTGAAGTTGACTACGCCGCTGCCGTTGCCGAACTGCAGATTTGCGGCGTTCAGGGCGCCAGCCCCGGCTGCAGGCGAACCCGCTGCGGCGCCGATGTTGAGAACGCCGGTCGAGCCCGCATTGCCGGCCACGACGAACGCCTCACCCGCCGACACCGCACCGTCATTGGCGATCGTCAATGTGCCCGAGCCGTCGGCGCCGACATTCAAATTGCCGGTGTTGGTCCAGGTCGAGCCCACGCCATCCACCGTTGCGGTGCCGATCGATCCCGCACCGAAACCCAGATTGCCGATCACCCCGCTGACCGCGCCGCCGTTGACGATGTTCAGCGTGCCGACGCCGCTGCCGCCGACAAAAACATTGCCGCTGTTGGTCCAGGTCGAGCCGACACCATCGACTGTCACCGAGCCGCTCGCGCCTGGGTCATGGCCCAGAACGCCATCGATGTTGCTGGCAGCACCGCCATTCGCGATCGTCAGCGTGCCGGTCCCGCGCGCACCCACGATGAGATCGTCGGTGTTGGTCCAGATCGAACCCGCGCCGTTAACGGCCGCCGTCCCGATTGCACCGACGTTTACACCCAAACTACCGAAGTCGCTGCGGACCTTGCCGCCATTCCCGATCGTCAGCACACCCGTGCCGCTTCCACCGATGCCGATCTCCCCGCTGTTGATCCAGCTCGAGCCGGCGCCGCTGACGGTCACCGTGCCCTGCGCGCCCGCGGCGGCGCCCAGATTGCCAGAAGCGCTGGTGACCGAACCGCCATTGGCGATGTTCAGCGTGCCGGAACCCGCCGAGCCAATGGTCAGGTCGTTGGTGGTCGCCCAGATCGAACCCGCACCATCGACCGTCGCTGTCCCACTGGAGCCGGCGAGGTAGCCAACGAACGCCTGGTTATCGCTCACCGTAGCGCCATTGCCCACGGTCAGGGTTCCCGCGCCACCCGCGCCGATGACCAGCGGCCCGGTGCTGGTCAGTGACGAACCCACGCCATCCACAGCCACCGCGCCGGTCGAACCCGCGTCGAGCGCCGCATAGAAGCTGCCGGCATTCAGCGCGCCGCCGCTCATGATGCCGAGGCCGCCGCCGTTGACGGTGATCATGCCCGTGAACGCGCCCGAATTGCCGGTCAGGTTGGTCGTGCCCGTACCGCTCTGCCTGATCGTGCCGGCGCCGGAGATCGCACCCGCGAAGGTCGTCAGGTCGGAACGGTTGAAGATCAGCGTGCCGTTATCGACGATGTCGCCCGTGACCGAGCCGCTCGTCCCGCCATTGCCCAGTTGCAGCGTGCCCCCGGTGATCGTCGTGCCGCCGGCATAGTCATTGTCGGCAGTCAGGATCAGCGTACCCAGGTCGGTCTTGTTCAGACCACCCGTGCCGGTCAGCACCGAACCGATGGTCGCCGTGAAATTGGCGCCCGCCGCCGAACCGTCACCGACCCGGATGATGGAATTGGCATCGGCCAACGTGATCGGCGCACCGTTGATCTGATAGCCGTCGCTGGCGAACTGCATTCCCGTGACCGCGATCACGCCGGCGCTGGCATCGGCCGTCACCGTTCCCGCGAGGCCCTGGAAGATGACGAAACCGGGTTGGGGGTGCATCACCCCGTTGATCGTGCCGTTGAAATCGGTCCAGTTCGTCGAGGTCGCGCTCCAGACGCCCGACCCGCCATCGATAGCGTTGTTGTCGGCCGAACCTGCCGCGTCGCCGTCCCAGAAACCTAGATTTGGCAAGGCGGTGCTGATCAGGTTTACCTGTCCGGCGACCGCAGTTTGCACGGCGAAGTCGTTCGTCGTCGTACCGCTGGGCGTGGTTCCGACGTCCAGACCGTTATCGGTCAGGGCGCCGCCATAGGTCATCAAGCTGTAGATGCCCGGGCCGAAGATGCCGCCGGAAGTGATGTTCAGCGTGCCGTCCAGCGTCAGGTCGTTGGTGATGTGGAACAGCGCAGCGCCGCCGGGAGTGCTCAACGTCACATCGACGTTTACGCCGCCCGCGAGATCGAGATTCTGCACGGTGAGCATCTGGCCCTGCAGCCCACTGAGCGTGCCGCCCGAGGCGATGGTCACCGTCCCGCCGATCATGCCGATGCCGCTTAATGTGCCGCCAGTCTGAACGTCGACCGCACCGCCCCCGAGCTTGCCGTCCACCAGCAGCGTGCCGCCGAGAACGTGGGTGGGACCCGTATAGCCGCTCGAGTCGCCCGTGAGGTGGGTTGCGCCGGCCAGGTGATTGAGCGTGCCCGCACCGCTCATCGCGGCGGAGAAAGCGAAGTTGGCGCCCGTGTGGTTGAAGTTGATGCGCCCCGCGCCCGCGCCGAAGTGAACGTTCGCCGCGCCGAGCGCGCCGGCGCCGGTGGCGGCCGCGCCGACCGAACCACCGATATTCAGATCACCGCTCGAGCCGACATTGGCCGCCAGGGTGACCATGCCACCCGCCGACACCGATCCGCCATTGGCGATTGTCAGCGTGCCGGGGCCGTCGCCGCCGACAGTGAGATCGGCACTGTTGGTCCATGCCGAGCCCGCGCCGGTGACGGTTATCATACCAATAGAATCGTCGAACCGGCCGACAATGCCAGAGGTACTTGCCACCATGCCGCCACTCGACACGACAAGCGTTCCAGCGGCGTGGTGGCCGACAACGAGGTTTCCGGCATGGGTCCAGGTCGACCCCGCCCCGGCGACGTGCGCCGTGCCCACCGAGCCGGGCTGGGAGCCCAGCGTGCCGTTCTGATTGGCGACGTTGCCGCCATTCTGAATCGTCAAGATGCCCGCGCCGCCACTAAAGCCCAAGACAAGGTCTTTGGCAAAGGTGAGGGCCGACCCGGCGCCGTCGACGGTCACCGTACCGCCCCCCCGGCAAACAGGCCAATGTTGCCGGAATCCGACGTCACCGTTCCACCCGCAGCGATGGTCAGCGCGCCGGTGCCATTATAGCCGACATCGAGAGCTATACCGCTCGTCCAGGTCGAACCCATGCCCGTGACCGTCACCAGGCCGGTAGATCCCGAGTTGAAACCGATATAACCTGCGTTGCTGCTGACCACGCCGCCGTTTGAAATGGTCAACGTGCCTTTACCGTCGTTACCGACAGTGAGATCTGCGGTGTTGGTCCAGGTCGAGCCTGCGCCATCGACCGTAACAAACCCTGTGCCGCCAGCGTTGCGGCCGATATAGCCGGCTCCGCTGCCGACCGTGCCGCCGTTCGCGACCGTCAGCGTGCCGGTGTAGGAAAAATACCCGACCGTCAGATCACCGGCGTTGGACCAATCTGACCCTGCGTCCGAGACCGCCACCTTCCCCTGGCCGAAAAGGCCGACCGCCCCTTCAGCACTTTTGACGCGACCACCGTCCGAAATCGTCAAATTGCCGGTGCCGCTCGAACCCACATTCAAAATTGCGGCATTGGTCCACAACGAACCTGTTCCGTCGACCTTGACCACGCCGGATGCACCACTGTTTAGCCCAACGGACGCGTGCGCATTGCTGACGGACGCGCCGTTCAGAATGTTCAGGGTGCCTGCGCCGGACGCTCCAACGGTCAACGAATTGGTGTTGGTCCAGGTCGAGCCTGCGCCATCGATAACGGCCAGCCCAATAGCGCCGGTCGCGCTACCGAGAATGGCGCTGTCGCTGGTGACTGAAGCAAGATTAGAGACTGTCAGCGCGCCGCTGCCATTGAATCCGACATAAAAGGCACCGGCCGAGGTAAACATCGAATCGGGACCATCCACGATCATCACGCCCGATGAGCCGCTGCCAAAATTACCTAGCAACGTGCTGCCCGCAGTGACTACACCCCCATTTATGACGTGCAACGTCCCGTCGCCGCGCACGCCAAGCACCAGATCATCGGTGTTGGTCCAGGTCGAACCCGCGCCAGCGACAGTCACCATACCCGTCGATCCGAGGCCATCACCGACGAGTCCAAGCCCCACGTTGCTGACCGTACCGCCATTGGTAATGTTCAGGGCGCCGTGGCCGGAACCACCGATGGTGAGGCTGCCGCTGTTGGTCCAGGTCGAGCCTGCGCCGTCGATTGCCGCCTGTCCAACAGCGCCGGCCGCGCTCCCGAGAATACCGTTACCGTTGCTGACCGACGCACGGTGAGAGACCTTCAGCGCGCCGCTGCCGTTGAATCCGACATAAAAGGCACCAGCGGAGGTGAACTTAGAGCCGGCGCCATCGACGATCATCGTGCCCGATGAGCCGCTGCCAAAATTGCCAAGCAACCCGCCGCCAGCAGTGATTACACCGCCATTCAGGATATTCAATGTCCCGTCGCCGCGTACCCCAAGCACCAGATCATCGGTATTGGTCCAGGTCGAACCCGCACCGGCGACGGTCACCGTGCCCGTCGATCCGGGGCCATCACCGATGAGTCCAAGCCCCACGTTGCTGACCGCGCCATTGGTAATGTTCAGGGCGCCGTGGCCGGAGCCACCGATGGTGAGGCTGCCGCCGTTGGACCAGGTCGAGCCGGCCCCTTGTATCGTCACGGTGCCGATGGAGCCGGCACCGTTGCCGAGCACACCATGATTGGTGGAAAGTGTTCCGCCGTTCAGAACCCCCAGCGCGCCTTCGGCACTCTCGCCGATGACGATGGTATCCGCCTGCGCGTTTCCGCCATCGATGAAAGTCGCCGCAGGGATTGTCGTATCGATCGTCACATCGGTGACAGACGTCGGGACAGACGCGGGATCCCAGTTCGATGCATTGAACCAGTCGCCGCCGGTAAGGGGGCCTCCCGGTCCGCCCACCCAGTTCTGAGCCGCTGCGCTCATCGGCAGGACGATGCCGACTATTGCCGTAGAGGCCAGTGCAAGATGCCTCAACGCCGCAATCTTGCGGTTTGGATACTTGTTCGTGCGCATATTAGTCCCCGACGTGATAATCAGTGTGCTTGCGGGGGCTATGTCACCGGATTTTCGAGGGGTCTTGGACGAGGCCGCACTCGATTAGGACCACGGCACGCGTTGTCGCTTTTTCTGCCGTCGTGGGAGATTTCATAGCGAAACACGTGTGTCCGCTCCCCGGCGCAAGTCTCGAGACGGCCGAAAAAAGGGGCAATCCAGCCGCGGACACGCATTGAAAGGAGCTCGAACTCGGCGCTCCGTCAGCGGGAGCCGCCCCGTCGTCAGCGCGATGCGCTGCCCGGTGCGAACGCTGCTTTTCGGCTAGGGTACGAATTTCACGGCGTCATACTTTGGGGTGACGACACCCGCGCCCGCGCGTGGATACACGTCCGGCTCCATCAGTCGCCCTCGTGCCAAGCACGATACGCCAATTTCCCTCTGGGCAGCCTCCGCCCGGAACGCATGCTGAATCCACGCAGCCGCTGCTCTGACCAGCAGCCAAACACGCTTTCTCGAAACCGGGAGTTTCGACCGAGAAGAGAGGCCTGCCGTGCCACCGAGACATGTGTTTTCCTCTGCGGACCTTCCCGAGCATCTGAGCCACCGGGCGCGCTTCAATCTGTGGCGCGATATCTATGCGTCCGAGATCGCAGCCGTGGAGTTCGGCATCTCGGAGGACAGCCCCTTCGACGCGACCTTCGAGGCCGCATCCATCGGATCGGTGATCTATGCAAAGATGTCCGGGACGATCAATCGCGTGGCCCGCACAACGCAGAGCATCCGCCATGACAAACACGACAGCTATTCACTGGTCATCAATCTCGGCCCAACGGCGATAGCCGGGACGTACAAGACCCGCGAACTGGAATTGGCGCCGGGGGGCGCGTTCCTTGACGCTGCGGAGCCACAAGACTTCACCGGCGGCGCCAACAACACCTGGGTCAATCTATCCCTGCCCAGGACACTGCTTCAGAGCGCGTTCGCCCGGATCGACGACAAGCAAGGCCTCGTGATCGCCCCGGACCACGAAACCTTGCGGCTCATGCGGAGCTATCTCCAGATGCTCGATGCCGGCATATTGCCGCTCGGATCAGCCGCGCTGGACCACATCTCCACCACGATCGTGGACCTTGTCGGCCTCGTCACCGGCGCCAAGGGTGACGAAGCTGAACTCGCCGGCATGCGGGGGCTGAGGGTCGCACGCCTGCAGGCAATCCTGAACCAGATCCGCAGTAACTATCGCAACCCCGCTCTCTCCGCGCCTCTCGTCGGACTGCAGCTTGGCCTGTCCCAGCGCTACGTTCAGGATTTACTGAGGGCCACCGGAATCGGGTTTTCCGAGCGCATCCTGGAATTGCGCCTGCAGGACGCCAAATCGATGCTGAGCGATCCGCGCTTCAATGACAGGCGCATCGGCGATATCGCATTCGAAGTCGGTTTCGGCGACATCTCCTATTTCAACCGCAGCTTCAAGCGCCGGTTCGGCTGCAGCCCCACCGCGGCGCGGTAGGGACTGGTCGCAGCGCGGCTGCCCGGATCATTGGCAGCCTCTGTGCCCTGCCGGAAACGGCACGGCATCTGGATGATGAATCGCGTAGGCAGCGGCGAGCCGCTACTTGGCAGCCACGCGGTGTCCGAGCGAATGTCACATAATCTGTGCGATTGATGGCTACAGAGCGATCAGAGATCGAAGGAAATCTGCAGCAGAAACCAAAAAACAAAATTCGTTTATTATTGCGACCAAGTGGTCGTCGGAGTTACGGTGCCAAGCTGTGGTCGTTTCGCTTCACTGGCGCACAATTCTGGTGAATCGTGACGAGGCTGCGTTGTCAATGCGATCGCCCGCGTGGAGACGATCGCGCGATGGGAGAGACCTGATGCATAGATTGACCATTGCGGGCCTTTGCCTTTTTGAGGTGGTGACCACGCCCGCGCTGGCCGGCCAGAAGGCGGTCGCACCCAACACGCTCACGGCCAGCGAACGCGCCGAAGGCTGGCAATTGCTGTTCAACGGCAGCGACCTCGGCGGCTGGCGCTCCTTTGGCGGCGGTGCGGCGTCGCCAAACTGGGCGGTGCACGACGGGGCACTCGTTCTCACATCGAAAACCGGCGAGATGAGCGGGGGCGATCTTGTCACCGCCGACAGCTACGGCGCCTTCGAACTGGCGCTCGACTGGAAGGTCGAGCGTGGCGGCAACAGCGGCGTATTCTACCTTGCCCGCAACACGCCCGGGACGAGGAACATCTACGAGACCGGTATCGAGATGCAGGTCCTCGACAATGACGGGCATCCCGACGGGAAGATCCCGTCCCACCGCGCCGGTTCGCTCTATGATATCACGGTGCCGCGGCTTAGCGCGGCGCGCCCCGCCGGGAGCTGGAACCACGCGCGGCTGCGGGTCGAGCGGGGCCGTATCCGCCAATGGCTGAACGGCACGCTCACCGCCGACGTGCCCTTCGGCAATGACGCCTGGCGCAAGCGCGTGGCGGCGTCGAAGTTCGCCGCGATGCCGCTGTTCGGCACCTTCCCGAGCGGCGTGATCGGCCTGCAGGATCACGGCGAGCCCGTCGCATTCCGCAACATCAAGATCCGCAAGCTCGGCGCGAGCGCCCAATGACGGCGGCCCCGTTCGATCCCGCGGCGACGGCAGCCGATGTCATCATCGTCGGCTCGGGTGCCGCCGGGGGGATGGCGGCCTATAGCCTGACCAAAGCGGGTCTGCATTGCCTGATGCTCGAGGCGGGTCGCGACTATGACCCCCAGGCCGAAGTCAATATGTTCGCACCCGAGAGTGACGCTCCCCTGCGCGGGGCATCCACGCCCGACAAGCCGTTCGGCTATTTCGACGCGACCGTGGGGGGCGGTTGGGAGGTCGACGGCGAGCCCTACACCATGCGCGAGGGCACGAACTTTCGCTGGTACCGCTCCCGGATGCTCGGCGGGCGGACCAATCATTGGGGCCGCCACGTGCCGCGCTGGGGCCCTTACGATTTCAAGCCCTTCTCGCGCGATGGGTTGGGGGTCGACTGGCCGATCGGGTATGACGATGTCGCGCCATTCTACGACCGCGTCGAGCGGATGATCGGAGTAAATGGCGGGCGGATCGAGCTGGAGAACCATCCAGACTCGCCGCCGAGCTGCCTGATGCCGCCTCCGAAACCGCGTGTGCCGGAAATGCTCCTCAAGGCGACGTGCGAGAGCATGGGGATCCCGGTGCGGACGGCGCACACGGCGGTGATCACGCGCGACATGCCCGACAAGGTCGCACCGCGCAGCGCCTGCTTCAACGCGACACCGTGCACCCGCGGCTGCACGATCGGCGCGATGTTCCAGACTACGACTTCGTTCCTGCCGATGGCGAAGGCCACCGGCAATCTGACGATCGTCACCGATGCGATGGTCTCCAGGGTGACGATGGCAGGTGCGGGTCGCGCTGCGGGGGTCGAATATGTCGATCGCAAGACCGGCGCTCGCCACCAGGTCAACGCGCGGGCAGTAATCCTGGCGGCGGGAACCTGCGAGACGACGCGGCTCCTGCTCAATTCCGGCGACGGTCCCGCCGGCCTCGCCAACGCCTCCGGCCAGCTCGGGCGCAATCTCACCGATTCGACCGGCGCCTCGTTCCGCGCTTATGTCCCTGCGCTTGCCGATCGTCCGCGCTACAATGAGGACGGCATCGGCGGGCAGCACGTGTACATTCCGTTCTGGCTGTACGAGGAGCAGAAGCGCGGCGAACTGGACTTTGCGCGCGGTTATCATTTCGAGATCGGCGGCCGGTTCGGCATCCCGCCTGCCGCGGCCTTGCCGCGAGTCTGGGGAGCGGGGCTGAAGAAAGCAGTCCGCACGGCCTCGGGCGCGACGATCGGAATGACCTTGCGCGGCGAGATGATCCCCAACAAGGACACCTATTGCGAGATCGATCCGGGAGTAAGGGACCGGTTCGGCATTCCAGTATTGCGCTTCGCCTTCCGCTGGTCGCAGCACGAACTTAACCAGGTCGCGCACGGGCGGCGGACCGCGCATGCGGTGTTCAAGCGAATGAACGCCACGATCCTCGATCCCGAACTACCACCTGAAAAGCTGATCACCGCGGGTGGCGAGATCATCCACGAACTGGGCAGCGCGCGGATGGGCGCCGATGCACGCTCCTCGGTGGTCGACAGCTATGGCCAGACCTGGGACGTCACCAATCTGGTGTTGATGGACGGCGCGATCTTCGCCTCGGGAGCGCACAAGAACCCGACGCTCACCATTTTGGCGCTGGCGTTGCGCGCATCCGAGCGGCTTGCCGCCCGTTTCAAATCGGGAGCCTTCGCATGACGCCGTCGCGCCGCGAAACGCTGCAGTGGATGATGGCCGCGGCGGCGCTGCCGCTCGCCCGCTGGACGCCGCCCGCGATGGCGGCAGGGCACCCGCCACCGTTCACTGTCGTCGTGGACTGGCCTGCTGCGCTGCCACCGCCACCGCCGGCTCAGGGCTATGGCCGCGATCCGGACCTCATGGCGCCCAAGGTGACCTGGCCGCTGATTCTGAGCAAGGCGCAGCGCGCGACCGTCGACCTGCTGGGCGACCTGATCCTTCCTGCCGACGAGCGGTCGCCGGGAGCCGGCACGCTCGGCGTCGGGGCGTTCGTGGACGAGTGGATCAGTGCGCCTTATCCGACCCAGCGGAAGGACCGGGAGCAGGTGCTCGGCGGGCTGATCTGGCTCGAAGCGCAGAGCCGGGCACTACACGGAGCCGCGTTCGCTGCGATCACGCCGGCGCAGCGCGCCGGACTGCTCGATGCACTCACCGTTACGGCGCCGGTCGCCATGATGGCGAAGCCGGTCGCGTTCATGGACACGCTGCGCCATCTCTTCGTGCTCGGCTTCTACAGCCTGCCCGAAGGCAAGGCGGACATGGGCTTTATCGGCGACCAGCCGACACCGGGCGACTATCCGGGTCCGAGCCCGGAGGCGCTGACGCATTTCGCAGCCATACTCGCCGCGCTCGGTCTGGCAGTTTCATAATCCTGGAGCCATCCGGCGTCACATGCGCGATTCCCCGCTCGACTCCGCGCAGCTCGGCGAGGCGACACGCGCGGCCCAAGGTCCGACGCGCCGAACCAGCGCATCGTTTGAACCATCAGCATCACAACGGCCGTGCGATCGAGAGAGAACCGCGCGCGCGGACCCGCCAGGGGGCCAGCGCGCGCGGCAGAGCGTCAGAACTGAAAATTCACCGCCAGCGCGAAGGTGCGCCCGAAATACGCCGTGTACAGCGGGTCCTGCCGCACCGTGTCCACGGTCAGCCGATTGGTCTCGTTGGTGATGTTCGACACTTCGGCGATCAGCTTGATGTTGTCGTTGATGTTGTACGAGGCGGAGGCGTCGACGAAGATCGAGCTCGCGTTCGAGGTCGAGTCGGCGTCAACCGAGCCACTCGGCACCGCGGTAAGGAATGCCGCCCGGTAGTTCACCGTCGAGCGGATGCTGAACTTCTCGTCCTCGTAGTAGAGCGTCCCGCTCGCAGTCTCCGGCGACAGGCCGACCAGCGGCGCGGTGCGCGAGAGCGTAGGCGAGATGACGTAGTTGATGTTCGAGCGAACGCGCGTGTAATTGCCGAGCGCACCGAAATTGCGCAGCGCTCCCGGCAGAAAGCGGAACGGCAATTGCAGGTTCAGCTCGAACCCGCGCAGCGGCCCGCCTGGCGTGTTGTTGCGGCGCTGGACGGTGAACTGGTCGGTCGGGCGCAGCTGCGTGCCTTCGAGCAGCGTCAAGGGCAGGCCGATGTCCTGGAACGCGACCTGCTGGCTCGTCGTTTGGATGTAGCTTTCGATGTTCTTGTAGAAATAGGCGACCGAGAGGAGTGAGCCGGGGGCGAAATACCATTCAAGCGCGGCGTCGAACGTGTTGGCGCGGATCGGCTCGAGGAACGGGTTGCTGAACGACGCGGTCTGGATGACGAGGTTGGCAGATCCTGCCGGTATCAGATCTCCGTAGGACGCACGTGATATCACGCGAGCGGCGGACGCACGGGCGATGAGCTTGGGTGTTATGTCCAGCGCGAAGTTTGCTGACGGCAGCCAGTCTTCGTAGCTGCGACCGACCTGCGAGATGACGAAGCGTGAAGGGTAAGGCGATCCGGCCGGCGCGGCGGCGGTGATCGGACCGTAGGTGTCCAGCCTGGTATGGACGTAGCGCACTCCGGCATCACCGCGCAGCGTGAAGGGCAATGTGTTCTCGGTGTTGAACTTGAACATCCAATAGCCCGACCAGTATTTCTCCTCGACGCCGCCATAGGTGCCCTTCGCGCACTCGACGTTACAGTAGACGTAGCTGTCCAGGTTGACCACGCTACGGAACTTGTCGGGATCGACAGAGACGAAATCCTGCAGCTGCCCGTCGAGATTCTTGCCTACCCCGCTGGTCACCGTGGTGAAGCTCGACAGCGCGACGCCGGCTGGCAGGGCAAGCGGGGTGCCGGTGGCGAGCTGCCGCTCGCGCGCGGTGTATTTGTTGGTGCGATACTGCCCGCCGGTCTGCACCGTGAAGCCGGGCGCGGCCTTCCATTCGGTGTTCAGCTCGAACGTCTTGCTGGTGATCGTGTTACGACGGATGAAGTTCGACAGCTGGCCACGCTGGTCGCCGTTCGCAAGTGGCGGGCCGTACTGGAACAGCGCCGCGTTGGTGGTGTCGATCCCGTAGTCAATCTTCGGGATATCGGGGTTGTCGCGAAAATCGATCGAAAAGTTGCGGCTATCGTTCGAATCGATCGCCACCTGCAGGCGATTCACATCCAGTTTCGACTCGTTGATGCCGGCCAGGCCGAAGACGCGGAAGCTATCCGAGAAGCGGTGGTCCACGTTGAGATTCACTTGCCGGTAGGTCGAGGTGAACCGCTCGTCCTGCATCTCCGAACGCAAATCGACGCCATCGAACAGGCCGTGGATCAGCGACCCGTTATCATCGACCTCGATCTCGCGGACGGACGTCAGCGGCTGCCCGTTGTTCGAAATCGCGCGGCCGAACGAACGTGCGTCGAACATCTGGTCGAGCCGGTTAACCTTGAAGCGCGAATAGAGACCGTCGATCGAGATGTCGGTATCGGCGCTCGGCTTCCATTGCAGCGTCAGCGTGCCGGCGAGACGCTCCTGATTCTGGGTGCTCTTTACCGGTCGCGGCAGACGCGGCAGGTAAACGCCGCCCCCCGGACGGCCGTTCACGCCGGTGCGGCTCATGATATAGTCATAGGCTGCCTGCGTGCTGGTGCGCGGATTGCCGGTGCTGCAATTGTTAGCGTCCGAGCCGATCGGCGTGCCGTTAGGCTGGGTGTAGCCGACCACGGGGCTCGCCACCGGCGCCCCTTTGTAAACGTACCCGATTGGTGTGCAGAACGGGAAGATCACGCCGGCATTCGCCGTGCCCGCAGGCTGCGCCAGACCGTAGAGGGTGGTCGGCACCACATCGACGGCCGAATAAGCGTATTCCTCGATGTGACGCTTCGAATAGGCGATGCTTCCCAGCACGCCCAACGTGTCGCCGAACTTCTTCGAGATCAGCGCCGACAGCCGCGGGTCGGCTTTTTTGCTGATGTCGTTATAGATGCCGCGCGCGGTGCCCGAAAAGACGAAGTCGTTCTTTTGATCGAGTGGCTTGGGCGCGCGCAGATCGACCGTCGCGCCCAACGAACCTTCCTCGACATCGGCGGACAACGTCTTGCGGACCGACAGCGAGGAGAAGATCTCGGTCGGGAAGGTCACGAAGTCGAACGAGCGCCCGGTGGCGACGCCGCCGCGGATGTCGGTGCCACTAACCTGCGACACGCCTTCCATGCCGTTGATGCGCACTCGGGTGAACTGCGCGCCGAGGCCGCGGACCGATATGTTGCGGCCCTCGCCGCCGTCACCGCGCGACAGGGCGACACCCGGGATGCGCTGCATCGATTCGGCCAGGTTGCTGTCCGGGAACTTTCCGATGTCCTCCGCGATAATCGAATCAACGGCAGCGGTCTCCTCGCGCTTCAGGTTGAGCGCATTGTCGAGGGAGGCGCGAAAGCCCTGGACGACGATATCCTGTTCCTGGGCTCCTGGTGCGGCAGATTCGGCTGCCTGTTGATTGTCCTGTGCAGGTGCCTCGGGAGTCGTCTGACCTTGCGCCGAGGCGGCAGACAGGAGGCCTGCCAGGCTAGCCGAGACAAGCAGCCCGGACCTGTAGAAGCGATCGCGACTCATTCCCCTCTCCCATTGACCCGGGGACATCGGCAGTTTCCGCGCCCGGGAGTGTCGTCGGTATTCCGTTTTTGTTTTGCTTTATGTTGGGATTGCTATCATGGTCATACCACATTGGCAATCACGGCAGCGGGGGACTCGACGATTTGGTCTGGCCTCTTGTCAAATCGGGGCTCTTTCAGGCGGACGCGGTGCAATATAGATGTTGCAAGTGGCCTGACCAATATCAATCTGCGGAGACGCGTCGATAGACGCGCGCGGCACAAGGCGAGGATGTGAGATGGCGTCAGGAATAGCGCAGCGCTCGATTTCGGGATCGGGATTCCGCAAATTGGTCTGTTCGGTGACGGCCGGCCTGCTGGTCGCTACGCTCGCGAGCTCTGCCGCGGTGGGGCAGGAATCCGCACCCTGGCGTGCGCTGACCCCGGTACCAGGCCTGGCCGGGTGGCACGTCACCGGAGGCAATGCGAAGTTCGAAATCGAGAACGGCGAGCTCGTTGGTCGCGCTGCGCCGGGGTCGACGAACAGCTGGCTGGTGTCGGACACCGGCTATGGCGATTTCATCCTCGAATTCGACGCCAAGACCGATCCGAAGCTCAATTCGGGGGTGATGATCCGCGGGCAGAGCCGGCCCGACTATCGCGGCGGAGTGGTGCACGGCTATCAGGCCGAGATCGATCCCTCGGCCCGGAGCTGGAGCGCCGGCATTTACGACGAGCAGCGCCGTCAATGGCTCTATACGCTCGGCCGCAACGATGCCGCGCGAAAGGCCTTTCGGCCCGGCGACTGGAACCATTATCGAGTCGAGGCGATCGGCAATCGCCTGCGTACCTGGCTGAACGGCGTGCCGGCGGCCGACATCGCCGACAACACCGACGCACGCGGTTTCATCGCGTTTCAGGTGCACGCGATCTCCGACACCGAAGCGAGCCGGCAGCCCGAGGTGCGCTTCCGCAACGTTCGGATCATCACCAATGCGCCGTCGCGTTTCGCCTCCAAAGCGACACCGCTCGAACAGCAGGGATGGCTGGCCAATCAGCTAACCGATACCGAGCGGCGCGCCGGCTGGAAACTGCTGTGGGACGGCAAGACGACCAAGGGATGGCGCAGCGCGAGGGCGACGGACTTTCCGAAGAAGGGCTGGTCGATCCGCGACGGGGTGCTGTCGGTCGACGGTGCCGACGGTGCGGAGGCGACCAATGGCGGCGACATCATCACGACGCGCGCCGACTATCGCGACTTCGAGCTGTCGCTGGACTTCCGGCTGACCCCGGGGGCCAATAGCGGTATCAAATATTTCGTCGACCCCGACCTCCTCAAGGGAGAGGGTTCGGCGATCGGCCTCGAATTCCAGCTGCTCGACGATGCGCGGCACCCCGACGCCAAAATGGGCCGCGACGGCAACCGCACACTCGGATCGCTCTACGACCTGATCACCGCGCGCAACCTTTCCGATCCCGACAGCACGAACAAAAGGTTCAACCCGCCTGGCGAATGGAACCGCGCGGTCGTCGTGAGCCGTGGCCGCCATGTCGAGCATTGGCTCAATGGCTACAAGGTGGTCGAGTACGAGCGCGGGTCGCCCGATTATCGCGCGCTGGTCGCGCAGAGCAAATACGCGAAATGGCCGAATTTCGGCGAGCGCGATGCGGGACCGATCCTGCTGCAGGACCACGGCAACCGCGTCGACTTCCGCTCGGTCAAGCTGCGCGAATTCTGAGAGGAGGAGGCCGATGCTGAATCGCCGGACGATGATCAAAGGCGCGGGCGCGACGCTGGGGGTGGCGATGAGCGCAAAGAGCTATGCGCGGATCAACGGCGCGAACGATCGGCTGCGCGTGGCAGTGGTCGGCGTGAATGGCCGCGGACAGGCGCATATGAGCGCCTTCACCAAGCTGCCCAATGTCGAGATCAGCCATCTGGTCGATGTCGATTCACAGATACTGGCGAAGCGCGCGGCCGAATTCACTGCCAAGGGGCACAGGGCTCCGCAGACCGAGCGGGACTATCGCCGGCTGTTCGATCGCAAGGCAGTCGACATCGTCACAGTCGCGACGCCCGACCATTGGCATGCCAAGCTGGGCATCGACGCGATGGATTCGGGCCACCACGTCTATCTCGAAAAACCGATCGGCATGGCGCCTGCCGAGGGCGAGGCGCTGATCGCGGTGCAGCAGCGCACTGGCCGCAAGCTCCAGGTCGGCAACCAACAGCGATCGAGCGCCGAGACGCAGCAGCTCGTCGCTTTGGTCAAGGCCGGCGAACTGGGCAATGTCTACGAGGCGCAGACCTGGTACGCGAACAACCGCGTGTCGATCGGGCGCGGGCACGAAGTGGCACCGCCGGCGCATCTCGACTGGGACTTGTGGCAAGGGCCGCGGCCGCGCGGACCCTATCGCTCCAATCTCGTGCCCTACAACTGGCACTGGTTCTGGAAATACGGGACCGGCGAGACCTGCAACAACGCGATGCACGAACTGGACGTGGCGCGCTGGGCAATGGGTCTGGAGTTTCCCGAGACCGTGACTGCGCGCGGGTCGCGCCAGTTCTTCCGCGGCGACGATTGGGAGATGTACGACACGCTGACGCTCGACCTGGCCTATGCCGAAGGGCGCACGATCCGCTGGGACGGCAACAGCTGCAATGGCATGCTGCGCTATGGCCGGGGTCGCGGGGTGCTGCTGCTCGGGACGAAGGGCTCGGCGGTGGTCGATCGCAACGGCTACGAGCAGTTCGATCTCGCGGGAAAACTGGTGCGCGAAATGAAGGCCGCGGCAACATCGGAGACGACCGGTACGGTGGGAGAGGGCGCGCTCGACATCTATCATGCCGGCAATCTGGTCGACGTGATCCGCGGCCGCGCGCCTGCGCTCGCTTCGCCGGTCCGCGAAGGGCATATCAGCACTGCGCTTTGCCACCTTGGCAACATCGCCTATCGGACCAATTCGCAGCTCTCGCTCGACGTTGCGACGGGCAAGCCGAAGGGCTCGGACGCGATGAAGCTTTGGTCGGTGGACTATCAGCCCGGCTGGGAGGTCAAGGCCTGACTGCGCCGGGGATTCCGATGTATGTCGAGCGGTTCGCGGCGATGGGCACGCGGTTCGAGCTTCACCTGTTCGGTAACGCCGACCCCGCCGTGGCGCGGGCGGCGCGGCGAGCGATCGAGCGCGCCGACGACGCACTGACCATTCATCGTCCGTCCCCGGTCACTGCGCTCAACGACTGCCTGCTGGCGGGGCGTCCCTGCCAGGTCGACGATCCGCTGTTGCTGGATGCGCTTGTCGAGATCGAGGCTGCCCAGGGGTTGGCGCTCGGGCTGTTCGACCCGGCCGCCGATGTCGCGCGCCCCGGGGCGGGATGGGGCGCGGTTGTTTTCGATCGTCAGGCGGCGCGTGTCGCGGCGTCGCTGCCACTGGCGTTCGACTTCGGCGGGTTCGGCAAGGGTTTCGCGCTCGATCGGGCCGGCGATGTTCTACGCGACGCGGGGGTTGCCTCGGCATTTTTGTGCGCGGGCGAAAGCTCGATCGCCGTGATCGGCGCGCATCCGCTCGGCGGCGGCTGGCCGATCACGATTCCGCACCCGCTCGATCCCGAACGAACGCTGGTCGAGTTCGAACTCCGCGACGAAGCGCTCTCGATTTCCTCCACGGTGGGCGCCGGCACAGACGCGCCCGAGCGCTCGCCGATGCTCCGGCCGAGCGACGGCTCGCAGGTGACGGCGGCACGCACGACGGTCGCGATCGACCGCTCTGGCGCGCGTGGCGAAGTGATGAGCACGGCACTGCTGGTCGCCACCGATGCGCAGGCCGAATGTCTGCTCGACCCCGCGCAAGGGCGTCGCTTTCGATTCAATTTCAGTCCCGAGCCGGTGATGCCCGCTCACGCGTACGAGGTGGTTCTGCAATGACCGACAAGGATTTCGACCTGACGCGACGCGCGTTCCTCGACCACGTGCTGATCGCGACGGCCGGCGCAGGAATGAGCGCTGCCGCGCCTTGGGCGGCCTCTGCGGCGGCGGCGGAACCGCTCCAGCGCGATCGCGTGCGGCTCGGCGTGATCGGGACCGGTGATCGCGGCAGGACCCTGATCCGCAACATCCTCAAGACCCGCAACTGCGCCGTTGCGGCGGTGTGCGACACTTTCGAGCCGCATCTGGCGAAGGGGCGGGCGCTCGTCGCTGCCGGCACGCCGGCCTTTGCCGATCACCGCGCGATGCTCGACGCCGGCGGCCTCGACGCGGTCGTCATCGCCACGCCGCTCGACAGCCATGCCCCCCTCGCGCTCGACGCATTTGGTGCCGGCCTGCACGTGTGGTGCGAAAAGGCGATGGCGCGCACGATCGCGGATTGCAGTGCGATGGTGAAGCAATCGCAGGACAGCCGCAAGGTGCTCCAGATCGGTCATCAGCGTATGTTCCACCCGACCTATCTCGCCGCGCTCAAGCGGGTGAAGGCAGGCGAGATCGGCCCTGTCACCCAGATCCGGGCGAGCTGGCACCGCAACACCAGCTGGCGGCGTCCGATCCCGCCCGGCAGTACCGATCGCAAGATCAACTGGCGCCTGTACCGCGACGCGTCGGCCGGGCTGATGACCGAGCTGGCGACGCACCAGCTGCAGATCGGCAGCTGGTTCCTCGACGCGGCGCCGACCCGGGTGATCGGCTCGGGCAGCATCTGCTTCTGGAAGGATGGGCGCGAGGTCTATGACCATGTCGCCTTGGTCTACGAATATTCGGACGGTCGCAAATTCGTCTATACCTCGCTGCTCAACAATGCCCGCTATGGCTGCGAGGAGCAGATCCAGGGCAGCAAGGGCACGATCGAGCCCGAGCTCGGCCGGATCTATCCGGAAGTGCCGCCCAAGGTCCTCGCGCTCCAGCGCATGCAGGAGGACGTCAAGCGGGGGCATAAGCGCACCATCCCGATCGGCGGCGCCACCTGGTTCCCCGAGCTGCCGGTAACCACGCCGGGAGAGTTGCTCGGCTGGGGCGAATATGACGAGACGATGCTGCAGTTCGAGGGGTTCGGCGAGGCGGTGCGATCCGGCAAGCCGCTGCCGGGGATGCTCGCGCAGGCCTATCAGGCCAGCGTCGCCTCGCTGCTCGGCGAACAGGCGATGGATCGGGGCGAGGCGATGACCTGGCCGGGAGATCTGGTCCGCGTCTGACGAATCCCGCATAGGGCCGATTACCGATGCAGAACCTGCTGCCTGTCCTCCTGACTCTGATCGCCGGCCTGTGCGTCGCCGTGCAAACCCCCAGCAACGCCATGCTCGCTCGCAGCACGGGCTCCTTGTGGCTCGCTGCTTCCGCCTCGTTCCTCGGTGGAACGGCGCTGGTGCTCGCGATCTGGGCGGTGGTCGACCGGACCCCGCTCGTCACGATCCGGCAAGCGCCACCCTGGGCATGGATCGGCGGATTCTACGGTGCGTTCTTCGTTGCCGCGGTCGCGTTCTCCGCGCCGAGGCTTGGTCTTGCCCTGACCCTGACGCTCACCATCGCGGCCCAACTCACCGCCGCGGTGGTGTTCGACCATTTTGGGGTGCTGGGCCTCGACAAGACGGTGGTCACGCTTCCACGGATCCTGGGCGTAGCGTTCATCCTCGCAGGGGTGTTGCTGGTGCGAAGGTAAACGCAGTGGAGTGTATTACTTCGCGGCGCCGCTTCGCTCCACTACGAGCCCCGAACGCGATCAGTGCGGCAGCGATTCGTGCAGAAGGTCCTGAAAGCCGTCGGTCCGCTAACGGCCCAGCTCCAGCCGTAAGAACTGCCGGGGCAGCAACGCGCCTAAAGTCGGCCATCCGAGATGCTCGCGGCGTCGCCCGAAAGCAGTCGTCCGTTCATCAGCCGGCCAACGTCTGCTAACGACATGCGAACCGAGCTGCGACCGGCCAATCTTCGCGAGTGATCGAATTGCGGGCCTGCAAGGACGGGCGTCTCCGAATCCTCATCGGTTTAAGGCCGCGATTTCTGCGCATGAGCACTTGTCTCGCGGGGACACCATCTACGATAGGTGTTCGCGCAGATGGAAGAAGCTCGATGGTTCTCGGCTGGTCCGCACCGCGTGCGATCCGGCAGGATGATCCGCATATTCGGTTCACCCCCGACCCGAGAGCTCGTCGTCGAGATCGTCGGCGAGCCCGGCAAATGGATGACGCCCGCGGCGCTTGTTGACCTGCAGGACGCCTGCCGGACCGTGGTGGTAGCATGTCTTGCCGGGCAACAACTCGATTACGGCCTGTTCGCCGGGGTTGGCGATGCCTGGGACCGCTCCGTCAGACCGGCCGATCGGCGAGAGGGCGTAGCGTCAAGATCTCCCGACCCTTATAGGACCGCCCCGCTGCCGATATTACGTAGGCCCAGATCGCCTCGTCCGGGTCGCTCAACGCGATCCGCACCATCCTGCGAAGGGTGCCTTGGCCAATTTCCTCCATGGGATAGAGCGACACCTCTTCCGGCCAGTCTGCGCGAGACCTGAAAAGCCGTGCGGACAGGTTGGCGTCGGGTAACGTCATGCGACGTTAAAGCACCTCTCTGCCGAAACCAGTCAAGTCCGCCCCCGGCCCGAGGGGATCTTACCCCCAAGCAGGAATATGCCTTACTCAGCGCAGCCGCGGCTGCATGTCTCCCTATGGGCGGCCCTCCGTCGGCAAGGCTCGGCTCGTTGCTCGATTAGCCGATCGGTTTCCAAAGCTCCCCTTGAGGGGTCATCGGGCCGGCACGTGTCCGTTTGCGAACAGGCGACCGCGCCCCGCCGCATTTGCGTCAGTCGGCGATCGGGCGGCGGCTGGTGGAGCTGAGGGGAATCGAAGGGCCACGTGCGCAGGGGGCCGCAGCGATGCGCATTCGTCCATTATAACATTGAAATAACTGGATTTATGCCGGAGGAACGAATGCATCCGATCCGGAGCTGTTCGGCTTCGTTTGGGGCTTTCCGCAGCCAATTTTATGGCCGATATTATGGCCGAAATCGTGACCCAGAAGCCCGCCGATTTTATGGCCGGGCGAGAGGACCGTCGGCCATGCACAACAAGCTCTCTGCGCGGGGAGTAGCTGCTCATTTGAACCGTGAGGCCGAAAAAGCCGCCGCGTACAGCGACGGCGGAGGGTTGTATCTTCGGGTGAGACCGAACCGTGGACCCTCATGTTCTTTGTCTCGAGTGTCGGAGGTAAGCGCAGAGAAATAGGGCTGGGCCCAGCGATCGACGTCAGCCTGAGCAATGCCCGCCAGCGTGCGGCCGAGTTGCGCCAGGCGATCATCGAGGGGCACGATCCATTCGCCGAGCGGGCCGCGACGAAGGTGGCCTCTCGAAAACAGAAGTTTGAGAACTTCGGAGAGTTTGCCGACGCATTGGTGGACGAACTTTCAGCCGGCTGGACTAATCCGGTTCACCTGCGGCAATGGCGTGAGACCTTCCGAACCAAGGCAAGAATTCTGAGACACCTAGAACTTCAGGACGTGACCACGGACGCGGTGCTTGATGTTCTGAGGCCTCTATGGGTTTCGCAGAACGAGACGGCGAGCCGAGTTCGGGGATCGAGCGAGTTCTGGATGCGGCTCGAGCCAGGGGTCTGATCGCCTCACCTTGGGAGAACCCAGCGCGATGGCGGGGGCATCTTGCTCACCTGCTACCGCCGCGTCGTAAGCTCACTGCCCGCGGGCATCAGGCGGCAATGCCCTTCGAAGAGATCCCCCAGTTCATTTACAAGTTGCGCCAACGCTCCGCCTTGGCCGCTAGGGCGCTGGAGCTCACCATTCTTTGCGCCACTCGCACGAACGAGACCCTGAAGGCGAAACGTAAGGAATTCGACCTAGAGCGCCGCGCGTGGATCGTCCCTGCGGAGCGAACCAAAATGCGTAGGGAGCATCGCATACCCTTGAGCGATCGCGCTGTTGGGATCGTCGCGCCCCTCTGCGAGCAGTTGAAAAGCGACGACTACGTCTTCGCCGTGTCCGAAGGTAATCCGCTCTCGCAGATGTCGATGATGATGCTCCTCCGGCGGATGGGATATGGAGATTACACGGTCCACGGAACGGCGTCACCATAGAAGCCAATCGTGGCGGCGGATTCATGCAGAGCGCCCATGGTCACCTATTCGCATGAACTGGTGTCCGCCGCCAGAAAGCAGGCCGGCAGCTAACCACCCAATTTCGGACATACCAGCTCATCACGCCCGACTGGAACCGACGTTCCGCATGCCCCATCGTCATGCGGCACGCTCGGAAGTGGGATGCGCGGGAGGAACCCTAAAGCCTTCTGTAGTCAATTGATTTAACAGCAAAATCGTCTTCGCCACTGCCAGCTACCCCACACTTTTCCCCACACTCGGCGTGGGATCTTACGGTAGGATGCGGCATAGCTTGCGACCGCTGCGCGCCGATCCGCAGTCTCCTCACGGAGCCTGAATCAGATCGCGACGCCTGCATCAATGGGTCCTGACCCTAATGACCATTGCATCATTAATCGCTATAACGCATTGCGATTTACTGCTGATACGGATTCTTAAATCCGAAGTCTTCTTCAATGCACAATGATCCTGAGCCGTTTTCATAAACTCTATAGCGATATACCTTGGCACCCTTAGTTCCCTCCAATCTCAAATATGAGAAACGGAGTTGAGTCCTATCATTCACTAAGCAACGTGAGGGCTGCACCACAAGCAAAGGGTCGGTTTCCGTTTCCAGTGTGTAACCCACACCCGAATCATTCATATATCTCTTGAGATCATCAAGGGATGAGAAATTTGTTTTCATAATACCGTCGGAAACGCGGTCAGCGTCGCTCATGGTCTTACCCTGTCCTGTGAATTGAGGTGAACCGCATCCTGTCGGAGCCAGCGCAACAGCCAGTATCAGGATCATTCGCACTGCACACCCCGGTTGCAAAGATCGACCGAATAAGCAGGCAGAGGCTTCAAGTCTGGATTACCGGGACGGACCTGCCCAGTAAGTTGCTCGAAAGCCGTTCCCGCGAACGAGTTTGAATTTTGACCAAGCAATCGATAATCAAGATTAGCTGAATTTACTGAATTTGTAAAAGTATTTGCAGCTTGCAGTGTGTCAGAGAACTTTCCAGTTACGGTAGCGGAACCCAAAACAGTCGAGTCCCCAGAATTGTAAGCGTCCCTATCTAAACTTTGGCCTGGTGCCCGAACCTCCCCAACAAGCTGGAGCCCCCCTCTACCACTGCTCCCGCTGGAACTGCCTTGCGAGCGCTCAGCACTAGTCCCGGAAGCGATCCCGGAAGATACGCGAGATGAGGAAGACGATGAGCTTCCGCCCGACGACGAAGAGCCAGAGGACGCAGCAGAACCGGGCGAAAGATAATGGCCAAGATAGTCTCCACTCGGCCCACCTCGAACGATCACCGTCCTCGACGATTCGGTGTCCCTCAACACGACATATGCGTGCACACCATACTTCTGCACGGTGACGACCGTATCCAGCCCAGTCGGGTCCGCCCCATTGGCCGGATCGTTTGCGACATACGCATACAGATTTACCTGATCATCATACCCGATCGGATCGGTCTGGAGGAAGCGTCCGAGCGTCGGTGAGTAGATGCGAGCCTTGTAGTGGTACATGCCAAGCTCGGGAATCCAGGCTTGGCCAGTGTACTGGAACCTGCCCGCCGTCGTCACATCGTTCCCGGGGTTCGGTATGCCATATTCGTCATAGGCGTTGACCTTGGTGACGTTGCCGCTGTTGTCGGTTATCGCGATGATCGAGCCTTGGTGATCGGCGTAGAGGTAGAGTGGTGAGGACACGCCCGCCCCCTCGTACCAGACTAGCGGATCGTCCTCGCCCTCGCTATGAACGTAGCGACGGAGCATATTGCCCGAGCCGTCATACTCGGCGGTAAGCTGATCGCCGTCGTACAAGAACCGCGTGGTGCCCGTGGAGGCCTTGTAGGTCTCAAAAAGCCGGCCGAGCGGATCGTAGGTGAGGCTGGCGCCCGCCGACGTCACCACCAGTCTATTCTCGGCATCATAGGTATAGGCAGTCGTCCCGTCTGAGGTCAGGTTGCCATTCGAGTCGTAGCCATAGCTGTTCCCGCCCACCGCCCCGTACTGGTTGAGGCCGTTTACCGCATAGCTTCGATTGACACTTACATAACCGGCGAAGGCATAAGCGCTGTTGCTGCGCGTCCGCGTGACGATCTGGCTCGCCGGGTTGTAAGCATACGTCGTGGTCAGGTTGTAGCTTGTGCCGGGCAGGGCAACCGTCGCAGAACTCAGGCGTGAGATTCCGTCGTAACTGAACCCGGTATTGTTGTTCCAGCCCCCGGACACCCAGCGGTTCAGTGCCGTCACCCTGCCCGCAGCGTCATAGGGCGGATAGAAAAGCGGGGAGGCGCCGTTCGAGTCGACATAGTAGACCCTTCCCAAGCCCTCGCGGTAATAATTGAAGTAATTTCCATCGGGATGCGTAACCCGCGTGCGGTTGCCATCGGCATCATAGGAATAGCTCAACGTGCGGCTGGAGCCGCTCATGCTCGTCGTACTGTTGGCCAGCCGCCCGAACCCGTCGTAGGCGCTGATCACTGCGTCCGCGCCGCTCGCGCTGTCGAACCGCGCCGATGTCTGAATCCCGCGCAGATCGTAGCCATAGTAGACGTCGCGCGTCGCGCTCGCCGAGACGTTGGTGCAGGCATAGCCGGAGACGCAGGCGTCCGGCACGATCTTGCTCGTGAGCCGGTTCAGTGCGTCATAGCCATAGGTGAACGTCCGGCCGTCGCGCTTTCTCAGGCTGGTTCGGTTGCCATTGGCATCATAGCCATATTCCTCGCGGTCGTTGCCGTTGACCGGACCCGCCGTTGCCAGCGCGCTGGCAGGGGTCGATGGATTATATCCCCCTGGCGGCGCTGCACTGGACGGAAAGTGCCACTGCACCTGGCGATCGTGCCCGTCATAGACCAACTGGGCCTTGTTGCCGTTGGCATCGACAACGACCGTCTGCTTGCCGTTCGGCGCATAGCCGTACGTAGCGTAGGCTTGCTCGAGGCTGGTTTCGACGCCCTTGCGCACCTGCACCAGCTGCCCGGCAGCATCGTACACATTCCGGGTAATGCGATCGAACGGCGCTGTGCCAACGCTCTGCGAACACGCGCTCGCCGGCAGCGCCCCGAACACCGCCTGCTGCATGCGGACGGCCGTGCACTCCAGCCGCCCTGCCGGATCGTAGCTGTACTGAGCAACCTGATAGACCACGCCAGCAGAGGACACGCTCTCCTTCACCTTACGGTCCATCGAACCATATGTGATGTCCACGGCTTGGAACACCGTGAAATTGGTAAGCGCCTCCCATCTCGTGGGAGATACTTCCTCTGATTGCCACTCGGCCAGCTCGCCCTTTTCGACCTTCACTAGGTGGCCCGCCGGATCATAGGTATTCCGGACCGCCGCATGGCGGAGAGGACCGGCGCCATCGGGATCCGGGTCTATGGTGCCAGTGACGCGGTGTACCGTGTCATAGCGGATCGCGGCGGTGAACGGCGATGCTGCCGTCTGTGCGGACGTTTCGCCACCAAACCCGACCGCGACAAGCGCCGCGATCGACGCGCGCGCGACCTTGCGCACCACAGCGTCACCCTCCCAAAAAGCCATGAACTGCTCCCATGAAATTGTTTTTTGGACAGACACTGATGATTCTTCATCCGACCCGTTGCTCTCCGCCACATTCCTCAGCGGCAGCGCCCCATCACGGCTTAAGAACCGAAAAGGAGGGTCCATCGCGAGCGGATAAGGCGGCACAACATTACGATTCACTGGCATCGGGGGAGGTCAGCGCGCGGACTGGTTTCCCAGATCTTGTTGCCAACCGCATCGTAGCCAAAGCAGGTGCGATAGCTTCGGATCACGCCATCTCCGTCTTGAGCCGTGACCACTCTGCCGCGAAGCAAAAGATTGTTGCCGACCGTCCCATCATCTGGTCCGTAATCATATTGCGTGACCACCTCATCGGCGGCGCCACCAGCGCACCCACCGGCTACGGCAGCGGTCACCCGACAAGATGCAGCCCTGGTCTCGACCCACACGGGCGCTTCGACGCGGACATATCCTCCACTGCTTCTCACCCAGGCATAGCGCTGCGCATATTCGTGCCGGGTCTGCGGCGAGACCTGAGCCACTGCCGGACCCGTTTCCAACGTAACGCCGCCATGGGTCGGATCATAGCTATAGGCCGAGACATTCCCCCGGCCATCGGTGATGGTCGATGGCCGATTCCGTACCGTCGCGGATCCGGTCCAATATGTCGCGAAGACGTCGATATCAGGCAATGACGAACCTGCCTTGGCACGCCTGGTGCTCTTGTCGGCATTCCCGAACTCGTCGTAGCGGACGATCTCCTTGTTTCCCTCAGGTTTCGTGTACTCGGTCACACGCCCGATGGAATCGTACTGCCAGTTCGACGTTTTGTTCAATGGATCTGTCATCGAAGCCATGCGACGAAATACATTGAAAGTGTACGTCGCTTCACCCGCAGCAGTCGTCACCTTGGTCAAATCACCAGGATTTTGGTACTGGTAATTGGACAAAACACCGTCGGCTGAAACGGATGATACCTGCGCCGCATCTCGCCCATAATAAGGGTCCGGCAACATCACCGGATTATAGCTTATGCTTACGTTCGGGGCGGTACGCCCAGGGCGTTGTATGTGCGACAGTCGCGGGTAAATCCCATCGTAGCTGTACATAGTCCAAGTATATTCCGTTCTTTGATTTTCCGAGTCGGTCACCGATTTCCTGTAGGTCGGGTTCCCAGAGCCCGCCGGCTTGGTGAAATCATCCTCCTGATATATCTGCCACCCCAGCGGAGTGTCGGCATTTGACATGTTAAATGTCGAAGCCTTGGTAATTATTTTCCACTTATACATATTGTTAAAGTTTGCAGCATCGTTGACCACATAACCAAACTTGATGGCAAATCCGTAATTATTTACGATCTCTTCAATTCTTAGAACAGTCTCTTGATGGAGCCTACCATTAGCGGGACATCTAAACTGACCGTCCGCGTCGGGCACACACGTCTCGAAATCCTTGGTAAGCCAAGAGTCACTCCGGTACCTCACGGTCGTTTTCTTTCCTGCTGGATTAACAATATCCAGCAGGATGGGCGACGCGGGCCTCGTCGTCCCGTCTGGCTGGACGCTGCCAAATCGCGCGACCGTGCCATCTGTCTTCGTAAAGGTGTAAATATTGGTATTCAGATCGTAGACCAGCCGAGACCCAGTGCCTAAGGTGGAAACATATCGAGTGCTGCTCGTCGGCACATAGGCGCTCCCCCCACATGCGACGAAAGATTCTGAATGCCCGAAGATGCTGAGCGTGACGACCTGCGCTCCCTCCAGGCCACTAAAGGGATCGTCACACAGCTTAATCATCGGAGCGCCGGCCGCGGGGCTGCCATATTGCCAATCTTGCGCCACTTCGAAACGAGGTAGGCTGTCGCTCCAGTTCGCCCCGACGATCACTTTTTGATAAGACAGCTCTTGTGGCTGACCGGGAGCGATGACCAGTGGATCGTGCGCAACGATCATTCTTCGGGAATACAAATCGACGCCGTTGGCATCAAGGGTCTGTACAACCGGGATAGGAACGGTCGCCGTTGGCACCGCATATTGTGCCGCACAGGGTTCCGCAAACAGAACGCCAAATGTAAGCACACAAGAAGAGGCGCGCTTCACCGTTTTAGCTAAACGCCAGACCTCGGGTAGCAAACGACATTCCGTTTTGCCGATATTTCTACTTTCAACCATCATTTTCCTCGCACTTTGCCCGCTTCTAGGTCACAGCGCGGCACGTTACATAGACGTCATGATCGTCATTGGCTTGGACGCGGTGATTTTTTACGCCGACAGCGCGAGCTGGCTATTTAATCGACCCGATCCCTACGTGAATTCTCTGCGGCCTTCCCGTCATGCGAATACTTAAATCGATATGGATAACTTTTCCAATGTACCCGTGATATCAAACACTACCAATTCCGAATTGTGGCGCTAGTTCTGACCGCTGCGCCCTTAACGATAAACAACGCTTATTTGTCGTCGAAAATTCGCCGACCATAGCAACAGAGAGATCCTACTCAAATATCGGCTCGACATTGCTCATTATTGCAACCGCGCTATCTCGTGATTACGTCCCGACTAAAGCGTCTCGCGATACGTGGTAGCTGAGTAGGTCCCCGTCATCGCGCCACTAACCACGTTGACATCCAGATGAAACTCCGTTTCCGCTTGCGGTTGACCAGGCTGGTCCTCCCATCCCGAAATCTTGGGTATCGATATGATGGTCACATTCGATGTGATAGTTAAGCTTCCTGATGTTGCGGCGTAGCTCACACCGGCGCGTGCAGTACCATTGCGCGTCGCATATGTTATTGTTGTAGGCGCCGCGCAATCACCAGAACGAAATACATAGAAGAGATGCGGATAAGGATCGTGATAATAATCCACAGATCCGCTGCCACCCACGGAGATTGTACATGTTGAGGAACTCGGAGGACCGGGAGCCACTACTGAAACATGCACTCTGTTTCCAGCAGAATCATAGGAGTATGATCCAGAAGCGCCATTAGAGGGGCCGCCCGTGGTGGATGTAGCAACAAGTCTTCCTAGCGCATCGTGCGAGTATGACGTTGCCTCTTGTCCTTGGCAAACTGTCGGGACACAAAGTGCCAGAAACGCTATAGTTTGGTAGCCAAACACTGCATAGCGCACAGTCTTCGAATTCATTGCAAGCCCCATCGACGTTGAACACACATCACCATACCTTTGTTACGGATTTGTGTATACACCGGCTGCCAGAAGACCTCTTAGATTATCTCTCCACGGCTGCAGTTTTGGCAGGCCGGCTTCGCATGCAGCACCTAGAGCCTGGATGATAGCACGCGGACTTTCAGGAGTTCTAATAAGCAGTAGTTCTAATAAAAGACCTCCAGCTGACGAAAAAATATAGCAAAAAAACGGTCTGCTCCCGAATTCCGAGTCAGAATCGGGAGTGAAATCAAGTGCAGTCTCGCAGAATTATGTGGTCTTTGGCCGGGATGTTCGGCATCGTCTGGGCGCCCGCTGCGGCCGCGCAGGATTCTCTGGGCGATCCGGCGGGGTCCGGCGTGATCGTGTCCGCAGTACGCTGCCTAGGTGTTTAGTCCTGGCATCTGGTGGATTGGATTGACGATGAACCGGTCTGGTTCTGAGGTCCAGATTTTGGCAATGTATTCGCAGGGTGTTAGGTCGCTGAGCGTCTTGAGCCGGCGGGCGAAGTAAAGGCGGCCATGAAATCGGCGAGCTGCGTCCGGAGCTGCTCATGGCTTTCGCAGTGGAAGCGTTCCACGGTCGCCTCCTTGCGATCGCTGTATTCCTGCTCGGACGGCGTGCGTAGTCGTGGCGCTCCTGTGACGAACCTGTCCCATACGGCTTCCTTCCATTCCAACGAAAGGATCGCACCATCAAACCGTGGTATCAAACACCTAGGCATTCTGCAACGAACTGCCATTCTGAGAGGCTGAAATATAGCATAGCGGACCGCGAAAACCTTGCTCCGGAGCGTTCCAGTATCCTAGATCGTTCACTTTATCTAATGCGGGAGTGCGAGACAGAGCCTCACCATGATTACTCGGATCATATGCGATGAACACATCAACAAGTCGGCGCTCAACAAGGTCTATTAAGAATATAATTTGCTCATCTATCGTATGTACATTTTTAACATCGAGATACCATCTTACCTCCCATAATCCATATAGATCTTCAGAGTGATCTTCTAGGAAGTTAGCTTCAAATATTCTCATCAATTACCGCCAAATTTGAGTTTCCGGTCAATGAAACCGTTACCTTCTTGCCAGAGATTGACGTTTCAACATATGGCCCTCTTTTTATTTCCTGACTGCGGTTCGGAGCTCCCGGCATGATTATGATCTCGCGTGAGATTTCACGACATGATGCGGCACGGCTCGCGACCGCTTTGCGCCCAATTTCCGCCGTTCAGCGAACATCGCTGGCGATTTGGAAGCTGCCCTAGGTTCATGTTCCGTCGTCAATCCGTGGAAACGGTTGGTTTTGTGAGGGCCCTACTAGTCGCAAGACGGTTCTCAAACTGCAGCTTCTAGGGTCAGGACCCATTGATGTGAGGGTTGCGATCTGATTCAGGCTCCGAGAGGAGACTGGGATGGGCGACCTGTTTTGGCTGACGGACGAGCAGATGGAGCGTCTGCAGCCGTTCTTTCCCAAAAGCCACGGCAAGCCGCGGGTGGATGACCGCCGGGTGCTGAGCGGCATAGTGCTCGTCAACCGCAACGGGCTGCGCTGGCGTGACGCGCCCAGCGCCTACGGACCGCACAAGACGCTGTACAACCGAGGGAAGCGGTGGGCGAGCGAGGCGTGTTCGTCCGCATGATGGAGGGGCTGGCTGCGGCAGATGCCGAGCCGAAGACGGTCATGATCGACGCGACCTATCTGAAGGCACACCGCACAGCATCGAGCCTGCGGGTAAAAAGGGGGATCTCGGACGCCTGATCGGCCGCACCAAAGGGGGCATGAATACGAAGCTCCACGCCCTTGCCGATGCCAACGGCCGCCCTTTGAGCTTCTTCATAACCGCCGGCCAGGTCAGCGACTACACCGGCGCGGCAGCGCTGCTCGACGATCTGCCAAGAGCCCGGTGGCTGCTCGGTGATCGGGGCTACGACGCCGACTGGTCAGGGACGCCCTCCAGGCCAAGGGCATCCAGCCCTGCATCTCGCGCCGGAAATCCCGAAACGAGCCGGTCAGGTACGACAAGCGCCGCTACAGGCGCCGCAGCCGCATCGAGCTCATGTTCGGCCGCCTCAAAGACTGGCGGCGCGTCGTTCACCCGCTATGACCGGTGCCCGACGGCTTTCTTCTCCGCCGTCGCGCTCGCTGCAACCGTCATCTTCTGGCTCTGATCAATGAGTCCTGACTCTAGGTTATCGCCCGCCAGCGCCAGAAACGGTCAAGATGCCAGCCTGGCCGCTCGGCTCCGCTGCGCTCCGCCTACCGTCCAGGCCGGCATCGGCAGGCGCCTATCAACTAACTATGCAACCGGACCAGTCATCGCGGGCAGTCCACGGGCACCTCTGACCGGTGATCACAGCGCCCTCCCCGCTTTCACCACTCGGATCAGTGCGATTTATGGAATCGTTTGCGACCTCTGCTATATATTTCGCACTCTCATTGATTAGTTTTGCGCCATCCGATCGAATGGTTTCAACTGAGGACTGGTAAATTTTTGCCAAGTCTAGGCCGCCAAACTTCTCATCTCAAAGATTATATTCCCCACGAATATAGCTATCTACGAAGTTATCAAATCGAGTGGGGGTGAGTGCCTCGATGTCGCTCATCGTAACGATCCCATTTTCATCGACGTAAATTTCATCGGACAATAACAAGTAGTCTCCAATGGTCCACAACTTAAGTCCGTTCTCTAGCCGGCAGGTGGCGATATGCTCCTCTAATGACCAAAACCTAATGTAGGTGATTGCATCGTAAGAACCTGTCTCCATGCCATCAAATACCTTCAATAGCTCTAGGTATACTGGGCTGCATTGATAAATATTATCAGCATTAACATGTGGACGATTAAGTGCACATCCACGTTCCAAAAGAAGTCTCTTAAGTTTATCTAGTATCATGGCAGCCTCTTCAGGACCGATTCAACAATGCTTAGCCTTTGAGCCTGAAGAACTCGTGCTTTACCAGTAGCCTTCACCGGGTTCGCCAATGCTCTGCGAGCAACCATACGATATTTAAGGAGCGCTTCCCGCGTCAGGCCGGACGGGATTTTGAAGCTGCCGTTAGCAAGTTGCCCCATCACTCGGGTTGTGCCTGTGTACGAGGAGCCGAAAAGGCTGGTAATGGCCGTATGCTCAACCTGCGAGAGGGCGCCGAGCGGCGCGAGCTCGGCCGCGGTTAAGGGCAGGGCGAACAGTGCCGCCAGCGCCGCAACACTAGTTATTTGCTCTCCATTAGTGGTTTCGTATTCGCCTTTCAGCCCACACACGTTCTCGGCCAGACAACCGCCCGCCTTCGCGTATGCAATCGATCCTCGAATATTGACGGTGCGCGGCCTGTTCCACCATTCCACAACCGAATTCCAGGCGCTGGAAAGCGCGCGTTTTGCAGTTACAACGATCTCCTCGCCGCCCGTGCCGGTCGGATCGACCTTGTTGGCGGGATCATTCTCCACGTACGTATACAAATTGATCTGGTCGTCATAGCCGATCGGATCGGTCTGCAGGAACCGCCCCAGCGTCGGCGAATAAATGCGCGCCTTGTAGTGGTACATCCCTAGCTCAGGAAGCCATGCCTGGCCGGTATATTGGAACCGGCCCGCAGTGGTCAGATCGTTCCCCGGATTCGGAAAGCCGTATTCGTCATAGGCGTTGACCTTGGTGACGTTGCCCGAAGCGTCTGTGACCGCGATGATCGAGCCTTGGTGGTCGGTATAGAGGTAGCGCGGCGAGGAAGCGCCCGAGCCCTCGTACCAGACCCGCGGATCGTCTTCGCCGTCGCCATGGACATAGCGGCGGAGCATATTGCCCGAGCCGTCATATTCGGCGGTAAGCTGGTCGCCATCGTACAGGAACCGCGTAGTGCCGGTGGAGGCCTTGTAGGTCTCAAAAAGCCGCCCAAGCGGATCGTAGGTGAGGCTGGCGCCCGCCGAAGTGGCAACCAGGCGGTTCTCGGAATCGTAGGTATAGGCGGTCCCACCGTCCGACGTCAGGTTGCCGTTTGAATCGTAGCCGTAGCTGTTCCCTCCTACCCCGGTATATTGGTTGAGCCCGTTAACTGCGTAACCGTGGTCGATGCTTCTATAATCGGTGAAGCCATAGGCGTTGTTGCTGCGCGTCCGCGTGACGATCTGGCTCACGGGGTTGTAGCCCATGCTCACAGTCACGTTGTTCCCGGGGCTGGCGAACCCATGGGCGATGGACGTCAGCCGGGAGATACCATCATAGCCGTAGGCCGAATAGTTCGCCCAGCTTGAAGTCGAATAATTCCAACGGTTCAGCTCCCTGGTACGACCCGCGGCGTCATAAGGTGGATAGAATAGCGGCGACGCCCCGTTAGCATCGACATAGTAAATCCGCCCCAGACCCTCGCGGTAATAATTGAAGTAGTTTCCATCGGGATGCGTGACGCGCACGCGATTGCCATCGGCGTCATAGGAATAGCTCAGCATGCGGCTGGAGCCGCTCATGCTCGTCGTGCTGTTGGCCAGCCGCCCAAACCCGTCATAGGTGCTGATCACTGCGTCCGCACCGCTTGGGCCATCGAATCTCGCCGACGTCTGAAGTCCGCGCAGATCGTAGCTATAGTAGACGTCGCGCGTCGCGTTCGCCGAGACGTTGGTGCAGGCATAGCCGGAAACGCATGCGTCCGGCACGATCTTGCTCGTGAGCCGGTTCAGCGCATCGTAGCCATAGGTGAAAGTCCGGCCGTCGCGCTTTCTCAGGCTGGTCCGGTTGCCATTGGCGTCATAGCCATATTCCTCGCGGTCGTTGCTGTTGACCGCACCCGCCGTTGCCAGCGCGTTGGCCTGGGTTAATGGATTGTAGCCGGCTGGCGGCGGCGCATTCGAGGGGAAGCGCCACTGCACCTGGCGATCGTGCCCGTCATAGACGAATTGGGCCTTGTTACCGTTGGCATCAACTACAAATTCCTTCTTGCCGTTCGGCGCATAGCCGTACGTAGCGTAGGCTTGCTCGAGGCTGGTGCCGACTCCGTTGCGCACCTGCACCAGTTGCCCGGCAGCATCGTAGACGTTGCGCGTGATGCGATCGAACGGTGGCGCGCTCACGCTCTGCGAGCACGCGCTCGCCGGCAGCGCCTCGAACACCGCTTGCTGCATACGAACAGCGGCGCAATCCAATCGCCCTGCAGGGTCGTAGTGATATTGTGTGACGGCGTAATTTACACCGTTCCCCCACACCCTCTCGATCGTCTTGCGGCCCATCGCGTCGTAAGTCGTGTCGACCTGGCTGAAGATCGTGAGACCGGTCCAGTTTTCGGGGGCCACAGCTTCGGACTGCCAGACGGCAAGCTCACCCTTCTCCGCTCGGATCAGTCTCCCGGCCGCATCATACGTGTTGCGAGTCACGGGATAGTGCAGGGGCCCGCCCCCGTCCGGATCGGGCGAAAGCGTGCCCGTCAGCTGCCGGTCCGCGTTGTACCGGTAGCCGGTGGTAAAGTCCGAGGGCGCCGATTGGGCCATCACAACCCCGGTATGCGCCAGGCCCCAAAGGCCGAGGACGCTCGCGACGATCCGCTTCATCTGCATCCCCCTTACTGGCATTGCGCCAGAGCCGCGCGAGGGCTGGTCTCGGCAATCCTGTTCCCCGTGACGTCATACTGGTAGCAACTGCGCAGGCTTACGCCGTCCGCCGTCTCGACCTTGCCACGTAGCAAGAGGTTGTTCGGGCCGGCGTCGGGACCGTAGTCGTAGGTGGTCACCACCTCGTCGCTGGCGCCTGTGGCACAGCCGGCATTCGTCGTAGCGCCATTGCGGCAAGTATGAACCTCGCTAAGCAACCACACGGAAGTCGCGGACGGCACATACCCGCCTGCCCCGTTGCTGATCCAGGCACGACGCTGCGAATAGACATAGCGATTTAGCGGCGACAAACCGCCTACCCCCGGCCCCATTTCGGTTAGCACGCCCCCGTGGGCAGCGTCGTATGTGTAGCGGCTGATATTGCCGTTGGCGTCAGTGACAGTTTGTGGCTTATTGCATATCAAATAGTTAGTACAATCATAGGTTGCGGACATCGTAATATCCGGCAGCCCCGCCCCGATTTTGGGATGGACAGTCACCTTTGTGAGATTATGCGATACGCCATATTCGAACTCCCGCCGGATGCCGGAGGGCTCGACGGAGGCAATGCGGTCGCTGACCACGCTACACGTGCCGACATGGCCGATCTGATCATAGCGACAATATTCGAACCGTGATTCGCGATCGAGCTCGTCCCTAATCAGCTCAGGCCCCGGCGTGATGTCGTAGCTAAAGTCGATCGTGCCGGGGTTGTGCCGATAGGCGCCGTATTTGACGGTAACCTTGCGGCTCTCGTTGTCCACATAATATCCACCCGCGGGAAGATTGCCTTTGGCCTCTCCCGCGAAGTTTGGATCAATGTCCCACACATAGCTGTACGAACGCCCATCGGCGAAGGACTGATAGCTCACCACTCCCTGCGCGTTCATCACGTTAGTGACCACGGGTTGAGCGGATCCCGCCACGTAAATCTGGCCGAGGCCGTTCATCGTCGTCGCGTTGCCGGATTGGTCCGTGAAGCCGGTTAGGACGCCATTGGCGTAGTTGTAAGTGGCGCTCGGCGCGTCGGCTGGGCAGGAAGACGACGATGCCGCGGGCTGCGCTCGAGTCGCCAGATTGATGACGCAAGCTCTAGTAACGAACTTGGGCTGTGCCGCCAGGCCATAGTCGAACAGAATAGCGTATCCCAGGCTGCTTGTTACCGAGCGAAGCCTGGAGGTTCCGGCTTGCGGCATACTCTCATAGCCAAACTGATAGCGCGTGCCGTCCGGCCTCGTCATGTCGGAGACGTAAACGCACTCTCCGCCGCAGTCCCCCGCGAAGGACATTCGCCTGAAGTTGAATATCGATCCTTCCTCATCTCGGAATTGATAGAGGTCTGGCACTAGCTCGGTTCCGCCCCGTGGCGTGGGGGACTGGTGGCTTTCGACGATCGATACATAAGCACGCGAGATCACCGATTGCTCAAGGAAGCTGCCTTGGTAGCTACCTTTGCGGAAGCTGATTGCACTGGCCCCGACATGAACCGTGGTGAGATAATCGTATTCGCTAATATATTGCGCCTCTGGGATCGCAACTCTTCGCTGGGTTAGCGTAATCAGCCAATTGTGGATCAAATAGTTTCCGAAAGCGAATTCGGGTTGGCCGCGCTGAGTCGTCCCAATCCGCTCAAGCGCCATGCCCTTATCGCCGCCGATCGACAGGTCGGCGTGCCTATAGGCGAACCGACCGGTGCGCATGTCGACACCCCCGGGGCTGACCATCAGTTTCTCTGCCGGAAGCGGCACCGCTTCGGCGATGCCGCCCCCGCCGCCACCGCCCACGCTGTTCACCCCCGCGTCTGGCTCCGCTTCAACCCGATCCTGTGCGAATGCCGTCGCCGGCGCATTGCCCGTTGCCGCACATGCCAGCAGGGCGAACGTCATCTTCCTGGTGCCCATTCTAAACATGTACCGCATAACCGAACGAAGCCCCCATCATATCACGTGAATCAGTGAGTTAATCCGATAGGCGTGATCGAAGATCAAAATCCCCCGAGCATCAGCTGTCACCCCATATTGTCACCACGGCATTGACTTTTGTGACATCAACTAGTCACACGCCTTCCAAATCAGAGACATCACTTTCCTAGCGCCACGTCGCTTCGAGACGGCAACATTGCGTATACATTGAACTCACCGCGCATAGGCTTGAACGACGTTATTTATACACGCGGCCGCCAACGAGGACCAGGAGAGCGCATTCAGCGTAGCTCATCGTAAGTGTGCTATGCCTCACGCAGACGCTGCTTTCGCGCCTGAAACTAACAGAAACAATCTTCATTATAGAATGTCACGTTCGTGAAATCTCTCGCAAAGGTGGCATTTCCCGATGTAATTACCCACACTATCTTCAGTTGAAGCGGGTCACCCGCCGGAATGGTTCCCGGATACGGACTTACTCGCACAGTCCTCTTTGTGCCGCTGGTTGAGTTATCATTCGGATCAAATGGGGCCGACGTTAAATGCCAACCGGAATCGTAACCGCCTCCGCCGCTGACGTATTGCGTCGTGAAACTGACGCTGATGGGAGTCGAGCACGCGCCAGATCGCACCAAGGCGGGGTAGACTGAGGCCTCACCGGAACTTTCATAGTTGTAGCTTTCTGCGGTCAGAATACAGCCCCCGCCTCCGCCTCCCTGCGTGACGGAATAACGAGACCGATTGCCCGATGCATCGAACTGTGCGGTCGAGGTCGTGCCCGCATTGGGGCCGCCGGAGACCGTGACCTGGATAAGCCTACCTAAAGCGTCATAAGTATAGGTTGAGGCCTCTTGGGCCACCGCTGGTGATATCCAGCCTCCAATCAATGCCACTGTCGCGCCCAACGCCGGCTGGCTAATAACACCGCGCCACAACTGCAATAATACTTTCATCCCCGCCCCCAGCAAGCCCACGCACACGGAGCGGGTATCAGAATCGATGATTAAGCGTCCATTGTTACGGGGCAGAAGTCAACAGCGAAAAATATAGAACATCGCTTATCTCAAGTCGAAAACTATTACTGTTATATTACGATTGTCTGACATCTAAAATCGGCCCAAGGCGCGGTGACGAGAACATCGTCGGCATTGGCAAATAGGAAAAATGCCAGCACATGGGGGTCTCGAATCGGGGGGGCACACCGTGAAACATCAATTGGCGTGGCTAAAACGCGCTTTTCTCGTGGCGGCGCTCGTGTTGCCCCATGCAGTGAGTGCGCAAGAGGGCCTCGCTGATCCCGCGGGATCGGGCGTGATCGTGTCCGCGGTGCGCTGGCTCGAGGGGACGTTGCTGGGAACGGTCGCAACCGTCGTGGCGGTGATCGCGGTCGCCACGGTGGGGCTGTTGATGCTCACCGGCCGGATCAACTGGCGCTATGGCGCAACGGTTATCCTGGGCTGCTTCATCCTGTTCGGCGCTGCCAGCATCGTCGCCGGGATCCAGTCGACCGCGCAACTGGGACAATAGGATGAACGGTCTCGAGCAAGACCAGTTGTTCGTCGCGCTCACGCGTCCGCAGATGTTCGCGGGCGTCACCTACAGCTATTTCATCGCCAATGCGGTCATCGCGACCGAATTGTTCCTGATCTTCAAGTCGCCCTGGGCAGTCGTGGTGGCGCTCGCCATTCATTTCGCGGGCGTGATCCTCTGCCTGCGCGAGCCGCGCTTCTTCGATCTGTGGCTGACCCGGCTCGGCCGCTGCCCGCGGGTACGCAACTATGCGATCTGGCGATGCAACTCCTACCGGCCCTGACCAGCGATCCCGGGGTCGTGCGGCGCGAGGCGCCGGCCGGGCGCCATTTGCCTTATGCCCGGCACGTCGACGATCGCACGATCGAGACGCGCGACGGGCTGCTGATGCAGGTGCTCCACCTGCGCGGCCTGTTGTTCGAGACCGCCGACACCGATGAGATCAACTATCGCAAGCGGCTGCGCGATGCGATGCTCCAGTCGATCGGGTCGTCGCGCTTCGCAGTCTACAGCCATGTCGTCCGGCGGCGCGTCGATGCGGGGCTGACCGCCGATTTCCCCGACGCCTTTTCGGCCCGGCTTGACGCGACGTGGAACGCGCGGCTCGCGCAGAAAAAATTGTACGTCAACGACCTGTTTCTGACCCTCGTCCGGCGCCCGTTGCCGGGTCGCATCGGCCTTCTCGACCGGCTGCGCGGCGGCACGACGGAGGCGAGCACCGGACATGAATTGCGCCAGCTCGACGTCGCCCGCGATGCGCTGCTCGCGGCTTTGGGCAGCTACGACCCGCGGCTGCTCGGCGTCTATCAGACGCCGCAGGGCACCTGTTCGGAACCGCTCGAATTCCTGTCGTCGCTGTACAATGGCGAGGTGCGGCCAGTGCTGCTGCCGCTGCAGGATCTCGGCGCCTATCTGCCCTATCGCCGGGTGAGCTTCGGCCAGGAGACGGTCGAGCTCGGCCCGACGGGCACGCTGGCGCGCAGCTTCACCGGGCTCATCTCGATCAAGGACTATCCCGGTCAGACCGCGCCCGGCATGCTCGACGAGCTGCTGCGGCTGCCGTTCGAGCTGACCGTCGCGCAGAGCTTCGGCTTCGTCGAACGGCAGGCGGCGCTGTCGAAGATGAACCTCGCGCTCCGGCGGATGCGCTCGGCCGAGGACGAGGCAGTGAGCCTGCGCGCCGACCTGTCCGGCGCCAAGGACGATGTTGCCGCCGGCCGCGCCGGTTTCGGCGAGCATCACATGACGATCGCGGTGCAGGGCGGCACGCCGGCCCAGGTCGACGAAGGCGTCGCCGAGGTCCAGGCGGTGCTCGCCGATATGGGGATCATCGCGGTTCGGGAGGAGATCGCCCTCGAGCCGGCGTTCTGGGCGCAATTCCCCGGCAATTTCAAATATATCGCACGGCGCGGCCTGATCTCGACGAGCAATTTCGCGGGGTTCGCCAGCGGCCACAATCTGCCGCAGGGGCGTGCCGCCGGCAATCACTGGGGCGATGCGGTGACTCTGCTCGAGACCACCGCCGCGGGTCCCTATTATTTCAATTTCCACCAGGGCGATCTCGGCAATTTCACGGTGATCGGGCCGTCGGGATCGGGCAAGACCGTGGTGCTCAACTTCCTCCTCGCCCAGGCGCGCAAATTCGCCCCGCGGATCATCTTCTTCGACAAGGACCGCGGCGCCGAGCTATTTCTGCGCGCGATCGGCGGCCGCTACGATCTGCTGCGCCCCGGCACGCCTTCGGGCCTCAACCCGCTGCAGATCGACGACAATCCCGCCAACCGCCAGTTCCTGATCGACTGGATCGCATTGCTGGCGGGCGGCGCCGACATCGAAGAGATTGCGCGGATCAAGGACGCGATCGACGCCAATTTCGGCCAGCCGATCGAGCAAAGGCGCCTGCGCCACCTCGCCGAACTGTTCCGTGGCGGCCACCGTCCGCATGGCGCCGATTTGTGGGCGCGGCTGCGCCCGTGGTGGGGCGAAGGCGAACGCGCCTGGCTTTTCGACAACGAAAGCGACGAGACCGATCTCACCGCCGACACGGTCGGCTTCGACATGACCCAGATCCTCGACGATCCGGCGATGCGCACCCCGGCGATGATGTATCTCTTCCACCGGGTCGAGGAGCGGCTCGACGGCACTGCGGCGATCATCGTGGTCGACGAGGGCTGGAAGGCGCTCGACGACGACGTCTTCGTCCGGCGGATCAAGGATTGGGAAAAGACGATCCGCAAAAGGAACGGCATCGTCGGCTTCGCCACCCAGAGCGCGCAGGACGCGCTCGAGAGCCGCATCGCCAGCGCGATCATCGAACAGGCCGCGACCCAGATCTTCATGGCCAACCCGAAGGCGCGCGCCGACGATTATGTCCACGGCTTCGGCCTGACGCCGCACGAGTTCGAGCTGATCCGCACGCTTCCTGACAATGCCCATTGCTTCCTGATCAAGCATGGCAACGAGAGCGTCGTCGCCCGGCTCAACCTGACCGGCGAGCGCGACCTGCTCACCATCCTGTCGGGGCGCGAACGCACCGTCCGGCTGCTCGACGACATCCGCGCCACCAGCGGCGACGATCCGGCGGACTGGCTGCCGCGCCTGCTGGAAGTGGCATGAGCATTCCCTGCCCCGGCGTGGTCGACGACGCGTTCCTCCAGAGCGTGCTCGGCTTTGTCGACTGCCAGGCCCAGACGCTCGGCGCTGCCGGCTATCAGGCGCTGTCGGCGCCAGGATCGCCGCTGTCGCTGTTTCTCACCGGGCTGCTCACTCTGTTCGTTGCGTTCGTCGGCTATCGCATGCTGCTGGGCGAAACGCCGGGGATGCGCGACGGCGTACTCGCTCTGGTCAAAGTCGGCATCGTGCTGGCGATGGCGACCAGCTGGCCGGCCTATCGGACCCTGCTCTACGACACCGTCTTCCATGGACCCGCCGAACTGGTCTCCAGCGTTGGCGCGCCGGCCGGCCTCCCCGGCACGACCGGCGGCATGGCCACGCGACTCGAGCTCGTCGATCAGGCCTTGCTCGCACTTGGGCGACTGGAGATCGCCGCCGTCAACACGACCGGCGAGATCCGCGTCGTCGACGGCCGCGAAGTCGTGGTGCCGCCGCCTCAGCGCGATCCGCAGACCATCTTCGGCCCGACTGCATTGGGCACCGCACGCTGGGTGTTCCTGACCGCCACCATCGCCGCCTTCGCCTCGGTCCGGCTACTCGCCGGCCTGCTGCTCGCGCTCGGCCCCTTCTTCGTAGCCTTCCTGCTGTTCGAGGCGACGCGCGGCCTGTTCGACGGGTGGATACGCGCGCTCGCTGCGGCGATGCTTGGCGCAGTGGCCGCGACGTTGCTGCTCGCGGTCGAGCTTGCCTTGCTCGAACCGTGGCTGACGGAGCTGATCGCGCGGCGCGAGGCGACCTTGCCGATCGGCGGCGCGCCGACCGAGCTGTTGGCGGTGACTTCCGCCTTCGCGCTGGCATTGGTCGCCGGGCTCGGCATGGCGGCGCGACTGGCCGTCGCCTTCCGCCTGCCGCCGCGCTGGCGGACCGTGCCGGCACAGATCATCGCCGATCTTCGCGCCGACAGTCGCGCCCGCGCGCCGCTCGCCGAACGCCACGCGCACACCCCCGCCGAGCAATTGTCGCGCGCCGCCGCGGTGGCCGAGGCCGTGGCGCATAGCCAGCGCCGTGAGGCAGCGGCTGCCGGTACCGGGGTCGGCGGCATCCCGGCGCAGGCTGCGATCAAGACCGCCACCGGGCGCGACATGCCGGCGGCGGCGCCGGCACCGCTCGGCCAGAGCCACCGCCGTCGAACCCAGAGCCGGGTCTCCGCGGGTGCGGCGCGAAGGGACAGCAACGCATGAAGAACAAGGCGCGCGAAGCGCTCGACGCTTATTATCGCGAGGCCGGGAGCTGGGCGGAGGACCGGCAAACGACCTTGCGTGCCTCGCGCCGCGCCGCGTGGATCGTTGCAGCCATCGCCACTGCGGTCGCGCTGATGCTCGCGCTCGCGCTGCTGCTCCTGATGCCGCTCAAGACGGTCGAGCCCTATACGTTGCTCGTCGACAAGCAGACCGGCTTCGTCCAGGCGCTCAAGCCGCTCGACCCGCAGCAGGTGAGTGGCAACACCGCACTCACCCAAAGCTTCCTCGTCCAATATGTCATCGCGCGCGAGAGCTTCGACATCTCCGCCGTACAGGCCAATTACCGCAAGGTCTCCTTGTGGTCGCAGGGCGACGCGCGCACGGCCTATGTCGCGAGTGTCCAGGCTTCCAACCCGGACAGCCCGTTGGCCAGGCTCCCCCGCAGCACGGTGATCGAGACGCGCGTGAAGAGCGTGTCGCCGCTCGGCCAGAACGCGGCTTTGGTCCGCTTCGACACGATCCGGCGCGATGCGGGCGGCCGCACCGAGCCGCCGCGGGCCTGGGTATCGGTGATCCGCTATCGTTACGCGGGCGAGCCGATGAGTCTCGAGGATCGCTTCGTGAACCCGCTGGGCTTCGAAGTGACGCGCTATCAGCGCAACGCCGAAGCCCCGCCGCCCCCCGAACCCGGCCCGACCGCGATGCCGCAGCCCCGCGCGACTCTGGCCCCGCTCGCGCCCGCGACTCCGCAGCCGGCGCCGCGTCCCGCCCGGCCCGAGGTGGAGTTGTGAGACGGTGGTTGGTCATCGCGCTGATCTTCGCGCCCGCGGCTGCACTGGCGCAGTCCGCATTGCCCCCGCTCCCGCCCAATCCGCGCTTCCAGTCGGTCGAATATAGTCCGGACACGGTGTTCACCCTGCGCGCGGCGCCAGGCTATCAGGTGGTGGTGGAGCTCGCCCCGGACGAGCGCATCGAGAATGTCGCGGTCGGCGACAGCGGCGCGTGGCAAGTCACGGCCAATCGCCGCGGCGATCGCCTGTTCGTCAAGGCAGTGCAGCAAGGAGTGACGACCAACATGACGGTGGTCACCGATGCGCGGCTCTATTCATTCGAGCTGGTGCCGCTGCCCGGGCCGACGCTCGACATGGCCTATGCCCTGCGCTTTCGCTATCCCGATCCGTCACCCGATCCGGCGAAGACCGCCGCCGAGACCGAAACCGGTCGCTACAAGATGCGCGGCAGCGAGGCGCTGATCCCGAGCGGCATGCACGACGACGGCACCCATACCTATATCGAATGGCCGCCGGGTCGCACACTGCCGGCGATCTATGCCGTCAACGACGCGGGCAAGGAGACGCTGGTCAACGGCATGATGCGCGAGGGCCGGATGGTGATCGACAGCGTCCAGCAGAAGCTGATCTTCCGCATCGACGACCGCAAGGCGACCGCCGTGCGCGTCGCGGCCGGGGGCCGCTGATGGCGACGGCACCTTCCACCGACCCCCGCACGGCCAGCGAAGCCACTGTCCTTCCGGCAGTCGCGCGGCCGCGATCGGGACCGCCGGTCTGGGCGATCATGCTCGGCGTCGCGCTGGTCGGGCTGCTGCTGTTCGTCGCGCTCGACGCCCGGCGCCGGTCACTGACGGCGCCCGCGGTGCGCGCGCGCTCCGCCGACCTCGTCACCACGCCGGCGCCCCCGCCCGCTTTATATGTTCCCCCCGAGCCCGCGCCGCCACCGCCCGTCATTCAGCCGGTGACGGTGGTGCAGCCGGCCCCGACGTACCGGGCCCCACCCCCGCCATCGCCGCAAGTCATCTACGTCCCCCAGCCGACGGCCGCGCCGGCACCCGCGCCGTTGCCGCCGCGGCGCGCGACGACCGAACCGGCGCTGGTGATCGACACCACCGGCCCCGCGCCGGCCGGCCCCAATGCGCAGGGCGGACCGCAAGTCCAGATGTCGCCGCTCGGCAATCCAGGCGGCAGCCTCGCCGGCGCGCGTGCCGGCGCCGGCGTGCTGGCCAATCGCGCGACGACGGTGCCGCAGGGCACGTTGATCCCCGCAGTGCTCGAGACCGCGCTCGATTCGACGCGGCCGGGGCTCGCCCGCGCGATCGTCTCACGCGACGTTCGCGGCTTCGACGGCAACCGGGTGCTCATCCCGCGCGGCAGCCGGCTGATCGGCGAATATCGCTCGGACGCCGAAGCCGGCCAGAACCGCATGCTGGTCAACTGGATCCGGCTGATCCGCCCCGACGGCGCGACGATCGCGATCGGCTCGCCGGCAGGCGATACGCTCGGACGCGGCGGCATCCGGGCCAGCGTGAACACCCATTTCTTCGAGCGCTTCGCAGGGGCGATTCTGCAATCCGCGCTCGACGTGGGCGTCAATCTCGCCTCGCGCTCGGTGGATTCCTCCGTCGTCCTCCTCCCAGGCGGCGGGCTTCAGGGCGGGGTGATGCGCTTTCCCAATCAAATCCGGCCGACGCTCAAGGTCAAGGCGGCGACCAGCATCTCGATCTTCGTCGCGCGCGACCTCGACTTCACTGGCGTCGAGACGCGATGACCAAGGTCGCGGCTGAGAGCGAGGAGCCGGTCTATCTCCGCTCCTATCTCGCGCCGCTGGCCGGCATGCTCGCGCGCTCCGACGTGACCGACATTTACGTCAACCGCGCGCACGAAATCTGGGTAGAGACGCTGGGCGGCGCGATAGAGCGCCACGACGCGCCGGCGCTGGGCAGCGCGACGCTCGAGCGGCTCTCCCGCCAGATCGCCGCGCTCTCGCATCAAGGCATCAGCCGCGAGCACCCCTTGCTTTCCGCCAGCCTGCCCGACGGCGCACGCGTGCAAATCGCCGCGCCGCCGGCGACGCGTGGACCGATGGCGATCGCTATCCGCAAACGTCTCCTCCGATCTCTCGCTGGATGATTATGTCACAGCGGGCGCCTTCGATTCGACGCGAGATGCAGCCGAGCGCGACGCGGCAGGGGAACGGCTCGCGGCAATGCTCAAAGCCGGCGACATTGCCGGAATGCTCGCCACCGCAGTGCGTGCGCGCAAGAACATCCTCGTCTCGGGCGGCACCTCCACCGGCAAGACCACCTTCCTCAACGCACTGATCCGCGAGATCCCCGCGGAGGAGCGGCTGATCCTGATCGAGGACACCCCCGAGCTCCAGCAGCACCACGACAATCTGGTCGGGCTGGTCGCGGTGCGCGGGGCCTTGGGCGAGGCCCGAGTGAGCGCCACGGATCTGCTCGCCGCTTCGCTGCGCATGCGCCCCGATCGCATCATTCTCGGCGAGCTACGCGGCGAGGAGGCGTATGCCTTCCTGCGCGCGGTCAACACCGGCCACCCGGGGTCGATGACGTCGGTCCATGCGGATTCCGCGGAGCGTGCCATCGAGCAGATCGTGTTGCTGGTGCTCCAGGCTGGGACCCAGCTCGGCCGGGAAGACGTACGGCACTACGTCCGCAGCACGGTGGATGTATTCGTTCATCTGTCGCGCACCGGCGGAAAGCGTCGTGTGTCGGAGGTGACGCTTGCATGACCAGCCAGGCATTTGCGATCTTCGTCTCTCCCTCACTGGCCGACCCCGTCGAGCCAGGTCCGCTTTTGGAAGCAGTGACGTGGCTTGAGGGAACCGCATTGGGAACAGTTGCGACCACGGTCGGGGTCCTGGTCGTGGCCGGCATCGGGCTTTCCATGCTCGCCGGCCGCATCCATTGGCGCAAGGGTCTGACCGTCGTCATCGGTTGCTTCGTCTTGTTTGGCGCGCGCGGAATAGCGGGCGGTATTTTGGGCATGGTTCGAGGCAGGTCAGCCACCGTAGAGGTTCGACAGGCGGAGGCTACACTGTCGCCCCTCACGTCGATTCCCAAAGCGCCGGCACCTCCTGTACCAGCTTATGATCCGTACGCCGGCGCCTCAGTACCCCCGCGCTGACCCACGAGAACCGGCCAAGAAATGCGGAATCGTTAGACCAAAACCGGAGGGTGCGAGACTTCGGTATGGTGAGGGACGGAGCTACGATTGCGAAGCGCGGGAGGAATCCAAGATTTTGCTCTATTGTTTGATTTACCGTATGAATATCTTGACCCTCTGACGGCTGCCCCACACTTTTCTCCACACTCGGCGTGAGATTTAACGGAACGTGGCGGCACAGCTCGCGCCCGCTAGGCGCCAAACCCTGCCCGTCTGAGCACCCTTCCGCTCCCCAATACCTGCGGTCGGTTCAAGTTCGAGCCGCGAGCGCTGAACCGGATGTGGGGGAGGCAGGAAGCTGCCGTTCGCGACCCCGGGGAAACCGGCTAGGCAGTCTTGATACGCCGTGTCATCCTAGGGGCATGATCGGACGTGCTTCTATCGCCGCGGCACTTGTTATTGGCTTGGTGGCGCCCTCGGCCGCACAGGATGGTCCATCTTACGACTTCCGGGAACGCACTCGCGCGCTCGCATTCAACCCGCTTCTCTTTTTCCCCGAACGGTCCGAACCGACGATGTCCGTCCGCTACCTGGGGGACGATTACGGCTTTCCGGTTTACGCGATTGCAGTTCGCAGGGGCTGCACCGAAGTCGACCAAGGCGAGGCACGACGAACATGCGGCGAGCGACTGGTGGCCCGGATGGTCCGCGCACCCTTCGAAGGTGTGCCGCCGAGGCCGCGGGCCCGCGGGCAACGGCTATTCGCTGCCATTGCACAAGCGAAGCCGCAAAGCGACGACGCGCTAATCCGGTTGCTCGACAAATCCGGACTGGAGTGGCTCGAGGCCGATGTCCGCAAATGCCCAACGGCGATGGCTCATCTCGCCACCGGTCGAGACCTTAAGTTCTCATCGGCAATAAATCAGACCGATCAGCCACCCGAGATCGTGCTGCACGCTGACACGGTAGCGTTCGAGATTGGCGAGTACCTGACCAGGTCGCGCTACGAAGGCTGGCTGAAGCCGGGCAGTCCGGGAGAGTGGGCGAACGACTTTGCAGCGAGCCTGGAGACGTGCTGGAGGCCTTCCACGGCGGTCGTGCCTTGGCGGGTGGTCAAAAAATAGCTTCAGCCGCGGTGGCGGCGATCCACATATCATTCACGCGGCTGGTCACCGCAATGGGGGTTCGCATTAAACGTCAGCGCGCCGAAAACCTGCCGGTCCACGACCGGCCCAGTTCCAGCCGTTCAGTGCGCCGGGCGCTGCGATGACAGCTATTGGGCCGAAAGCGGAGCGGCAGCTTTCTGGAGCCGGAGATGGGAAAGCGGCCGTTCGCGCCGACATCTTCCCACGTCCATCCGAAGTCAGTGCATGCGCGCGCGCTTTCCCATTACGGATTCATAGTAGGCTCGGTTGCAGCGCAGGCGACGTGACGGCCGGCATCTCGCTGGCACTCGCGGTCATGGTGACATAGTCGAGCTTACCCGTCCCGAGCACGGGCAGTTCCGGCACCGACCGGATATCGCGGGGTATCGCGAGTTCGGCGATGCCGTTGGCCTTGCCCCAAGCCTGGAGCTCGCTCGCCTTCGCGTCCTTGCGCGTCGTAAACAACACCAACTGCTCACCCTTGCGTGGATCGGCGCGCGTAACGGCGGCGTGGTCTGCATCGGGCCACACGCTGGCGGCATAGCCCTCGACCGCGGGTAACGAGACCATCTCGCCACCGATCTTGGCGAAGCGTTTGGCACGGCCGTGGATCGTGACGAAGCCCTGCTCGTCGATCGTGACGATGTCGCCGGTATCGTGCCAGCCACCCTCGGGCGGTTGCAGCACGCCGGGTGCGTCGGCTTTCATATAGCCGGCCATGATGTTGGGCCCGCGGATCGAAAGCTTGCCGCCCTCCTCGATGCCTGGAACCGGATCGACCTTCGCGTCGATGTTCGGCAGCAGACGCCCGACGCTGCCGGCCTTGAAGTGCATCGGCGTATTGACGGCGATCACCGGCGAGGCCTCGGTCGCGCCATAGCCTTCGAAGATGCGCACGCCGAACTTTTCGCCCCACACTTTCCGAGTCTCGTCGCGGACGCGCTCGGCACCGGCGAAGATGTAGCGGACCGAGTAGAAATCATAGCTGTGCGCCATCCGCGCATAGCCGGCGAGAAAGGTGTCGGTGCCGAACAGGATCGTCGCATTGGCGTCGTAGGCGAGCGCGGGCACGATCCGGTAGTGCAGCGGATTGGGATAGAGCAGCGTGCGGATGCCGCTCAGGATCGGCAGCAAGGTACCGCCGGTTAGCCCGAAGCTGTGGAAAACCGGCAATGCATTGAGCACCAAGTCCGACGAATTGAAGTCGATCCGCGCCGAGAGCTGCTGGCAATTGGAGAGCAGATTACGATGGGTCAGGACGACGCCTTTGGGCAGGTCTTCGCTGCCGCTTGTGAACAGGATCACCGCCGGGTTGTCGGGCGCGACGCCCAGGCGGCGATGGAGCCGCCCGGCCCAGCGTGCGGCAAACAGCGCCCGCAGCTTGGCGAGAGTATTGATGCCAGCCGCGATGTCCTCGAGATAGACGATCCGGCGCCCGTCGGCCTCGAGACCCTCGACGATCGGCTCGAGCTTGCCTTGCGTCACGAAGGCGCGCGCGGTGACGATCGTGCGGACCTCCGCCGTAGCGCATGCCGCCTTCAGATTGGCGAGGCCGGCGGTGTAGTTGAGCATCGCCGGCACGCGGCCGATGCGCTGGAGTGCGAAGAAGGTCGCGACCACGCTCGATACATTGGGAAGCAGCACGCCGACCGCCCCACCCTGACGGGCCAGCGGATCGAAGGCACGGCCGAGCAACATACTGCCGATGATCAGCCTTTTGTAGCTCATCGGCTCGCGCTTGATGTCCTCGACGATCTTCGTGCCGCCGCCATTGACGTCCTTGGCGTCGAGCAGGGCCTGGAACAGCGTGCGATCGGTATCCGACGTCGCGAAGATCATCGCGCTCATCTCGTCGTACAGGCGGCGGCCGGCGATCGCGCGGCGCTGGCGCCCAGTCATTGCGCCTTCGACCTCCACATGCCGCGGCGGCAGCACGGTCAGCGTGATCTTGGGGAACGCCCGCAGCCGCACCTTGCCGCGCAGCTTCGAGAAGGAAGAATATTGCGCCCCGTCGATGCGCACCGGGACGAGCGGCGCGTCGGCCTTGTCGGCGACCATGCCAGGCCCGTCGAACACCTTCATCAGCGCGCCGGTGACGGTGATGCGGCCCTCCGGGAAGATCACCAGCGTGTTGCCCGCTTTGACTGCCTTGACCATCGCCTTGGTCGCCATCGGATTGGTCGGATCGACCGGGAAGGCGCGGAACAGCTTGAGCGCGGGCTTGATCCAGAAGCTGTTGGCAACCGCGGTGTGCACCGCGAATACCGGCTTGCCCGGCAGGAACACCGCGAGCAGCAGCCCGTCTAGCCACGAGACGTGGTTGACCACCACCACCGCGCGGTCGCCGGGCTTCGGCATATTCTCGGCACCATGAACCTCGACGCGGTAGAGGAATTTTAGCGTCGCACGGATCAGCCGCTTGATCACCGTCTCGGGCAGCAGCCAGCACGAGATCAAAGCGACGATCAGAGTCGAGAAGCCCATGACCGCGATCACCGCGGGGATCGACACCCCGAAGGCCGCCATCCCGGCGACCACCACCATCACCAGCACCGCGACGATCGCGTTGACGATATTGTTGGCGGCGATGATCCGCGAACGCTCGGCGACCGGGCTGTTGGTCTGGAGCAAGGCGTAGAGCGGCACGATGAACATGCCGCCCGAAAAGGCCAGCACCGCCAAGTCGAGCAGCACGCGCCAGCTTCCCGGCGCTTGGACGAAGGCAGCGATGTCGGCGCCCGGCGCGGTGATCACGAAGCCGCGCGTCGACAGCCAAAGGTCGATCATGCTCGCCGCCATCACCAGCGCCGAGACCGGCACGAAGCGCGCCGACACCCGTCCCTTGAGCAACCGGTTGACGGCGAGCGAGCCCAGCGCGATCGAGACCGAGAAGACCAGCAGGAACAAGGTGACGACCGGTTTGCCCGCGCCCAGGGTGTTCGACACCAAGGGCGCGAAATCGTTGAGGAGCACCGCGCCAACCGCGAAGAACCAGCTGATGCCGAGGATGCACAGCCAGATGTCGCGCCCGGCATGCGCGGTGCGCAGCACCTGCCAGGTCGAGCGGAGGGGATTGGGATCGACGCGCAGCCTCGGGCTCGTCGGCGGCGCGGCGGGCACCCAGAGGCTCGCGACCAGCCCGACCACCGCCAGCGCAGTGGCAATCAGCCCGGCTTCCCAGGGCGGCACGAAATTAGGAAGCAGCTGGCCGCCGAGAATCGCGAGGAATGTCCCCGCCTCGATCATCCCGGTGCCACCCATGATCTCGCCGGGGGCAAGGTGCTGGGGCAGGATCGAATATTTGACCGGTCCGAATATCGTCGAGTGGCAGCCCATGAAGAACAAGGCGAGCAGCAGCAGCGGCACCGACTGGAACCAGAGCCCGGCCAGCCCCACGCCCATGAATACCACTTCGGCCGCCTTGACCGCGCGCACCAGCTTCGCCTTGTCCCAGGCGTCGGCGATCTGCCCGGCCACCGCCGAGAACAGGAAATAGGGGAGGAAGAACACGCCCGTCGCGATCGCCGCCAGCATCGCCGAATGATTGGGATCGGCTGCGTAGAGCGTGAAATTGACGAGGAACAGCATCGCATATTTGAGCGCGTTGTCGTTGAACGCGCCGAGGAACTGGACGACGAACAGCGGACCGAAGCGACGCTTCGCGAGCAACGAAAAATCTGGCGCGGACATGATTACCCCCGGGTGTCGGCAAGAACGGTATCGGCGGAGTATGACTCATCGGTCAACGGAGCTTCGCCGGCCGCATCGGGCAGATAGCGGCTGTACAGCCATCCCATCCCGATCAGGCTGAAGCCCAAGGCGGCGAACGACGCGATGCGCAGCAGGCCGTCGAGCCCCGCCGCGTCGAACAGGAACACCTTGCCGATGGCGGTGAGCATCAGGAGCAGCGATGCGATCCGCCAGTCGCGCAGCCCCCGACGGATACCCCATTGCAGGAACCCGATGGCGAGCACGATCGCGAGCAGCGAGCGGCAGATGTCCTCGCTCTGGAAGGTCTGGCCGGTGGAAAGCAGCGTGCCGTGGAAGACCTGCCTGAGGAGAGACGCGGCCAGCAGCAGGATCAGCATTATGCGTGCCCAGTCGCGAGCCCGTCCGGCCGGCGCGTCGTCGACGATGCGCGCCGACCACCAGATCGCGAAGAACGCCGTCGCATAAGCCGGCACGAGCCATGGACCCGCAGCCTGCTGCGACCAGAGCGGGTTGTGGAGTAGCACGCTGAACCAGCCGAAGTGGAGCAGGGCGGCCAGTCCCAAGCCCGCGGCGATGCGCTGCGAGCCCGCGCGCCAGGCGAGCATGCCCGCGGCGGTGAGCAGCATTTCCCACAAGGTCCGCTCGGCCATGCCGCGCGCGATGAACATGTCTGCGGCGTCGATGACGAACACGTGCTTCCACGCGGCATGCAGCGCGACCATGCCGAGCAAAGCGGTGACGAGCATGCCGATCTCCCCCACCCGTGCCGGCAATCCGCCGCGCCACAGCAGGAAGACGAGCCCCGGTATCGGCGCGACGATGCGGACCGCGATGTCGACCGCGGCAGGAAGCGCGGTCACCACGAAAGGCTCGCCGACGAGCGCGCCGCTGGCCGCTGCCAGCCAGACGCCAAGCGGCTGCAATGCCCAGCCCACCGAAAGCAACGCCGCGGCGCCGAGCGCTGCGACCGGTGCCCGTATGCCGGCCAGTGCGAATGCGGCGAGCAGAACCGCGGGGATGAGCGCCTGCCATTGATGTGGAACCAGCTGCGCGATTGCGACATAGCCGAACGCGACCGCATAGGCTTGGCCCAGCTGACGAACGCCATTGCCGCGCGACCACCGCGCGAAGCCGAGCGCGGCGAAAGCGGGCACCAGCCAGCGGATGCATGCTGACAGCGTCAGCGGGACGTCGGTCGGGACGACCGCGCGCAGCACTTCGTCCGTGCCACCTTGGGCAAGCAGGAACGCCAGCGCCGCGAACGCAAAGGCATAGCTGCCTTGTTCGACGCGATCGTCGGAGGATGTCCTGGCGAGCAGCAACGCCGCCACTGCAGCGACCGCGGTGGCCGGCGCCAGCGCCCAGGCCGGCAGCGCAAGCCCGGCCGCGAGCAGACTCAGCCCGAGCCCGGCAAGCGCGAGCGCGGCGAAGCGGGCGTCAGCAATGCGGGCGGTGTTCCGCCAACCGACCGCCGCAGCGCCCCCGGCAATCGCCGCGCCGAGCAATGCGAGCGGCACGAAGGTCGCGCGTCCGGTCTGATCCCAAAACTGCGCGATCGGCACGAGGACGGTGCCCAGCGCAATCGCGGCGAGCTGGACGGCGTCACCCAGTCGTCCCTCGCTCCGCCACAACCGCCACAGCGCGGGCGCGCCGTAGATCAGGGCGCCTCCGCCGAGCACGAACGCCAGTGGCAAAGCGGCGGGGCTCGGCCAGGCGATGCTCAGCAACAGTCCCGTGGCCAAGCCCGCAAGCGATGCGTCGGCGAACCGCGGCTCGCGGCGCGACAGCCAGACGAGCGCGATCGATAGTAGCGCGAACAGGCCCCAGTTGAGCCCGGCAAAGCCGCCGGTCGCGACGATCGCCGCGATCTGGGCGCAGCCGGCCAGGGCGCTGACCAATTGGAATGCCCGCGCCTGGCCGCCTGTCAGCAGCAAGGGGAAAGCGATGGCGAGCGCCAGTGTCAGCGCCCCCACCGACAGCGTCGCGGCGATATCATTCAGGCCACCGCCAATGAGCAGCACTCCCCAGCCGAAGCCGCCGGTGACGGCGAGCGCGCCCAGCCACCACCAGCGCTGCGATCGCCCGAGCACGCACAAGCCGCCCACGGTCAGCGCGAGATAGGTCGCAAGCAGCGGCACGTTGGGCGATCCCGCGCCCACCAGCGCCGGCGCAGCGAGACCGCCGACCAGGCCAAGCACCGCGCTCGGCGCCCCGAAGCGCATCGACAGGATCGCCGCCAGCGCAGTCACCACGGCGAGGCCCATGAACGCCGTCATCGGCCCGACCAGATGATAGAGATTGGCCGCCACCAAGATCGCGGCATAAAGCGTCGCGATACCGGCGCCCGACAGCGCCTGCCGGATCCGCGCATCGCGGACCAGATCGTCCTTGCGGAGCGCCAGTTCGGCCACGGCGATGAGGCCCGCGCCAAAGAGCAGGCCGCAGATCACGCGCACCAGGGGCGACAACAATCCGGCGTCGATCGAATATTTGACGATGAGGAAGCCGGCGACCGCCAGCGTCACGCCGCCCGCCCAGATCGGGAGATAGCGGCCGAACACATCCTCGAAGGAAAAGCTGCGCGGGCCGGGTTCCCTGCTCTCCGGCGTGGGCCAATAGGGCTCGACCGGCTCGACATCGCAGTCCGGAGCAGGAGTCTCCGCCACCGGTTCGACCGGCAAGATGTCCACGGTTTCCAGTGGCACCGGCGGCAGCGCGGATTCGGGCACCTCATTGAGGACGCTTTCCGGTTCCCAGACGGTCTGTGTTTCGAGCGCCGAGCGATAGGCGGTTCGCACCATCGGGCGCGTGCTCGGTTCCGGCAGCGCAGGGGACGCTAACGCGCCCATTTCCACGGCGCTCAGGCGCGCATCCAAGGCCTCGGCCCGGTGCCACAATTTCGCACAGGCCATGATCAGGCCAATCAGGACAAGTGCCACCAGCATCATCGACCCCTCGCAGTTCGTGGCATTGCAGTAGCATAAATTGAACGGTGTTCAATTAAAAATTCCACAGTGTTCAATATCGATGGTATTTCACGGGAATGGGACGTCGATCGGATCACACGCGCACGGAGCTGGAGGCGTTGATGATTGCCGCCGGGCACGCGCTGCTGGCCGAAAAAGGCTACGCGGCATTCTCCGCACGCGAAGTCGCCAAGCGAGTCGGCTATTCGGTGGGCACGCTCTACAATGTGTTCGACACCCACGACGATCTCATGCTGGCGATCAACACCCGGACCTTCCTGGAATGGGCGGCGGCCATCGCGGCGCGGTTGGAAACCGCCGGCGAGGATCGCATCGCGGTACTCGTCGACAGCTATTTCGATTTTGCCACCGCCAATCGCAACCTGTGGATGGCGATCTACGACCATCGGCTGCCGGAAGGCGCGCCTTTCCCCGATCGCTACGCCCAGGATCGCCGCAGGTTGACCATTATCGTCGAGCAGGAGATCGCTCGCGTGCTGCCGCCGGATCGCGAGGACCTTGCCCCTCCGCTGGCGCGCTCGCTGCTAGCGACGGTGCACGGACACTGCGTTTTCCTATTGAACGGCACTTTCGCGCTGCTCGAAGAAGAGCATCCACGCGAGGCTGCGCTAGCTCGCGCGCGCGAAGCGCTTGAGGCCGCGCGTAGTGGATCGCCGGCCGATACTGGCCGCTTTTAGCGTTTTCCACCGCACGACCGAACGACTGGAAGTGGGCGCAAAGCTGCCGTTCGTCAGCGACTCACCTTACTACAGGAGACTCACCGGTGTCCGGGGTCCAGATTTAGGTAGACAGTTCGCGCAAGTCCGCACGGAGCCGCCGCTAACTACCGTCGATATTATGACCGAGATTATGACCGAACTGCGATTCTCGCGAAAAAAGCAATAAAATCAATGGCGGCTGGTGGAGCTGAGGGGAATCGAACCCCTGACCTCTGCAGTGCGATTGCAGCGCTCTCCCATCTGAGCTACAGCCCCGCCGCTGGTCCCCGGCGTGCCGGGAGGCGCATCCATTAGCGAGACGCTTTCTTCGATGCAACTGCGTTGAGGCGCGGAGGATGGATGGCTGCGCGCGCGGAACAGCCTTCAGATCCGATGAAAATGGCGGCACCGAACCTGTCCTTCGCACGCTGGATCCTGCGTCTGGCGCAGGATCCCCGAGGTCCTTCTTTGGGCTCAGCCCCAAGGAAGGCAGCCACTGCCGCGCGGAACGCCGCGGGCTGATCGAGCATGACGAAGTGCGCGAAATCGCCAATCCCGGTATAAGTGGCGTGCGGAAGCGCAGCATATTGACTGCGAAGAACACATCCGCGCGGTCCTGGCGCGGATATTGGTCGTTCCATGCGTAAACGAGAGTCACCGGGCACGAATCGCCTTGAGCTCAGGACGCGTATCGGTGGTCAGGTCTGGCTGTTCAGATCGGCGACGATTCCCTCCAGCAATCCCGGCTTCAGGTTGGCGGGTGGATCGTCACCGCTGAAGCCGTTGACCTGCACCAGGCCAGATGCTGCTGGCTCCATGCGCGCTCGGCGCGCAGCACGCGGAGGTGATTGTTCATGCGCCGCGCGCCGCAAGATGATCGCGCAAACCGATCCCGCATTGCGCCGGGCCCCACGAGGCGCACCACAGCGGAAACGCCATGAGGATCAGATCGGAATTGTAGACCGTGGCGACCGACAACAGAACGCCGGTGCCGGACACATGCAGCTGGCAATCACTCGTCGGTCTCCTCGACGAGGTAGCCCCCTCACTGCGATCGCACCGACGATCGGCAAGGCGGGCTACATTTACATTTAGCAAAGTTAGCCCGACAGTTTGTCCACCATGCTTTGCGCCAGCAGACTGAGCGTGTCGTCGCGCGCGCCCATCACGACGACGCGGTCGCCCGACCGCGCCTGCGCGACCAGATGCGCGGCGGCGGCCTCGCGATCGGGGATGTGAAGCGCACGCTTGCCGGTGGCGGCGACATCCGCGACGATGTCCGCGCTGGTCACTTCGCGGGTGACCGTGCCGCCCTGGTAGACCGGATCGGGCAGCACGAGCAGATCGTCCTTCGTCAGCTTCGATGCGAACATCGCCACCAGTTCGCTGCGCATCACCTTGAGCGGGCCATATCCGTGCGGCTGGAACAGCAGCAGCAGCCGGCCGGGAAAGGCGTGGAGCGTCTCGAGCGTGGCCGCGATCTTGTCGGGGTTGTGCCCGAAATCGTCGATCACCACGACACCACCGACCTCACCGACCAGTTCGAAGCGGCGCTTGAGCCCGGTGAAGTCCGCGATCGCCCGGACAGCCTTCTCCAGCGGCACGCCCGCCGCTTGGGCCGCAGCGAGCGCTGCCAGCGCGTTGGACACATTGTGCCGTCCCGGCACCTGCAACGTGACCCGCACCGGCGCGGCGCCTTTCGCGTGCAGATCGAACGTCACGCCGGAGCGCCGCTGCTCGATGTCGCGCGCGACCAGATCGGCGTCGCCTTCGATCGCAAAGGTGACCAGCCGGTCGGCGGGCAAGGTCATGGCCAGCGCCGCGCCTTCTCCATTGTCGAGATTGACCACCGCAGTGCCGGCCTTGGCGATGAAGGCCCCGAACAGCGCGATCAACTGCGTCATTGGCATGTGATCGAGGCTGACATTGTTGAGCACGGCGACCTTGGGCCAATAAAGTGCGATCGAACCGTCGCTCTCGTCGACTTCGCTGACATAGGCGTCGCCCGCGCCGACCAGCGCGCTCGCGAACAGGGCTTGCGGAGAGACAAAGTTCTTCATCACCGCGCCGTTCATCACCGTCGGGTCGCGCCCGCAGGCGTGGAGGATCCAGCCGATCATGCCCGTGACAGTGGATTTGCCGCTCGTGCCGGCCACGCCGATCGATTGCGGCGCGGCGTTGAACAAAGCCGCGTTGAGTTCAGCGCGAGTCATCTGCGCATTGCCGAGTGCGGCGGCGCGAACCATGTCGGGCACGCTCGCCTCGATCGCGGCGGAGGCCACCACGACCTGCCCGGGCGAGACGATCCCGCTGCCGTCCTGCGGGAACAGCCCGACGCCACGGCGCTTCAGATCGTCGAACTTGGCGGGCAGCCGGCCGGCATCGAGGCTGCGATCCGACCCGGCGACGGTCGCGCCCTGCCCGGCGAGGATCATCGCGAGGGGCATCATTCCCGACCCGCCGATGCCAACGAAGAAGTAAGATTTGCCGTCCTGCATGGCGTCGCGCTATCGGCGGTTTGAACGCAAGGGGCAAGCGCATGCGCATCGGAGTGGTAGCACCGGCACGGACCGTCAGCAGCGAATCCTCGCTGCGGCTGGCGGCGTTCATGGCGCTCATCTACCCCGATCACGACATCGTGTTTCACCCGCAATGCTATCTCGAGGAGGGCCATTTCGCCGGCTCCGATGCCGTGCGCGCGGCGGCGTTCCTCGAATTCGCCAACGATCCGGCGTTCGACGCGATCTGGTTCGCCCGTGGCGGTTATGGCTCGAACCGGATCCTCGACACGGTGATGCCCCAGCTCAACGCCGCGGCGGGGCGCAAGACCTATATGGGCTTTTCCGACATGGGCTTCCTGCTCGGCGCGCTCTACGCCCGGCGGATCGGGCGTCCGGTCCATGCCTCGATGGCGAGCAGCCTCGGCAAGAACGACACCGGCGAAGCCGCGGGCTGGGCGCTGGGCTGGCTGATCGACAAGGATCGCCGCGCGCTCGAACCCAGCCTTGCCGACGGGCGTCCCGCGGCCGCCTTCAACCTCGCGATCCTGACCACGATGATCGGCACGCCGTGGCTGCCCGACCTCACTGATCACGTGCTGATGATCGAGGAAGTCGACGAGCCGCTCTACCGGATCGACCGGATGCTGTTTCAGATGGCGCATGCCACCCAGCTCAAGGGCATCGCCGGGGTGCGGCTCGGCGCGGTCACCTCGGTGGTCGACAACGGCAATGATTTTGGCGAGACGATCGAGCAGATCATCACGCGCTGGTGCCGCGACATGAAGGTCCCGTATCTCGGCCGCGCCGAGATCGGCCATGTCGAATTGAACCGGGTGGTGCCGTTTGGCGTCGCCTAGGGAGCAGTCATCCGCCTCGTGACAGGGCGACTCGATCGCGCCGCTAAAGAGGGGCTTCGGTGCGCGCCCAAAGCGGGTTTGACCGGCCTTAGCTTGACTCAGTTCACGGAAACGCGATTCATCTCGTAACATTCTCTCGCGATGCGGTGCGTTGCCGTGCTGTCAAAGAGCGGCGGGACGAGTCCCGTCGAGACGAACCAAGCAAGCGAAATCCTACATTGCAAGGGCTTTGGCGCCCGGCCGATGCTCGCGGAGAGGCCCCCTCCACCACTTCGTAGTCCCCTCCCCCGCTTCGCGAGGGAGGATTTCAGCGAATGGCTCCGTTCTTCACCGGTACCCCGAAATCGGGCGTCCCGTCGGCGCGGTAATGCACCGGCTGGACCCGCGCATGCCGGTTGGGATCGAACAGCGGATCGCCCTTGATCTCGCGATAATCGCGTCCGTGATAGACCAGCAGGTCGCGGCCATGCTCGTCGACGACGAAGCTGTTATGCCCCGGGCCGAACACCTTGTTCGCCTCCGCCGTCGCGAACACCGGCACCGGCGCTTTACGCCACGACGCCGGGTTCATGATGTCGGCATCGGCGTCCGCAGTCAGCATCCCCATGCAATAGCGCGCATCGGTGGCGCTCGCCGAATAGGTCAGGAACAGCTTGCCGTTCCGCACGAGCAGCGCCGGCCCCTCCGCGACCTTGAACCCCTGCACTTCCCAATCGAGCGTCGGCACCGTCAGCCGCGCGGGCGGCGCAGCAAGCGTCGTCGGCGTCTTCAGCGGTGCCAGATAGAGGTTGGAGTTGGTCTCGATCCCCGGCTCGCGCTGCGCCCAGCAGATGTAGCGGACGCCACTATGCTCGAAAATCGTGCTGTCGAGAGTGAAGGTGTCCCACGGCGTCTCGAACTGGCCGAGCAGCGACCAGTCGGTGGTGAGCGGGTTCGCGCCACGGCCCTGGAGGACATAGGTGCGGATATGGAATTTGTCGTCGCCATTGCCCGCGGCGAAGTAGAAATGCCACGCGCCGTCGAAATGATGGATCTCCGGTGCCCAGATATAGCCGGCCATCTTGCCACTGGCCGGCCGGCGCCAGATCACCGTCTCCGGTGCGTCCTTGAGCCCCGCCACAGTCCGCGCGCGGCGCAGCACGATCCGGTCGTATTCGGGGACGGAAGCCGTGAAGTAGAACCAGCCATCATGGCGCAGGATCTGCGGGTCCGCTCGCTGGAGGATCAGGGGGTTGGTGATCTTCGCCTCCTTCGCCTGCGCGATGCCGGGCATTACCGCCCCGATGGTGACCGCCGCGCCTCCCGCGATCAATGCGCGCCGATTGATGATGTGGTTCCGCATGACATTCCTCAACCTGATCGGCTCGCGTCGCGCAAGTACAATCCTCAGACTATTCGCCTGAACTGGCCCTGAGCGCGCGCCTTGCCTATATCGCGCCTGCGCGGGCATAAGCCGCGCTCCTGACCCTTTTTCGAAAGAGATCCCGTGTCCGAGATGTTCCGTATCACGCTGCCCGACGGTTCCGTCCGTGAGGTAGCCCCGGGGACTACCCCGGCGGACATCGCCGCGGCGATCGGTCCGGGGCTCGCCAAGGCAGCCTTGGCCGCACGGGTCGACGGCGAATTGCGCGACATCGGCCGCCCGTTCGAAGGCGATTCGAAGCTCGCTTTGGTCACGTCGCGCGACGAGAAGGACGCGCTCGAGCTCGCGCGCCACGATTATGCGCACATCCTCGCGGAAGCGGTGCAGCATCTCTTCCCGGGCACGCAGATCACCTTCGGCCCGTCGACCGATGACGGCTTCTATTACGACTTCGCGCCGAAGGACCGCCCCTTCACCGAGGAGGATCTGCCCGCGATCGAAGCCGAGATGCGCAGGATCATCGCCGCGGACGAGCCACTGATCCGCGAAGTCTGGTCGCGTGCCGACCTGATCGCGCGCTGGACCGCGCAGGGCGAGACCTTCAAGGCCGAATGGGCGCAGGAGCTTCCCGAAGGCGAAGAGCTGACGGTGTACCGCGCCGGCAAGGGCGAAGACGCGTGGCTCGACATGTGCCGCGGCCCGCATTTGGCCTCCACCGGCAAGGTCGATCCTAACGCGTTCAAGCTGACGCGCGTCTCGGGCGCCTATTGGCGCGGCGATCAGAAGAACGCGATGCTGAGCCGCATCTACGGCACCGGCTGGCTCAACAAGAAGCAGCTCGACGAGCACATGATGCGGCTCGAAGAGGCCGCCAAGCGCGACCACCGCAAGCTCGGCCAGGAGATGGACCTGTTCCATTTGCAGGCCGAAGCGCACGGCTCGGTCTTTTGGCACCCGCACGGTTTCACCATCTGGCGCGCGCTCGAGGCCTATATGCGCCGCGCGATCGACGCCGCGGGCTATCGCGAAGTGAAGACCCCGCAGGTGATGGACGCGCGCCAATGGGAGCAGTCCGGCCATTGGGGCAAATATCGCGAGAATATGTTCGTCATCCCCGACGAGGTTCCCAATGTCGAGGACGAGGGCCCGATCGTCTCGGACGACGCGCAATGGATGGCGCTCAAGCCGATGAACTGCCCGGCGCACGTGCTGATCTTCCGTCAGGGGATCAAATCGTACCGCGACTTGCCGCTCAGGCTGTACGAAAATGGCTGCTGCCATCGCAACGAGCCGCACGGCGCGCTGCACGGGCTGATGCGCGTCCGCCAGTTCACCCAGGACGACGCGCACATCTTCTGCCGCGAGGACCAGATCGTCGAGGAAGTGCAGGCATTTTGCCGGCTCGCTGACCGCATCTATCGCGACTTCGGCTTCACTTATTCGATCAAGCTGGCGCTGCGCCCCGACAAGCGCTTCGGCACAGAAGAGATGTGGGACAAGGCCGAAACCGAGCTGCGCGACGCCGTGGTCCGCGCCGGTCTCGCTACCGACGAATATGGCTGGGAAGAGCTGCCCGGCGAAGGCGCCTTCTATGCGCCCAAGCTCGAATGGCATCTCACCGACGCGATCGGGCGCACATGGCAGGTCGGCACGATCCAGTCGGACCGGGTGCTGCCCGAGCGGCTCGACGCGTCCTATGTCGGCGAGGATGGCGAGCGTCACCGCCCGGTGATGCTCCACCGCGCGATCTTTGGCTCGTACGAGCGCTTCATCGGCATCCTGATCGAGCATTTCGCCGGCAAGCTGCCGCTATGGCTGGCGCCGACCCAGGCCGTGGTCGCGACGATCGTCTCGGACGCCGATGAATATGCGCAGCAAGTCACCGACAAATTGCGCGCGGCGGGCATCCGCGTCGAGACCGATCTGCGCAACGAAAAGATCAACTACAAGGTGCGCGAGCATTCGGTGGCCAAGGTTCCGAACCTGCTCGTCGTCGGCAAGCGCGAGGCCGAGGAAGGCACCGTGGCGTTGCGCGTTCTCGGCAGCCAGGGGCAGCAGATGCTGTCACTGGACGAGGTGGTCGCCAAACTGATCGAAGAGGCAACCGCCCCGGATCTGCGCGCGCAGTGAGCGATCGGTGAGCCCGTGCGGCATCGGCCGGCACGCGGCAGGCGAGCGCCTGCCGCGGCACCGCCATGTCGAGGGCTATGTCGCGTTGGTGCTCGCCGGCGGCTATGAGGAAGCCGGCGACGATGGCCGCCTCGTCGCGCGACCGGGCACCGTGGTGATCCACGATCGCTGGGCTGCGCATCAGGATCGGTTCGCCAGCGGCGGCGCGCGAGTGCTCAACCTGCCCGCCTTGCCCGGCCTCGCCGGCGCGGGCAGCGTCGCCGATCCCGACGCCGTTGCCCGCGTGGCGGAACGCGATCCGCTGGCGGCCGCCGCGCTGGTCCGCGAGAGCTTCCGCCCCGACGCCGCGCGCGCAAACGACTGGCCCGATCTGCTCGCCGCCGCGTTGCGCGACGCTCCTGCCGTCCCGATCGCCGCATGGGCCGAGCGGATGGGTCTCGATCCCGCCTCGGTCAGCCGCGGATTCGCGCGCGCTTACGGCGTCAGCCCCAAACGTTTTCGCCTCGAGGCGCGCACCCGCCGCGCGCTGCTGGCGCTCGATCGCTGGCGGGGCAGCCTCGCGGCATTCGCCGCCGAGCACGGCTTTGCCGATCAGGCCCATTTTACCCGCTCGGTATTAGCGGTGACCGGCCATCCGCCCGCGCGCCTCAAGGCAAAGTCCGTTCAATCCGCGGAAGTCGCCATCCGCTAGACCGGGCGCATGGATCGCCGCCTCTTCCTTGCCGCCACGCTCGGCACATTCGCTGCGCCCCGCGCCGTCGCCCAGACAGCGCCGATCACCCGCTGGAAGGTCACCAGCTCGGAGGGCCATGACGCGATAGCTTTTCTCGGGCCGCTATCGGGCGAGGCGCTCTACCAGAAATTCTACGCCGAAGACGCCAAGGCCTTCCCGCTTCCTGATCCCGTGCGCAGCGAGATCGCGGCATTGTGGAAAGAGGCCGGCACCAGCGGCTTCGGCCTGCTCGGCCCGGTCCTCTCGAGCAAGATCTCGGGCACCGACGTCTCCACGCTCGACGCCGTCATCGCCGCGCTCGCCGATCCCGAAACCCGCATCCGTCCCAGTCTCCGGCAGAGCCCCTATTGGGACGAAGCCGAGTGGAAATGGCTGGCCGCCAACGCGCCCCGCCTCGTCGCGGTGTTCACGGCGATGCGCGACGCGGATTTTCCCGGCTTCCGTAACGCGCGTTCAGGCGAGATCGCCTCGCGCATTCCCCAGCTCCAGCGCGATCTCGCGCCCTTCGATGTCGTCCGCCTGCAGCAGAAGCTTACCGGGCGCAGCTTCTCGCCCGAGATTGAAGTGGTGCTGCTCCAGTTCTGCAAGCCGCACGGGATCAAGGTGCAGGGGCAGACCTTCCTCCAGGCCGCTGACTGGAACCTCGCCATCACCGTCCGCAACGCCGCGCACGAGATGCTCCACCCACCGATCCTGATGGATGGCGCAGTGGCGAAGGCCGCGCTCGCGGTGCTGGCCAGGGACCCGCTGATCCCCCGCATCGTCCGCGAACACGATCCCAAATGGGGCTATACCAGCCTCGACGGCTATCTGAACGAAGACATGGTGCAGGCGCTCGACCAGTTGATCAGCGAGCGGCTCGGCGTCGCGCGCAACCCCGCCGATCGCTGGCGCGACAATGACGACGGCATCCACGTCCTCGCCGCCGGTCTCTACGGCATGCTCCGGCAGGACAGATGGAGCGACACCGGCGGCGCGATCGAAGCCTGGCTCGATCGCGCCACCCGCACCGGCAGGCTCTCGCCCACCAATTTGCATTCGGTGGCCGCGCGGATTCTCGAACGGCCGATGGACAGGCTCTGGCCGCTCTGAACGCGCGCGCCGCGTCTAGAAGGCGGCCGAGACCGAAAACACCACCTGGCTTCCGGCAATGCTCGACCCGTCCTTGGTCGAGGAGAAATTGGGCAGCAAATACGCCGACTCGCTCTCGCTGATGTCGGTGTCGGTATAAGCCACACCGAGGGTCAGCGGAGTGCCGGCGATCGCCAGATCCGCGCCGAGCATCCAGTCGAGATACTCCCCGGTCGGCGACAGGCTGGTACCGTTAGGGCCGAGGCCGGGATTGCCGTTCGAATAGCCGACATGCCCTTTGAGCGTCAGCGGCGTGCCCTTCACGCCGGTCGAAAGATCGCCCCAGATGTAGAGATTGTCCTCGGACTGGCCGTTACTCTCCGGCGTCGCCGAGAAATTGCCGAGCGCTTCCTGCTTGGGCGCATAGGCGACTCCGGCGAGCGCAGTGACCGGGCCGAGCGATCCCGAGAGCTTCACATAGGGCTCGGCGAAATCGGTGTTCTGGAAGCCGCCCGGATACATGTACCAGGTCAGGCCGACGTCGAGCGTACCGCCACCGCCGATCGGGAATTTGTAGCCCGCATAAAGATCGAGCTCCATGTTCGCGCCGCCGAACGTGCCCCAGCCGGCAAGGTTCGATGCCCAGACGCCACCGTAGAGGCCGCTCTCATGGCTGACGGTGAGGCCGCCCTGAACCGCCATTTCCTCGTCGGTCTGCGAGACGCCGCGGAAGCGATAGTCGGAGACGAGCGCGGCGCTGCCCGAGACGGTGATGGCCTTGGGCGGCTCTTCCTGCGCCAAAGCGGGCGTGGCCGAGCCGAGCAGCATGGCCAAAGCGAGACGTGTTTTCATGTAGGACTCCCCCTCTTGTTTTGGGTGGTGGTCCCCTGCGGGCGGGATCGGGCCAGCCTCTGGGCGTGCGGGCTCCGTTCCAGCACTCTACGAGGTATCGCAAGAAATCCTGCCGGTGTGTAACGAAGTGTTGCTGCGACGCAGCGAAGGAGGAAGACGATGCGGATCCGCGAAGGCCGGCCGGACGACGTAGCGCGCGCGCTGGAGATCTGGCGCGCGGCGGTGGACGCGACGCATGGCTTTTTGACGCCGGCGGACCGCGCCGTGATCGACATCATGGTCGCGCAAGAATTCTTGCCCAACGTGGCGCTGTGGCTGGCCGTCGACGCCACGGATCGGGCGCTGGGCTTCCTCGTCATGGATGGCGCGATGATCGATGCGCTGTTCGTCGATCCCGCGGTGCACGGGCAAGGGATCGGCACTGCCTTGCTCGATCACGCGCTCTCGCTAGCGCCCGATGCAGTGGTCGACGCGAGCGAACAGGCGAGCAATGCCCTGCCCTTCTACGAAGCGCGCGGATTCGTCCGCACCGGGCGCTCGGAAACCGATCCGCAGGGACGACCCTATCCGCTGGTCCATTTGCGCTATGCGGGGAGGATTAGAGTCTCTCCGCTTGCGTAAATCCCCCCTTGCCCCGATATCAGAACTGTTGCGGCCGGGCATCGGCACGCGACAAATCGGCAGTTCGCGCGTTCTTCCCCTGTTCGGAACAGCGCGCGCGCGCTATCCTGCCGCACCAATTCGTGTGATCAACAAGTACAGGAGCAGTCCTTATACGTCCTCCCATGTCCCGGCGCCCTCTGGCTCCGCCGCCGATGAACGGCCCGCGCTTCAATGAATTCATTCAATCGCCCAAGGTGCGGGTGATTGATCAGGACGGCGAGAATCTCGGCGTGATGTACACGCGCGAGGCGATGGAGCAGGCCCAGTCGGTCGGGCTCGACCTTGTCGAAGTGTCGCCCAACGCCGATCCGCCCGTCGCCAAGTTCCTCGACGTGGGCAAGTATAAATACGAGGCCCAGAAAAAGGCCAACATCGCGCGGAAATCGCAGAAGACGCAGGAGATCAAGGAGATCAAGATGCGTCCGAACATCGACGATCATGATTATGATACGAAGATGAAGGCGATCCACAAATTCCTCGGCGAGGGTGACAAGGTGAAGATCACCCTGCGCTTCCGCGGCCGCGAGCTTTCGCATGGCCAGCTCGGCATGATCCTGCTCAAGCGCGTGCAGGACGACACCGCCGAAATCGCCAAGATCGAGAGCTATCCGCGCATGGAAGGCCGCCAGATGCTGATGGTCATCTCGCCCAAGTGATGTGCTGGCGAGGGCTGCCGCTTGCGGCCCTCGCCGCCCTCCTCCCGGCCGCCGCTTCGGGGCAAACCGTCCATTCCCCTCCGATCACTGCCGGCACCAACGAGAAGCTCGTGCTTCCCGACGGCTATCGCCAAGTGTGGGCCGACGAGTTTGACCGCCCCGGCCTGCCCGATTCTAAGAAATGGGCGTACGACACCAGCCGCAACAAGCTCGGCTGGTACAATGAAGAGCGCCAATATTACGCCGCTGAACGGCCCGAGAACGCGCGAGTCGAGAATGGCCGCCTGATCCTCACGGCGCGCAAGGAACGCCTCTCCGACAAGCCCGATTTCGGCGGACAGGACTTTGCCTCGGGCAAGCTCGTCACCAGCGGCCTCGCCCAGTGGAAATACGGCTTCATCGAAGTGCGCGCCAGGCTCCCCTGCGGGCGCGGGATCTGGCCGGCGATCTGGATGCTCGCCTCGGACGGCAGCGCCGGCTGGCCGGCGATTGGCGAGATCGACATCATGGAGCATGTCGGCTGGGACCCCGGCCGCGTTCACGGCACCGTCCACACCAAGGCCTATAATCACGTCGCAAAGACCCAGAAGGGTTCCAGCGTCATGGTGCCCGATGCCTGCACCGCGTTTCACAACTACCAGCTCGACTGGAACGCGGATCGCATCCTGATCGGCGTGGACGGCCACGCACATATGCGTTTCGACAACGACCATAAGCGCGATCCCGCGACCTGGCCCTTCGCCAGCCCCGAATATCTGATCCTCAACGTCGCGGTCGGCGGCTGGGGCGGGCAGAAGGGGATCGACGACGCGGCATTCCCCGCGACGATGGAAGTCGATTACGTCCGGGTGTGGCAGAAGCGCTGATCCGGCCCGCGTCGCTCATGCATCGAGACCGGCGTCACCCGCTGGCGGCGATAGAGCGTCGGAGAAGCGCCCACCTCTCTCCTGAAGACCGTGTTGAACAAGCTGATCGTGCCGAATCCGCACATGAACGCGATCTCGGTCACGCTCAATTCGGTCGAGCGCAGTAGCCGCTTCGCCCGTTTCAGGCGCTGGATCTGGATATAACGCGTCGCGCTGACGCCGAAGGCATCCCGGAATGCTTCGGAAAAGCGCGAGTGCGACAAGCCCGCGAGACGATAGAGCGCCTCCGCCTCGATGCGATCGCCCAGCCGCTGGTTGATATGGGCCATGACCGAAGCGAAGCGATGCGTCTTCGCGATCCGCCCCGACACGCCCAACGCATCGCACTGCTCGGCGAACAGCCGTGCCACGATCGACAATATGTGCGTGATCAGCCCGCGGCTGGCGATCTGCCAATTGCGCACCTGCGGATCGGCGGTCGCATGCAATTGCAGAATGAGCGACCGCAGCTGCGGATCGGCAGGGAGCTTGTTGCATCCGAATTCGGCGGCATGAAGAAACGGCTGTATCCACTGCGAGCACTCCTCCGGATCGCCGAACAGCGACGCGCCGAAATAGGTCACCAGCGCCCCCTGATTGTGCGGGCGCGGGATGATCGGCTGGTGGATCTCATTGGCGTTGACGATGAAGACATCGCCCGGCGTGATCGGAATCTCGGCGTCCTGGATCATGTACGCGCCGTGATCCTCGGGAATATAGGCGATCTCATATTCCGGGTGGCAATGCAGATAGCCGAACGCCGGCGACAGCGGCGCGACATGGCTCGTGCGCAGCGGAAAATGCGGGTCGTGAAAGGGGATGCGCGCACGGAACGGGTCCACCCGCGCTCCACCACCCTGCTGGGGTCGTCCCTTGGCTATCGTTTTCACGGCCGCAAGATTGACCGGAAAATAGTGAAAGCCAATCGGAAAGCGGCGGATAGCGCGCCATTGTGCCGCCGCCGTAACCATCGGGAGCAAAGGAGATGCTCTCATGCGGAAATTCACCAACCCTGCCCGGACAATATGCAGCCTCGCTATTCTGCTCGCTGCGACATCGGCGCCCACACAGACCGTTGGGGCGCTGCAGCGCGCCGGGGCGCCGGTCGCGCTCGCCCTCGATCGTCTCGAGCTCTTCAACCGCACCGCTACCGCCGCCAATGGCGAGATTCGGCTGAACGCCTCGACCGATGCGGGACTGGCATGGATCACCGGCATCGCCCGCAACGAGGGCTGCCTTTCGCTGGACGTGCGCGGGTCGAACGAATTCGGCCGCAGCTTCGTGGGCATCGCCTTCCGCGGCGTGGACAAGGACACATATGATGTCGTCTATGTGCGGCCGTTCCGGTTCCGCGCGGAAGATCCCGCCCAGGCAGCCCATGGGCTGCAATATATGTCGCTGCCGGACCATCCCTGGCCGGTGCTGCGCGAGCGCTCACCCGGCGTTTACGAAAGCGCGATTGGTTCGGCGCCCGATCCGGACCATTGGATGCATCTGATGGTTCGCTTTCGCAGCGGGCGGATGCAGGCGTTCGTCAATGGAGCCGCGACGCCGCAACTCGACCTGCCCCTGCTGACCCAGGGAACCGGCGGCCGCGCCGCGCTCTGGGTGGGAAACAATTCGAGCGGCGCCTTCCGCAACCTCCGCGACTGCAGCTGACGTCGCCAGGCCGTCAACCTGTGCGAACGATGGACTGGAATGTGGTCATCCCGTCTGTCCGGTAACCCGCACTTTGCGCCCTTGCGAAGGGGCATTTTAGCGCTAACATTATCGGAACAATGATCAAGGGGAGACCAGGATGACCGTCAGCTTCGATCGTCGCACGCTCCTCGTCGGTGGCCTCGCCGCCTCGGCCCTGACGCCCCTGAGCGAGGCCTTCGCCCAGCGCCGCCGTGTGTCCGCGAACGACAAGGTCCAGGTGGGCCTGATCGGCTGCAAGGGCATGGGCTGGGCGAACCTCACCGCGATGGTCAAGGGGGGCGACGTCACGCCCGTCGCCCTCTGCGACGTGGACGCCAAGGTCCTCACCGGCCGAGGCGCCGAGCTGCAGAAGGTTTCCGGGCGCGCGCCGCGGCTTTATGACGACTATCGCCGCATGCTGGACGACAAATCCGTGGACGCGGTGATCATCGCCACGCCCGACCACTGGCACGCGCTCCAGCTGATCGACGCCATGTCGGCGGGCAAGCACGCCTATTGCGAAAAGCCGCTCGGCAACTCCATCGCCGAGTGCCGCGCGATGGTCGCCGCCAAACAGCGCCACAACCGGGTCGTGCAGGTCGGCCAGTGGCAGCGCAGCAACCAGCACTGGGCCGACGCCATCGCCCACGTTCATTCCGGCGGCATCGGCCGGGTCCGGAAGGTCAAGGCCTGGGCCTATATGGGCTGGATGAAGAACATCGCGATCCAGCCGGACCAGCCGCCACCTCCGGGCGTCGACTATGACCGCTGGCTCGGCCCGGCACAACAGCGCGCCTTCAATCCCAACCGCTTCCACTTCAACTGGCGCTGGTACTGGGACTATGCGGGCGGCCTGATGACCGACTGGGGCGTGCACCTGATGGACATCGCCCTGCTGGGCATGAAGGCGCAGGCGCCGCGCTCGGTCAGTTCGCTGGGCGGCGCGTACGGATATCCAGGCTCGGCCATGGAGACTCCGGACACCCAGACCGCCATCTTCGACTTCGGCGACTATTCTGTGGAATGGGAACATGCGGTCGGCATCAGTCGCGGCCCCTTCGGCGGCCATGACCATGGCGTGGCCTTCGTGGGCGAGACGGGCACGCTGGTGGTCGACCGCAGCAAATGGTGGGTCTCGCCGGAAACGCGCGACGACAAGGCGCTGACCCGCGAAATTCCCGTCACCAAGGCCTCGGACAATGGGCTCGATCGGCACACTGCGGACTTCATCGCCTGTGTGAAGGATCGCGCACGCACGCCCGCTTGCCCCATCGAATCGGCGGCCAATACCGCCACCGTCTGTCAGATGGGCAATGTCGCGTGGCGCACCGGCCGCAAGGTCCACTGGGACGCCCCGGCGGGCCGGTTCAAGGGGGATGCCGAAGCCAACGCCCTGATCACGCCGCGCTACCGCGCGCCTTACCGCCTGCCGGCGTAAGCGGGTCGCTTTGCGCGTGGCCTGGCTTTAGAGCTCGGGAGCCTGGTTTGCGGAGCGCAAACGACGGGGGATCTACCGCCGTCTCCGTGCGCCGCTACGCCGCTGGCGGCTCCCAAAGCTCGATCGGATTGCCCTCGGGATCGTGGATCCGCGCGAAGCGGCCGGTCTCCGGCGTGTCCCATTCGTCCTTGGTAGTGATCGCGATCCCCAGCGCATTGAGCTGCTCGAGCAGCCCGTCGAGATCGCGGACGCGGAAGTTGAGCATGTAGCTCTTGTCTGAGGCGAAATAATCGGTGGCCGCCTTGAACGGCGCGAAAACCACCGGGCCAGGCTCGGGGTACCAGAACCAGTCGCTCGTCTCGCCCTGCTCGTCCTTGCCGCAGCCAACGCCAATGCCGAGGGTCTCGCGGTACCAGATCACCAGCGCGTCAGGATCCTGCGCACGAAAGAAGAAGCCTCCAATTCCGATCACCGGCATGCAAATCCCCTTTCAGGCGGCCTGCGCGATATCCTGACCCGAAGCCGCCTCGAGCAAACGGCGCTCGATCGTCTTCAACCGCGCCGCGCCCTCGATCTTATCACCGATCAGATCAGTCAGATAGAAGGTGTCCACCGCGCGTTCGCCATAAGTGGCGACATGCGCCGAATGGATCGTCACCTTCGACTGGAACAAAGCGAAGGCAAGGTGGCAGAGCAACGCCGGCCGGTCGCGGGCATTGACCTCGATCACCGTGAAACGGTTCGACGCCTTGTTGTCGATCAGCACATTGGGCTCGATTGCGAACGCATCGGCGCGCGGGCGCGAGAGCGGCCGGGTCTTGAGCCGCTCCTGCAGCCTCGAACGATTGGCGAGCGAATCGGCGATGCTCGTCTTGATCCGGTTGAGCCGCGCCTCTTCGTCGAACGGGCGGCCGAGCGGATCCTGGACGAGGAAATTGTCGAGCGCCATGCCGTCGCGCGTGGTGTGGATGCGCGCATCGATGATGTTGCCGCCGGCGACGTGGATCGCGCCGGCGATACGGTAGAACAGCCCCGGATGGTCCGAGGCATAGACCGTGACGAGAGTCGCGCCGCGATCGGGATAGACCTGCGCCTCAATCGATAGCTGCGAGGCGCCCGCCGCGTCGATCTGGCGGGCGTTGCGTTCGAGCACGTCGAGCGGCTCGGCGATCCAATAGGGTTCGGTCAGCCGCCGCTTCAGCGCTGCCAGTCGGGCGTCGGTCCAGCCGAGGATCTCCGCCAGTTCGGCCTGTTTGGCGGCGATGCGTTCGCCGCGCCCCTTCTGCTTGTGGCCGAGCCGCAGCACTTCCTCGGCGGAGTCGAACAGATTGGCGAGCAGCTGGCGCTTCCAGCTGTTCCACACGCCCGGACCCACCGCGCGGATGTCGACGATCGTCAAGATCAGCAGCATGCGCAGCCGTTCCGGGCTCTGCACATGCGCGGCGAAATCGAGGATGGTCTTGAAGTCGCTGAGGTCGCGCTTGAACGCAGTCGCCGACATCAGCAGATGCCAGCGGACCAGCCACGCGACGGCCTCGGTCTCGGCAGGGCTCAGACCGAGCCGCGGGCACAGCCGCTCGGCGACTTCGGCGCCGAGCACCGAATGGTCGCCGCCGCGGCCCTTGGCGATGTCGTGGAGCAGAACCGCGACGAACAAGGCGCGCCGCGACACGATCTGCTCGAAGATGCCGGTGGCGAGCGGATGATCCTCCTTGAGCTCGCCTTTCTCGATCTGGTTGAGCAGCCCGATCGCGCGGATCGAATGCTCGTCGACCGTGTAATGATGGTACATGTCGAACTGCATCTGGGCGACGACGCGGCCGAAATCGGGAACGAAGCGGCCGAATACCCCCGCTTCGTTCATCCAGCGCAGCACCATCTCGGGCGTGCGGGGCGAAGTCAGCACGTCGAGGAAAAGCGCATTGGCGCGCGGATCGTCCCGGACATCGTCGACCAGCCGCACGTCGCGGGCCGCGGCGCGCATCGCAGTGGGGTGGATCTCGAGCCCGTGGAGATCGGCAAGCTGGAAGATCTCGACCAGCCGGACCGGATCCTCGCGAAAGAAGGTATCGCGGGGAAGCGCCAGCCGGCTGCGCTCGAGGGTGAAGCCGTTGAGCTTGCGCGGGCTCTTGAACAGACGGGGGAAGCCGAAGCGGCTGCCGCGCGCAGCGAACTTCTCGTCGAGATGCGCGAGGAACACGCCAGTCAGGTCGCCCACCACCTTCGCCTGAAGGAAGTAGAAGTGCATGAAGCGCTCGACCTTCGACTTGCCCGGCCGGTCGGCATAGCGCATCCGGCTGGCGATCTCTGGCTGGACGTCGAAGGTCAGCCGATCCTCGGCGCGGCCGGTGAGCAAGTGGAGCTGACAGCGCACCGCCCAGAGGAAATTCTCGGCGCGACGGAACTGGCGGTATTCCTGCGCCGTGAGCAGCCCCGCCTCGACCAGCTCGGCCGGCTCGCGGACATTATAGGCGTATTTGCCGATCCAGAAGAGCGCGTGGAGATCGCGAAGTCCCCCTTTGCCTTCCTTGACATTGGGCTCGACGACATAGCGGCTGTCGCCCATCCGTTTGTGCCGGGCATCGCGTTCGGCGAGCTTCTGGGCGATGAAATCGCGCGCGGTATCGGCCTGAACCTCGGTTTTGAAGCGTGCTGCAGCCTCGTCGTAGAGCGCGATGTCGCCCCAGACATAGCGCGCCTCGAGCAAGGCGGTACGCACCGTCACATCGCCCTTGGCCTGTCGCACCATCTCGTCGAGCGAGCGCGACGAATGTCCCACCTTCAGCTGCATGTCCCACAGCGAATAGAGCATCGATTCGATGACCTGCTCGCACCAGCCGGTGACCTTCCACGGCGTCAAGAACCCGATGTCGATGTCCGAATGCGGCGCCATCTCGCCGCGGCCATAGCCGCCGACCGCGATCAGCGTCAGCCGCTCGCCGGCGCTGGGGTTGTGGTTGGGATGGAGCCGCTGGGTCGTGAAATCCCAGAGCAAGCGGAGCAATTGATCGATCAGGAACGCCCCCGCCGCCGCCATCTCGTGCCCGCGCGAAGGATGCTCGGCGAGGCGGCGGGCAATCTCCGCCTGCCCGGCATCGAGCGCGGCCTTCAGTTCGGCGGTCGCGGCGTGGCGAAGCGCAGTCGCATCCTGCGCCTCGATCCCGGCAAGACGTTCGGCGACGACCCGCCGGTCGATCAGCGCGCGGCGGTTGGGGACGGAATCGAAACGCGAGGACATGAGAAGGAGATAGGCGGTGCGGCAGCATCCGTCACCCCGCCGTCGTTACACCCCTCTCCCTATCCCACGAACGCGCGTTCGACCACGAAGGTGCCGGGCTTGGCGTTCGAGCCTTCGTCGAAGCCGTGGCGTTCGAGCATCGCCGAGAAATCGCGGATCATCTCGCTGCTGCCGCACAGCATCACCCGGTCGGTCTCCGGGTTGAGCGCACGCTCGCCCGAGACCGGCGGGTGGAACAGCCACCCCTCCTCGATCAGCTGGCCGATCCGGCCAGTGGTGCGGAATGGCTCGCGCGTGACCGTCGGGATATAATGGAACTGGAGCAGCGCCTGATCTGCGACCAGCGGGTCGCCAGCGAGCTGGGCGGTGAGCTCGTCATGATAAGCGAGATCGCTCACCCGGCGGGTGCTGTGGACGATGACGATCTGGCCGAACGCATCGTAAATGTCGGGATCGCGCGCGATGCTGAGAAACGGCGCGAGGCCGGTGCCCGTCGACAGCAGGAACAGCCGCTTGCCGGGGAGCAGTGCGTCGGCGACGAGGGTGCCGGTCGGCTTCTTGCCGAGATAGAGCTGATCGCCCGCGCGGATCGTCTGGAGCCGCGAGGTCAGCGGGCCGTCGGGCACCTTGATCGACAGGAATTCCAGCTCGTCGGACCAGGTCGGGCTGGCGATCGAATAGGCCCGCATCAGCGGCTTGCCTTCGCCCTCGAGGCCCAGCATCACGAACTCGCCCGAGCGGAAGCGAAAGCTCGCGGGCCGTTCGATCGCGAAGCTGAACAGGTGCTCGTTCCAGTGGCGCACCCAGCGCACCGCGCAGGTCTGGAAAGCGGCATGCTCGGGAAGCAGCTGCGGCGGGCGGGCATGCATGTTCATCGAAGGGTCCTGATTGGGATGGGAGAGAGAGACGGCTTTCAGGCCGCCATGAACAGGGCGATGCGTCCGGCGGCGAACCGGAGCGCGCGCTGCGCGTCGGGCTTTACCAGCGCTTCGGCGATCCGCCCGACAAGGATTTCTTCACCGCGTGCAGCCGCAGCATGTAGCGAAAGCAGCAGGGCCTCGTCATCGCTGACCCGGCCGCAGGCGACGGTGCGGAACTGGAGCTGCGCATGCCCCTCGCGGTCGAGCAGCATCATCGCGATGTTGAAGTCGGGCAGCATCGCCGCAAGCTGCCGCGACGCCAGCGTCGGGCCGAGCGCCGCGCACGGGCAGCGCCCGCCACGCATCGCGCCGACCCATTGCCGCATCGCCCAGACGAGCAAGGCCTCCGAAGCCGGGAGGTCCGACACCGATCGATCGAGATACTGATACACGACACCCCCGCTCGAGGCCGACCCGACAGCGAGCCGATTCGACCTCTAGCGTTTACTGCGAATGATTAGCAATAGCGGATGTCGATCAGTCAGGCTTCTTTGCGACGCCGACCAGGGCCGGACGGAGCAGCCGGTCCTTGATCATATATCCCGTCTGGATTTCCTGCACGACGCTGCCGGGCTCGACATCAACGGTAGGGATTTCCATCATCGCCTGATGGCGATTGGGATCGAGCGGTTCGCCGACCGCGACGATCTTCGAGATCCCATGGCGCGCAAACACCGAATCGATCTCGCGCCCGGTCGCCTCGAGCCCGATGACCAGCCCCTTCAATTTCTCGTCATCGCGCAGATCGGCCGGAATCGCCGCCAGCGCGCGGCTGAGATTGTCCGACACCGACAGGATGTCGCGCGCGAAACTGGTCGCGGCATAGGCCCGGGCGTCCTGCGCTTCCTTCTCGGCGCGGCGACGGACATTTTGCGTCTCGGCCTGGGCATAGAGCACCGCGGCCCGCGCCTCGGCGAGCTGTGCCTCGAGCTCGGCACTGCGGTCATGCTCTGCCACTTCGGGGGCGGCTTCCGCGGTTTCCTCGCGAAGACTGGTCTCCGCTTCGGTCAGTTCCGCGCTCATCTTCTCATTCTCGTTCGACATGATTCCCTGTTCGTCAGGCTAATAATCGGGCCAGTGTGGCGGCCGTGAAATCCACCATGGGTACGACTCGCGCATAGTTCAACCGCGTTGGGCCGATCACACCCACCACGCCGACCACGCGTCCGTCGAGCGAGCGCACCGGCTTGGCGATCACCGACGACCCCGACAACGCAAAGAGCTTGTTCTCGGATCCGATGAAAATGCGCGTCGCCTCGCCTTCGCGGGCGCTGTCGAGCAACCGCGCGATCTCCTCCTTGCCTTCGAGCTCGTCGAGCAACTGGCGGACGCGATCGAGATCCTCGGCGGCGGCGGTGTCGATCAGCCGCGCCTGTCCGCGCACGATCAGCACCGGGCGGCGGCCGCTATCCTCGCTCCACACCGCGAGCCCGCGCTCGACCAGAGTGGCGGCAGCGCTGTCGAGTGCCTGCCGCTGCTGGCGCAGATCATGTTCGATCCGCGTCCGCGCCTCGGCGAGTGTGAGTCCGGCGAGCATCGCGCTCATATAATTCGCCGCCTGCTGCAGCGCGCCCGGATCGATCCCGCCGGGAATCTCGACCACGCGGTTCTCGACCGAGCCGTCGTCGCCGACGAGCACCGCCAGCGCGCGATCGTGGCTGAGCGGGACGAAACCGAACTGGCGAATCACCGGCTCGGCTTTGGGAACCAGCACCAGCCCCGCGCAGGCCGACAGGCCGGAGAGCGCGGCAGTGGTGTTGGCGAGTGCTTCCTCGACCGGGCCAGCCTGCCCCGCGCGGGCCTCGATCGCGGCCCGCTCTTCGGCGGAGGGCGCACTTGCCTGCATCATCCCGTCGACGAACAGGCGCAGACCGGTTTCGGTCGGCATCCGGCCCGCGCTGGTGTGCGGCGCGGCGAGCAGCCCGGCTTCCTCGAGATCCTGCATGACATTGCGGATCGAGGCGGGCGAGAGGCTGAGCGTGGAGATCTTCGAAATGGTGCGCGATCCGACCGGCGCCCCGTTGTCGAGATAGGATTCGACGACGATCCGGAACACGTCTCGTGCGCGATCGGTGAGTTCGTGGATCGGGGGGGTGGTCATGGATCCTATGTAGCGAAGGTGGCGACGCGCTCAACCACTCGCCCATCGTTCCCGGCAATCGCAGCCCCTCCCCCGACCCCTCCCGTTTACGGGAGGGGTCGGGGGAGGGGATATCAGGCTAGGGCCGCGGCCCGATCATTGGCTCGATCGGCAGCAATTCCACTGCCCCGCCCAGCGCCTCGGCCACGGCTTCGTTGCCGCGGCGGCAGCCGAGATAGAAATACAGCCCCTGGCTGTCGCCGATCGCCCGCGTCCAGCGCACGTCCACGCTCGGCATGTCGGTCGGCGCGTTGGTGCAATTGGCCTCGCCGTGCGCATAGCGGACCTCGCCGCTCGCCGGGCGATACGGCGCGAGCCTGGCCGCAAAGGCCTCATATTGCGCACGGCTCAGCGTGAAGCTGCGCTCGCCGGTCACCGCGGTGAAGCGCTTGCCGTCGAACACGCCGCTGCCGTCGGGGCGCACCGTGACCGAATAGACCGGGCAGCGGCCGAAGCACGGGCCGGTCTCATAGCGGATCGAATCGCCTTCGATCGGCACCGGCCCGGCGGGTATGCGGCTCTCCGGAATGCAGCCGCCCAGCGCCAACATCATCACGCCGAACCCCAAAGCCTGCTTCATAACGCCCCTTCCGTGATGCGCCGACACTGGCGCGTTCGCTGTCCACCGTCTACTTGCCCCGTTCGACTTTTCAGGAGAATGAACCGATGCGCCCATCCGGCCGCGCCCCCGACGAGATGCGCACGATCAGCATCGAGCCCAATTTCACGCGTCACGCGGAAGGATCGGTGCTGATCGGCTTCGGCGACACGCGCGTGCTGGTCACCGCGAGCATCGAGGAGCGCATTCCGCCGTGGCTGCGCGGCAAGGGCGAAGGCTGGGTCACCGCCGAATATGGCATGCTGCCGCGTGCCACCCATACCCGCAGCCAGCGCGAGGCGGCCAAGGGCAAGCAATCGGGCCGCACCCAGGAAATCCAGCGGCTGATCGGCCGCTCGCTGCGTGCCGTCACCGATCTCAAGCTGCTCGGCGAGCGCCAGATCACGCTCGATTGCGACGTGATCCAGGCCGATGGCGGCACCCGCACCGCGGCGATCTCAGGCGCGTGGGTGGCGCTGCGCATCGCCACCAACAAGCTGCTCGCCGCCGGACTGCTCGAGAAGGACCCGATCCTCACGCAGGTCGCGGCGGTGAGCTGCGGCATCTATCAAGGCAATCCGGTGCTCGATCTCGATTATGACGAAGACAGCGCGGCCGATGCCGATGCGAACTTCGTGTTGCTCGCCGACGGCAAGATCGCCGAAGCGCAGGCGACCGCCGAGGGTGCCACCTATGACGAGGAAGGCCTGCTCCGGCTGCTCCGCCTCGCGCGGATCGGTTGCAACCAGATCTTCGCCGCGCAGTTGAAGGCAATAGGATGAGCGGAGAAGGCGAGACACCCCAGGCGATCCGCAAGCTACCGCCCGGCAAGCTGGTGATCGCCAGCCATAACCCGGGCAAGGTGCGTGAGATCAAGGCGCTGCTCGGGCCGTACGGGATCGAGCCGATCTCCGCGGCCGAGCTTGACTTGCCCGAGCCCGAGGAGACGGGCGTGACCTTCGTCGCCAATGCCGAATTGAAGGCGCTGCAGGCCGCAGATTTGTCGGGCCTGCCGGCGCTGGCCGATGACAGCGGGCTTTGCGTCGAGGCGCTGAACGGCGATCCGGGGATCTTCTCGGCGCGCTGGGCGGGCGAGGCCAAAGACTTCTCGGTCGCGATGCAGCGGGTCGAGGACAAGCTCGCCGCCTTGCCGCCCGAGACCGGCCGCGACGCACATTTCGTCTGCGCGCTGGCGCTGGCCTGGCCCGACGGGCATGTCGAGTGGTTCGAAGGGCGCGCCGACGGCGTGTTGGTCTGGCCGCCGCGCGGCGATCGGGGCTTCGGCTACGATCCAGTGTTCGTGCCGCACGGCCACGACCTCACCTATGGCGAGATGGACCCCGAGGCCAAGCATGCGATGAGCCACCGGGCGGACGCCTTTCGGCAATTGGTGGCGGCGGTTTTCTAAGCCAACCTCATCCGGCGAAAGCTGGGATCTCAGGCGGCAAGCGAACGGCTCGAGGCCTGAGGTCCCGGCTTTCGCCGGGACGACGGTTACGGCCGATAACCCGGCGCCTGCTCCGGGTTGGCCTGGTCCGTTCGTGGCGCGCGCGTGGGGATTGGCACCGCATCGAGCGCTTCGGGCACCAGCGCCAGCGTCTGGATCGCGGCAAGCCCCCATTGCGCCGCGCCGTTGGTCGATACGCCGGGCCACTCGACGATGCCGCCGCGCAGCTTCACCCGCGGGTCGCCTTGGGCCATGCGCTGTCCCGCCTCGCCCGAATAGAATTCCTCCGCCGCACGACGCGCCAGCGCCGCATTGCCCGTCGCCTTCGCGACATAAGCAGTGAGCCGCGAATGGCCCTGCTTCAAGTTGCGTCCCCCATAAGGCCGGCTGAACCGCGCCGCCCACTCGGCACGCGGCGCATTGTACCAGCGGCAATAATCGAGCCACGCCTCGCGAAAGCGCGGCATCTCGATGAGCTGGATCAATTCGGCCTGGATCTCGACCGCGCCGAATACGGCGTTGAGGTGCGAGACCCCGATAGTGTCGCGGATGAGGAAGCGTCCGCTCTTCAAGTCATAGGGCGCGCCGCCGGTCAGCCAGCCGTTCGGCATACGGCCGATGCTGTCCATCCCCGCGGCGATGCGGTCGCGCCATTTCGCGTCGCCGGTCCGTTCCCATTCGGTGAGCCACGCGCCCGCGCACACCGCCCAGGTGGTTCCGAACGACATCTGGATCACGCCCTCGGGCAATTGCTCCTTGGGCGCGCCGGTCTTGCGCCCGATCTCGACATTGCCGAGCGCCTGCTCGGACGTAGCCAGATTGCGCATCAGATCGCCGACGCGCTCGTCAGCGGTGAGGTAATAATAGATGCGGCGATAGGCGGCGTTGCTGACCCGCGGCTGCTTCGAGCTGTCGCTCCAATGCTGGACGCCGTGGCGCGTACCGAGCCCGGCAAAGCGGCCCAGATGGTAGACATCGACTTCACCGGTATGCCGCGTCATCGCCTCGGCGAGCCGCCAGCTCTTCGCGTCGCCCGAACGGAGCGCGGTGTACCAGAGCCAGAGATCGGGCGAGAGTTCACTATTCGCCCAAGCGAAGCCGCCAATGTCGTATTTCCACTGGTGCCGGTCGCTGTCGTAGCTGTGCATCACGTCGCCATGATCCCAGAAGCCGTACCAGCTGCGCCGGTCGACTTCACCGTCATAGAAATCGACGAGGTTGGCGAGCTGGTCCTCGATCAACGCGCGCTGGGGAGTCGAGCGGTCGGGCAGCCCCCAGTCGCCGAACACCCCGGCAGCGTGGAGATGCGCGGGCTCGGCCATCAATTGCGGCGGCGTCGCCGCGGCGCGGGCGAGTGCCTGCAGCCGCGGCGTTTCGGGCGTCGCGTCGAACGCCCAGAGCATCAGTTCGCTGGTGCGCGCGATCCCGTTTGGATCATCCCAGCCGGGTTCGTAATCCTCATAGGTGATTTCCAGACCCTCGTTCTGCGCCGCGAAGCTCTCCATCCCCATCGTGCCGTGATAAGGACGCACGTCCATCGGCTTCGCGTCCGGCGACCAGAGCCATGCGGTGAGGTTCGCAGTGTCCGAAGCGGCGCCCCGGATGTCGATCTGGGTCGGGTGGCGCTGCCAGAAATAGCGCGCGGCGATCCCCGCCCCGCCCTGCGGCGAGCCGACATAGCCGAAGCCCGGGGCGCGGCGGCCTTCGTCGGAATCGATCCAGCCATGGCCCTCGCCGGTGCGCTTGGTCAGCGTGAAGCCGTTGGCCGAAAGCTGCGACAGGCTGAAATCACCCCAGGCCGGAATCCGCTCGAGCAATTTGCCGACCGGATCGCGCATCTCGGCCGGCACCGCGCGCCCGGCGATCTGCGCGTCGCGCACCGCCTTGCCCGGATCGCGGCGCAGCCCGGTGAGCGGGCGGACGGCTTCGACGAACATCGCATCGTCGGCAGTGGCGAGGCGGACATGGCGGTCGTGCAGCGGCCCACGCATCGGCACGTCGGTGGCGACGCCGAGCGCGGAGAGGTGATCGGTCGCGTCGAGATCGAGGATGAAGCTGTGGACCACGCGCAGCGCGTCCGAGCCGGCATAAGCGTAGAGCCGCACCTCGAAGGGCAGGACCGAGCGCCCGCCGCCGACATGGTGGCCTTCCAGCCGCACCACCGCGCGCACCGGGCCATTCTGCTCGACCACCGCGCGCTCGATCGTTCCGGTCAGCGCCACCCGCTCGCCCTCAGGCGATCCGGCGCGCAGTTCGCCGAGCAGCCTTGCATTGGCGAGCAGCACGCGGTCGCCGCGCCGGGCCGAGCGGAGCGCCGCAGGGCCACTGCGCGCGATCTCCCATTCGAGCGCGCCCGAGCGGATCACGATCGCGTCTTCGGTCTCGCGCACCGATACCGGTGCGGCGGGCAAAATCGACCGGCCGCGGACAACGGCGAGCTTGTCGGCCCCGGCCCCTGCCGGCACCGCATGCGCCGTCCATTTGATCGAGCCGTCGGGCCAATATGCCGTCGGCCAGCTTTGCGAGGGCAAAGCCTCGCCGGGCCCCCACACCGTCAGCGCCTGCCGCTTGGACAGAGTTCCGCGCGCCCAGGCGACGCCGAAGGTTTGACCGGTGTGGAGCTCGGGTGCGGCGCCGTCGATCCAGCGGAGCGGCGCCTCGACGCCACGCCGCGCTCGCGATTGCGCCAGCGCCGGACCTGCCTGCGCGACTGCCGCCGACAGGATCGTCCCCTGCATCATCGTCCGTCGCGTCAGGCGCATGCCTCTCCCCTTTTATGGTTTTCCGATGCGCAGATTGCGGATGCGCAAATGGCTTTTGGTGGTGCGCAGCGCGAACCAGCCGCGCCGATAGGGTTTGGCATCCTCGAGCGCGAAGATCCGCCGCCCGTCGCGTTCGACGGCGATGTGGCGGCCATCGGCGATCAGCCGAACCTGCGTCCAGCGATTGGGGACGAGCAGATTCTCGACGCCCTTGAGATCGTGCCCGGGCAATAGCGGCCGGTTGCCCGGCGCGCCGACATAGCGGCGGAAGCGCGTCGTGGTGTTCCGGTTCCCGCCGATCCCGACATAATAGGTTTTCAAATCGTCATATTCGGCGAAAGCGCCCGAGCGCTTCCCCGCGAATATCGATCCGCCGCGCACGCCTGGATCCCGCGCCATCCAGAAGGCATTGAGGTCGCTGACCGAGTCATCGGCGCCGCCCTCGGACACTGCCAGCGCCTCGAAGGTGATCGCGACGGGGCCGCGAAGCTCACGCGTATACCAGAGGGACAGTCCAGCGGGGGTCTCGATGTCGATGCCGGCGCCGAAGGTGACGAATGCCGCCTGTTCGGCCTCGATTTTCCATTGCGATGCATTCGCGCTCAATGGCCGGGGATCCATGGAACCGGCCGCGCAGCCGGAAAGGAGCAGACATCCGACGGCCACGACGCCGCAGGGCGGCGCGAGACTTCGCCTCGGCTGTCGCATTCGCCCCACCCTTCCTCCTCCAGCGGCTGCGCCTCGAACCCGTTCAGCTACACGGCCACAGGATAGCCACGCGAAAGAGAATTGGAAGCCAATTCACGATATATGATATTTCTGATCATATTGTGAGATGACTTCCGCGTAAGCCAGCGAGGCGCGCGAATGTCCCGTCGCCCGGCTCTCGCCGAGGTGACTTAAGAGGCAAAATATTTGGAGGAGGTACGCTTCGCGGCGGCTGGTGGACAGGGCTGGATTCGAACCAGCGTACGGGAAACCCGGGCAGATTTACAGTCTGCTGAAACGGCGCAGAAATCTGAGCTTCTTGGAGCGCGTGTATGGTTTATGTACGGTTGCGTGTGCCCCCCGCTGCGTGGGCCTTCGGCGGCGACACCAACCTCAGGACACCCCGTGATCTCCGGCTCGGCGCCGAGCCGGTAGCCTCGCACGTCTTGCGGCACCAGGCGCGCTATCGCGCTGAGGAGGCGGGATCGGGGTCGACCGCGTTCAACCGCATGCTCGCCCAGCATGAGATTCCGGAAGCGATGAAGAAGGCATGGGGCGACAGCTGAGCGTTGGTGCGGCGCGGCAGCTAACGCCCAAAGTCGGCCATTGGTGTCACGGTTTGCGTTGCCCGATAGCGGACCTAATCCAAGCGCTTCATGAGCCCATTGGAGAAGTAGCCGACCATTTAACCGGGTGCGCGATCGACTTCGATCCAGTCGTCGGTGACCGTCAGGTGTGCATCGGTCAGCCAGTATTCGATCGGCACGTCATCGACTGCGGCGAAGCCGGGGAAGCGCAGCTTCAGCGTCGCGGCGGTGGGCTGGACATAGGCCATGGGGTCATTTTGGAGACGCGTGGTCCCCGAAGTTACCGCCGTCAGTCCAGATTTCTTTCAGCAGGGTACTGGACGGCGCCGCGGCGGCGGAGGAGAATTGTTACAAGGAGATCCACAATGCCCGTTTATCGAACTCTCGTCGCATATCTCGCGCTCACTTCAGCATTTCTGACGGCGTTCGCATTCGCCGGCGTTGCGGGTGCACTGTATAGCGACACGCCAGCCTTGTCCTACGCTCTACTGGGTCTCGCGGCGGTGCTCGGCTTAAGCTTCGTCGAAATCCCCTACCAGCTGATCAGCCGTCGACGCTGACACGCGGTAGACACGATGTTCAAATAGCCTGACGTTCTCACAACTCGGGAGAACACCACATGCGAAAGATTACGCCGATCTTTCAACCCGTTGTTCTTGCTGTCACTTTGTTGATGGCCGCTTCCACCGCTAACTCAACACCGTTGCAGGACGAACCGAGGAATCGCTGCATCCAGCAGTCCGTCGCGATGTGCAGGGTCAAATGGCAGGCCCTCGGCTATCCAAGCCTCTCGATTTGCACCGCAACTCTCATCGACGGATGCCCGCCCGCTGAGCCGGGACAACCCGGAGGACCCGGCTTCCATTGCTGGTACAACCCAGACGGGGAAAGGGTCTGCGAGCTCGACTAGGCCGTAGACTCATAAGCCCGGAGCCACAGGCGCATTGAGGCGAGCTGGACCATGGCGAGGAAGTTGGCGGCGAGCTTTTCGTAGCGCCTGGCGACACGCGGAAGTGCTTCAGCTTGGAGAAGAACCGCTCGATCAGGTTGCGCTCGCGGTAGAGACGCTTGCTGAAGCACGGCTTCCACTTGCGGTTGCTCTTCGGCGGGATGTTTGGCGTAGCGCCCTGGTTCTGGATCAGCTCGCGGATGCGGTCGGCGTCGTAGGCCTTGTCGGCCAGCACGATGGTGCGTGGGCCGAGGTGGTCGAGCAGCGTATCGGCGATCGGCCCGTCATGCGTCTGTCCTGCCGTCAGGCCGAGCCGGATCGGGAGCGCTCGGGCAGGTCGCGCCACGGCGCACCGGAGCGCAGCACCCAGAATATGCCGTTCAGCGTGCGACGATCATCGACGCGCGGCACGCCTCGCGGCTTGTTGGGCAGCAGCGGCTCGATCACGCGCCACTCGAAGTCGGTCAGATCATATCGGCTCATGCCGATGCTGAATCACAGCCGGGTGCAGCATGGAAGCCTGCTGGTGGGTCTATAGTTGCGCTTCAACGAAGATCGAGACATGCTCCAGGCATGTCGTTGCTCTGGTTCATCTTGGGTTTGGGAGGGTGGCTGGCTGCGACGTTCGGCCCCATTTACCTGCTAACGATTTTCAAGCGCCTGGCACGCCGATCGACGACGGCATGGCCCATACACCTGCTTTTCGCCCCAGCTTTGTTTGCTGCCTGGTGGTTGTCGTGCTTCGTGGTGACCTACGCAGACAGCGATCAAAGCCGAGGAGCCGACGAGCGTGGCTTGGGCATCATCTTGCTCCCTTCATGATCGTGGTGCTCGTCACGGTCGCCGCCTACTACGGCAGCCTTGCCCTCTCCAAGATCAAGCGCAGAGCTACACAACCTTCGTAGCCGCAGCACCTCAGACGTTTATGGGTTCACGGCCTAAAGCTGCCCTTCGCTTCCCACCAGTTGTCGACATTACGCCCGATCAAGGTAGGCTCGCACTTCATCCCGGTAGCGAACGAAGAAGGGGTAAGCCCAATCATAGAAGTCGTCTTCATCGCGACCACGCGCGTCTAAAGATTGACTCCAAAGACTGTAGAAGCCGACGACCTCATCGTCGGTTGGCTCGCCGCCGTCAGCGAGCCACGCATCAATGAACTTGCCGCACGAGACTTCTAACGCCGTAAAGTTCGTCGGTTCCTCGTCGACTAGCGGTTTAAGCGTGGTCAGGGTGGGCACCGCCTTAGCTTAGCTCGTGCCATCAAACTCGCAACGTCCGCTTCTCACCTTTTTCAGCCAAAAGCCGACTGTCTTCTTCCCACCCAATCGCCGCCGTCAGATCCTCAGAGCAGTGAGTGGCCGCCTTCGGAGCCGTGCTCAATGCCGAAGCGGATCCGCGCCGCCCGAACCGCAGCGGGCGCCGTTGACCTGCCCAAATTGCATTGCCCGTGGCCGGTGTTGGGGGGACCGTCTGGGCTTTGCGCGCCAGGAAGACGGGCTCCTGGGATGCACGGACCTTGCCATCAATAAGGCGCCTACCGTTCGCCTTCCGCAGGGAACAGATCGAAGTTCGCTTCGCGAGCTTGAGCAGTCGATCTTGTTTGGTGCAGAATACCGGAGCGATCCCGATGCGACTGAAATGACGGCGCAGCGGGAACTACGTAGGCTAGCTTATTCTGAAGTTAACGTGGAGCCGGTAGGTACTTGGAACACTTCGGAGTATCTTGGTTTCAGTTCGTAAGTTAGTAGTGTCTAGAAGTTGTCGCTGATCGCAGCGGACCCTGCGTGGTCAGCACCCGTCCGGCACATCCGGCCTCGCTTGCGCGACATGTTCCTCAGTTGAAAGACACCGTTGCCTGTGAGGACGCCATGACAATCAGCGCTCTTAGCCGTTCGGCAGTGGCTACCACGCTGGGTGCATTGTTGCTCATCTGCTGCGCCACGTCGGCGATTTGGCTTTCGTGGCAGCAACAGGTGGCCCAGCAGCATGTCCGATACACCTTCCAGGTGAGCGAGCAAGTTGCACGCGTCCAGAATATCGCATTGCGCGCAGAGGTTCATCGGCGGGGTTATGTCTCGAGCGGAGTTCCCGGAGACCTGCAGGACTTCGACACCACACGACGTTCGTTGCTGCCGGCGGTGGCAGCGCTCGCCTTGATGACATCCGACAATCCCGGCCAGCAGTACCGTATCGCAGCGCTGCGTAAAGCGCTCACCGGATGGTTGACGCACATGGAATATTCCGTCGCCCTGCGGAAGCAAGGGCGTGTCGCGGAAGCGTCGGCAGTCACCAACGGCCTTGAGGCGCGGGCGGGGATTGCCCATGCAGGCGCGTTGATAGATGCTACCCGGAAAGAAGAGTTGCGCCTCCTGCAGGAGCGCAGCGTAAAATCTAGCTGGGTCGACCAGCTTGCTAAGACAGCACTGGTCGGCAGCCTGATCCTGATCTTGCTCGTGGCGGGGCTGATGGCGCGTGAGCGGCGGCATCGCATGCTTGCGCTTCGCAATACGAATGCTCGCCTGGAAGAGGATCTGATCCATCGCCATGCAGTCGAGCAGCAGCTCGCCCTGCTCGCGACGAACGCCACGGATGCGGTGCTGCGTCTCGATCCGCGCGGGGTGTGCGTCTATGCTTCGCCCTCGACCCTGAATGTTGTCGGCGTGCCTCCCGAAATGCTGTTGGGACGCCAGACGGACAAGTTGATTCATGCCGATGATAGCGCCGAACTTGCGCAGTTCCATGAATCCCTCGCGAGCGGCGCTATGGAGCGTGGAATCATTAGCTACAGGTCGCGAAATCCCAATTATCCCGGCGAGTGGAGATGGTTGGAAGCGAACAGTGCGGTGGTCCGCGACTCCGTCAATGGCGCTCCCGTGGAAGTCATCGCTTCGTTGCGAGATGTGACGGACCGCAAGCGGTTGGAGCTGGAGCTCAGCGCCGCAAGGGCCCGTGCCGAGGCGGCCGTGCTCGCGAAATCGAGCTTCCTTGCCAATATGAGCCACGAGATCCGCACTCCGATGAACGGCGTTCTCGGCTTTGCCGAACTGCTGGCAGACAGCGGCCTCGATCCGGACCAGGAGCGCCACGCCAGCATGATCGTCGATTCAGGCAAGGCGATGATGCGGCTGCTCAACGACATCCTCGACATCTCGAAGATCGAGGCCGGGCAAATGAAGATCGCGCCCGAGCACATCGATCTTCGCCACGCGCTCAAGAACTGCGTCAAGCTGGTGAATCCGGCCGCGTCTCAGAAGCGGATCGAGCTGCGGGTACACATCGACGAATCGGTCCCGGAGCAGATCGTGGCCGACGGGCTGCGCATTCGCCAGATCGTCCTCAACCTGCTGGGCAACGCGATCAAATTCACGGATGAGGGGTTCGTTTCGCTCAACGCGCGCGCGGTCGGCGGTAAGTTGGGGCCGGAGCTGGAGATCGCCATCGCCGATACCGGCATCGGCATCTCAACGGAGCGGCAGAAGGCGATTTTCGAGCAATTCGTGCAGGCCGAAGATGACACCGCGCGGCGCTTTGGCGGCACCGGACTGGGCTTGGCGATCAGCAGCCAGCTCGCGCGATTGATGGACGGCGCGCTCGACGTGGAAAGCGAACTCGGCATCGGCACGATATTCCACGTCCGCCTGCCGCTGCATGCCGCCGTTGCTGAGAAGGCATCTAAGGGCGCGGCGATTGCGCCCAATGGAGCTTCGGAAGAGGCCAAGTCGTTGTGTGTGCTTCTGGCCGAGGATCACGACGTCAACCAGGCGCTGATGCAGGCGATGCTGTCGCGACTGGGGCACCAAACGGTGATCGCGCCCGACGGCGCCCAGGCGCTCGCGCGCGTCGAGGAGACGCGCGGCACGCCGCAAGCGTTCGATATAGTGCTGATGGACATGCAGATGCCGGTGATGGACGGAGTCGAGGCGACGCGCCGGATCCGCGCCATGGGCATCTCCGGGAGCGAACTGCCGATCGTCGCGCTGACCGCGAATGCTTATTCCGACGATGTCGAGGCGTGCCTGTCGGCGGGAATGCAAGCGCATCTCGCCAAGCCGGTGCCGCTTGCAGACCTCGATACGATCTTGAAGAAGTGGACGACCCCCGCGGGCCGGCTGCCCGTGCCCGCCGCCACTGCCGCTGCCGAGCCGCTAAAGATCAGCGCGGCGCTGCGCGACCGTTTCGAGATGCGCAAGCGCGAGACCTTCACCCGCGCCGACGAGATCATCGCCTCGGGCGCCTTCACGCTAGGTGAGGTCGAGGAGCTTTGTGGGCTGTTCCACAAGCTGGCTGGCTCTGCCGGCCTGTTCGGCGAGGCCGCGTTGGGCGAGCTGGCGTCGTCGTTCGAGGACGATCTCCCAATCTGGGCAGCCGAAGAACGCGCCGCCAAGGCCGCAGGTGCTGTCTCACAGATGCGCCTTCGGAGTGAAGTAGCCCAGATCGTCAACTGAAGGCGATCAGCACCGACGCCGGTCTGCCAGGCCTTGATGAGCATCCCGGCGTCGATGCGCAAACCTCGCGCGCGTGCGGACCTGCACGCTTGGCCTTCGCGGCCTGGAGGCAGTGCGGGATGAAATCGAGAAATCGTCAGCTCTGCGAGGCACGCTACGACGAGTTTGACAAGGTGGCCGAAGAATTGAAACGAAAGGAGAAATTTGATAAAGAATAAAGGTAGCGAGCCCATCATGCGGAATCGCACGATTCGAGGCTGTCGGCGATCCTGCAAGCGACGTCCCTACACGGCTCGGGACCGTTCCGAGATGAAAGCCGCTACCCACGCCGGCGAGTTGAACGGACGACCCTGGATCTACGGAGTACCCTCGTCGAGCGTTCCCGAATATCAGAGTTCGGTAGGGCCACCTCTGGTTTAGCCCCATGCCGCGCACAATCGCGGGCGCGGACGAAATAACAGGTTTGCAAGAGGATGTTGATGGCCGACCCTGGAGCAACATCGGACATCGGTAGCGAGGTGATCCGCTTTCTCGAAGATCACGATCTCGAGCATAGCCCTGCAAACTATGCTTTCGGGCACCGTTTCCTCTTTGAGCGGGATGATCAGTTCGCGGCAAGAGTCCGCGAGGCGATCAATCAGCGGCCGAGCTTGACGCCGGCCGAGGTTCGCCGGCTCGACACGGAAGCGGTTCAAGTGAACGATCTACTCGACCGCTTCACGCCGCGACTCGATGAAGTGACTATCAAGATACTCTCGATCATTCGCGGCACGCTCGATGCATCCGGAACCTTGAGCCAGGAACTCATCCAGGCATCGACGTCACTCCTTGTCGATCAGGAATCGAATATTCGAATTGCGGTGAACAGTATGATTGCAGTCACTGCTGCGGCAGAGAAGCGGCTTGTCGACGCCATGCAACAGGCGCACGCGTTAAGGCAGGAGCTGAGCAGGCTGCGCGTGGTGGAAACCCATCGCGATCCTCTTACTGGGCTGGTCAATCGGACGGGTCTCGACGAGCATCTGAAATCCATAGCCGGGAGCCCTTATTGCGCGGCTTTCATCGACGTGGATCAGTTGGAGCACGTCAACGAAGCGCACGGCACGGCGGTTGGCGATCGCGTGCTGCAGGTCATTGCGACCAACCTCGCCGAGAGCTGCGCGCCGTACGTTGTCTGCCGTTGGGAAGGAGGACGGTTCCTGATCCTGCTCGAACGCCTCGATCTGGCGAGCAGCGTGACGCTCGTCGACGACGCGCGATCGAGGCTTGCCAAAAAGCGAATGCGGGTGCGCGAGAGCGATCAGCCGCTCGGAACGATCACCTTTTCAGCCGGCGTGGCAGCTTCGCGAGGGCGGGATGCAGGATCGGTTTTTGGCGCTGCCGAAGTGCTGCTAGAGCTGGCAAAGCGCTGCGGCCGCAACGTCGTGATGGGCGAGCATCGATTCATCGATGTCGGCAGCAATCAGTAGCAACGCGTCTGGGCGGAGGCGTCTGAACGAGGTGCTGAAAGCCGTCGCTATTCCACGGCACAGACTTGAAAAATGTAGTGCTGCCGATCCGGACAACAGGTCAGATGCGCACCCGGATTGAACAAGCGGCGGCGGCCAGCGGACGCTCACTCTCGAGGTCGAAACCCGACTCAATCTATCGTTCGATCTAGAGGCAGACCAACGCCTTCGAGAAATAGCGCTTGCCGCACTCCGCAGTGCGGTAAGCATAAAGGGGGAGCGCGAAGATGGCGACGGTCAGGAAGCGTAATTGGACCACCCCCATGCTGGTCGCACGTCCACGAGCCCAGCAGAGGCACCGCTCGCCACCTGTCTCAACGAGCAGCCCACACTGCGATTCGGCCCAATCCCATGTACGTTCGTGTACACGCCGTGTACGGTGGAGCCTCCGGCACGTGCCAAAAAAAATGGCGGAAAACCGTGGGAAACGGTGGGAATGCACGGGAATGATCGCAAGGGCGATACGCGCTCCAGCCCGGCACTAACCGAGCGGGAAAATCCCTAATCTTTTCAGGAGGTTACGCTTCGCGGCGGCTGGTGGACAGGGCTGGATTCGAACCAGCGTACGGGAAACCCGGGCAGATTTACAGTCTGCTGCCTTTAACCACTCGGCCACCTGTCCATGGTGCCGCCAGCGAAGCGAGGGCGGTCCAATGCCGAAGCGACCCCGGCCTGTCAACGCCTTGCGCGCAGGCCCTGCGCCGCATAGCGTCGCGCGCATCCCTCCAATTCCGCAGGAGTTCCATGCGCACCGCTGCCGCAATCGTCGCACTCGCCCTTTTCGCCTCGCCGCTCGGCGCCCAATCGGTGGACCGCGCCGAAGTCGGGCGCATCCTCGACGAAGGGCTCAACCGTTCCGAAGTGATGCGTACCGTCCAGCATCTCACCGATCATATCGGCCCACGCCTCACCAATTCGCCGGGCATGCGCGCCGCCGAGGACTGGACCCTGTCCAAATTCCGCGACTGGGGCCTCAAGAACGCCCACAAGGAAGGCTTCGATTTCGGCCGCGGCTGGTGGATCGAGCGCGCGAGCGCCCGCATGGTCAGCCCGCGGCCGATCGCGCTGACTGCGATCCCGATCGCCTGGACTCCTGCCACCGCCGGCAAGATCAGCGCGCCGGTGATCGTCGCGCCGATGAGCGAGGAGCGCCATTTCGCGCGCTATCGCGGCCAGCTCGCCGGCAAGATCGTACTGGTGACGCTTCCCAATGACGGTTCCGAGCCGGGCGATCCGGCGTTCCGGCGCTATAGCGGCGACGAGCTGGCCAAGCTCGATGTCTATGACCAGCCCAAATACGATCCCGAGGCGAGCGATCGCCGGATGAAGCGGCTCGATTATTCCAGCAAGCTCGACGCCTTCCTCAAGGCCGAGGGCGCGGTGGCTTATGCCACCATGTCGCCGCGCGACGGCAAGCTGGTGCACGGCGCAGGCTATCTGTTCGGCGCGGGCGAGACCCAGCAGGTCCCCGGCGTCGAAATCGCCGCCGAGGATTATCGCCGCCTCGCGCGGCTCGCCAAACAGGGTCCAGCCCCGGTGGTCGAGCTCGAGAATGTCGTCCATTTCGTCGACACCGACACCAAGGCCTACAATATCATCGCCGACATCCCCGGCAGCGATCCCTCGGGCGCCTATGTGATGGCCGGCGCGCATATGGACAGCTGGGTCGCGGGAGATGGCGCGGTCGACAATGGCGCCGGCGTGGCGATGGTGATGGAGGCCGCGCGCATCCTGCAGGCGATGGGAGTCAAGCCGAAGCGGACGATCCGCTTCGCGCTCTGGGCCGGCGAAGAGCAGGGCCTGCTCGGCTCGATGGCCTATGTCGAGCAGCATATCGCGGCGCGGCAGCGCAAGCCGGGCAGCGCCGACACCGGGCTCGCGCGCTTCTATGGCTGGGCAAATCGCTGGCCGATCACGCGTCAGCCGGGCTATGGACAGCTGGCGGCGTACTTCAATCTCGACAACGGATCGGGTAAGGTTCGCGGGATCTACGCCGAAGGCAATGGCGCCGTGGTGCCGATCTTCCGTGAATGGTTCGCGCCATTCGGTTCGATGGGAGCCAACACCGTCGCGATTCGCAAGACCGGGGGCACCGATCACGTCTTCTTCTCCGCGGTCGGCATCCCCGCATTTCAGTTCATCCAGGATCCGCTCGATTATGGCAGCCGTCTCCACCACACCAGCATCGACACCTTCGATCACATCAAGGCTGACGACATGCGCCAGGGCGCGGTGATCCTCGCAAGCTTCCTGCTCAACGCCGCCAATGCCGACAAGGCACTGCCGCGCATGCCCTTCCCCACCGAGCCGAACGTGACCGATCCGTTCGCTTACCCCAACCCGGATGATCTCGACTGATGGCACGCAAAGGACATCGCCCGAGCAAGGCACACGCATCGCGCCCGCGCTTCTACGGGCGCCACGCGGTGCTGGCAGCGCTCGCCAACCCCGAACGCACGGTGCGCAAGATCTGGGGGACGCACGAGGCACTGGCCGGCCTCGACATCCCGCCGACGATTCCGATCACCTATGCCGACGTCGCCGATCTCGGTCGTCTCGTGCCCGGCGACGCCCCGCACCAGGGTCTCGTTGCCGAAGTCGATCCACTCGAGGAGATCTGGCTCGGCGACCTGCTCGCCCAGGGTGAGGGTGACCAGCGGCCATTGGTGGTGCTCGATCAGGTCACCGATCCGCACAATGTCGGTGCGGTGCTGCGTTCGGCAGCGGCGTTCGACGCGCTCGGCATCATCACCCAGGATCGTCATGCGCCGCCCGAATCGGGCGCGCTCGCCCGCGCGGCTTCGGGCACGCTCGAGACGGTGCCGTGGGTGCGGGTGGTCAATCTTGCCCGCGCGCTGGAGGAGATCGCCGCGGCGGGCTTCTGGCGCGTCGGTCTGACTGGCCATGCCGAAGGCACCCTCGCCGAAGTGATGGGCCAGGGACGGATCGCCCTGGTGCTCGGCGCCGAAGGCGAAGGTATGCGTCAGAACACCGAGACGCATTGCGATCAGCTCGCCCGGCTGCCGATCTCGTCCAAGGTCGAGAGCTTGAATGTGTCGAACGCCGCGGCCGTCGCGCTCTATGCGATCGCGGCGCGGGGGTAAGCGAGAGGGGAGACCGAATGAACTATTGGAAGGTGCTCGCTGCTGCGCTCATCACGCCGCTCGCGCTTGCCGCGTGCCTGCTACTTCCTGGTAAATTTCAGTCGACCCTGACGATCCATGCGGATCGCAGCTTTAGCTACGCATACAAGGGCGAGATCATCGCCACCGATGCGCTCGAGACGACATCGGCAGAGAATTTCACCGATGACGGGACGGTTCCCGACCCCACTGAAGCGGCGGCCGAGAAGGCGCGGAAGGAAGCCGTATTTCGAGAAGTCGCTGCAAAGATGGCCAAGGAAACGGGCTATCGCAGCGTGGCATATCGGGGCGACGGCGTGTTCGATGTCGACTACGAAATCTCGGGCAAGCTGACCCACAATTTCGTCTTCCCGTACAATCAGGACGCGAAGATGATCTTCCCCTTCTTCGCGATCGAGCTTCGCGGCAAGGACTTGGTCCGCGTCCAGGCGCCGGGCTTCGCCGCGCGACAGGGTCCGGACCACGACGGCAGCAATTCCCGCCTCGACGGCACCTTCACGCTGATCACCGACGCCGAGATCGTCAGCCAGAACCATGCGGATGGCGCAAGGCCGAGCGGCGGAAACAATACGATCCGCTGGAAGGTCACGCCCGATACCGACATCGCCCCGACGGTGGTGCTGAAGGTCGAGGCGCTCTAACCCTCGTCAATCCTCCGCGGCGATCGTAATCCGCAAGCCGTCCAGCGCATTGGTGAACTGCACCTGGCACGACAGGCGCGAACGCTCGTCGCGATCCGAGGAGCTGTCGAGCAGATCGTTCTCGTCCTCGCTCATCGGCGGCAGTTTGGCCGCAAATTCCGGATCGACATGGATATGGCAAGTCGCGCAACTGCAGCAGCCGCCGCAGATCGCGAGCAACTCATCGAAGCCGCTGTCGCGGATCACTTCCATCACGCTGAGGCCCGCATCGCCCATGACTTCGCGTTCTTCCCCTTCCCTGGTGACGACGATAAGCTTGGGCATGCAATCCTCCTTGGTCGGCCGTGTCCATGCCGCCGAAGCCCCCTCGATTCAAGGATATCGGCCATGGGCCTGAGCGAAACCCGGCTCAAGGAGTCGATCGACGCACTGATCGAGGTCGAGCCCGCCTTTGCCGCGGCGCTCGAGCGCGCCGGCTATCCCCCGCCGCGAATCCGCGATCGCGGCTACGAGACCTTGCTGCGCACCATCATCGGCCAGCAGGTCAGCGTCGCCGCGGCGCAATCGATCTGGAACAAGCTCGCGGCCGCTTTGGGCAACCTGACCGATCCGGACACCGTCGCGAACGCATCGGACGAGACGCTGCGCGCCGTCGGCCTGTCGCGCCAGAAAGTGAGCTATGCCCGCAGCCTTGCCGAGGAAGTGACCAGCGGGCGGCTCGATCTCGCCAATCTCCCCGACGACGACGAGGAGGCGGTCGCGGCGCTCACCCGGATCAAGGGCATCGGCCGCTGGTCCGCCGAGATCTATCTGCTGTTCGCCGAGGGGCGTCCGGACATCTGGCCGGCGGGCGACCTCGCGGTGCAGATCGAGATCGGCCGCATCCTCGGCCATGCCGAGCGGCCCTCGGAAAAGCTGCTGCGCGCATGGTCGGCGCCGTGGAGCCCGCACCGGGGGGCCGCGGCGATCTTCGCGTGGCACCATTACAAGATCGACATGGAGGTGATCTGAGGGGGCCTGATCGCTTCCCTAATGCGCAGTGCTCCTGCGAAGGCAGGAGCCTAGGGTAGCTGCGTACTCCGTCATCCTGGGCTCCTGCTTTCGCAGGAGAACGAGCGGAAGATGTGGGCTAGGTCCCCATTGCCCCCATCCCCACTGCCAGCGCCCCGAGCGGTCCCGCCATCGCGCCGAGCCCGGGCGGTCCCAGCCGCGCCTCCAGTTCCCTGGCATAGCCGATCAGCGAGCCATAGCCGCCGAGGCTCTCCGCCAGCCGTGCACGCAGCCGCGGGAACAGGTGCTCGCGGGCGGTAATCACGCCGCCGCCGATCGCGATCCGCTCGGGCGCCGCGACGGTGACGAGATTGTGGAGCAGCCCGCCCAAATCGTGGACGAACAGATCCCATTCGGGCCCGTCGTGCGGCAGTTCCTTGCCCGGGCAGCCGAAACGCTCGGCCAGCGCGGGCCCCGAGATCAGCCCTTCGACGCAGTCGCCGTGAAAGCGGCACCAGCCGGCATATTCGTCGCCCGGCGCGCGCGGCACGCGCATATGCCCCGCCTCGCCGTGCGCCACGCCCTGCACCGGCCGGCCCCCGGCGATCAGCCCGACGCCAACCCCCGTGCCGATGGTGATATAGGCATGCGTCGTCAGACCCTGCGCTGCCCCCCAGCGCGCCTCGGCCAGCGCCGCGCCGTTGACGTCGGTCTGAAAGCCGATCGGCCGGCCGTAGCGCCGCTCGAGCCGGCGCACGAGATCGGTGCCGGTCCAGCCCGGCTTGGTGGTCGCAGTGATCGCGCCGAAATCAGCCGCAACGGAGTCGAGCTGGAGCGGGCCGAAGCTGGCGATGCCGATCGCGTCGAACGTCCACTCGTCCAGTGCCGCCTCGATCGCGGCCAGCGTCGCCTCCGGGTCGGTCGTCGGAATCGTCCGCTGCGCGCGGACATCGTCGGGGCCGGTTCCCAGCAATGCGATACATTTGGTCCCGCCGAGTTCGATCCCGGCGATCAACGGAACAGTAGAAGCCATGACATGCCCGGTAGCTCAGTCGATAGCCGGGGGAAAGCGAGGACGAAAAAGGCCGCCCGAAAGCGGCCAGTTCGCGGACAGCAAACGGACAGCGGCGCCGGGGGAAATACCGGCGGCCGCGCCCCTTCTCCGCGGCTCAGAACCGGCCGCGGAGCCCGATCATCACCTGGCGGCCGGGCTCGTAGAGCGTGTAGGCCGCATTCTCGAACTGGAAATAACTCCGCTGCTGCGCCTTGGTCAGGTTGATCACGTCGAGAGTGAGCTGCGGTGCCCATTTGACGTCGAACAGATCGGCGAAGTCGACGCTCGCGGTCAGATCGAACTGCTGATAATCGTCCGAATAGAAGCGGGCGAGGGCGATGCCGTTCTGGTTCGGGTCCGACGAGACCGAGCCGCGCTGGAACGTGGTCGACAGCCGCACGCTCAACCCGTTCTGCTCGTAATAGCCGGTGATGTTGTACGTCACCGGCGACACGCCCACCGCCACCGCCGGCGCCGCACCCGAACCGGTCTGTTCGATCAGCGTCAGATTGGCGTTGAAGCCGAAGCCGTTGATTCCAAGATAGCGCCCGAGCAGGAAATCGAGCGGCTGGACCCAGGTCGCCTCGAGCCCGTTGACTTTGAGCGTGCCGCTCGCGTTGACCTGTTGTTGCAGGGTGATGTTGGCGGCGGCGGGGCCGCCCCGCGCAGTGATCGCCGCCTGCTGGGTCGCCGAGAGCGTGTCATAGGTGATGCCGAACGGCGCCAGCGTCGAGAATGGCGCGGTCGTCGTGCTGTTGACCGTGAATCCGGTCAGCGCCTTGCGGAACGCAGTGAAGCCGACATAGCCTTCCTGCCCGGTATAATATTCGAAGCCCAGGTCGAAGTTGGTCGACAGATAGGGGTTGAGCGCCGGATTGCCGATCGTCGCCGCGTCCGCCGATGGCGACGTGAAGCTCAGCCCCGGCAGCATCGTGTTCGGGTTCGGCCGCGTCATCGTCCGCGATGCGGCGGCGCGTACCACGGCGTTTTCGGTGATGTGGAACGCGGCGCTGCCGGAGGGCAACCAATTGTCATAATCGCTCTCGGTGTAGAGGACGCTCACCACGTTCGGGTAGCACGAGCCGTCGCGCGGATTGCCGGTGCCGGGGCAGGCATTGGGCAGCGGGCCGGCGCCATCGGGATCGGTGCCGTTGCGCGGATCGGTGACCGACACGCGTCCGCCGATCGTCTGGTTGGTCCGGACATAGCGCAAGCCGACATTATAGTTGATGCGCCCGCCGGCGAGCGACGTATCGCCGTTGAGCTCGGCATAAAGGCCAAGCGACTTCTCGCGGACATAGCCGCCATTGGCCCCGGTGTTCGCCGATCCGGCCTCCGGCGCGCTGTCGTGGAACGCGTCGTAATTGGAAGCGGCCTTGAAGCGCTCCCAGTCGACCGTGACGAACCCGCTCGAGGTCGGCCGCAGGAAGCTCGGCACTTGCGCGTTCGAGATCAGCGACCCGGCATAAGTGACCGGGCCGGTCTGCCCGGCGGTGAAGCCGGTGCCGAAAGCCGGATAGGTCGGATAGCCGGCAGGCGCGGCGCCTGGCTGGACCAGACCGTTGCACGGCGGCTGAGTGTTTGGCCCCGGCACGAACACGCTGGGCCGGTTGCCGCAGACTGCGTTCTGCCATGCCTGACTGTTGTCGAAGGCGCTGATCCGGCGCGAGACGTCGTCATAGGCGGCGCCGGCGCGGAAGTTGAAGGCGGCATCGCCCCAGGTCAAATTGCCGCGAACGCCCTTGGTCTCGGTCTTGCGGCGCTCGTCCTGAATGTTCACGCGCCCGCCGGGCCAGCCAAAATTGGCAGGATTGTTCAAGTCGATATTGGTGCCGATCACCGGCATGTTGCCGTCTTGATTGTCATAGGTGACCGTGACCCCCGAACTCGCCGGGGTGATCACCAGCACCGTCGGCGATTCGCGGTGAAAATCGCTCTTGGTGTAATTGCCTTGGATGTCGAGCTTCAGCCTGTCGTTGAATTCGAACTCGAGCCCCGGATTGACGCCCCAGAACTTCACCGTCTCCAGATGCGGGCGATATTCGAGGAAGAATTGCGCGTTGGCATAGGTGCCGCCAGTCACCACGCATCCCGTAGCGCAATCACTTCGGTCATAGGTGGTGTTGAGCGGGATCATCGCGCCGTTACGTCCCACCCAGTTCATGTCCACGCGCTCGAGCTGGTTGTCTTTCCAGCCGTACATCGCGTCGACATAAGCGTGGAAATTCTCGCCTTTATATTCGAGGCTGGCGATCGCGTTGATCCGGTCCTTGGTGCCTTCCTCGAACATCGGCCGGCCGAGGCGGGGGATGATGCCGTTGTCGATCTGCTGGATCGTGGCGCCCGGATTGCGCGCGAGCAGCAAGTCCTGGTTTACGGATGCGCCCGCCGTGAGGCCATTGCCGGCATTCGCCGGAACCGTTCCGGGGATCGTCCAATTGCCCCCGCCGGTACTGTTGCAGCTGGCATTGTTGGCGCGGCACTGGGACGCGGCGATCTGCGCGGGCGTCGGCACATTCTGGACCCCGCCGGTCGTCCCCGCGATGCTGTTGGGGGTGCTCAGGTTCGGGTTTGTCCAGCCGATCGTCTCGAAGCCGGTGGTGCGCACCTGATTGTGCACGCCGGCGACGCCGAGAAGGATGCCGAAATCGCCCATCGTCGTGCTGGCGAGCAGCGAGCCGCGATAGCCCCATTTGTCCGAATTGGTGTTTTTGGTCAGCTGCGCGCCATAAGTGACGCGAGTGCCTTCGCGGTCGAACGGGCGCGCGCTGCGCATGTTGACGGTGCCCGCGGCGCCACCTTCGATCATGCTCGCCATGCCGCTCTTGTTGACCGTCAGCGAAGTGAACAATTCGGTGGGGAACAGGTCGAGATCAACTTCGCGGTTGGTGTTCTGCGAGTCGGTCCGGCCGGTGGAGGCAACGGCAACGGGCGCGCCGTTGAGCAGCACCTTGGTGAAATTGGTGCCGAGGCCGCGGATCGCGATGCTCAGCCCCTCGCCGGTCACTTCGCGGCTGATCGTCACGCCGGGAATGCGATTGAAGCTCTCAGCGATGTTGGTGTCGGGGAACTTGCCGATGTCTTCTGCGAAGATCGTGTCGCTGAAGCCGGTCGAGTTCTTCTTGGCGTTGGTCGAGCTCTCGAGGCTGGCGCGGTACCCGCTGACGACGATCTCGTCATTCGGGTCGGCGACCGTCTCTGCGGAGCTGCCGGGCGGGTCCTGCGGATCAGCCGGCGCAGTCTGCGCCAGCGCGGGCCAGGCGGCTCCGGCGAGCAGGATCGCGGCGAACGCGGCGGTGCGGCGCGTGGAATGACGGCGTGCAGTGCGAGTGTCCATTTGTCCCCTCCATGGGCCTCTTGCGGGCCGTATTCACCGCCTCGGTGGATCCGATGTTAGCGGTCACATAGGGCTATGCCTCGCCTTGCGGGCTGTCAACTCATACATTTGAGTACCAAGTCTTTTCAAGCGGTCCAGATACTTACCGCTTTGCAGCAATGAGCAGCTGCCGCGGCACGAGATCTGCGCCCGAATATTTCCGAATCGTGTCGGCGCTGAACGCGTGGACCATTGCCGAGAGACGGGCGCGATGACATCTGCGCGGTGCGACCTCATCCGGAGTCACCCATGCGCTACAACCAGCTCGGCCGTACCGGCCTGATCGTCTCCGAACTCTGCCTCGGCACCATGACCTTCGGCGGCAGCGACGGCAGCATGTGGGGCACGATCGGCCAGCTCGAGCAGAACGAGGCCGGCACATTGATCAATGCGGCGCTCGATGCCGGGATCAACTTCCTCGACACCGCCAATGTCTATGCCGAGGGTCGCTCCGAGATGATCCTCGGCCAGTCGCTGAAGACGCTGGGTATCCGCCGTGAGGAGGTGGTGATCGCCACCAAGGTGGTCGGCCGGATGCACCCCGGGCCCAACGGCGCCGGTGCCTCGCGTGGGCACATCCACGATCAGGTCGAGGCAAGCCTCGCACGGCTCCAGACCGACCATATCGACCTGTATCAGATCCACGGGTTCGACGCGGCGACTCCGATCGAGGAGACGCTGTACGCGCTCGACAGCCTCGTGCGGCGCGGGGTGGTACGGTATATTGGCCTGTCCAACTGGGCGGCATGGCAGGTTGCCAAGGCAGTCGGCATCGCCGAGGCGAAGCGCTACGCACCGATCGCCTCGCTACAGGCCTATTACACCCTCGCCGGGCGCGATCTCGAGCGCGAGGTGATCCCGATGCTCCAGTCCGAAGGTGTCGGCCTGATGGTGTGGAGCCCGCTCGCCGGTGGCTTCCTGTCGGGCAAATATTCGCGCGAAGGCGAAAACGAAGGCCGCCGAGCAAACTTCGATTTTCCGCCGGTCGACAAGGAGCGCGGCTATACGGTGATCGACGTGTTGCGCGAACTGAGCGCGGCGAAGGGACATTCGGTAGCGCAGCTCGCGCTGGGCTGGCTGCTCCACCAGCCGGCGGTATCGAGCGTGATCGTCGGGGCAAAGCGGCCCGAGCAGCTGGCGGACAATCTCGGCGCGATCGACGTGGCGTTTACCGCCGATGAACTGGCGCGGCTGGATGCGGCCAGCAAGCTGCCGGCGGAGTATCCCGGCTGGATGCTCGAGCGCCAAGGGGGCTATCGCGGCGCGCCTTCGCCGCGACGGTAATCTACAGCTTTTGTGCTCCTGCGAAAGCAGGAGCACAGGTCGGTCCGCCCCTAGCCGTACGTAACCACCAGCCGTTCGGCGAAGGGGCCATTCTTCGTCAACTTGCCCTCCTTGCCGGACGCGCGGCGCAGGTTCGGCTGCCTCAGCAAAGGCTTGAGCATCAGATGCAGCGTCGCATGGTTGATGTGGCGACCGAAGCATTCGTGCAGCCCGAAGCCGAAATGCATATAGTCGCTCGCCGGCCGGTTCGGATCGAACAACCGGGGATCGGCGACGCGGCGCGGGTCCATCATCGCTGAGGCGAAAGCGGCGAGTACCTGCGCGCCGGCCGGGATAGTGACGGCGTGTGAGGTCCCCCTGCCGAGCGTCCAGTCGGTGAGCGCGACGCGCGGCAGCCCCGGCGCGAGCGGATCAAAGCGCATCGCCTCCAGCACGTAGCGGCGCAGCCGATCGTCATCGCCGGCGCGGGCCGCAGCCTGCGCCTCGGCGAGGACCTTGGGCCGGCGCAGCAATTGCTCCATTGCCTGCGGCACCACCATCGGCGGCTGGGGCGGCCCGCCGACGATGAAGCCCGTCAGCGAGGTGCGGATGAAATCGTCGCTATAAGCGGGGTCGCCCGCCGCCTGCAGCGCAAGGCAGCGCGCCAGCACATCGTCCTTGCCGGGCTCGATCCGTCGCCGCGCGATCTCGTTCTGGATGTGCATGCGCAGCGCCGGGGCGATCTCGTCTACCTCCTTGCGCAGCGCGGGATCATTGCCCTGATCTACGAACTGGAATTCGAACAGCCGCGTCCCCCACACGCGCAGATCACCGCCCGGGGGATCGGGCACCCCCAGATAGTCGCCGAGCATCGTGAAGGTCACGCGTCGCACCAAGGTGTCGACCACATCGATCCGGCCGTCCGCCCCGGCGACGATCTGCTCGCCGAGCGCTTCGGTCTGCGCCGCGAGTTTCGGCACATCCGCAGGGCGTACCACCCGGCGCATCGCATCGGTATCGTGGCGATATTGCTCGGTGTCGGCCATGCCGAGGAAAAAGGGCTGACCGCCCATGATCACGTCGAGATGCGGCTTATAGACCACCCCGAACGCCGGATCGGTGGCGAACACTTCGCGGACGTCGTCATAGCGCGAGGTGAGATAGTTGTTGCCCAGCTTCATCACCGGCTTCCAGCGCCGCAGGAAAGTGAAGAAGCCCGGCATCAGCGCGAACACCACCCGCTGGATCCACGCCTTGAACCCCTTCGGCCCCGGGCGGAGCACGTCGCGCGAGGTGAGGATGCTCATAGCGACGCCAGATAGCGAATTGCCGGCATGCTCGGCAGGAAGAAATATTCGCCGCCGGCCATCTGGACGAAGGTGTCGACCTCGATGATCCGCCGCAGCGGATTCTCGGGAATGGTGAGCATTCCCTTAGGCCCGATCAGCGGATCAACTTCGTCATAGAGGAAGGCGAAGTTCGGATTCAGCATCCAGGTTTGCTGGACGAACTCGAACTGGCGAGTGATGTCGGTGTTGAGGCAGATGAACAACAGGCCGCGCTCCTTGCCGTCATCGGTCCTCTTGTCGGGAATGTCGGGTCCATATTTGCGGCCGCGGCGCAGGATGCGGTGATTGTTCGCCGCGTCGAGCAAGGTCTGCTTGTCCTTCGGCGTCGGCGCGAGCCCGTCGCGCGGATTGCCGCGGCGGACATGGCTGCCGAGCGGGCAGCCATGTCCGAGCTTGTCGCGATCGTAGAACAGGAAGTCGTTGTCGGGCTGATCGTATTTGTCGACGGGAAGCACGCCGCTCGCGCTGTTCGGGCAAAGCAGATTTCCGTTGAGGTCGCGCCCAATCACCCGGCTGGCGATCCAATCGGCGTCGATGTGCCCCGAATGCTCAGGATCGCGCCGGTTGATCCGCGCGGATGCGGCGTCCATCGAATTCCAGAAGGCGGCGACATCCTGTTTGAGCTCGCGCACCACCATATAGCTGCCGTCGAGCCCGAGATCGAGGAAGCCCACGCCGCGCGGATGCTCGGGCAAGCCGGCCGCGCGGCCTTCCGGCGTGTCGGCCACAACCGGACCGAGCGCGATCTCATGATGCCCGTTCTCATGCCCCATCAGCACTTCGCCGAGCGGCACGCCGTTCCACGGGTCCTTGGGATAGTCCGCCCCGCCCTTCACCGTGACCACTCTGGATTCGAACGGCGCGGGCTGCGACACGCCATCGGCAAAGCCGAAATGCTCGCGGGCGATCCCTCGCTCGTCGGGGCGCAGATCGAGCGGCAGATCGTGGACGATCTTGATGTCATGCGGCGCCAGCGCGGCGCCGACGGTCCGGCACCATGCCTCGGCGGTTTCCTCGTCCTTCTCGTAGAGCAGCACCAGCGCATGCACCGTGATGGGCGTCATCACCCGCGTCTCGACCACGGTCTCCAGATCGTCGAAGGCGTGCTCGTCGGCGCGGTCGCATGCGGCATTGTCGAGCGGGATGTTGCCGCTCCATCTCGGGCCGCCCGGGATCACCGTCGAGAGCCATTCGCCCTCGCGCCGGTCGCCCAATCGGCGCAGCCGATCTTCCTGGAACATGCCTTCCTTGAACGGCCGGTCGAACGAGGCGAGCGCGCTCGCGTCGAGCCCCATCTTGCGCATTCCCTCCCAGGTGAGGCCGATCGCTGCGCAACGTTCGTCCTTGCCGTCGGCGTCGGTGATCGGCGCCACCGCCTGCAGCGCCGCGAGCCAGCCGCCGCCCTTCTTGTGCGCTTCGTCCCAGCAAAACTGGAGGAACAGCGCGCGCCCGGTCGGCAGCGAGGCGAAGCCGCTGACCACCATGCCCTGGGTCAGCGTGTCGTGCGGCGGTGCGAGCTTCCAGCTCGGCGGACCCTTCGATGCGGCGCTCACAGGTCGTTGATCCACAAAGCGGCGTCCTTGTCCGAGAGTGTTCGCTTGCGCAGCCCGATCGCGATGCGGAAATTCCGCTCGATCTGTTCGGCGGTGAGGTCCTTATAGGCCGAGTACCAGAAGCGGCTGACCGCCATCGAATGCCGCGCCCATTCCTTGAACTGGCGGCCATGGCTGGCGCCGTCCTTGACGAGGAAGCGGGTCGGCGGAAAGCCGACGCCGCAGCACCACGCCAGCGTGAGCCCGGCATGGGCCTTCTCGATGAAATCATCCAGATAGCTCTCCCAAGTCTGGTCGAAGTTCGAGAAGAACATCAGCCGCGACCTGTTGTTGACCATCGCCCAATGGGCGAAATGGATCGTCCGCATCGAGCCGAGATAGCCTTTGCGGGCAATGATCCGCAGCACCAGCCCGAGCCCGCGATGCCCCGCTCGGATCAGGATCATCCGCAGGATACCCGGTTTGATCAGCACCAGCGAGCCCATGTGGTTCTGCGGGATCCAGTCCTCGCGCCGCGCCATCTCGCGCAGCATCACCGGATCGACCGGCGGCGCGTCCTGTGACGCATCGCGCCGCTCGATCACACGCAGCCACAACACGATGCCGGCGATCACTACCGGTGCGCCGGCAAGCCCCCACAGCAGCCAGATGACCATGCCGTGCCACGCCGCGTCGAAATGGCGCGCGGTGGCCAGCATCGACAGCGGCGTTCCGATCGCCACTGCGACGACCAGATAGAAGAGCACGAACAGCACGAGCGGGATCAGCTGGCTGAAGAAGAATTTGAGAAAGCTGAACCTGGTCGCCACCGCGGTTCCCGGCAAGGCGACGCCGATCTGCTTGAGCCGCATCGCGATGCCGACGAACACCACCGCCAGCAGGATCAGATAGCGCTCCCACGGCATGGCGAGGCTGAGGAACAACCCGGGCAGCGACAGCACGAACACCGCCGCGACGATGAAGCCGATCAGCCGCACCCAATCGCCGATATTCTGGGCAAGCGGAATGCGTTTGGGCGCCGTCTCGTCGAGCCAGGTGAAATCAGGGTGCACGGCAGCGCGCAGCTTCGCGTGGATCTGGCGCGGGGTGAGCGAGCGATAGGGATTGGGTCCATCGACATTGGCGCAGCCCAGTTCGACCCGCGTCGCCTCGAACAATTTGTGCTCGGCGAGGATGCGGTCGCGCGTCATTCCGCGATTGCCGTGGTGGAATACCGTCGGGGTGAGCGATCGCCGCTCGAGATAGGGCGCGATCGGCGCGCGCGCGTCCTTCGCGGTGATCGAATCGAACAGCGGCCCGTCATTGTCGAGCGGACGCTTGCAGCAGCGCAGCATGGCGCGAAGCTCGGGGCCGATCGCCGATTCGAGCTGTGCCCAGAAAGGCCCTTTCTCGCCATCGAAATTGGCCTCGATCACGAACAGCGGATCGTAATCAAAACCCGGAAAGACGCTCAACGACATGAAATGGACCGCCGGCACCCGCGTCAGGAAGTCGGCAAACGGGCCGGTGCCGCCCGAGGGATCGGGATCACGCCTCTCGCGCAGCTTGTCGAGCAGCGACGACAAATGATCGTAGCTCTCAGGTTTGACCTCGAGCGCCACGGACAAGGTGGTTTGCCGCATGTACATCCCCCTACACGCCCGCGCCGCCGCCCCCGGCAGTCTGCGAGTCGCGCAGGAATGTCACACAGCAATTCCAACAAAGATAGGACAGAAGCGACCTGTAGAGATGTAAAGGCGCCAACAGGCCAAGATCTGTGACACGTTAAATCAAATACTTAGGCCGTCGCCTTGCGGTAAATCGCAGCGAATGGATCCGTAACTACGATTTGCCAGCCTAGCCGAAGGTCGTATCGAGGAACATCATCGCGGCAAGCCCGATCATCAGCCCGGTGCTGACCTTGCCGCCACCGTTGATCCGCGCATGCGCGTCGGGGATGATGTCCGACGCGACGACATAGATCATCGCCCCCGCCGCAAGACCCAGCCCCCAGGGCAGGAAAGCCTGCGCCACCGTGACGATGCTCACTCCGATCAGCCCCGCGACGGGCTCGACCAGCCCCGAGCCCGCGGCGATCAGCGCCGCGCGGCCGCGCGGATAGCCAATCGAGCTCAGCGCCACGGCGACCGCCAGCCCTTCGGGAATATTCTGCAGTCCGATGCCCAGCGCAGTGACGCGTCCGGCATCGAAATCACCACCGCCGAAGCTCACCCCCACCGCCATGCCTTCGGGGAAATTGTGCAGCGTCACTGCGGCGACGAACAGCCAGATCCGCCGCACCGAAGCCGTGGCTGCGGCGATGCCCGGCGGGCCGAGGCCGAGCTTGTCGAGCGGCGGCACCCAGTCGTTCAATTTGGCGATGACGAAGGCACCGAGCAGCACGGCGGCGACCACGGTGGCCGACGCGCCCGCCTGGCTTGCGCCCTGCTGCCGCGCCACTTCGATCGCCGGCAGAATCAGCGAGAAGAAACTCGCCGCCAGCATCACGCCGGCCGCGAAGCCGAGCAGCAAATTCTGCTGCTGGTCGCTAGGCTGGCGCATGAACAGCACGGGGATCGCGCCGAGCCCGGTCGCCATGCCCGCGCAGAGGCTGCCCAGCGCCCCGGCGATGATGATCTCGTTCACGATGCTCGCACCAACGCAGCGATCTCCTTGCCCGATGTCAGCTTGCAGTCTCGCAGGCGTAGCAGCAATCGATCGACACACCGCCCGGTTCCCCGGGCGAAGAAAAGGGCCGCGGCAGGATCCCGCCGCGGCCCTTCACCTCCCCCCGGAGAAGGTCAGAATTTGACTTCGACACCCATGGTGAAGCTGCGCCCGCGCGGGTCCGCGACGCGCGGCTCCCATGAGCCGCCCGCGCCGGTGTTGCCGTCATAGGTGATCGCAAAGGGCGGTTTGGTATCGAACAAGTTCCGCACACCCGCCGTCAGCTTGTAGCCCGGCGCGAGCCCGGTGTAGCTGAGCGACAGATTGTAGACGATATAGTCCTTCACGAACGCGTTATACTCCGGCCGGGTGACCGTGCCCGCGGCGATGCCGGGCAGCGCGCCGTTCCGATAACCCTTGCGGAAGATCTGGCTGAGCGACAGCGCGACGTCCTCGTTCGAAAAGCTGACAAAGGCATTGTGCTTCCAGCGCACGCCGAGATCGCCGGCGAAACTGAACACCCCGATCAGGCTGGGGCCGTATTGCGCGGTCGGCGTCAATTTCTCGCGCTTTTTGAGCAGCAAGGTTCCGTCGAGGCCGGCGATGACGCGATTGCCGCCGTTAAACTCGTGGCCACCGCGGAGCGAGACTTCGAGGCCCTGGGTGCGGCGCGAACCGGCGTTGATCCAGCGTTGATCGATTCCCAGGATGATCCCCGTGCCCGGAGGGTCGCGAAGGAAACGCTCGGGAAACAGCGCCGCATTGTCGATCAACTGGCGCAGCGTGAGCGTCTGGATCGTGTTGTCGACGTTGATCATCCACCAGTCGACCGAGAGGCTGAACAACGGCGCCGGCTGGATCACGACGCCCGCGCTGAGCTGCTTCGCGGTCTCGGGGCCGAGTTCGCGGTTTCCGCCCGTGTAGATTTCCGGACGGATCTGCGCACAAGGCTGCCCGCTGCCGACCGTGCTGGTGGGCACGCCGCCCGGGCACAAAACCGGATCGGCTAGATCGCTGCCGGCATAGGTCGCTTCGGTGATGCCGTTGAATATCTGGTTGAACGAAGGCACGCGAAAGCCGGTATTGTATGATCCGCGGAACATGATCTGATCGATCGGGCGGAACTTGACCGAAACCTTCGGATTGGTGGTCGACCCGAAGCCCGTATATTCGTCGATGCGGACCGCCCCGGTGATTTCGAGCCCGGGCAGGATCGGCACCAGCATTTCGGCATAGGCCGCCTTGACGGTGCGGTTCTTCGGGGTCAGCGCGTTGATGTTGTCGAACGCCGCGAGGAAGATCACCGGCGCGGTCGCCGCCGCGGCGTCGGAGCCGTTGAACTCGTAGGTCTCGCGGCGCACGTCGGCGCCGACGGCCAGCTGGATGTCGCCGCCCCAGATGCGGAACAGCGGCCCCGACACCGACACGTCGAACTGCTTCACTTCATACTGGCCGCCATAGAGCGTGGCGCCATATGCCGACACCGACTCCAGCGCGGCGAGGCCCTCGGGAGTCTGGGCGGTGCTGAACGGATTGATCAGGCCGCTGTTCATCACGCCGACGAGGCCGCGGGGGACATATTGTTGCCCGCTTAGCCCGGTGATCGGCGCCGCGCCGGCGACGGCCGGGGCGTTCGGATCATAGTCGCCGTTGCCCAGGGTGCCGCGATAATAATAGCCGGTGCCGAGCACCGAGGAGGATTCGCTCTTCGCATAGGACGCGCCCGCACGATAGTCCCAGCCCTCGAACATCGGACCCTCGACGCCGAACGCCGCACGCAGGGTCTTGGTGTTGGTGACATATTCGCGCGTGTCGCAGGCGATGCAGCGCCAGCGATAGCCGATCGGCCGGCCATAGCGGCCGTCGAGTGCCGCCGCCTGCGCCGGGAAGGCCGCGCGGATCGCGTTGAACACGCTGTTGTAGGTCGTCGCGGTCAGGCTGTTGAGCGGATAGGCGATGGCGAGGTTGGTAGTGTTCGCCGTGAGCTGCGCATTGGAGAAGCGCTTGGCCGAGGTCGCGTCCGAGCCCGTGATCTCGAGCGACATCTGGTGGCCCATGCCCAGATTGACCACGCCGCGGCCATAATAGGTCAACGTGTTGATCGGCTGCTGGAGCACGGCGGCGCGGCCGGTATCCCAGGCACAGGCATAATAAGCGGTCGGCGCGTTCCACAGCGCCTCGTCATAAGGCAGTCCGCCGTCCATCGATTCGCAGCCCGCGCCGCCCGGCAGGTCGAGGATGTTGATCCCGCCGGCGGCGGCATTGGCGCCATTGGGGGCGACCAGGTTCAGGCCGGTGAGCAGGGTGCCGGCCCCCGTGATGCTGTTCGGCCGGGTGTTGGCGCCGATGTTGAACGCAGTCGCGATCGGCGTGCCGCGGGTGTCGATCGAGAGCCCGCGATTGGGCTGGTACCCGTTGACGAACGGGCGATCCTCGCCGCGCAGCGCCTTGTTCCAGCTATAGGCGACGGCGCCCATGAGGTTGAAGCCGTCCTCGGCGAGATCGCCATAGCCGGCGATGCCCGAGAGCCGGTAGATGCTGCCGCCGCCCGCCTCGGTGACGTCGGTGAAGCCGTTGAAGCCGAGACCCTGATAGTCTTTCCGCGTGATGAAGTTGATCACCCCGCCGACCGCGTCGGTCCCATAGATCGCCGAAGCGCCGTCCTTCAGCACTTCGACTCGCTCGATCGCCGCGAACGGGATCTGGTTGACGTCGACCGCCCCGCCGGTGAGGCCGTGCGCCGCGACGCGGCGGCCGTTGAGCAGCACCAGCGTCGCGGCGGCGCCCTGGCCGCGCAAATTCGCAGCCGAAAGCCCGTTGGTGCCGCGCTGCGCGCCCGAAGTCACATCGGCGTTCGAGGCGAGATTGTCCGCGCCGCTGCCGTTGGTGCTCAGGAACATGATCAGCTGTTCAGGGCTGCTGATGCCGTTGCGCTGGATCTCCTGCGTGGTGATGATCTGCAGGGGCAGCGCCGAATTGTTCGGATCCTGGCGGATGCGCGAGCCGGTGACGAGGATCTCGTTGTCGCGGGCCTGCGGTTCTGTGCTTTGCGCGGCATCCGAGACCGGCAGCGCCGCGCCGGTCGGCGTCGCCGCCTCGGGGGTAGACTGATCGGTACTGGTTTGCGCGAACACCGGCATTGCGCCGGCCAGCGCGGCGAACGCCGTCCCCGAAACAAGAAGATTCCTGAACGCCGTAATACCAACCATGTGAATCTGCCCCCATCGTCCCGCCTGCCCACGGCGGAACCGCGGCATTAAGTAACAAGAATGTTGCACCCCGCCATAGTTTCTGTTCGCACCGCCATAGCCACGCGGCATGTTCGCCCGGGGGGCGTCGCCGTTGCAACACCTTCGCCATTGACTGACGCAAGAGGCCGGGCGAGCGTGCCGATCGGCTGTTCGGGGAGCATCATGGCGCAACATCGGCTGCACAATCGATCGGTCGCGCCTTTTGGCTGAGTCTGCCGCTGCCGGCGCGAGCGGCATTCCCCGCGGCTTTCCGCGCATGGCGCTCTACGTACTGCTCGGCTTCTCGGCCGGGCTGCCCTTCTACATGTTTTCGACGGTGCTCAGCGTACGGCTCGCCGAACACGGCGTCGCGCTGGCGATCATCGGTTTCTTCGCGTGGGTGCAACTGCTGCCCACCTTCAAGTTTCTCTGGGCGCCGTTGCTCGACAAATACGATGTTCCCGGCTTTGCGCGCTTCTTCGGCAAGCGCCGCGGCTGGATCATGCTGTCGCAGCTCGGAATCTTCACTTCGATGCTCGCGATGGCGCTGTTCCCCACCGATACCAGCCTGCCGCTCACTGCATTGTTCGCAGTGCTGCTCGCCTTCTGGACCACCACGCTTGAAGTCGCTGCCGACGCGTGGCGGATCGAACTCGCACCCACGCCCGAGGAGCAGGGGCCGGTCGCCGCGTCGAACCTGTGGGGCTATCGGAGCGCAATGGTCGCGGCAGGCAGCGGGGCGCTGCTCTTTGCCGATGCCGCAGGCAGCCTCGCGCCGATACTGCAGAGCTTCGGAATCGAGCCGGGCTGGCAGGCCTCCTATCTGTTGATCGCCGCGGGCGCGTTCGTGCCGCTGCCGATCCTCGCCTCGCTGCCGCGTCAGCCCGGCTGCGGCGGCGGGCGCAGCGCATCGCTGATCACCGGACTGGCCGCGGCAATCGCGATCCTGCTCGCCCTGGCGCTGGCGACGGCGATTATCGGTTGGCTGGTTCTCGGCGCCGCCGCGGGCGCAGGGATAAGCTCGAAGACCAACGTCACGCCGGCCGTGCTCGTCCTCTGCATGCTGCCCTTCCTCGTCATGGCCGCGCTCACTCCGCGCATCCGCAAGCTCGCGCCCGACGCCCCGGCGCGCGCCTCGGCGGCGATCGGGCCTTATGTGGATTTCTTCTGGCGCTACGGCTTCTTCGCGATCGCGCTGATGGGCTTCGTCGCGGTCTATCGGATGGGCGACGTGCTCGCGCTCAATCTGTCCAAGCCGATGATCCTCGACCTCGGCTATACCAAGAGCGAGATCGGCCGCGCCGACGGCGTGGTCGCGCTCGTGTCGAGCATCATCGGCGTGGGGCTCGGCGGGTGGATGGTGACGCGCTGGCGCTGGGGCGTGACGCTGACCATTGGCGCGGTCTTCGCTGCGATCGGCAATTTCGGCTTTGTCTGGCTCTCGCACCAGCCGCACGACGAATGGCTGCTCTACGTCGCCACCGCCGCCGACCAGTTCGGCAACGGCATGGCTGGCGCAGTGTTCGTCGTCTACCTCTCGATGCTGGTGAACCCGCTTTATCCCGGCGCGCAATATGCCTTCCTGTCGGGCTTCGCCTTCCTGCTGCCGCGCCTGCTCTCCGGCGCCGGCGGGCAGATCGTCGAATGGCTCGACAGCCGCGGCCTGCGCGGTTTCGACCTGTTCTTCCTCGCCTCGGGCGTGATCAGCCTCGCGGCCTTGCTGTTCCTGCCCTTGCTGATGCGCGCCAGACCGCGCCCCGACGATCGCGAGGCCGCATGATCGATGCGGCGTTCGCTCCCGCCGCAGCCGCGATTGCCGATGGCCGCATTCCCGGCGCCACGCTCGGCATGGTCGCGGCCGATGGCCGCCGCCGGGTGCGCCATGCCGGCAAGGCCGCATTGGTGCCCGAGCCAGAGGACCTGACCGAGGATCATTGGTTCGATCTCGCCTCGGTGTCCAAGGTGATCGCCACCACTACGATGATCCTCCGGCTCGCCGATCAGGGAAAGCTCGATCTCGATCGCCCGCTCACCGATGCGATCCCCGACCTGCGCCAATATGACATCGCCAATGCCGCCGAACGCAAGCTGACGTTCCGCGACTGCCTTGCGCATCGCAGCTTCTTTCCCGCGGTCGAGCCGATCTACACCTATGGCGACGATCCGGCCCGCCTGCGCGCCTTCGTCCTCCAGCGCGAATGGCGCCACGGCCCGCCGGTCTATTCGGACATCAACTTCCTCCTGCTCGGCATCGCGATCGAACGGATCACCGGCGAGCCGCTCGGCGCGTGGCCGCTGGGTGAAGGCCTGCGCTTCGGCCCGCCCCCCGGCCCCGCCGTCGCCACCGAACACTGCACGTGGCGCGATCGGGTGCTCAAAGGCGAGGTGCATGACGAAAATTGTGCCGCGATGGGCGGGCAGACCGGTCATGCCGGGCTGTTCGGCACCGTCGCCGGGGTGCTCGGCTTCGCGCAGGGCCTGCTTGACGGCAGCGGCGCATCGCCCGCGATGCTCGAAGCGATCCGGACCCCGCAATATGCGCACCGCACCTGCGGCTGGGAGCGCAAATTCCCCGGCTGGTCGGGCGGGCAGGCCTGTTCCGACGAGACGATCGGCCATACCGGCTTCACCGGCACCGGGCTGTGGGTCGATTTCGAGCGCGGCCTCGCCTGGACCCTGCTCACCAACCGCGTCCACCCCACCCGGCATCGCGAGAGCGGAATCTTCCAGCTACGGCCCGAGACAGGCGACGCCGTTATCGGAGCATGGGATGGGGAAGGCTAAAGGGCCCGCCGTTCCATCGCCTCGACGAGATCCTTCGTTTCCTTGAGCCCGAGATGCGTCGCGTCGCGCGCGAGCTTGATCGCCTGGATCTTGCGGCCCGCGGCCAGCAATGCGCGAACCTCCTGCTCGACTTCGGGCGACAACGTTGCGACCGGAAGTCTCGTAGCCGGAAGCGTTGCGGCCGGCGCCGGCCCCGGTACCGACTTTGTGCGGCGGTAAGCGGGCGGCGCACCGCCCATCAGCGGATCGCGCCTTCGCCCCGCCCGCGCGATCATGGCGATCAGCACGAGGATCAGGACGCCCGCGGCGATCAGGATGGGGATGGGAACGAACATCTTTGCTCCTGCGCGGGTCGGCGAACCCTAGTTAGCCTCCGCCACCAGCACCAGCGCAGCATCGAGGAACCTCGTCGCGCTCGCATCGGCCGGCACGTCGTTGGCGAAGGTCGAGAAGGTCAGCGTCTTCCCGCTTTTCGCGATCAGATAGCCCGACAGCGCATTGGTGGCGTTGAGCGTCCCCGTCTTGGCGAACAGCTTCCCTTCCAGCAGCGTCCCTTTGAAGCGCTTCGACAGCGTCCCGTCGACTCCGCCGATCGGCAGCGACGCCCGCCACGCCGCGCCCCAGGGCTGGGCGGCGATCCAGCGCAGCATCTTGACCGCCCCGCGCGGCGCCACCCGGTTGTAGCTCGACATCCCCGAACCGTCGGACAGATCCCAGGCGGTGCGCGGCACGCCCGCCGCCTCGAGCATTGCGCGCACCTCGGCGACGCCATCGGCGATTGAGCCGGCTCCCCGGCGGAGGCCCACGCGCCGCATCAGCAATTCGGCGTGGAGGTTCTGGCTCTCCTTGTTGATCCGCACCACATCCTCGGCGAGCGGCGGCGGAGTCAGCCGGGCCAGCGTGGGCTGCACCGGCGGACGCGTCGCAGGCGCATTCTTGCGCACTTCGGGATCGTCGGTCAGCACGAGCGCGCGGTGTCGCGCCGAGACCGCACCCGTCACCTTGACCCCGCGCGCCGCGAGCAGGCCGCGGAACCGCCATGCCGCATAATGCGCCGGATCGTCGATGCCGACGCGAAGCGGTTCGGGTTTCGCATCCACACCGATCGTGCCGGTCAGCCGCAGCACGCGGCTGTTGACGTCGCGGTCATAGCCGAGCTTGCGCTCCGCACCGGCCACCGTGAGCGCCCGATTGTCGATCGTGAAATAGCCAAGCGGCAGCGCGATCCTGGCCGCCGCGCCGAGCGTGCCCGGCATCACTTGGATCACCAGCTCATTGTCGTCGAGCGTCAACGCCGAGATGCCGGTGCCGTAGCGGCTGGGGATATTGTTCCAGCTCATCCCCGGGCTCCAGCGCTGGTCGGGGAACAGCGTATCGTCGCCGATCACGTGCCGCACCTGTTTCGTCTTCGCGGCCACCGCGTCGGCCAGCGTGGCGAGGCAGTCGACCTGACAATCGCCGGCGCTGGACAGCCGCGCATCGCCATGGCCTTCGAGGATCACGTCGCCGCCCTCGATCCGCACCGCGGCGCCCCCCGAGGCATCGGGCTGATCGAGCCCGGCGAGCGACGCATAGGCGGCGGCGGTAGTGAACATCTTGGTGTTCGACGCCGGGATGAAGCGCCCGTCGGGATTGACCGCGACGATCTCCTTGCCGTCCTCGTCGAGCACGACCAGCCCGAAGCGGGTTCCGGTCGCCGCCTCGGCGAACCGCGCCTCGACCTGCTGCTGCAGGCTCTGCTGCGCAAATGCGGGGCTGGCGACGAGGAGGAGCGGAAGCAGCAGGTGTTTCATGCCCAAAGCCTATAGCCAAACCGCGCCGGGGCAACCGCCCAGCGCGAAACAGGGCATAACCGCCGGGCATCGTCCTGCTCTTCGTCCTCAGGCGATCGAGGCACGAGATCCCGGTTTTCGCCGGGATGACGGTGAGGGAGAAGCCCCCTAGGGTAAGCCCACATGCGCGCCGCTCCCGAGCCCTTTCTCCTCGCCCAGCAACTCGCCCGGTCCGGTCGCCTGCCCGAAGCGCGCGCCGCTTATGCCCGCAGCGTCGATGCGCATCCCGACTTCCTGCCCGGCTATCTGGCGCTGAGCGGCCTCGCCGCGCATCACGGCGACTACATCCCTGCGATCGAGGTGCTGCGTGCAGCATTGGGACGCGCCGGGGGCAATGCCGCCGCGCGTCACGCGATCCGCCGCCCGCTCGCAGCATTGCTCGCGATGCTGCGGCCCGCCGACTACGACGCGCGTCTCGCGGCCGATCTCCTCGCCTGTCTCGCCGACGACCAACTCGACCCCCAGCCGCTGGCGCGGGTCACTGCCGCGCTGCTGCGCCATGCCGAAGACGCGGACCCTCTGTGGAACGCCTTCCTCACGCGTTGCATCAATACGGATCCCGACATGGAGGCGCGCCTCGTCGCGATGCGCGACACGCTGATCCGCTCGGACGACGCCCACTCGCCGCTGCTGCCCGCACTCGCGTTCCACGCCTTTGCCAGTCAATATGTCTGGCCCGAACCCGAGATCCCGCGCGAAGGACCGGTGAAGGCGCTCACCGCCTTGCCCGCCGAATTGCCCGACCATCCGGACTGGCAGCCGCTCGCAACATGCGCGCGCGACCTATCGGTCGAACGCGCGCTCGCCGCGGCGATCCCAGGCTTTTCGCCGCCCGTCGGCGCCCTGTCGGAGGCGGTCCGGCGCCAATATGAGGAGCATCCCTATCCCCGCTGGCAGGCCCCGCCGGCATCGCGCCGCACCGATTTTCGGCGCTTCCTCGACGCCCTGCCCGGCATCGACGGCGCGGCGCTCCCGCCGGCGCCGCTTCGGTTGCTCGTCGCGGGCTGCGGCACCGGCTATGAAGCGATCGACATGGCGCGGATGGATCCCGGCCTGACGGTCACTGCGGTCGATCTCAGCCGCATGAGTCTCGCTTTCGCCCGGCGCAAGGCGACCGAACTCGGCCTCGCGAATCTGCGTTTCCTGTACGGCGATATCCTCGCGCTGGCTGCGCTCGACGAGACCTTCGACGTCGCCACCGCCACCGGGGTGCTCCACCATATGGCCGATCCCGATGGGGGCCTCGCCAGCGTCGCCGGCGCGGTTCGTCCGGGGGGCGTGATCCGCGTCGCGCTCTACAGCCACCGTGCCCGCGCGCCGGTCCGCGCCGCGCACGCGCTGATCGCGGAGCGTGGCTGGCAGGGCGACGCCGAGGGCATCCGCGCCTTTCGCGCCCATATCCTGTCGCTGCCCGCCGGTGATCCGCTCGCAATGCTGCGCGGCAGCGAGGATTTCTACAGCCTCAGCGGCTGCCGCGATCTCGTCTTCCACGTCCATGAGCGGCAGTATCGCTTTCCCGAAATCGCCGCGCTGGTGGCCGGCGCAGGGCTGCGCCTCGCGGGTTTCGATGCGGCGCCCGAAGCAGTGGCGCATTTCCAGGCCATGCACGGCGCGGCGTCGGACCCGCTCGATCTCGATCTATGGGATGCCGTGGAAGCGGAGCACCCGTTCCTGTTTGCCGGCATGATCCACTTCTGGTGCCAAAAGCCGGCCCAGTTGCAATCGCCCTAGGCCTCGGCTTTCGACCGGTAGACCTCCTCGTCGAGCTCACTCTCCCAGCGCGCCACGGTCGTCGCCACCACCAGGTTCGCGCTCGCGCTCGGCACGGTTCGGGTCATGTCGAGCAGCCGATCGAACGGAAGCACGAAGCCGACCACCAAAGCCGTCTGCTCGGGGGGCACGCCCACTGCCGAGAGCACCGCGGCGAGCATGAACAGCGACGCCGAGGGCACCGGCGCCGTCCCGAACGCGGCAAGCGCGCCGGTCAGCAGCACCATTCCATAGACTTGCGGGCTCAGCGGAGTGCCGAACGCCTGCAGCGCGAACATGCTGAGCAGCCCGACATACATCGCGGTGCCGTCCTTGCCGATGCTCGCCCCCAAGGGCAGCACCGTCGAAAAGACCGGGCGCCCCACGCCCAGATTTTTCTCGGCCACGCGCATCGCCACCGGCAGAGTGGCCGAGCTGGAAGCGGTGGAGAAGGCGACGACCAGCGCGTCGACGATCCCGCGGAAGAACGGCAGGATCGGCAGCTTCGCCAACAGCTTCAGGATCAGGCTGTGCACCACGACGATCTGGATCAGCGAGCCCAGCACCACCGCCAGCGCCAGCCACCCGACATTGACGAACACCGCCGCGCCGTTTGCCGCCACTGCATTGGCGATCAGCGCGAACACGCCGAACGGAGTCGCCTCCATGACGATCCCGACGACTTTCAAAAGGACTGCCGACGTGGATTGCAGCAGCGCGGCGAAGGGCTTGCCCGGTTCGCCCGCCACCACCGTGCCGACTCCGATCAGGATCGCGACGAAGATCAATGCGAGCATGTCGCCCTTGGCCAACGCCTCGAAGATGTTGAGCGGGATGATCCCGATCAACTGCTGATACGGCGTCACCGGCTCGCCCAGCGCGTGCGGCGCCGCGGTGCCCAGCGCCGCGCCCACCCCGGGCTGCACCAGGGTCGCCACCAGCATCCCCACCGAGACCGCGATCGCGGTGGTCAGCGCGAACAGTCCGATCGTGCGTCCGCCGAGCCCGCCCAGCCGCCGCGGATCGGCCAGCGCGGTGATCCCCGCAGCGATCGTCACCAGCACGATCGGCGCCACCAGCATCCGGATCGCGCGGACGAACAGATCGCCCATGAACTGGACGTACGGTGTCCCCTGCGGCCAGACGAGCGCAAAGATCAGCCCCAGCGCCAGCGCGGCGAGCACGCGCTTCCAGAGCGCGATGGCGAACCAGCGACCTAGCATCGTGCACCGTCGTGCTCCGCCGAAGGCCGGAGCGCTGGAGACGGAGCAGATCGAAATGCGGCCAACGCTCCGGCCTTCGCCGGAGCACGGGTTGGCAGGAGCACGGGCCTCACCGGCAAGTCCCGGGAGTCGGCTTGTGTGCCAGCGCGCGGCCTGCCGCCTTGCCGGTCAGCACGCCCTTGTCGAGCGCGACCACGCCGTTGACCACCACCGTCCGCATGCCCTGGGCAAGCAAGGTCGGCTGCTCATAGGTCGACCGCGCGGCATAGGTCTTGGGATCGAACACCACGACATCAGCGAACGCCCCCGCGCGGAGATGCCCACGTCCGGTCAGCCCGAAGGTGTCGGCAGTCAGCGCCGAGCTGCGTTCGATGAACTGGCGTAGCGTGATTGCCCGCTCCGCCCTCGTGTATTTCGCGTATTTCCGCGCGAAGCTGCCATAGACGCGTGGATGGCCGCCCGATGCGTCGGAGCTCGTCATCACCCAGGGCTGCTGCATGAAGCGCGTGATGTCGGTCTCGCTCTGGTTGAACGAGACCACCCCCGGATCGCCGATACGGATGACGGCGATCGCCGCGTTCACCGGGTCCTGCCCCAGCGCCTTTGCGACATCGGCCAGCGTCCGATTGACGTACTTCCCTTCGACGATCAGCAATTTGTCCGCGCCGCCGCGCTTGCGCAGATTCTCGACGATACCGCTGCGTAACTTCCCGGCGAGCGCAGGATCGTCGAAGCGCTCGAGCAAGACCGGCCGGCCGCCGTCCTGCGCCCAAAGCGGCATCAGCGAGGCGACGAGGCTCGTGCCCGAGGCCGACCAAGGATATTGGTCCGCGGTCACTTTCTGGCCGCTACGCCGCGCTACCGCGATCCGGGCGATGATCGCCGGCGCCTGTCCTTGCACGTCGACGCCGAGCGCCTTGATATGACTGATATGCGCGGGCAGCCCGCCCTGCTTGCCGATCGCGATCACCTCGTCGATCGCCGCGGCGAGTCCGACGGTGTAGCTGGATTCGTCGCGGATATGGCTGTCATAGACTCCGCCGCGCCTGCCCGCTTCCCGCGCAAGCGCCACCACTTCACCGGTCTTCGCAAAGCTCTGTGGTGCATAGAAGAGCCCGGTCGACAGCCCGAGCGCGCCTTCGCACATCGCGTTCGCGACAAGGCTCTTCATCTGCGCCAGCTCGGTGTCGGTCGGTACGCGATCGGCCTCGCCCACCACTTTCTCGCGCACCGCGCCGAAGCCGACATAGGCGGCATAGTTGATTCCCACCGGCTTCGCCGCGGCGCTGCCCAGCACCCTGGCCACCTCGGGACTGCCGCCGCCGTCATTGCCGATGAAAGCGGTGGTCACGCCTTGCATCAGGAAGGCGGGGACCAGCCGCTTCGCCGGGTCGTCCGCGGTCAGCTCGCCGCCCATATGCGTGTGCGGATCGATGAAGCCCGGCGCGACGATCATGCCCTTCGCGTCGATTACCCGCGTCGCGGTGACATCGGCATGGCGGCCGACCGAGACGATGTGATCGCCAAGGATCGCGACGTCGCCGACAAAGGGCTCGGCCGAACCGGTGTAGATCGTGCCGCCGCGGATCAGCAGGTCGACCGTGCGCGGGGCGGGCGATGCCGCTCCCAGCGACAAGGTCGCCATCCCGAGCAGCAGCGCGACCTTCATAGCGTTCCCCAAAACCCCGGTTGCGGCGGCCAGAGCCGGCCGGCTTCGTCGCGCACCCCGCCCGGCCGATCCTCCCTGAGCCAGATCGGACCGTCAAGGTCGACGAAGTCGCTCATCCGGGCAATGTGCAAAGCCGGCGCGATCGACAGCGACGAACTAATCATGCAGCCGGTCATCAGCCCCAGCCCCCGTTCCCGCGCGCCCCGGGCGAGTGCGAGCGCCTCCGTCAGCCCGCCCGATTTGTCGAGCTTGACGTTCACCACCTGGTAGCGCCGCGCGACCTGATCGAGATCCGCGGTGACATGGACCGATTCATCGGCGCAGATCGGCACTTCCGGCGTGAAATCCTCGAGCCATTCGTCGGCGTCCGCGGGCACTGGCTGTTCGAGCAGATCGACGCGCAGCGCCACCAGCACCACTTGCATGGCGCGCACCAGCTGCTGGTCCCAGCTCTCATTGGGATCGACGATCAGCTTGGCATTCGGGGCGGCATTGCGCACCGCGCGGATCTGGGTGTCGGGGATCGTCGCGTCGACCTTGACCTTGATCAGCGGCGCATCGGCGATCCTGCTCGCCGCGACCGCCATCGTCATCGGCGAATCGATCCCGATGGTGAGCGCGCTGATCAGCCGTTCGGGCTCGGGCGCGCCGATCTTCGCGGCGACGGTGCGGCCCGAAAGCCGCGCCTCGAGATCCCACAAAGCACAGTCCAGCGCGTTGCGCGCAGCGCCGGGCGGGAGCAGCCCGAGCAGCTGCGCGCGGTCCGCGCCGCCTTCGAGCGCGACGCGCACGTCCTCGATACCGGCGAGCGCGCTCTCGATGCTCTCGCCATAGCGGGCATAGGGCACGCCCTCGCCGCGCCCGACCACCCCGCCCTGCGCCAGCTCCACCGTGACCACCTCCGCCTGCGTCTTGACGCCGCGGGAGATCCGGAAGGGCTGGCTCAGCGGGAAGCTATCGTGCTGCGCGCGGAGGGTACGGGACATAAAAGTTGGTCGAGAATCGCATCGACGCCGAAGGCGATCGGATCGGTGCAGGGCAGACCGTAGCGGTCCGCGGTTCGCGCGCACAGTGCGCGGGCCTCAGCCGCGTCCATCACCGAAGTGTTGAGGCAGATGCCGACCGTGCGGACATCCGGGCTGGTCAGCCGCGCTACCGCCAGATTCATCTCGATGCATTCGCCCAGATCCGGAAGCGCCCGTCCGGGAATGCCGCGCATGTGGAGCCGGTTCGGATCGTGGCACATCACGATCGCTTCGGGCTGGGCGCCGTGGAGCAGCCCGGTCGACACGCCGGCAAAGCTCGGATGGAACAGCGAGCCCTGCCCTTCGATCAGGTCCCAGCCGTCGTCGTCACGGGCCGGGGCGAGTTGCTCGATTCCACCCGAAATGAAGTCCGCGACCACGGCGTCGATCGGCACGCCGCCGCCCGCGATCAGGATGCCCGTCTGCCCGGTCGCGCGGAAATCGGCCTTGATCCCGCGCGCCTGCATGCCCTGGGCGAGCGCCAGCGTGGTGTACATCTTGCCAACCGAGCAATCGGTGCCGACCGTCAACAGCCGATGACCGGCGCGCTTGTTGCCGTTGCCCACCTTCAGATCCGCGGGCGGATCGCGCACGTCGAACAGCTGGAGCCCCTTCTCCCTCGCGAGCGCCGCCAGCAGCGGCTGATCGCGCAGCCGCTGGTGGAGCCCGGAGGCGACGTTCATCCCGGCCTCCAGCGCCGCAACTGCATCGTCAACCAGGTCGCGGCCCAAAGTCCCGCCCGAATTGGCGATGCCGAGCACCAGAGTCTTCGCCCCCGCCGCCGCGCCTTCGGCGATCGTCATCCGCGGCATGCCCACGGTCAGCGGGCAATCGTCATAGCGGAACTCCCCGACGCAATCCTGCGGACGGAAAGCCGCCAGCCCGCGCGAAGTCTTGATGCCGACGGCGTCGGTGCTGTGGCCGAGATAGAGCAAATAGGGAGCAGGGATCATCACCGGGTCATCCGTATCGCGCGGGCTTAAAAGTCTGCGCATAACGTCTGACGCGCGCGGCATAGCCCCTTGTTATGGCTCGCTACACCCCCCGCTATGCAACGTCGATCACGCTCCGCAGCGTCTTGAGGAAATCGGTGGCGAGCGCAGTGAGCGGCCGATTGTGCAGATACATCGCATGCACGCCGAAGGTGATCGGCGGTTTCAGCGGCCGCATCGCCAGCCCCGGCGCCAGCGAAGCCTGCGCGGTGAAGCTGTCGACCACGGTCATGCCGACGCCCTGCTGCACCAGAGCCGCGGCGATGTAGAAGGTCCGCGCGAGGATCACGTCGTCGAGGACAATCCCCTGCCGCTGAACTTCCTGTGTGAACAATTGGCCCATCGGCCCGCTGGTCGCGAGACTGATGAAGCGGTGCCCCTCAAGGCAGCGCATGTCGCAGCGCGGCGGCGCGTCGGGCATGTCCTGCTCGCGATAGAACACCACCAGCTCGCCTTCGCCGAGCGGCTTGTGATCGATCGGCGCCGCGGGCGGCACTTCATAGGCGATGGCGATGTCGGTCTCGCGCTCGAACAATTTGCGCAGCAGATCGTCGTGGTGGACAGTCTGGAGGTCGAACTTGACGTTCTCGCGCGTCTTCAGGAACTGCGCCACCGCGGTCGGCAGCGCCTGCAAGGCCAGGCTCGGCAGCGCCGAGACGCGCAACATGCCCCCTGCCCCGCGCCGCAGATTCTTGCCCGCCTCGCGCAGGGCATAGACCCGGTCCTGGATCTCCGAGACTTCGGTGAACAGGGTGTGCGCATCCTCGGTCGGCACCAGCCGGCCGTTGGTCCGCTGAAACAGCTGGAAGCCGAGCAAGGACTCCGCGTGCCGCAGCATCTTCGACACCGAAGGCTGCGACACGTTGAGCGCGCGCGCCGCGCCGCTGACCGAGCCGTTCACATAGACCGCGTGGAAGATTTCGATATGCCGCAGGTTCATGGGTGTGAAGACTATCGCTATTTGCGAAAAGGGAAAGCGCCCGTCATCCTGACTGCATGTTGCTCCCTGCCTTGCTCCTCGCGGCCGTACCCCAAACCGCTCCCGAACCCGTCGCCACCGTGCGCGTCGCGTTCGATGCCAAAAGAGAGACTGGGGTCGCCACGGCGGGCTATGCCGACCTGGCGGCGAAGCGACCGGTCACGCCCGACGATCCGGTCCGAATTGCCTCGGTCTCGAAGCTCGTCGTCGCCATCGGTGTGCTGCGGCTGGTCGAGCAGGGCAAGCTGAACCTTGACGCCGATGTTTCGCAGGCACTCGGCCGGAAGCTGCGCAATCCCGCCTTTCCCGAGACCCCGGTCACGCTGCGCCTGCTGCTCTCGCATCGATCGAGCCTGACCGACACTGTCGATTATGTCCTGCCGCTCGATGCCGACATGGCGGGCGTGCTCGCCGACCCCAGGGCCTGGGATGCCGAACACGCGCCGGGGACCTTCTTCCGCTACACCAACTTCAATTTCCCGGTGATCGCCGCCGTAATCGAGCGGGCCACTGGCGAGCGCTTCGACCGGCTGATGGACCGGCTCGTGCTCAAGCCGCTCAAGCTCGACGCGTGCTACAATTGGGCCAGCTGCGCACCCGCGACCGCCGCACGCGCTGTCGTGATCTATCGCGCGAAGCAGCCGACCAAGGACGACAACCAGGGCACTGCGCCCGCCTGTGCAGTGACTCCCGCCGCTGACGGCAGCTGCGACCTCGCCAAATGGCGCGCGGGCGCCAACGGCGCGATCTTCTCGCCGCAGGGCGGTCTGCGGATTTCCGCCCGCGGACTGGCAAAGATCGGCCGCCTGCTTTTGAATCGCGGCAAGGCGGACGGCGTCCGCCTGCTCACCCGCAAATCGGTCGCGCTGCTCGAGACTCCGCTCTGGGTATTCGACGGCAGCAATGGCGATACCAGCAATGGCTTCTATTGCAGCTACGGCCTTGCGATGACCTTCCTCCCCACCGCACGTCCGGGCTGCAGCGATAATCTGTTCGGTGATGCGCGCCCGCGCCTCGGCCATGGCGGCGAGGCCTATGGCCTTCGCTCGGGGCTGTGGGTCGATCGGGCGGCGGGCACCGGAATCGCCTTTTTCGCCACCGACGTGCCCGACACGACCGGCGCCCGCTCGGCGTTCACGCCTGTCGAGGAAGCACTGGCTGCACCGCCGCGCTAATTCCTCCACAAATTATTAAGCATAGGCCCCGCACATTACCGCAATCCCGCCTTAAAGCTGGGTAGGATAGCAAGGACGAAGTGTATCGCTTTGACCGGGGGGTCGGGGTTCCGTGAACTCGCTTTTGATCTCGTTCGTCGCGCTGCTCGAGGCAGCCGCCCCCGTCGCCGTGCCGTCGCCGGTGGTGCCGCCGACTGCCGTGTCGGTCCAGCGCCCGCGCGTCGCGATCATCGACAGCGGCGTCGCGAGGACCGCCGAACTCGCCGCGCTCGTCTCCGCCGAATATGACATGGCCTCGGATCCCGGCCGCGCCGAATTCCAGCCGCGCTACGATCACGGCACGATGGTCGCCACGATCCTCGCCCGCGCCGCGCATGGCCAGGTCGATATCATCTCGCTGAGGATCGACGACCCCGCCGGCTGCCCCGCCGGCGCCAATCCGCCGTGTCAGCCCTCCGCCGGGCCGGTCGCCCGCGCGATCCGCCGCGCCACCGATCTCGGCGTCGACGCGATCAACATCTCGCTCGCGCTCGATCCGGACCCATCGATCACTGCCGCGATCGCCGATGCCGCCGCCAGGGGCATCCGCGTCGTGCTCGCCGCCGGCAACAACGGCTACGACCATCCCGGCAATCTCGCCCCTGCGCGCGCCGCGTTCCCCAACGCAGTGCTCGTCGGCGCAATCGATTCCGACGGAAAGCCCTGGAGCGGCACCAACCGCCCCGATGCCACGCCAGAGGGCTATAACTATGCCTGGCAGCTCGGCGTGAAGGTCCCCACCGCCGCCATCGACGGCCGCTCGGTCACCGGCACCGGCACTTCGTTCGCAGCGCCGCTCGAGACCGCGCGGTTTCTCGCCAGCCGGACCACCGCGGCGCGCTGACCCGCGTTCCGGATCGATTTACTGGAAGAAGCAGAAGATCTTCAGCACCCGGAACAGCGCGTTGTAGGTATCGGGATCCAAAGCGCCGATGTCCCCCGACAAGGCAGCGAGGATCGCGCGATCCTCGATATCCGGATGCTGCGACAACCGCGATCTGCGCAGGAGATCGATTAAATAGTCCCTGTTTTCGGCTATTCCGCGAAGCGCCACCGGCTTGAAGGTTTCCTTGACATAGTCTGCCGCGAAAACCTGGTTTCCAAGGAGCTTGCTCAGCGTGTCGCGAAGCAGGCGGCGATCCCGCCGATAACTGCGCGGCAGGCGCGAGACAAAGCGCGCCAATAGGGGATTGTGATAGGGATGGATCGGCCACAGGCCGTAGCGCAGCACTCGCTGCGACTGGCTTGCCGCTCCGCTCCAGCAAGTCTCCTGGAGCCACCCCGTCGGATAGCGGCTCCGCGCGCCGTTAGCGATCACCTGCCCCCGGTCGGTCAGGAACGGGCAGGCAGGCGGGCCATCGGGTCCCGGCGCGCCTTCCTCGCCTTGATAAGCGATATAGAGTTCGTCCCCGCCCAGTCCGGAGACGATCGTATCGATCCCCGCGGCCTGCAGCATGCCGAACATCGCCTCGAACATCTCGGGATAATTCTCGTCCTCGGGCCAGACGCCGTAACGGTTGCGGCGCAGGCTGGCCGGCGAAAAAGGCGCGAACCTCTCCGCCGGGATGCTCAAATCGTCGAACCCGCCATATTCGCGGAGCATTGCGCGGCGTTCGCGTTGCGCGGCCCCCATCTCACCATCGAACTGGGCGCCGAGGCTCATCAGGCCGGGGCCCGCAACGCTCGCCGCAGCGATCGACGTCAGCGCCGAATCCATGCCTCCGCTCAGTTCGACTGCGGTTCGGGATGGATCGAACGGCCGCGCCTCGATGATCGCCTTGACCGCCTCGAACAAGCGCGACTCGATATCGGCGCCCGGAGAGATTTCGTGCGGGCCGTCGTGATCCACGGCGACAGGCAATTCGACATCCACCCCGCGCATGCTTGCCGTGAGCGTCGCGCCGGCGGTCGCACGATGCATGCCTGCGACGATCGTCGTCGGGCCGTAGGTCGACAAGCCGGCGATCTGGGCCAAGGCAATCTCCCAGACAATCTCGACCTCTCGAGTACCGAGCAATCGCGCATAGTCCCAGTCGACAGACACGCCGCCTTGATCGGCGAGCAGATAGATCGGGATCGAGACCATCGGCGATGCGCGATAGGATATGGTCCTCCGTCGGCGATCGATCGTGAGGACGGCGAAGTCCAGAAGATGTTCTTCGAGCTCGGCCAGCCTGTCCTGAAGCGCCGAATCGGATAGCCGGGAGAGCCCGATGCCTTCCAGATCGTCCGCGAATCGCTCGCAGGAGACGATGGCTATGCGATCGTCGCTTTCGAGCACGTCGGTGCGCAGCAGACGATGGCGGACGGGAAATATCCGGGAGCGCCCCAGAAACAATCCCCCATCGATCAGGTCGATGGGGGACGTCAGATCATCGAATTCCAACCTGGCGTGAAACACCGCGATCTATGCCGTAGTCTCTGAAGGTTGGAAAATGTCGAGCCTACGCTTCGCCGAAGACTCGATCATCGCCTATGAACACTTTAATTGCGACGGGCCGAACACGTCCCCGAGCCGCTTCGGGAGCCAATGAGAAGTCGAGGGCCTTGAGCTGGACACGCAACTGTTCCGACTTTGTCGATCTGGTCATGTCATTCTCCTCGTGGCCGGGACGACAGCTGACAGTTACTGGCCAACCTTCAACGTCCCAGCCTTTCGAAGCTAGTCCTTTTCTTCGGTACGTTGCAATTGCTTTCGATGCGCTTTTATCACCGGGGACCAAGATCTGGCAGACCAGCAATTCGGGGCTGATGTTCCATGCACAGGCGCCGGCGACGGTGCGCCGCTGGCCCCCAGGCCAGGCTCGAAGTGCCCCCTGACGGCTCGATCACCCAACCCGTGCTGCGTTATGCCGCGGTCGAACTGGATCCCGCGGACAAGACGCCTCCGCCGCGGATCGCCGCGGCGGGGGCAGGTGCAACTCCGACAAGGCTATATCGCGCTGCAGAGGAAGGACCCCGGACCGAGTTCCGCAGTACCAAGCCGCAGCGGCTGGATTGAGCGCGCCGCTCCAGGCAATGCTGTTGGCCGGTCAGCGTCGCGGACTCGAGGGTCCTGACGCCGACCGGCCAAATGGGTGTTAGCCAAATTGGTGCTAGAAAGTCACCCCGACGCCTGCGGTTACGGTTTCTCCGGAATCCTTGCCGATATAGGCACCTGCGCGATTGTCGGTGTTCCAGTGGATCGCATTGAACTGAAGGCGGATCACGCTGTCGAGATACCAGTTTGCGCCGGCAGTCGCCGCCCAACCCTTGCCCCCGGTCAGGAGGTCCGAATAATCGATATTCTCGTAGCGTGCGGTAAGCTCGATCGCACCGGGGCCGCCATCGAAGACCGGCCGCAGCACCTTCGGCTGTGCAAAGGTGCCAAGACGTGGGTTATAGGGTGGCAGATCGCCCGTGATGAACCAGCCGCTCGACAGGCTCCACGCGCGGCTCTCGAAATCGGGCCGTCCCTTGTCCAGCCGCGCCTGGCGCTGGCCGGCCTCGCCCATCACCCAGAAGGGTCCGACATAGCCGCCGACTTCGGCGCCATAACCGGTCGTTCCCGTTCCGCCGACCAGCGGGCCGCTGGAGACGCGCAGGGCGCCGTTGAAACGGCCGCCGATGACAGTGTTGCGGGTGAGCGTACCCGGCCCCTTGGCCAGCGCTTCGTCGAAGCCCCACAGCCCCAGATGCACGATGGAGCGCCCGGTTTTGATCGGGTTCCAGTGCGCCCGCGCCATCACCGTGCGGCTGTCGCCGACCGTCTGGCTGGCGTCGACTGAATCACCGCTGAGGGTGATCGAGGCATGCCCGGTGCTCCAGAACAGCCGCGGCATGATCGAGATGGCATAGAAGCCGCGCTGCGGAATGATCGACGTCGCGACGACGTTGCGCTCGAGGAAAGGCGGCGCATCGGATCCGCTCGACCCCTCGAAGCTGCGGTCGTTGAACATATTGCCGACGCGCACATCGTAGGAGATCTTGCCGATGGTGTCGCGCCAACCGATGAACGCCGTGCCGACATCGGATACGTTGTCTGCGAAGTCGTTTTCGAACTGGTAGAAGAAGTGCGGACCCACACCGCCTTCGACGCCGATACGCAACGCGCGCATGCCCGTCGTCGTGATGTTCCGCCCCTCATACTCCGAACCGAAGGTGGAACTGGCGTGGGATATGATGCGGCCGCGCATCTTGAACATGAACTTGCCGTCCGGCGAGCGGAACGTCGGCAAGCCGCCCTTCCATTCGACCATGACGCCGGCGGCGTCCCGGGCAGCGGCACGGGCCTGCGCGACATCCTGCTCGGCCGGGCTTGCCGCGACGATCTGCGGCGCAAAAGACGCTGTCGCATTCTCTTCGTCAGCGATCGGGCGCTGATTTGCTGCCTGCTCCGTCCGTGCGGGCGACCGCGCCGAGGCAGCGGGTGCGGAAGCAGCGACATCCAGCGCCGGCTGGCGGCCTTCGATCCGGTCGAGCCGCGTGCGCAGGGCCGCGATTTCAGCGGCTTGGGCGCGGACGAGCGCAGCGAGTTCGGCCTGATCGGCCGGCGTGGTCTGCGCGAGCGCCGGCGTAGCGAGGAGGAGAGCGGACAGGGCCGCACCAGTATTGAGCAGGATTTTCATGCAAGGTTCCGGTTGGTTGGTCGAGCAAACGGCTTGGCCGCATATTTGCGGGCCAATGCCTGGTCGTGGTTCGTGGGTGTGCGGGCGGTGCCTTGATGGCCCACGTCGCGCTTCTGGTTGGATTCAACCCGGGCGGGGGGCCATTTTTCGAACCGTTCAGGAGCAGCCTGCGCCATCTGGGCAATGCTGCGAGAAGCTTGCGATGCTCCTCCGAATTACGAACTTTTCGAGATGGTCTCTTCTTGCCGCCTGGCTTGATGTTTTCCTTATAGGCGACAGGCGAGAGAACCGTCTTCGACCGACTTATTTTATGGAGCAGTTATAGCGGCTTGCCCTGGCGCCGCTGCCCGGGCGGATCGCTTCGCCATATCCGTCGCCGGATCAGCATGCCCGTATCGAGCCTGAAAGCCCGCGAGCCGGACGGTTACAACCGCTTCCTTCTTAGCGCTGGCAATGTAGGATTTGTTCTGCTTTTGTTTGGCCATGCCGACGCCGCAATCGCCTCGACAAATTGTCTCCGCAGTCGGTCGGTCGCTTGACTCGCGAATAGGATATCGAGTCAATCGCGCGCGGTTGACTCGGGCGTTCGCAACGCAAAAAAACAATGCAAATCAGCACTTTATAGAACCAACCGAAAGGTTGGCTGCTTCAGGACGGCCAACCTTCTGGTTGGCTGGCGAAGCGACGCAGGCACATGCCCGGCAAGCGACGGCGGGCCGGCCGGACGCCGTCCGCGCCAGCTGTGCTCAAACGTAATGCGGTTCGCCGCGCTCGCGCAATTCCTCATAATGGACCAGCGCCGGCTCGGGCCCGAGCTGCACCGGCTCGCCGCCGCGGAATGCCCATTCGCCGCGGTCGCAATCCTCGGCGCGGACATAGCCGTTGATGTAGAGCCTGCGCTGGTGATCCGACCGGTTGGTCCCCGATCCGTGGACCAGATAGGGGTTCCACAACGCCAGGTCGCCCGGCTCGAGCACCAGATCGAAGGCCTCGCCGGGGGAAAGACCCGCCGCGAGCAACACATCGTCGGCCATCGCATTGCCGAGCACTTCGGTCGCGGTGTCGAGATCGATGTCGCCTGCCAGATGGGTGCGGGGCAAAAAGCGCATGCAGCCCGATTCCGGTGTATGCGGGTCGATCGCGAGGCCGGTCTGGACATAGGAAGTGCCGAGATTGCGATAGCATGGGTCGGGCTTGCGGAAGCGCGAATCCTGGTGCCACGCGAAATCGCCGGTCCCGCCGGGCGTCTTCCAGTGGAGCTGGTTGATGATCTGCTTGATATCGCCGCCGATCAGCGGCAGCAGCATCGCCGCGAAGCGCGGATCGAGCCGCACCCGGTTCAACACCGGCTGATGATAAGACGGCCATTGCACCATCCGCACCAGCGGCTCGCCGCCCTCCTGTGGTGCGACATTGTAGAACAGATTGCCGTGGCGGAAGCTGCGCCCATGCGCGACGCCCTCGGCATGGATCTGATCGATCGCGGTGCCGATCTCCTTTACGTCCTCGCGCCCGAAAAAGCCGCGCAGCACCGCATAGCCGTCGCGCCGGAATTTCGCGGCATAATCGCCGTCGGCGACGCCACTACGCAGCCCAGGCTGTTCGAATCCCACCTTTTCCTCCACGTCCGGACTCTGCAACCTTGGCGCGTCGAGCGGCGTGGCGGCAAGAAGCGTACGGGCACTCGCCAATGCCCTCCGGCTATGGCGCGAGGGTCACCGCCGCCGAAGCAGCCGGCCGATACCCTGATGCGGCTCGGGTGCTTCGCGTCCGCATTCGCGTTCGAGCTTGTCGCGGATCGCGATGAGCTCCTTCTCGCCGAGATGCTCGATCCCGATGAACTCGTTGCGGCCATTGTCCAGCGCGCGAATCAGTTCGTCGAGCTTGGCCTGGATCGCCGCGGCGTCGCGATTCTGCGCGTTCTGGATCAGAAACACCATCAGGAAGGTGACGATCGTCGTACCGGTGTTGATCACCAGCTGCCACGTATCCGACCAGCCGAACAGCGGGCCGCTGATCCCCCAGCCCATAACGATCAGGAAGGCGACTGCGAATGACGCCGGCCTTCCTGCCCACGCCGCGACCGACTGCGCGAACCGCTCGAACACACCGCTCATGCCGCTCCCTCCCGATTTCGACATTTGGTAGCGCCGGCAGAGGCGGTGGTCAGCAGCCCGTGCGCAGGAGGTACGCGCCGCAAGCGCAGACATGCAAAAGGGGACCGGCATTGCTGCCAGTCCCCATGTCACCGGACTTCGGCTGCTGATCCCGAAGGACCGCGCTGCCTGGTTTCGGCGGCATGCTCCGCTCGCGCCGGCAAGGGCATGCGAGCTTCGCGTCGGTCACCGGGGCCGGTCGATCCGCCTGTTTCCGAGGAAACGGGCTTATTTTCCGGCCTTCGGTGGCCCGCTTCATGACTTCGCCCGAAGGCGGAGCCATGGAGCCTTGCTGGACACGATTTCCCGAGCGATCCATCGGCTTCGGCTTTCGCTTGCGCGGCACCCTTGGCCTTGGGCTTCTCTCTTCCGGGCGATCCTTCGGTCGATCTGCCGCTTGCGCGGGCCTATCGGCTTCGGTCTCGACCATCAGGCAGGTCCTTCGCTTCCGCCTGCGCTTGCGCGCCGGCTTCGGCATCCGTTCCGCCCGGCTCCGGCGTCTTCCGATATCGCCGCGACGCTTGCGTATCGCCTTGATCCCGTGACTGCCGATGCTCTCGCATCCCCGTCTCGTTCCAGCATGGTTCCCGAAGGCACCTTGCTCGCTCGATCCGTGTAAGTGGTTGATCCTGCTTTGGTTTCCCGCTGCCGAACCGTCTTCCTTACAAGACTGATGCTGTCACCGATCCCGAGTCGCGCAAAGGACGAAATGATCTCTCGGGCCTGTGGATAACGTGAATAACGGGGACGGATGCGATCATGGCGAACCGGGCGTCCATCCAGGCGGGGCAAGCTCGAAACCGGCAAAGTCGAAACCGGGGACCACGATGCAGCTCACCAGCGCCCAGCCGGAGCGCGCCTCGGTCGATTGCCAGCGACCCGCCGGCACTCGCCATTGCGGCACATAGCCGCGGGTCACGTCGCCGCCGAGCGCAATCGTCTGAATCGCGCCGTCATCCTGCTCGACCCGCAGTTCGAGCGGCGATCCCGCATGCCAGAGCCACAATTCGTCGGCGTCGACCCGGTGCCAGTGCGATCGCTGCCCCTCCTCGAGCAGGAAATGGATCGCGGTGCCCGCCGAACGCCCACCTTCCGGCGGTGCCCGCCACGTCTCGCGATACCAGCCGCCCTCGGGATGGGGCGAAAGGCCGAGCGTATCGATGATCGTTCGTGGTGCGTTCATGTGCCTAATTCCAACGTCAGATGAGCGGCACGTAGTTTCAGGTTCATGAAACCGCGCGTGGCCGCGGGACGTTTCGCTTACGGTTTCTGCAACTACAATCGATCTATGGGAGTGAATCATGCGTAAGTTCATTATGGCGCTCAGCGCCGTTGCGGTGGCGATCCCCACCGCCGTTGCCCTTCCGGCCCCCAAGGCCGAAGCCAAGTCGTACGAATATAAGCTGGACACCCAGCGCCGCCGCAGCACCTATCGTGAATGGCGCGGTCGTGACGGGCGCCGCTATTGCCGCAAGCCCAACGGCACCACCGGTCTGGTCGTCGGCGGCGTCGCCGGTGCGCTGGTCGGTCGTTCGATCGACACCCGCGGTGATCGCGCCGCCGGCACCCTGCTCGGCGCCGCCGCCGGCGCGCTCGCCGGCCGCGAGATCGAGCGGAGCACCGGCAACAATCGCCGTCGCTGCCGCTAAGGCCTGAAGCCAGCACGCGGAGCATTAACCTTGGCGCTGTATATGCGCCGCTTATGCTCCGCGTGCTGGTCCTTTCGACGCTTTTCCCCGACGCCTCGCGTCCCAATTTCGGCATCTTCGTCGAGCGCCAGTCGCTCGCTCTGGCCGAACGCGACGACGTGGCACTTCGCGTGGTTGCTCCGCTGGGCCTCCCCCCCGCCCCTCTCGATCGCCTGCCGCGCTACCGCGCCATCGCAGCGCTTCCGAAGTCCGAAGACTGGAAGGGGCTGCAGGTCCGCCGTCCCCGCTTTCGGGTATATCCCGGCACCAACGGCCGCTTTCACGCGCGCGCGCTTGCCGACGCAGTGACCCCGCTGTTGCGCGACATCCACCGTGACTTCCCCTTCGACGTGATCGACGCGGAGTTCTTTTTCCCCGACGGCGTCGCCGCGGTCGAGCTCGGCCGCCGTTTCGACGTGCCCGTGTCGATCAAGGCGCGCGGGTCGGATATCCATTACTGGGCGCGCAACCCGGCAACCGGCGCACAGATCCGCACCGCCGCGCATGCCGCCGACGGCCTGCTTTCAGTCTCCGAAGCGATGCGCGACGACATGACATCGCTCGGTCTCCCGGGGGATCGCACCGAATGCATCGTGACTGGGGTCGACTTCTCGCGCTTCACTTCCGGCGACCGCGCCGAAGCCAAGGCCGCCATCGGCGTCGAGGGCCCGCTGATCCTCTCGGTCGGCGCGCTGATCCCGCTCAAGGGCCATCAGATCGTCATCGATGCGATCGCCACCCTGCCGGGCGTCCAGCTCTGGATCGCCGGCGAGGGCCCCTTCCACGCCCAGCTCACCGCGCAGATTGCCCGGCTCGGTCTCGGCAGTCGCGTACGGTTGCTCGGCTCGGTGCCGCATGTCGAACTTCCGACGCTGCTCACTGCTGCCGACGCGATGGCGCTGGCGTCGGAACGCGAAGGCCTCGCAAATGCCTGGCTCGAGGCACTCGCGAGCGGTACTCCGGTAGTGATCCCCGACGTCGGCGGCGCGCGGCAGGTCGTGCGGAACGACACCGGTGGCCGCATCGTCGCGCGCACGCCCGATGCTTTCGCCGGCGCGCTGACGGCGTTGCTTGCCTCTCCCCCGGATCCCGCTGCCGTCCGAGCCACCGTCGCGCCCTTCACCTGGGCGGCCAATAGCGAACGGCTCCACGGCTTCCTCCAACGGCTCGCGAGCGAGCGTCGGAGCAAAGCCGCCGCCTGATCGATTCGTGGCGCGGGTGGAACGAGAGGCAGGGCGCACCGTTGACCCAGCTCGGGGCGGGTCATGGAGAGACGAGATGGCTGATCACCCAAAGCCCGACAGCGCGATCATCGGGCGCGACGCAGATGCCGCCGGACAAGTGCCGGATCGCGACGCGCTGACCGACCAGCTGGACCAGACCACCACCGAGGACGCCGGCGGCAATGTCAGCGATACCGGGACCGGCAAGGCTTGCGAGGGCCTAGAGATAGTGTTCGAGCGCGAGGAAAGCGACGACACGCGCCATTGACGCCGCCGCGACCGCGATCCGACGTTGACCGACGGGCGTCGATCCGTGACACTGGCGTCGCGACACGCGGAGGATCTAGATGGCAGGCAAGAAGAAGAAAGACGACAAGGGCGCAACCGGCAAGGGCTCGTTCCTCCCAAAGAGCATCGCCGGAGTGAAACTCCCCAAATCGGTGCGGGGCAAGCTGAGCGACCTGGCAAAGCACCCGCTCGTCGCCGACATCCTCGCCGCCGGGCTGGTCGCGATCGCCGCGAAGCTCAAGAACGAGCCCAAGGTTCAGGAGGGTGCCGCCAAGGCAGCGGACGCTGCCGCCAGCACGGCCGAAACCGTGGCGACGGCGGCTGCCGATGTGGCGACCGCGGTTGCCAAGCCCGTCGTCAAACGCACGCGCAAGACACCGGCAAAGGCGGAAAAGCCCGCCGGCGAAGCTACGGCGAAGCCGGTGACTCGCCGCACGCGCAAGCCCGCTGCCGCCGCTTCCCCGGCTACGCGCACCCGCAAGGCGCCGGCTGCTACCGCTGAAACCGCGGCCAAGCCGCCCGCACGTCGCACCCGCAAAACCGCTGATGGCAGCGCCGCCAAGCCGCGCGCGGCGCGCCGCCCCGCTCCAGGCAAACCCACAGCTCCCAAGACACCCGAATGATCCTCCGCTAACGGCGAGGCGGACATAGGAGCGGGGAAAGTATGCGCAGGATCCGTCGTGAGCCGGAACTTCACGGGCCGGGGCATGCGCTCGAACGGCTGATCTTCTTCTCGGACGCAGTGTTTGCGATCGCGATCACGCTGCTGATCATCGAGATTCACGTGCCCGAAGTGCACGGGCCCGGCAGCGATCGCGAGTTCCTGATCGCGCTCGCCCGGCTCATTCCGAATTTCATCAGCTTCTTCGTATCGTTTTTCGTGATCGGCTCATTTTGGGCCGGCCATCATCGCGTGTTCGATTGCGCGCGCCATTGGGATCCGCGGATCGTCCTCCCCAATCTGGTGCTGCTCTGCACGATCGCGGCGATGCCGTTCTTCACGGCATTATCGTCGGAATATTACGGCCACCGCGTGCCGGTCGCATTCTATAGCGGCTGGCTGGCGCTGGCGGCGCTCGCCAATATCTGGCTCCAGCGCGTCGTCACCTCCGCGCCGGTGGTCGGCGCACAGGTTTCGGCAGAGCAGCGCGGCATGCTGCGCCTGCGCGGCTATGCGACCTTGCTCGGCGCGGTCACCAGCCTGGTCGTCGGCCTGTTCGTGCCGTTTCTCGGCCAGCCGGCGCTGCTGACCATCTTCGTCTGGCGCGTCCTGCTGCAACGCCTGAACCGGGGCGGTTGAAGGACTTCAACCCGCCGACCAGGACAGCGATTTTCCGAGTTGTTTGGTGACGAGCGCGGCGGCCGAAAGCTGGCCGCCGCGCTCAGACCATTGTCAGGCCGGGTTGACCAGCTGCGGCTGCGGCATCTTGCCGAGGCGGACCTGGCGACCGAAGATGTCGCGCATCAGCGCCAGCGAGAAGAGATGCGCGTAGATCAACGGCAGCATGCCGTTCTGAACGATCTTGCGCAGCTGATCGCCGCGCAATTCGTTGAGCTTGTTCTCGTCGATCATCATGAAGCCGCGATAGATGAAGGGCTGCTCGTTGCCTTCCTGCTGGATCGTGACTTCACCGTCGATCAGGATGTTGAGTTCCTTGAGGTCCTTCATGAACATCGCAGTGCGCGCGCCGGCCTGTTCGAACTGCTCGTTGAACTGGAGAATGTTCTTGGTGGTCTCGGTCGGCTCGCCATTCTCGAACAGCTTGTCGCCGTCCTCGAACGCACCGATCGTGTCCGAAGAAGGATCGAAGCAGAGCGACAGCTCGTCGGCATCGGTCCGCAGGCGCGCGAGCAGGTAGGGATAGCGACGGATATAGGCGGGGACGTAGAAGTTCGGCTCGAGCAGCGTGCCTTCATCGTCGAAGAAGGTGTTCACACCCTCGTTCAGGCCCATCAAAGCGAGCGGAACGGGATCGTCGCCCACCGAGAACACGATCGGCAGGAAGCGCTGGACCAGCGGGAATTCCTCGACGGTGACCGGCACGGCATGCTGCTTCGCGAGGAAGGGCGCCTTGTCACGAACGCGAATGCGGAAGTCGGCGTGCGTCTGGCTCGAAAGCGGCTCGAGCTGGTTGTAGAACAACGGAAGCGACTGTTGTGGCGCACTGGCCATCCGAAACTCTCCTGAGAATGATTGCTGGAAGCGTGAAATTCGCGCGAAGGTCTATGGTCTCGCGGCGTCGGGCGCAAGCGCGACCAGTTTTCCCGGATTGAGAATATTATGCGGGTCAAGCGCGGTCTTGATCGCGCGCAGCACGGTCATCCGCGACGGCGCACTCAACCGCTCGAGCTCGGCGCGCTTCATCTGGCCGATGCCGTGTTCGGCCGAGATCGACCCGCCCGCAGCAACGACCATGTCGTGGACGTGGCGCGAGATCCCCGGGCCGTCCTCGGCATACCAGACCTGCGGATCCACCCCCGCCGGCGCGCGGACGTGGAAATGGACGTTGCCGTCGCCGAGATGCCCATAGGCCACCGCTTCGGTCCCGGGAAACCGCGCCTCGGCCTCGGCACCGCCTTCGATCATGAAGCGCGGCATGTCGTCGACCGGCACCGAAATGTCGTGCTGGAGCGCCGGCCCGCCCGCGCGCTCTGCCTCCGAGATCGAATGGCGGATGCGCCAGAAATCCTCCGCCTGCGCCTCGCTGGCGGCGATCACTGCGTCGCCGGCCAGCTCGCGCTCGAGCGCTGGGCCGAGCAGCCGCTCGAGCAAAGCCGCGGGCGCTTCGGCTGTGGGATCGGTCGCCACCGCCTCGATCAGCACATGCCATGGATGCGCAGTTGCCAGCGGCCGTCGCGTGCCGGGCACATGGCGCAGCACGAGCGCCAGCGTCTTTTCGGGCAATATCTCGAAGCTTTCGACTGCACTGGTGCCGGCTTCCAGCATCCGCAGCAGTTGCAGCGCCGCGGCGGGGCTTTCGAGGCCCACCCATCCGACTGCGCGCGCCGCCGCCCCGGGAACCAGTCGCAAGGTCGCGGCAGTGACGATGCCGAGCGTGCCTTCGGCGCCGATCAGCAGCTGGTTGAGATCATAGCCGCGATTGTCTTTCTTAAGCGCGGCGACGCCATTGTGGATCGAACCGTCGGGGAGCACCGCCTCGACGCCGGCGACGAGGCTGCGCATCGTCCCGAAACGCAGCACCTGCGTGCCGCCGGCATTGGTCGAGACCAGCCCGCCGATCGTCGCGCTCCCGCGCGCGCCCAGATCGAGCGGGAAGCGGCGCCCTGCCACCTCCGCCGCGGTCCGGAGATCGGCGAGGATCACTCCCGCTTCGGCGACGGCGAGATTGCTCACCGGCGAGAGCGCGCGGATCCGGTTCATCCGGCGAAGCGACAGCAACAGCGCCGAGCCGTCGGTGGGCGGCGTGGCGCCGCCGACCATTCCGGTATTGCCGCCCTGCGGCACTAGCGGCACCCCAGCCGCGGCCGCCAGCGCGACGATCGCGGCCACTTCGTTGGTCGAGCCGGGAGAAAGCAAAGCCGGCGCCTCCCCATGATAGCGGCCGCGCCAGTCGGTCAGCCACGGCGCGATCGCTTCGGCTTCGGTCGTCGCGACCTTGGGGCCGAAGCGTTGTTGAACGGTCTCGACAAGCTGGCTTTGTGCTGGTGTCATGGCCGCGCCCGGTTAGCATGACGGGCGCCAGTTCATCCACTGTTCAAAACTATGGCTTACAAACCCCGCCAGACATGTTGAATCCGCTGATCGCCGCTTCCGGTCTCCTGCTGTTGTTCGCTGCCCCGGCTTCGCCGCCGGAGCCGCTCGACTGGGATGTGGCCGCACACCTGCTTCAGCAGCAGCGAATCACCATCCATATTCCGCGCCTGACCGTCAGCCGGGCGACGATCGTGGTCCGCACCGCGCGGCCGGCGGCACTGGTCGAAAAAAAGGCCGACGATTGCGTCAAGATGGAGGATCTGGCGGGTTTCTCGGTCAATCGCTTCGACAGCGTCGACTTGTTGCTGAAGAACGGAGCGCTGCTCCGCGCCAAGCTCGGCAACGATTGCCCCGCGCTCGGCTTCTACAACGGCTTCTATGTCAAGGCTAACAAGGACAAGAAGATGTGCGCCAAACGCGATTCGATCCGTTCGCGATCGGGCCGCCAGTGCGCCGTCCAAGGCTTCGCGTCGCTGGTTCCGGCGCGCTGAGAGCAGCCTCCGGCTTGACATTGGCGGCCAAATCCGCAAGCGCGTGAAGGCTTTGGCGGCATGGGTAACCACGCCCTTTTCCGGAAAAATACATGAGCTTTGCCGATCTCGGCCTTTCTGACGACCTTCTGCGTGCGGTCACCGACTCGGGCTATACCGAGCCGACTCCGATCCAGCGCCAGGCGATCCCCTCCGTCCTCATGGGCAAGGACCTGATCGGCATCGCGCAGACAGGCACGGGCAAGACCGCCGCCTTCGTGCTGCCGATGATCGACATCCTCGGCGAAGGGCGCACCCGCGCGCTGATGCCGCGCAGCCTGATCCTCGAGCCGACGCGCGAGCTCGCCGCGCAGGTGGCCGAGAATTTCGACAAATATGGCGTCAACCACAAGCTCTCGATGGCCCTCCTCATTGGCGGCGTGCAGATGGGCGATCAGGTCAAGGCGCTCGAAAAGGGCGTCGACGTCCTCATCGCCACCCCCGGCCGGCTGATGGACCTGTTCGGGCGCGGCAAGATCCTGCTCACCGGCTGCAGTCTGCTCGTCATCGACGAGGCCGACCGGATGCTCGACATGGGGTTCATCCCCGACATCGAGGAAATCTGCACCAAGCTGCCCAAGACCCGGCAGACCTTGCTCTTCTCGGCGACGATGCCGCCGGTGATCAAGAAGCTCGCCGACAAGTTCCTCACCGATCCCAAGCGCGTCGAAGTCGCGCGCCCGGCGACCGCCAACGTCAATATCCGCCAATGGGTGGTCAACGTCGCCGCGCCGAAGAAGCGCGATGTGCTGCGCGAGCTGCTCCGCGCCGAGGACGTGACCACCGCGATCATCTTCTGCAACCGCAAGACCACGGTCCGCGATCTCAACAAGAGCCTGCAGAAGAGCGGCTTCCGCTCGACCGAGATTCACGGCGACATGGAACAGTCGCAGCGCATCGCCGAGCTCGACCGGTTCAAGGCGGGCACGGTCAACATCCTCGTAGCCTCGGACGTCGCGGCGCGCGGGCTCGACATCAAGGGCGTGAGCCACGTCTATAATTTCGACGCGCCGTGGCATCCCGACGATTACGTCCACCGCATCGGCCGCACCGGCCGCGCGGGCGCGACCGGCATCGCCTATACCTTGGTGACGCCCGAGGACGCCGAGAACATTTCGGAGATCGAAAAGCTCACCGGGATGAAAATCGAGCGGATGAAGTCGGCGAGCGGCGACGCAGCGCGCGAGGAAGCCCCAGCGGAAGAGCGCAAGGCCGCGCCCCGCCGTCGCGGCGGCCGCAAGGTCGAAGCAGAGCCTGCCCACAAGCCCGAGCCCGAAGCGGAGATCGAAGCCGAAGCAGCACCGGTGCGCGAGGCCCGTCCGGCCCGCGAGCCAGTGCCGCAGCGCGAGGCCGCACCCCGCCGCGAACGCGAAGAGCGCGGCGGCCGTGGCCGCGGACGCGACGAGCGTCCGAACCGCGAGCCGCGACGCGACGCGCAATCCTCGCAGGACGGACCCGACGACGGCTGGAATGGCCCCGTCCCCGACTTCCTGAAGTACACGCTGGGCGCGTGAGCGAAGCGGCGGGCGCCGGATCGGCTCCGATCCGCTCGCCGTGCACCAATATCTGCCGGATCGACGACGCCACCGGCTGGTGCGTTGGTTGCGGCCGCACGCTCGACGAGATCGTGCGCTGGGGCACCACCGACGGCGCGGACCGGGACGGGGTGATGGCGCAGTTGCCTGCACGAATGGCAGCGAGTCGCGTGCGCCGCATGTAGGATTGCCGCGCAACTTCACTATTTTCGCGGTGAATCAGCAATGAAATTGCGCGAGCAGGAAATTTCGTTACTCGAATAGGCAAGAGATCGACGGCGTCAAAGAGCAGGCTCGGCTTGGCCGGGCGGCGCGTAGGGAAGCAGGCGAAATCCTACATTGCAAGCGATGGGCGAGATGTCCGTTCCTGGGTGGATTTGAGACAGGCCGCTTTGAACGTTAGTCGGTAGAAAGTGGACATATCTCGCGCTAGCCTTCAGGCATGCACGAAACCCATCAGAACGTCAGTACTTCATGGCCGACCCGTCACATCATCAGAGCCGGAGGCTTATTCGGCGTCGGATTTGCGAGTAGTTCGGACCTCTTGCTGGTAGCAACACACGATGGTCGAGGTGTCATCGACTGTATCTCCGGAGAGCTGGTCGCGCGCGATCCCAATCCTTCGTTGCCGTTCGATGAGCATGGCCGTAAGGTGAAGGGGATCGGTCCGATTGCGGGTCAAGAAATTATTATCGCTGGGGAAATTTACGGGGGCGCTTTGTCGCAAGTCACCGACGACGGCTGGCGATTGGAAGGCCAGTTGTCGAACAGCGTTGACGATGTAATCCGATTGATCACTCCGGTCGGCACCGCTGACGAGCCGGGCATTTTCACCGGTTTCGTTCCCGAGGTCAGGGTGTTCGGCTTTTCACCGACGGGACGCTCCTTCGTCATCGGTACGGGCGCGGAGGTTTTCACCTTCACTCGCTGATGGCCGCTTTTGGGCACCGAATATTCGACAATCAACGGCGGCAACTGGGGCGTTAGCCGACAGGCTGCTTTATGAGTCTACGGCCTAGGTACGACCGCTTTGGATCGCTTCCGCGTGCCCCGCCGCATCCTCGAAGTCCAAGGCGATCTTGAGCAAAGCGCGCTTATTCAGCGAGTCGGACAATGCTGATGGCGAATCGCAAATTGCTGCGGCCGCGCGGTAATGAGACGCGCGCTCGCGAAGTTCTCTGATTACAGGCATAAGGCCTCACAAGAAGCGCCCGGAAGGGCACCTGAGCGAAGCCTACGCCTTAATTTCCAGATGCTTGCACGAAATCGCCTTGTGCCGCGATGCGTGGAGCGCTGGGACCCGGCCAGCGGGATTCTCAGAGATCCGGAACGACCGGGATAGGGTGGAAAGCGGACATTGCGATAACCGAAGGTCTATTGCACCCTACTCTGCATGCTCGACTTTCAATGCTGGATCTGTGGCGAGGGTATCGACCGCAGCGATAGGGGCGCGCTTCTGGTCAGCGTCGAAGGTTTATGGCGATGGGCGGAGGGCAGACGCGGGAGGGATGATCCCTTCCAGAACATCTACCTTCACTCCCACTGCGCCAAAGAGCGGATGGCCGGTGCGACTATGGACCTAGAGCCGTCCGTGTTCGGCGAAGAAGACTGAACGTCCGCCCTTGGGGCGTTTACCGCCATCGTTTTTGGTCATTCGCCTGCCGCTGGATTTTACCGGTGGCAGAGAGACTGCGTGACGTGCGATCTCTCGTCCCTTCATTGCTTCGGGAGTTCGCCATGCGCTCTGCCTTCCTCGCCGGCCTCGTTCTGGCCGTGACTGCAGCCCCTGCGCTTGCGCAGCTTGCGGCGCCCGATCCGCAGGCGGCGGTCTATGAATTGCGGATCTACTATCCCGCGCCCGGCAAGCTTGCCGCGCTCAATGCCCGGTTTCGCGATCACACGCTCAAACTGTTCGAGAAGCACGGCATGCGTAATGTCGCCTATTGGAACGAGCAGCCGACCAGCGAAGCGCCCGAGGGGCGGGTGATCTATGTGCTCGCCTATCCCAGCCGGGAGGCACGGGACGCGGACTGGAAGGCATTCGGCGCGGATCCCGAGTGGCGCGCGGTCGTCGCGGCCTCGGAAGCGGGTGGCAAGCTGGTGACGAAGGTCGACAGCGTGTTCATGACGATGGCCGACTATTCGCCGCGGATCGCGCCGTCGCGCTGAGGCTATCGATGATTCCGGCAGCGGTCGTTTGGGTTCGGGCTCCTGCCAGGGCAGGAGCCCGGGATAGCTGAGCACTACGCTGCTTCAGGCTTCTGCCTCCGCAGGAGCACCGACCCGTTGCTACTGGACTTTCAACAGTCGGTCAGGCGGATACCGGCTGCGGCACCAGCGCATCGTCCTTCGCCGCGGCGCGCTGGTACGCCTCGCGCCCGCTCAACCGCTCGAAATAGGCTGTGAACGCGTCGCGCTTCGGCAGCGTGCCGAACAAGGTGCCCCAGCCGACCGCCGAGCCGACATAGACGTCGGCCGCCGTGAATCGATCGCCGGCGATATAATCGTGTGCGCTGACGGCCTGCTCGAGCACGTCGACCGTCGTCGCGTAATTGCCGTAACCAAACGACCGCGCCTGCTCGGGCGAGGGTTCGAACTTGGCCGAATTGTTGGTCACAGCGTGCTCGACCGGACCGGCCGCGAAGAACAGCCAGCGATAATAATCGGCGCGTTCCTCCGGCCGCGGCGCGAGGCCGGCCTCCGGGAACGCCTCGGCCAGATAGGCGCAGATTGCGCCCCCTTCAGTCACCACCTTGCCGTGGTGGAGGATCGCGGGGACTTTCCCCATCGGGTTGATCGCGAGATACTCCGCGCTCTTCATCCTGGCATAATCGACGACTTCGGTACGATAGTCCGCACCGGTCTCTTCGAGCATCCAGCGGGTGATCCGCCCGCGCGACTGGGGGTTGGTATAAAAAACAAGATCGTTCGACATGGCCGTTCTCCCGATTCGGATTAGAACATTACGTGAACGACACAAATGTTCGCGTCAAGCGAGCGCCTTGTCGAACAAGGCGAGCAGCCGCGCCCAGGCGCGATCGGCCTGCGCCTGATCGTAGACCTTGCTATCGGGCGGACACCAGCCGTGCATCGCCCCCTGATAGACTTCGATCTCGGCGGGGAGCCTGGCTGCGGCAAACGCCGCGCGCAACTTGTCCTTGTCGCCCGGCGCCTTGGCATCGTCGTTCGCGGCGATCGCGATAAGGAAGCTCGCCTTCATCAAGGGCACGCGCGCCAGCATGTCGTCGGCCGCCATCCCGCCGCCGTGGAACGTCGCCCCCGCGCGCACCCGCGCCGGCGAACCCGCCGCGGTGAGCATCACCATTGGCCCGCCCATGCAATAGCCGGTGCTGCCGATGCCGCGCTTCCGGTCGACCTCCCGCTGCTTGTCGATCCATGCGACGAACGCCCCGCCGTCGCGCGAAACCGCGTCGGGCGTGAGCAGTTCGCGCCACGGGCCGACCTTTTCGCGCAGCGCTTGGTCGAACCCTTGGCCAGGGGTAACGAACGGCACTTCCGTCGAGCGGTAGAAATGGTTGATGGTGAGCACCGCATAACCCGATTGGGCGAGCCGATCGGCCATCTGCCGGAACGCCGGACGCAGCCCGAAGACGTCGGGCCAGACCAGCACGGCGGGATGCCTGCCCGTGGCAGGCGCGACGAAATAGGCGTCGGCTGTCCCGTCGGGCGTGGGGATCTCAACGTCGCGGCCCTTGATCGCCAGCGCGTTGGCGGGGTTCGGCAGCAACAGGCCGATGCCGGCGACGGCGGCCGCAGCGCCGAAGCCGCGGCGAGTCATCGCGTCGCTCAGGAAGCGCTCGTTATCGGCGGCAGTCAGTTCGTCACACATGCGGCATCTCCCTTGCGCGACCCGGCGAGTCGCGCAGGGAAGTTACACGCGCCGCGTCACTGGCGGAACAGCGTCTCCGCGGTGTGCTCGACCGGGCCGGTCGCCCCCTCGGCGCCTTCGCCCGCTTCGGCGGCATGCGCGGCGGCAGTGCGCTCGGCGCGGAGCTGCTCGATCAGCGCCTCGCGATCACCCTCGAGCCGCGTGTCGGTCGGCGCCTCGATGCCGGCGGCCTTGGCGGCCTTGGCGACCAGCGCGTCGAGCTCGCGCTGCGACGTCAGGCCGAGCGTGACCGGGTCCTTCGGCGTGATGTTGGCGATGTTCCAATGGCTGCGATCGCGGATCGCGGCGATGGTGGTGCGGGTGGTGCCGATCAGCTTGCCGATCGCGCCGTCCGAAATCTCGGGGTGGTGGCGCAGGATCCACGCGATGCCGTCGGGCTTGTCCTGGCGCTTCGAGACCGGCGTGTAGCGCGGCCCCTTGGTGCGGCGGATCTGCTCGGGACCCTTGAGCATCTTGAGGACATAGGTCGGATCGGCCTGGCCCTTGTCGATCTCTTCCTGCGTCAGCTCGTGCGCGCGGACCGGATCCCGGCCGGTGAGCTTGGTCGTCGCGGTGTCGTCGGCGATCGCCTGGATCTCGAGGATGTGCAGCCCGCAAAACTCGGCGATCTGCTCGAACGAGAGCGAACTATTGTCGACCAGCCAGGAAGCGGTCGCATGCGGCATCAGCGGCTGGGCCACTTTTTCGTCTCCAGAAACAATAAGGGCCGCCCATCACGGGCGGCCGGGCTATGGTTCGGACTTAATGCGGGAACGTCGCAAGAGCAAGGTTGCAAATCGGCAGTCTGCCGCGGCGGTCAGGCGGCCGCCTCATGATCGTCCATTGCATAGAGCGCATTGAGGAACTGGCGCGCGCTGGCCTCCCAGGTGAAGCTGCGGCCATATTTGGCGCAGGTCGCGCGGTCTTTGGTCAGCGCGGCCGCGATGGCGACGGTGAGATCACTGTCCATCGCCCCGGTTTCGGGAGTGAGCACATCGACCGGCCCGGTGACCGGATAGCCCGCGACGGGCACGCCGCAGGCCAGCGCCTCGATCATCACCAGTCCGAAGGTGTCGGTCTTGCTGGGAAACACGAACACATCGGCGGCGGCATAGGTCGCGGCGAGTTCGGCACCAAACATCGGCCCGAGAAACTTCGCCTCGGGAAAACGCGCTTGCAGCGCCGATCGCGCCGGACCGTCGCCGACCACCACCTTGGTGCCGGGATGGATGGTTTTGAGGAACGCCTCGAGGTTCTTCTCGACCGCGACGCGGCCGACATAAAGCTGCACCGGGCCAACGAGATCCGCCATCGCCGGATGCGGCGCGACGCCGGGGTGGAAATTGGCGAGGTCGACCCCCCTGCCCCAATGCTTCACATGGGTGAGACCGTGCCCGATCAGCGACTGCCGGATCGACGGCGTCGAGGCAAGGATCGCCTGGCTCGGCGCGTGGAACCAGCGGATGTAGCGCCAGATCCACTCGGCGGGGACGCCCGAGCGCGCCGAGACGTAATCGGGGAATTGGGTGTGGTACGCCGTGGTGAACGGCATGTCGTTGCGCAGGCACCAGCGCCGCGCGGCGACGCACAGCGGCCCTTCGGTGGCGAGATGGATCGCATTGGGGCGGAAGGCCTCGAGCATCGCACCGACGCTGCCGGTGCTGGCGAGCGCGAGACGAATCTCGGGATAGGTGGGGCACGGCAGCGAATAGAAGCGATCGGGCGAGATCACTTCGACGCGGTGGCCCTGCGCCTCCAGCACCCGGCGAACCGACTGGAGCGTGCGGACGACGCCGTTGACCTGGGGTTCCCAGGCATCGGTTACGATGGCGATGCGCACGTCGTCGACTCCCGCCGCCGCCGTCACGCCGCCTCTAGTCTGGCCCCGGATTCGGGCGCGTCGCGCGCCGCTATCTCGTCGGCCCAATGGAGAATTTCCATGGTACCGTCGTAATGCTCGACGAGCGCGGTGCAACCCTCCACCCAATCGCCGTCATTATAATATTCAATGCCCTGGATCGTGCGCATCTCGGCTTTGTGGATGTGCCCGGCGATCACGCCGTGGATCCCGCGATGCGCCGCCTCGTGCGCGACGATCTCCTCGAACTTCGAAATGAACGAGACCGCGTTCTTGACCTTCTGCTTGGCGTATTTGCTGAGCGACCAATAAGGCAGGTTGAACAGCCGGCGGACGCTGTTGAGCCAGCGGTTGAGCGCCATCATGCCCTCGTACGCGGCATCGCCGAGATGCGCGAGCCAGCGATGCGACATGGTGATCGCGTCGAATTCGTCGCCGTGGAGGACGAGCAGGCGACGGCCGTCGGCGGTCTCGTGGATCGCCTGGCGGAGGATCTCGACGCCGCCGAAATGCAGCCCCGAAAATTGCCGGAACATCTCGTCATGATTGCCGGGGATATAGACGATCCGGGTGCCGCGCTTGGCGCGCTTGAGCACGCGCCAGACGATGTCGTTGTGCGTCGCCGGCCAATAGAGGCGTTTCTTCATTGCCCAGCCGTCGATCATGTCGCCGACCAGATACATGGTCTCGCTGTCGACATGGTCGAGGAAGTCGATCAGCATCTCGGCGTTGCAGCCGCGCGTGCCGAGGTGGACGTCGGAAATCCATACCGTGCGATATTGCCGGCGCCCGCCGATCACCCGCTCGGGGATCGCCGGCTGGATCGCATGGAAGTCGCCGAACTGCGCTGCGTCGAACGGAAGCCTGGTGATCGTCGCCATGATCGTTCCCCCGCGGGAGCTTGTCCTGCGACAGGCCTATGCCCTGCGAATGTTACAATCGGAATCGTGGATCAGGCGGTAATCGGAATATGCGCCGGATCGGCCGCGACGCGCGAGAGCCAGGCGCGGACATTGGGATAAGGTTGGAGATCGAACCCGCCTTCCTCGGCAACGTGGGTGTAGGCGTAGAGAATGATGTCGGCGAGAGTGATACGGTCGAGCACGAAGAAATCACTTCGCCCGAGATGCGCGTCCATCAGCGCCAGCGCCGCCTCGCCCGCCGCGACCTTGCCGGGCAATAAAGCGCGCTGCAGATCGGTCAGGTTCGCCTCGCCCACCAGGGTCCGCCAGAAGCGCACCGTCGCGATGTTGGGTTCGTGGTTATATTGCTCCCAGAACAGCCAGTGCAGCAGATCGGCGCGTGCGAAGCGGTCCGCCGGGATCAGATCGCTGCCGTCGGCGACATAGAAAGCGGCGGCATTGCTCTCGGGCAGGAAATCGTCGCCGAGCTGGAGCACCGGGATTCGGCCATTGGCGTTGACTTCGCTCAGGAATTCCGCGGTGCGCGTCTCTCCCTTCAGAATGTCGTATTGCCGCCGCTCCAGCGGCAGCCCGACATGCGCCGCGGTGAGGCGGATCTTGTAGCAATTTCCCGACAGCGCATATTCGTGCAGCACAAACGGCATGGATGCTCCCTCTCGTTGGTGCCGCGCCTTTCCGCGGTCCACGGCCCCCGCGTCAAACAAATAGCCGGCCGCGCACGACAAGGCGGGCTTATCGTGAAAGCCGCGGTTTGCGGACTTCCCGAATCCTCCCCCGCCACGAGGAGGATCAAAGCAGCGCTATTCGGCCGCCTTTACCGGAGGATCCGCCGCCGCGGGCTCGGCGATCGCGCTGGCGACGAGCGTGTCGAGCGAGCTGCCGTCGAAACCGAGCTCCTTCATCAGCCCGTCGATCACCGGCGCCTGCGCGCGATAGCGGAGCGCCGCCGATACCGCCGCATTGGCGAGGTTGCGTTCGCCGTCGCCGTCGTTCGCGGCTCCCACCGACGCACCACCCCGGCCGGTGAGCCCGTCTACCTGGACGATCCGAATCGAATCGATCGCCTCGAGCGGCTTCGATGCCTCGCGGATGATCTCGGGCAGCACCTTGAGCAACGCCATCTTGGTCTGGAGCGAGACCTGATCCGACGACAGGATGTTCGCCGCTTCGTTGACTGCGCGCTGCCCCGCCGCCTCGACTTCGAAGCGCACCCGATCAGCCTGTGCCCGCAGCTTGGCGGCTTCGGCCTCGCCCTCGGCACCGAGGCGCGTGGCTTCGGCACGGTCGGCGGCGGCGGACTTCTCGGCCTCGGCCTGCACCTTGATCCCGATCGCGGCGCGCTCGGCCTCGCGCGACGCGTCGATCAGCTCGATCCGCTTCTGGCGCTCGGCGACCTCGGCCTCGCGCGCAGTGCCGACGCGTTCCTCGGCGACCACCGCCTCGGCGCGTGCCTCGTCGGCCTTGGCCCGCGCCTGACTTTCCTCGCGGCTCTTGTTCTGGACCGCGATCTGCTGCTCCTGGCGCGCGAGCGCGAGCGCCTGGTCCTGCTCGATCTTGGCCTGCTGGACGGCGCGATCCGCCTCGATCTGCTGCGCGTCGACGAGCTTCTTCGACTCGATCTTGGCCTGATCGGCTTCCTGCTGGCGCAGCGACTGCTCACGCGCGACTTCGGCGCCCTGCGCGGCGCGGCGCATCTCGATCTCGCGCTCCTGCTCCAGACGAGCGAATTCGGTGTCGCGGCCGATCAGGAACGACTGGCGCTCGGCTTCGAGGTTCTTGGTCTCGATCTGGACCCGGGTGTCCTGCTCGATGTCGTTGCGCGCCTTCTTGCGCAGCTGGATCTGCTCGGTGAGCTTGGTCAAACCCTCGGCGTCGAACGCGTTGTTGGCGTTGAAATGCTCGATCGAGGTCTGGTCGAGCCCGGTCAGCGAGACCGACTCGAGCTCGAGCCCGTTCATCGCGAGATCGACCGACGACACCTGCTGCACCTTCTGGACGAAATCGGCGCGCTGCTCGTGGAGCTGCGCCATCGTCATCCCCGCCGCGACCGAACGCAGCGCATCGACGAACTTGCCCTCGACCAGCTCCTTTAATGCATCGGGATGCATCGTGCGCATGCCCAGCGTCTGCGCGGCGGTGGCGATCGCCTGCGCGTCGGGCTTCACCCGGACGTAGAATTCGGCCTTCACGTCGATGCGCAGCCGATCGAGCGTGATCAGCGCGTCGCCCGCCTTGCGCTCGACGGCGAGCCGCACGGTGTTCATGTTGACCGGCATCGTCTCATGGAACACCGGCAGCACCAGCGCGCCGCCGTTGATCACCACCTTTTCGCCGCCGAAGCCGGTGCGGACGAAGCCAATCTCCTTCGAAGCACGCTTGTAGAGCCGCGCGAGGAACAGGCCGATGATCAGCAGCGCGGCGATCAAGACACCGGTATAGATGAAATAGGGAAGCATCGAGGTGGCCTCCTGGGGGACGAGATCATTCATCGTTTCAGCTTTCGAGACGCGGCAAATGGAAATCGCCGCGGGAGATGGCACGGAACAGCTCGCCTTCGCGGCGGACGAGCAGCACGCGCTCGCCCTCTTCGAAGACCTGTCCGCTTCGGTCGGGCTCGACCATGACGTAATGCGCCTGGCCGTGATGGTCCTCGGCGCGGGCGCGGGCCGGCGAACCCAGCGTGGCGCGCCCGGTGACCACTTGCGCGGACCTGCCGACCAGCGCCTCGAGCGGCACCGCGGTGGTGTGGTCACGCGGCAGGATGCGAGCGAGGCCCCGCGCCGCCAGACCGGTGATCGGCAGCGATGCGAATGCCACGGCGGGGACGGCGATCCACGCAGCGAGCGGCGCGCCGGTCGAATCGAACATCGCCTGCTGGAGGATCAAACCCGCCGCGCCGAAGATCGCGAGGAAGACGACGATGAGCATCAGCAGCGGCAACTGCCCGACGCCGAGCCAGCTCAGCAGATTGTCGGCATCTGCGTGAAAATCCGGGTGCACCTCCCCGCCGACGTGATCACCGAGGCCGACGAGCTGCACCAGCCCGATCAGCAACATCAGGACTATCGCCGTGACGAAGGCGAGATTCTCCGATGCACCAAGAAACGAAAGCACTTCTCCACTCCCCCGAGTCGAAAGTGAGTCTAGAGCCGCGTCCCCGGACTCTCTAGCGAAATCGGTTCGGCGATTCAGGGCTGCAGCGCCGGACGACAGCCGCCTGCCGCTGCACCTTCACCTTGCCGACCGTCAGATGAGCCCCAGCTCCGCGCGTCGGCGCACGACTGACCGATAATAGAGCCAGCCCCAGGCATGGGCCCAGAAAGGGAAGAAGAAACCCTGCCCCATGTCGCGGCCGACCTCCTTGCGGAACCGGGCGGCCACGGAGTCGGCGAGCGGCACTTCGACCAGCTCGTAGCGATCCTCTGCGTAGAGCACATAGCCATATTCGGTCCACCAGCCGAAGGGCATGCCGAGGAAGGTCCATTCGCGCACCGAATAGCCGTATCGTGGCCGTCGCGCGTCGAAGTCGATGCGCGGCTGCGGCGCCCGGCCGCCCAGCACCGGCAGGCTAGAGCTGCCCGGCCTTGGTCGGCGTGCGCGAGACGTGGACGCCGCGCAGCGCGACGATAGCGGGCAGATTCGCGAGGATATCGCCTGCCCCTCCGGAATCACCGCGATGTCGGCCACTGCGCGGCGCTGGTCGCTGAGCACCCAGTCGCGGTTCGAGATCAGCAGGATGACGACGAGCACGGCAATCAGCGCGCCCGCGAAGACGTTTCGCAATATTTCCCCCGAGGTTTCGCCGGCTTAACAAAATGTTGCGCAGCGGTCAGCCGCGTCCGCGTCTCTCTATAAGACTCTGCAGGAGTGCCCGAATGACGCTGCAGGATCTCTACGAAGACCATCGCCAAATCTTGCGATTGGGCGAGAAGCTGATCGAGGTCGCGGCCTTCGATCCGCCGCACATGCCCCAATTGGTCGCGGCACGGCGCGAAATCGCACAGGCAATGGCGCGGCACCTCGCCAACGAGGCGCGTCTGGCACTGATGCCGCTCGGTGCGAGCAGCGATCCCTATGACCGCGCGCTCGCCCGCCGCTACACTAGCGACCTGCTGTCGATGCGGCAGTCGAGCAGCGCGCATATGGGGCATTGGACGATGGACGCGATCGCTGCCGACCCGCGCGAATATCGCCTCGCGGTGCGCGCCCAGCTGCGCATGATGGCCGCCCGGCGCCAATGGGAGGAAACAGAGTTCCTGCCCGCGGCCGGACGCCTCGCCGCAGGGCGGCGCGCGCCGCTGCGCCTGGTGGGGTAGAAATTCCCTCCCTGCAAACAGCGCGAGGAGCGACACCCGCGGCAAGGCCCACCGCTCTGCCTGCTACCCGGCCTCACATCCTGCGAATACGTACCGCCACTCCCCGGGGCTAAACACCGGGCTAGAGGTCGGGCAATGCCTGCCCGGCTTCCCCCCAACCCTGCAGCGCGCGGCTGGTGGCGCGCTCGAGCAAGATGGCAGCGTCGCGGATCGTATAGCGCTTGGCATCCTCGAGGTCGCGCAGCTCGCTCCAGGTGACCGGCGCGGCGACCGGCGCATTCTCGCGGGCGCGGGCGACATAAGGGAGGACCGCAGTCGCGCCGCGCTGGTTGCGCAGATAGTCGATGAAAATCTTGCCCTTGCGGTTGAGCTTCTTGAGATTGGCGGTGAAGCGTTCCGGCTCGGCCTGGGCGAGCGCGCGGGCGAAGCGCTCGGCGAAGCTGCGCACCACGGGCCAATCGGCCTGCGGGATCAGCGGCACCACGACGTGCACCCCCTTGCCGCCCGATAGCAGCGGCCAGCTGGTCAGGCCGATATCGGCGAGATGGACTTTCAAATCCTCGGCCGCTTTCTTGACCATGGCGAAATCGAGCCCCTCGTCGGGATCGAGATCGAACACCAGCCGGTCGGGTTTCTCGATATCGGTGACCGGGGCACCCCAGCCGTGGAACTCGATCGTGCCCATCTGCACGCAGGCCATGATCCCGTCGAGATCGTCGACATAGAGATAGGGCTGCACGCTGCCGTCCTTCTCGCGGACGTCGACATGGTGGACATTGTCGCCGAAGCTGCCGGCGTCGTGCTTCTGGAAGAAGCAGTGCTTGGCGCGCCCCTGCGGGCAGCGGACGAGGCTGATCGGGCGGTTGCCGAGCCAGCGCAACGCGATCGGCGCGACTGCCGCGTAATAATCGGCGAGCTCACCCTTGGTGAGCCCCGATTCGGGGTAGATCACCCGATCGCGGCTGCTGATCTTGATGCTGGATTGCGGGGCTGCGGAGTTTTCGGAAAGCGGCGCCGGCTTCTCGGCGACGATCTCGCCGGGCTTCTTGTCCTCGCGCAATGCAATGAAGCTGGCGTGGCGGATGACGTTCTCGGCAGTGAATTCGCTGAAGGCGACTTCGGCGACGAGTTTCGGCTCGATCCACCGCGCACCACGCGCCTCGGGACGGGGGACTTTCACGGGGGCCTGATCCACGGCGATCCTGTCGAAGCGATCGCGAAGATCCTGGAGCCTCGCCTGATTGAAGCCCGTTCCCACCTTGCCGGCATAGACCAGGCCGTCGGGCCCATTGACGGCGAGCAGGAGCGAGCGGAAGCTGCGGCCTTTGGCATCGCTTGGCGTCCAGCCGACGATGACGAACTCCTGGCGGCGGATGCATTTGACCTTGAGCCAGGATTTGGTGCGGGTGCCGCGATAGGGCGCGTCGGCGCGCTTGGAGACAATCCCTTCATAACCTTCGCGGCACATCGTCTCGAACAATTCCTCGCCGGCGCCGACGATGTGTTCGGAAAATTGTATGCGCGCGTCGGCGCCTTCTAGCAGCGCACGCAGCTTTTCCTTGCGGGCGAGCTGGGGAAGCCTGGTGGTATCCTCGCGATCGGCGAGCAAGTCGAAGGCGAAGAAGGTGAGGTCCTGTCCGCCCGCGGAGATCGCCTCCTGCAGCGTCGAGAAATCGGGCTTGCCGTCCTTATAGGCAATGATCTCGCCGTCGATCAGGGCGGGGGCGGGCAGGCCGCGCGCTGCCTCGGCGATGCCGGGGAATTTGTCGGTCCAGTCGAGGCCCGAGCGGGTGTAGATTTTGGGGCCCTTGGCGCCGGTGGCAATCAGCGCGCGATAGCCGTCATATTTGACTTCGTGGAGCCATTGATTGCCGGTCGGGACGCTGTCGACGAGGGTGGCGAGCTGGGGGTGCTGGAATTTGGGCAATTTGGCCTTCGCCGGCGCGGCATGCCTGGCGACGCGCGCGGTAGTTTGCGGCGATGCCTTTGCGGGCCGCTTCTCGACCTTCTTGCCCTCGGCGATCTCCTGCATGGTCCGGCCGGTCTTGATGCTGGTCAGCCCCGTTTCGACGAGAAAATCGGTGGCGCCGGCATGTTTGTCGCTGATCTTGCGAAGCAGCCAGTTCTCGCTCTTCTCCTTGCCACGCGGCTTCAATCGGATGAGCAGCCACTCGCCCTTCATCCGCTCGCCTTCGAGGCGGAAATGGAGGTGGCCCTTTTCGAGGTCGCTGGCGCTCTTGCCTTCGATCGGTTCCCAGACGCCGTCGTCCCACAGCATCACCGTGCCGCCGCCATATTGGCCCTTGGGGATCGTGCCTTCGAAATCGGCATAGGACAGCGGATGATCCTCGGTGCGAACGGCGAGGCGCTTCTCGTCCGGGTCGAGACTGGGGCCGCGCGTGACCGCCCAGCTCTTGAGCACGCCGTCCACCTCGATACGGAAATCCCAATGGAGCCGGCTCGCGTCGTGCTTCTGAACCATGAAGCGATTGCCGCCGGTGCGCACGATCTTGCCGGCGGGCTCGGCGGTCAGGGCAAAGTCGCGCTTGGCATTGTATTTTTCGAGGGGGTCGGACTTCGCGGCCATCTCTTACTCCGAACCGATCATGCGCGCTTCTTGGCCGGCGCCTTTTTGGCGGGCTCTGCCGCCTTCTTGGCGGGCGCCTTGGCCGGTCTGGTCTTCACCGCCGCGCCCGTCTTTGCCTCGGGCTTTTCGAGCGATTTCTTGAGCGCCGCCATCAGATCGACGACGTTCGAGCCGCGGCTCGGTGCGCCATCCTCCTTGTCTTCGATGATCTTCTTGCCCTTGGCCTTCTTCTTGCGCTCGATCAGATCCTTGAGCGCATCGACATAACGGTCATGGAATCCCGCGGGGTTGAACTTGGCGACCTTCTTGTCGATCAGCGTCTCGGCAAGCCCGAGCAATTCGGGATCGGGTTCGCTGTCCGGAATATCGCGGAAATAGCCCTGCGCCTTGTTGACTTCGTCGGCATAGCGGAGCGTCTCGAGCACCATGCCGCGGCCGCACGGCTTGAGGCTGACGACATATTCGCGCCCGCGCATCGCGAGTTGGCCGAGCCCGACCTTGCGGCTGCGGCGCAGCGCCTCGCGCAACACGATGAACGCCTCTTCGGCGAGATCGTCGGCGGGGACGACGAAATAGGGCTTCTCGTAATAGAGCACGTCGATCTCGTCGGCGTCGACGAACTGGGTGAGTTCGAGCGTCTTCTTCGATTCGAGCTTCACCGCGTCGATCTCGTCCTGTTCGAGCAGGACATATTCGCCCTTCTCGACTTCGAAGCCCTTGACGATCTCGTCGACATCCACCGGGCCGATGCCGGGGGCGGTCTTCTCGTACTTGATCCTTTTACCCGAAGGCTCGTGAATCTGGTGAAAGCTGATCTGCGCGCCCGATTTGGTCGCAGAATAGATCTCGACCGGGATCGAGACCAGCGCCAGCCGTATCTGTCCTTGCCAATAGGCGCGCGCGGCCATGCGGGAAACTCCTCGTTGCGAAGCCGATTCAATTCGCCAGAGCGGAGTCCGTTCCTCGACACCAAAATGGTGTCGGCGTAGGAGGCAGGCACGATGACCATTGATCCCTTCCAGCTGTTCGATTCCTGGTTCGCCGAAGCGCGCGCAAGCGAGCCCAACGACTCCAATGCGATGACGCTCGCCACGGTGGATGCCGGCGGGCAGCCTTCGGCGCGGATGGTGCTGCTGAAGGGGCATGGGCCCGACGGTTTCGTGTTTTACACCAATCGCGGCAGCCGCAAGGCTGGCGACTTGCTCGCGAGCCCGCGCGCGGCATTGCTGTTTCACTGGAAATCGCTGCGCCGGCAGATCCGGATCGAGGGACCGGTCGTGCAAGTGACCGATGCCGAGAGCGACGCCTATTTCGCCAGTCGCAGCCGCGATTCGCAACTCGGCGCCTGGGCTTCGGAGCAGTCGCGGCCGCTCGATGCACGGGCGACGTTCGAGAGGCGGTACGAAGAAGCGCGCACGCGGTTCGAAGGCGGGGAGGTGCCGCGGCCGCCGCATTGGGGCGGGTATCGCGTGGCGCCCTCCGCAATCGAATTCTGGCAGGACCGCGAACATCGGCTACACGAACGCCGACTGTTCCAGCGCGACGGCGAGAGCTGGTCCGAAGGCTTGCTCTACCCGTGAGCAATCTCGCGCGGCGCGCGGCGCTGGCCAGTGTCGCCTGTGCAGTGCTGCTCGGCAGCCTCAAGGCATGGGCGGCGTGGCGGACCGGATCGGTGGCGGTGCTGGCCAGCCTTGCCGACAGTGTGCTCGATCTGGTGGCGTCGCTGGTGACTCTCGGCGGCGTGCATTGGGCGGCACAGCCTGCCGACGACGATCATCGCTTCGGGCATGGCAAGGCCGAGGCGCTGGCGGCCCTGTTCCAGGTCGCGGTGATCGCGGTTTCGGCGTTCGCGATCCTGCTGCGCGCGGGCGCGCGGCTGATGGCGCAGCAGCCGAGCACCGACGCCGAATATGGCATCGGGGTGTCGGTGGTCGCGATCGTCGTGACGCTGGCGCTGACGCGCTATCAGCAATCGGTGGTCCGCCGGACCGGATCGATCGCGATCGGCACCGACCGGGTCCATTACCAATCCGACCTGTTCCTCAACGGCGCGGTGATCGTCGCGCTGCTGCTCGAAAGCTATGCCGGGCTTGCCGGTGCCGATGCGGTGTTCGGGATCGTCATCGGGCTGTGGCTGCTGTTCGGCGCATGGCGGGCATCGGTCGACGCGATCGACCAGTTGATGGACAAGGAATGGCCCGAGGCGAAGCGCCAGCGCTTCGTCGAGATCGCCGCGCGCCACCCCGAACTGATCGGCCTGCACGATCTGCGCACCCGGACCAGCGGGGTGAAGGATTTCGTCCAGTTCCACATCTGGATGGACCCGCACATGACCGTGCTCGAATCGCACGACGTGGTCGAGCGGCTCGAAAAGGAGCTGGCCGAGGAATTTCCCGGCACCGAAGTGCTGATCCATGTCGACCCCGAGGGTCAGGTGGACGAGCCCGGCAATCCGCTCGCCGAGACCGATTTGCTCAAGGACACGCGATGAAACTGCCCTTTGCCCAGATCGACGCATTCGCCGACCGGCCCTTTACCGGCAACCCCGCTGCGGTGATCCCGCTCGACACGTGGCTCGACGATTCCGTGCTACAGGCGATCGCCGAAGAGAATAATGTGTCCGAGACCGCGTTCATCGTCCCCGATGCGGAGGGCGAGGCGGATTACGAGCTGCGCTGGTTTACTCCGGCAGTCGAAGTCGCCTTGTGCGGGCACGCGACGATGGCGAGCGGACACTATGTGCTGACCTGCGAGCAGGATCGCGATCTGGTGCGCTTCCGCACGCGCAAATCGGGAATGCTCGAAGTGGCGCGGCATGGCAAAGGATATCTGATGGAGCTGCCGGCCTATGCGGCCGAGCCCGTGGCGGTGCCGGGGCTGCTCGACGCGCTGGGGGTGCGGGGCGAGACGCTGCGCCATCCGCGCGGCTATGACCTGACCGTGCTGGACAGCGCCGAGGCAGTGCTAGCGGTTGCACCCGATTTCCGCGCGCTCGCTGCGATCGGCGACACGCTCAACATCGTGACGGCGCCGGGCCGCGATACCGACGTGATCAGCCGGGTGTTCGCGCCGGCGGCCGGGATCGACGAGGATCCGGTGACCGGATCGGCGCATTCGGTGCTGGCGCCCTATTGGGCACAGCGACTGGGGCGCGGCCACTTCACGGCGTATCAGGCGAGCCGGCGCGGCGGGCATGTCGGCTGCGAGCTTGCGGGGGAAAGGGTCATCCTCGGCGGCAAGTGCGTGACGGTGATCGAGGGCGAGTTCCGGCTCTGAAATCCTCCTCCCTTTCAGGGCGGGCGTTAAGCGGCAGCCAGCTCCGCCCGCTCGGTCTCCGCAATCCATCCGCCACCCAACACACGATCTCCAGCGTACAACACCGCCGCTTGTCCGGGGGCGACGCCATATTCCGGCATTTCGAACACCACGCGATCGCCTTCAAGCCAGGCCGGTACCGGCTTGGCCAGCGAGCGGACCTTGGCGGCCAGCGGCCCGGTGTGATCGCCGCCGAGCCAATTGACGTTCTCGATCCGCGCCCCACGCACGGCCAGCGCGCGCTTGGGCCCGACCACCACTTCGCGCGTCACCGGATCGAGGCGAAGTACATAATAAGGCTCGGCCGCCCCGCCGATTTCTAGCCCGCGGCGCTGGCCCACGGTGAAGTGGATCAGCCCCTTGTGCGCCCCGAGCTTGCGGCCGGTCTCGTCGATGATGTCGCCGTATGTCTCGACTTCCGGGCGCAGTTTCTTGACGAGGCTCGCATAATCCCCGTCGGGGACGAAGCAGATATCTTGGCTGTCGGGCTTGCCCGCCACGCCCAGGCCGAGTTCGGCGGCGAGCTCGCGCACGCGCGGCTTGGGCAGTCCGCCCAGCGGAAAGCGCAGAAAATCGAGCTGCGCCTGTGTCGTCGCGAACAGGAAATAGCTCTGGTCGCGCGCGGGATCGGCGGCGCGGTGGAGCTCGGCGCCATGTGCACCTTCGACGCGGCGGACATAATGGCCGGTGGCGAGGCAATCGGCGCCGAGATCGCGCGCAAGCGCGAACAGATCGGTGAATTTGGGCCCCATGTTGCACCTCACGCACGGGATGGGGGTGCGCCCGGCGAGATATTCGTCGGCGAAATCGTCGATCACCGTGCTCCGGAAGCTCGATGCATGATCGAAGACGTAATGCGCGATGCCGAGCTTGTCGCATACCGCGCGGGCATCGCGGATGTCGCGGCCGGCACAGCAGCTGCCGGCGCGCCCGACCGCCTCGCCATGATCATAGAGCTGCAGCGTCACGCCGATCGTCTCTGCGCCGGTCTGCGCCGCGAGCGCCGCCACCACCGATGAGTCGACTCCGCCCGACATGGCGACGACGATCCGCCGCTTGGCGAGCGGCTCGGCCAGTTGAAAGTCTGCAGGGTTCACGGGTGCGCACATAAGCGCTTGTCGCCGCCCGATCCAGCCCGGCGCCGCAACGGATTGGAAAGGCAGGTTAAGCGAGCGTTCCCATCGGCTTTACGGCGCCTTCATCCCGATTGGCTAAAGCTGGCCAACCAAGAGAGAAGAGACTGGATTCGTAACTGTGGATTTGAGCTTCGCCAGACTGGAACGGGACGTGGCGGTCACCGCCATGCCGATCGAGCTGGCAGTGCTGCTCGTCGGCATCGCCGCGCGGCAGGCAGCAAGTCCAACGGCATGCGTCCAGACGCGGCTCGCGCTTGCAGCGCCGGCCGAGGCGCTGCTCGCGCCTGCCCACGGCGCATTCCACCGCGCTTCGGCGGCAACGCTGAGGCGGTGGAAAGAGGAGTGAAGGCGGCGTTTACCGTGGCGTTTTAGCCGTTGTTCAAGCGCTGGGCATATTGGTGGTTGAGTTGAGTAACGGGGGCCCCCGCCCCGATGAGGCATGTAGATGATTGAAAACCAGAAGATACGTCCTGCGAAAGTGATCGGGCCACTCGGCGAACCGCTGACGCTCGATACGCTGCCACCACCGAGCACGACCCGCTGGGTCGTGCGCCGCAAGGCCGAAGTGGTCGCTGCGGTGAATGGCGGACTGCTGAGCGTGGACGAGGTCTGCGAGCGTTACAGCCTCACCGTCGAGGAATTCGCCGGCTGGCAGCGGGCGATCGATCGCTCGGGCATGCCAGGGCTGCGGGTGACCCGCATCCAGCATTATCGTTCGCTCTACGAACGTCAGCAGAAATATTGAGCTAGCCGACCGTCAACACGATCTTGCCGATATGCTCGCCCGACTCCATCCGCCGATGCGCCTCGGCAGCTTCGGCGAATGGAAAGGTCGAATCGATCACCGGCTTCAGCCTTCCCTGCTCGACAAAGGGCCACACGGTTCGCGCGATTTCGTCCGCGACGAGGCTCTTGAACCCGGTATCGCGTGCCCGAAGCGTCGAGCCGGTGAGCACCAGCCGCTTGCGCATCACCCGCCAGAGCGGGATCGTCGTCTCGGCACCGCGCTGGACCGCGATCGAAACGTGGCGCCCCTCTTCCGCGAGGCATTCGAGGTTGCGGGGGACGTAATCGCCGCCGACCATGTCGAGCACGATATCGACTCCGCGCCCCCCGGTGATATCTTTCACTCGGGCGACGAAATCCTCGGTCTTGTAGTTGATCGCCTCGGCGGCGCCTGCGTCACGCGCGGCCTGGCATTTGGCATCCGAACCCGCGGTGACCAGCACGGTCAGGCGGAACAGGCGGGCGAGCGCGATCGCCATCATCCCGATACCGCTGGTCCCCCCATGGACGAGAAGCCAGTCGCCGTCCGCGGCGTAGGCGCGCTCGAAGACATTGGTCCACACCGTGAACAACGTCTCGGGCATCGCCGCCGCCTCGACCATCGTCAATGCCGCCGGCACGGGCAGGCACTGGCCGGCCGGCGCGACGACATATTCGGCATAGGCGCCACCGCTGACCAATGCGCAGATCGACTGACCAATCGTCTCGCGCGCCACCCCGTCGCCGACCGCGACGATCGTTCCCGCCGCCTCGAGGCCCAGGATCGACGGCGCCCCCGGCGGCGTGGGATAGAGACCCATGCGCTGCATCACCTCGGGGCGGTTGACCCCTGCCGCGCCCACCTTGATCAGCACTTCGCCTTCGCCCGGCACGGGGACGGGGCGTCTCACCGGCACCAGGACTTCGGGACCGCCGGGCTGTTCGGGATCGATGGCCAGCATCGTTTCGGGGACGGTCATCACTTTGTCGCTTCGCCCTCGGTAGAAACCCGGGCCTTATTGACATCGCCCCGGTCAGGGTCAACGTTCACGGCATGGACGCCGACGAAAATCTGCCGCGTCGCAACGACGATCTCGCCGCTCGATTGGGCAAGCAGGACCTCGACCCCTATTCAGTCGACGAGCTGAACGAACGCGTCGAACTGCTCGAAGCCGAAATCACGCGGTGCAAAGCAAAGATTCAATACGCCGTTAACCACCGCGCAAGCGCAGACGCTCTATTTAAGAGATGAGCGTGAAGGCATCGGAACTGGGGCGATATGCCAGTTTTCTCCGGTGCGAGGGTAGCATGCTTGATGCGGGCCACCGCCATCCCGACATAGTGGGAAAGGGGCCGTGTATCCTTTCGGGCCCACTGGAGTTGTATCCAAATGCCTAGTTTCGCCTCCGCCCTCGAATCGACCCTGCACAAGGCGCTCGAGGCAGCTTCGTCCCGCCGCCACGAATATGCGACGCTCGAGCATCTCCTGCTGGCGCTCGTCGACGACGAGCATGCCTCCAAGGTGATGAGCGCGTGCGGCGTCGACCTCGGCGAGATCAAGAACACCGTCGCGCATTATCTCGACACCGAGCTCGAGGCGCTCAAGGTCGAGAATTCGACCGACCCCTCGCCAACCAGCGGCTTCCAGCGCGTCGTCCAGCGCGCGATCCTCCACGTCCAGTCCTCGGGCCGCGACGAAGTGACCGGCGCCAACGTGCTCGTCGCCCTGTTCAGCGAGCGCGAGAGCTACGCCGTCTATTTCCTCCAGCAGCAGGATATGAGCCGGCTCGATGCAGTGAGCTTCATCAGCCACGGCGTCGGCAAGGGCTCGAATCCCGGCGAGACCAGCACCCCCAAGGGCGCCGAGGAGGAAAAGGTGACCAAGTCCGAGACCAAATCGGGCAAGGGCGAAAGCGCGCTCAAGCAGTTCACTGTCGACCTCAACGAGAAGGCCAAGGCCGGCAAGGTCGATCCGCTGATCGGCCGCGGCCCCGAAGTCGATCGCACGATCCAGATTCTGTGCCGCCGCAGCAAGAACAACCCGCTTTATGTGGGTGACCCGGGCGTCGGCAAGACCGCGATCGCCGAAGGACTCGCGCGCAAGATCGTCGAGGGCCAGGTCCCTGAGGTGTTGCTCGAAGCGGTGATCTACTCGCTCGACATGGGCGCGCTGCTCGCCGGCACCCGCTATCGCGGCGATTTCGAGGAGCGGCTCAAGCAAGTCGTCAACGAACTCGAGAAGCTGCCCCACGCAGTCCTCTTCATCGACGAGATCCACACCGTGATCGGCGCGGGCGCGACCAGCGGCGGCGCGATGGACGCGTCGAACCTGCTCAAGCCGGCGCTTTCGGGCGGCACGATCCGCTGCATCGGCTCGACCACCTACAAGGAATTCCGCAATCACTTCGAGAAGGACCGGGCATTGCTCCGGCGCTTCCAGAAGATCGATGTCAACGAGCCCACCGTCGAGGACACGATCAAGATCATCACCGGGCTGCGCAGCGCCTTCGAGGGGCATCACCACGTCAAATACACCCCGGACGCGATCAAGTCGGCGGTGGAGCTCAGCGCGCGCTACATCAACGATCGCAAATTGCCCGACAAGGCGATCGACGTGATCGACGAAGTCGGCGCGATGCAGATGCTGGTACCGCCGAACAAGCGCAAGAAAGTGATCACCACCAAGGAGATCGAGCAGGTCATCGCGACGATGGCGCGGATCCCGGCCAAGTCAGTCTCGTCCGACGACACCCGCGTGCTCGCCAATCTCGATCTCGATCTCAAGCGTGTCGTGTTCGGGCAGGACAAGGCGATCGAAGTGCTCAGCTCGGCGATCAAGCTGTCGCGCGCCGGGTTGCGTGAGCCGGACAAGCCGATCGGCAACTATCTGTTCTCCGGCCCCACCGGCGTCGGCAAGACCGAAGTCGCGCGCCAGCTCGCCGAGATCCTCGGCATCCCTCTCCAGCGCTTCGACATGTCCGAATATATGGAGCGTCACTCGGTCAGCCGCCTGATCGGCGCGCCTCCGGGCTATGTCGGCTATGACCAGGGCGGATTGCTCACCGACGCAGTCGACCAGCAGCCGCATTCGGTGCTGCTGCTCGACGAGATCGAGAAGGCGCATCCGGACCTGTTCAACATCCTGTTGCAAGTGATGGACAACGGCAAGCTCACCGATCACCACGGCAAGACGGTCGATTTCAGGAACACGATCCTGATCATGACCACCAATGCCGGCGCGTCGGACATGGCCAAGGAGTCGATCGGCTTCGGCGAGAGCAGCCGCGAGGACGTCCAGGAAGAGGCCGTGAAGAAGCTCTTCACTCCCGAATTCCGCAACCGCCTCGATGCGATCGTGCCGTTCGACTATCTGCCGACCGAGGTTGTGGCGCGCGTGGTGGACAAGTTCATCCTCCAGCTCGAGCTCCAGCTGGCGGACCGCGGCGTCCACATCCAGCTCGATGACGAGGCCAAGACCTGGCTCACCGCGCGCGGCTACGACAAGCTCTATGGCGCGCGCCCGATGGGCCGGCTGATCCAGGAGAAGATCAAGCAGCCGCTGGCCGAGGAATTGCTGTTCGGCAAGCTCGTCCATGGCGGCGAGGTGTCGGTCAAGCTCAAGGACAATGCGCTGGCTTTCGAAGTCACTCCGGCCGCGCCCAAGCCCAAAAAGGGCGGCGGCAAGAAGGCCGAGAAAATCGAAGCGAAATAGGTTCGGCGGATCGGACAAAGCGACGGGCTCGAGGTCATCCTCGGGCCCGTTTCTTTTGCTGACCGTTATCCCGGCGAATGCGGGGCCTCAGGCGGCGGCGCGATGCGGCACGAGATCCCGGCTTTCGCCGGGACGACGGTTAGTACCGGTACACCGGCGGCGGCGCGGCATTGTGGACGATCACCACCGTGACCCCTCCGGCCGGAGCTCCCGGTTCGGGCAGCGGCTGATATGTCAGCCGCGGCGCATCACAGTCCTGCCACCGGCATGCTTCCACCTGCGCGATCCGCTCCTCGGCCATCCTGCGCATCCACCAATCGCGGTCGATCGCCGACGCGACCTGATCCTCGGTGCTCGCCCAGGCCTCGTCGCGGCAGGCGCGGTCGCTGCCGCAGATCCGGTTCACTGCGCGGCCGATCCGCCGCGCCAGTTCGTCCATCCCCGCCGGCGTCGACAGATCGAACGCCGAGGCGTCGACGCGGATCGAGTATCGTTCATAGTCGCGCGCCTGGGCTGTAACGGGAAGGACCAGCGCGGCGAGCGCAACGAGGCTGAACGGCTTTCTCATAGCTTGATCCCCGAGCGATCATAACGGCCCCATAACGCTCCAGAAAGCCCCCGGGTCGCACCGTACCTAAACGCCGCTTTGTCCCATCTTTGGACATGCCTTTATCCCGCATTCTGTCGTCGCCCCGGACTTGTTCCGGGGTCCAGGCGTCTGCGCGATGCGATAGAGGCGCTTTGCGGGCAGTTGCGGCGCGGTGGACCGGAACAAAGTCCGGGGTGACGGGGGGGACGCGGCCGGCCGGCACCGCCCTCCCGCTGCGCGAAGGAGGATTTTTGAGCCGCTCTCGCCGCGCTCGAAGGGCGGAACAACGCGGGACGATTCGCCCCCTCTTTGCTGCGGCTGATAGTGAGTGTTAGAGGAGCCGCGTGGCCAAGACAGTGGAAACCGCACAGCGGCTGATGCCGGGGCAGGCGAGCACGCCCGGCCCGCTCTCGCGCCCCTTCTTCGAAGACAAGGGCCGCGCCTTCTGGATGCTCCAGGCAGCCGGGTGGAGCGGCTATCTTCTGCTGCGCAGCGTCGTCTCGATCTCGAACGGCTTCGCGGTCGAGCGGATCATCGCCGCAATCATCGAGGCGATCGTCGGCTATTGCCTGACTCTGCTGCTCTCGACGCTGTACGGCGTCTATCGCCGCCTGCCGCGGATCACCGGGATCCTGCTGACGCTCGCGACGCTGGCGAGCGCGACGGTGATCTACGCGGTGATCGATGCCTTCACTTTCTCCTTCATCCGCGAAGGCGATTCCGGCGTCACCTTCGCGCTGGTGGTCGGCACGGTGTTCATCAACTTCACCGTGCTCGCGGGCTGGTCGGCGCTCTATTTCGGAATCAACTTCTATCTGATCGTCGAAGAGCAGATCGATCAAATGCAGGTACTCGAGAACCAGGCATCCTCGGCGCAGCTGGCAATGCTGCGCTACCAGCTCAACCCGCATTTCCTGTTCAACACGCTCAACTCGATCTCGACTCTGGTGCTGCTCAAGCAGACCGAGCGTGCCAACGTGATGCTCAGCCGGCTGTCCTCGTTCCTGCGCTATACGTTGGCCAACGAGCCCACTGCGCACGTCACGCTCAGCCAGGAAGTCGAGACGCTCCAGCTCTATCTCGAGATCGAGAAGATGCGATTCGACGAACGGCTGCGCACCCATTTCGACATCGATCCGCGGGTCGCCAAGGCACGACTGCCGTCGCTGCTGCTTCAGCCCTTGGTCGAAAACGCGATCAAATATGCCGTCACGCCGCAAGAGGAGGGCGCCGATATCACCGTCACGGCTCGGCTCACCGGAGAACGAGTGCAGATCGCCGTATCCGACACCGGCCCAGGATTGATCGAAAGCAAACCGAGGCCGACTCTCTCAACCGGCGTTGGGCTCGCCAACATCAAGGAGCGGCTGGCGCAGACCTTCGGGCCTGACCATCGTTTCGAAACGAGAACGAAACTTGGGGAAGGTTTCAGCGTTGAGATTGAAATACCGTTCCAACTTGAGGAACCGAACCGAGAGGCCGCATGACCATCCGTACCATCCTCGTTGACGACGAACCCCTGGCGATCCAGGGGCTCGAGCTCCGGCTGCAGGAGCATGAGGATGTCGAAATCATCGACAAATGCTCCAATGGTCGCGAGGCCATCCGCGCAATCAAGACCCACAAACCTGATTTGGTCTTTCTCGACATCCAGATGCCCGGCTTCGACGGCTTCTCGGTCGTCCAGGGGCTGATGGAAGTCGAACCACCGCTGTTTGTGTTCGTGACGGCTTATTCGGACCACGCCATCCGCGCCTTTGAGGCGCAGGCGATGGATTATCTGATGAAGCCGGTGGAGCCGTCGCGGCTCGCCGACACGCTGGATCGCGTGCGCCAGCGGCTAACCGAGAAGCGCGGCGTCGAGGAAGTCGATCGCCTCAAGGAAGTGCTTGCCGAAGTCGCGCCCGACGCCGTTGACGAGATGGCCGCTGCCGATACCGGCGAGATGGCCTCCAACCGCTTCGAAAAGCTCATCAACATCAAGGATCGCGGCCAGATCTTCCGCGTCGACGTCGACACGATCGAGCGGATCGATGCCGCCGGCGACTACATGTGCATCTACACCGGTGACAATACCCTGATCCTGCGCGAGACGATGAAGGATCTCGAAAAGCGCCTCGATCCGCGCCGCTTCCAGCGTGTCCACCGCTCGACGATCGTCAACCTCGACCTCGTCCGTCAGGTCAAGCCGCACACCAACGGCGAGTGCTTCCTCGTGCTCGATTCAGGCGCGTCAGTGAAGGTCAGCCGGTCCTACCGCGACGTGGTCGCGCGCTTCGTGCACTGATGCGGGCACTTCCGCGAAGGTTCGGCTCCACCACGGGCTGAACGGCAGCGCACGGCGCCCCGTCCGCCTTTGCAGGAGGATGTGCGATGATGAGGCCTGTTTTGACGATCCTTGCCGCGCTGTGGCTGGTGCTGGCGTATCAGCAGGCGATAGCCCAATCGGCAGGCATGCTGAGCGCGGCCGAGCCGGTCGCCGTCACGCCCGCGGGTATGCAGGCCTGGCGGGTCCGCTACTGGACTACCGACGATCGCGAGCGCCCGATTGAAGTGACCGGAATGGTCGTAGCGCCGCGCAATCCGCGGCCGGCGACGCCGCGGCCAGTACTGGCCTGGGCCCACGGCACCTCGGGTGTGGTCGAGCGTTGCGCACCGTCGTTGAGCGAAAAGTTCTTCGCCTCGACGCCGGGGCTGAACGAGGCGATCCGCCGTGGCTACACCGTCGTCGCGCCGGACTATCCGGGGCTCGGCAGCGCTATGCCGCACCCCTATCTCGGCGGCGTCGCCACGGCCCGTTCGGTGCTCGACGCGGTGCGGTCCGCACGCGGCATCCCGGGTGCCGCCGCAAGCACACGCTTTGCCGTCTGGGGCGAATCGCAAGGCGGCCACGCGGCGCTATGGACCGGGCAGCTCGCTCGCATTTATGCGCCCGACCTCCAGCTCGTCGGAGTCGCCGCCGCGGCACCGCCTACTGATCTCGTCGAGAATCTGCGCGCCGGCGGCAACCCCAGCGTCCGCGCATTCCTGACCGCCTTCGTCGCCTATAGCTGGTCGCAGCATTTCGGTGCGCCGCTCTCGACGCTCGGCAACCGAACGACGCAAGGCGTGATCACCCGCCTCGCGCGCAATAATTGCAATGAGCCTGGCATGAAGCCCCGGCTAGGCACCATGCTCGGCACGCTCTCGTTGCGCAGCGCACTTAAGAACGTTGATCTCGGCCTCATCCAGCCATGGGCGCGGATCGCCCGCGAGAACAGCCCGGCGGCGAGGCCGTATGGCGTACCGCTGCTGATCGCGCAGAACCCGAACGATGCCATTGTCGGGGCCGAGGTGACGCGGCGCTTCGCCCGCCAGATGTGCGGCAACGGCACCCGGCTGCGTTATTTGGCGATCGCGGGCAAGGGCCACCAGACCAGCGGCGCAGACTCGGCCGGCGTCACGCTCGACTGGATCGACGCGCGCTTCGCCCGGGCTGCGGCACCGAGCGACTGCGGCAAGATCTGACCCAGCCGGCGACTGGTTGCGCTTGCGAAAGGACTAGCCTCTCCAGCGCGCGCAAACTAGAACAAGCAGGGAACAACGGGAGAGATTGACGTGACGAAGTTCGATTCATTCGCGGCACTGCACGTTCCGGGCAAGCCGGTCATACTATTCAACGTCTGGGATGCGGGATCGGCCAAGGTTGCCGAGCGGGCCGGCGCCAAGGCCATCGCTACCGGCAGCGCCTCGGTCGCCACCGCACACGGTGTAAACGACGCCGAGGGCCTTCCCATCGCACTGGCGTTCGCCAATGCCGAACGCATCGTCGCGGCGGTAGACCTGCCCGTCACGATCGATTTCGAAGGCGGCTATGCCGTCGAGGAAGCACCGCTCGCCGCCAACTTCGCAGCGCTCGCCGCGACCGGCGCCATCGGCTGCAATTTCGAGGATCAGGTGATCGGCGGCGAAGGCATGCACCCGATCGCCGTGCAGGCGCGGCGGATCGCGGCAGCACGCCGGGGCGCAGGCCCGAACTTCTTTCTCAATGCGCGCACCGACATCTTCCTGCAGGCAAAACCCGACACCCACGATCGGGCCAAGGCCGACGCCGCGATCGAACGCGCCCACGCTTATGCCGAGGCAGGCGCCAGCGGGTTCTTCGTGCCCGGCCTCGCCGACCTGAAGCTGCTCGAACGCGTCTGCGCCGCCTCACCGCTACCGGTGAATTTCATGGCCTTCCCCGGCGCGCCCTCGGCCAAAACAGTCGCCGAGACCGGCATTGCCCGGATCAGTCATGGCCCCTTCCCGCACATGCGTGCGCTCAAGGCATTCGAAGACGCCGCGCGGGAGGCGTTTGCCGAATAGCAAATCGCAGAGCCATGAATTCCTCTCATGGCTCCACCGAGATTTGATCCTTTGTGCCGCGCACTCCTCCACCGCATCAACCGTGCGTGAGGGAGACGACGACGCATGGACAGACGCAAATTCCTTTGGGTCAGCGGTGGCGCGATGACGGCAGGTTCGGCAGTCGCGGCACCCCGCGGCGGCGCACCGACCCGCTTCGGACCCGACTTCCGCAAGGCGGTCCGCGCGGTCGAGCAGACCAGCGGCGGACGGCTCGGTCTGTCAGTGATCGACCTTGCCTCAGGCGAACGCTTCGGTTGGCGTGCTAGCGGGCGCTTCCCGATGTGCAGCACGTTCAAATTCGCGCTGGCCGCCGCGATCCTCAAGCAAGTGGAGCATAAGCACGAGAACCTTAACCGCCGCATATCGGTGGTGGCGGGCGATATCGTCAGCCTCTCGCCCTTTTGCGAGCAGCGTGTCGGAACCACTGCGAGCGTGCGCGAACTCTGTCACGCGACGATCACGCTGAGCGACAACAGCGCCGCCAACCTGCTGCTCCGCACGATCGGCGGTCCCGAGGGCTTCACTCGCCGGCTGCGCGCGTTCGGCGATCCCGCGACGCGGCTCGATCGCTGGGAAACCGCGATGGGCGAAGCGAGGCCCGGCGACGTGCGCGACACGACCACGCCCGAGGCAATGGCCGACCTTGCCCGCCAGCTGGTGCTCGGACGGGCGCTGGCGCCCGCGAGCCGCGCGCAACTCGTAGCGTGGATGAAGGATACCCGCACCAGTGCCAAAAGCCTGCGAGCTGGACTGCCGGCAGACTGGACGGTTGCCGACAAGACCGGCGCCGGCGGCTTCGGCACCGACAATCTGGTCGGGATCGTCTGGCCCCCGCACCGTGCGCCATTGGTGGTGGCGAGCTACATCACCGGCAGCACGCTGGAATTCGAGCAGCGCCGCCCGCTCCACGCCGGCATCGGTCGGGCGCTCGCGGCAGCCTGCGCCCATCCTACCTGCCACTTCGTTGGAGCAGCCGCCGGCGATCACGAATCGTGGAACAGTCGCCGATATAGTCGGGTTTGAGGTAGGCCAGATTGTAGCGGGCACCTTCGCGCAGGATATCTGAGCATGTCGTACGCGGTGCAGCGCCGGGATCGTCGGCAGGGTTGCACCTCTCGCCGCCGAACGGAGAAAGGTCGCCGATAAGACCGATATAATCCTGCTCGGTAGCGCGCGCACCGGCATCCTCGCTGAACCTGCCGACATCGGTCTGGCTGGCAAGCAAGCAATCATTGTGGGACCCGATCCGGAAGCCGCCGGCGACCGACGCTGCGACGCCGGGGGAGGGGGGCACCAAGACGGGGCCGGCATCGATGGTGAAGGTCAGGTCGCGACGCGGGTGGTGACCAGCACCACCTATCATCTCGAGGTCGGCGCAGACGAAGCCGTGCGGCGGCTGGGCGAGGGCGTAGCCACAGTGTGCAACGCACTGGGAATCACGCCCGCCGCGCTCGACTTCGCCTTCTTCGGGCTGCCCGCTTATGGCGAGGGCAGCGCACTGGATCGCGATCCAGGGCCTGGCGCGGCGAGATCGCCCGCCTGGCTAATCTGGTCTCGCAGGCGGCTACCGCGGGGGGATCCGGGCGCACGCGAATCCTGGAGGCGGCGGCCGGGCGAGCTGCTGGAGCTGGCGACTGCCCCCGCAGCCGATTGGGCTTCCCGAAGACGCTCGGGTGCCGATATCTTGATCGGACGGCGTTCTGTCGCAACAGCAATTCGTGCGGGCGGCGTTCGTCGAATTGCTCGATCGCACCGGGCCTTCGTCCCGATCGAGCCGCGGCATCCGCCAAGCTATGGCGCCGCTTTATATGCGCGACGGCTGGCCACCCCCAGCAGTGATTCGAGCCCGGGTCCCGCGTGACGCCGCGGGAACGATAAGATAATAATACTATATACCTTGCGGATGTCTGGACTTTTCGGCACCGATTGCCGGAGCGCTGGAGGGAGCCGCACGCGATGATTGACGCCAGCATGATCAGTTTCCGGTCGCTGTCGGAACGCGCGATATCGAGCCATGACCAGGTCGCGCGTGCGCTGGGGATGGAAATCCTCGCGGGAAAGCACCTGGTCGGCAGCAACCTGCCCAACGAGGCAGACCTGCTAGCGCGGTTCCAGATCTCGCGGACCGTGCTTCGCGAAGTGCTCAAGACCCTGTCGGCGAAGGGATTGCTCGCAGCCAAGGCCCGCGTCGGCACTCGCGTGACGCATCCGGTCCACTGGAACCTCTTCGACGCCGAGGTGCTGAGCTGGAAGGTCGCTATCGGGTTGGACGATGACTTCCGACGCGACATGGCCGAGATTCGCCGCCTGATCGAGCCGCGCGCCGCGGCACTGGCGGCCGAGCGGCGCGCGGAGGACGCGATTGCCGCGATCCGCACTGCGCTCGATCGCATGCGGATCGTCGATCAGGAAGCAGTGCGCTTCGCTCAGGCCGATCTGGACTTCCATCTCGCAATTGGCGCCGCCTCCGGCAATCTGTTGATGCGCTCGATCGCTTCGGTGATCGAAACCGCGCTGGCGGCCTCGTTTAGCCCGATCGCGCCGCGCGAACATCCCGAACTCCACGCCGAGACGGTGGCGAAGCACGAGGCGATCTTGGACGCGATCGTGGCCGGAGACGCCGCCGCCGCCTCGGCGGCGATGCTCGGCGTCATCAACGATGCGGCGCCGCGCAACGAAGGCGGGGCCGGTCAGCACGGGACGACGCAGTGAGCGGCTTCGATCGACGGACGATATTGAGCGGCGCCACCGCGGCGGGATTGCTGGCGCATGGCGGCAAGGCGCTGGCGGCGGCCGATGATCCCGCCGGGCCTTATCGCACGCCGCACAAATACGGGAAACTGGTGATCGGCCCGTCGCGCGTCGCCGGCAACTTCGACGAGAAATCGGTCGACTGCCCGTTCGCCTTCTCCGCCAACGGTCGCTTCTATCTGACCTATGTCGGCTTCGACGGCACCGGCTATCAGACTGCCGTCGCCGAATCGCACGATCTGGTAAACTGGTCGAACCGGCGGCTGATCCTCAAGCGCGACCCCGCTTCGCCAGTGACGCGCTACAATGTCGCGATGGCGTCGATCCTGCGCGAGAACGCGCTCGAGAGCCCGGCGCGGCTGATCAAGGTGAAGGGCCGCTATCTCGGGGCGTGGCATGCTTATCCGAGTGCCGGCTATGAAGAAGGTCCGGCGGTGATCGGGCTCGCGTGGAGCGACGACCTGATCAACTGGCAGCGCGGCGACCCGATCCTGCTGCCGCAGGACGGCGCGGAATGGGAGCGCGGCGGACTCTACAAGCCCTATCTGATCCGCGTCGGCGATACGTATCACCTCTATTACAACGCAAAGACCACCGGCACGCCGTGGAAGGAGCAGACCGGGCTCGCCACGTCGAAGGACCTCAGGACCTGGACGCGCCATCCCGCCAGCCCGCTGATCCGCAACGGCGCCACCGGCAGTTGGGACGATCGCTTCGCCAGCGACCCCGTGGTGGTCGAGCATCGCGGCAAATGGGGGATGTTCTATTTCGGCCTGTCGACCGACAAGCGCGCGCGCGACTTGCTCGCGCTAGGGTCCTCACCCACCGAGTTCGTCAAGGTGCCGGAGATCCTCGTCGATGTCGGCCCGCCGGGATCGGTGGACGACACCTATGCGCACAAGCCCTCGGTTATCTTCCACGAGGGCGATCTCTACCATTTCTACTGCGCAGTCAGCGGCAAATGGCCCAATGAGGTGCGCGGGATCGCAGTGGCACGCTCCCGCGCCTGGTAATCAGCGCGGGCACCCCTGCCGCGCGATGACCGGCGCCGCCGCGCGGGCCATCGCCGTATAGCCGGCGTCGTTGGGGTGGAGATGGTCGCCGATCTCGAACCCGGCGATCAGCCGCTCGCGCTGCGCCGGATCGCGGGTCGCCGCGTCGAAATCGATCACGCCATCGAACACGCCTGCGGTGCGGATCCACTGATTGACCGCTACGCGCTTCGCCTCGCCCGCCGCATCCTGATAGGCGGCGCCGACAAAGGGCAACAATGTGCCGCCGAGCACCTTTAGCCCGCGCGCATGCGCCCGGTGGATGAGCTGGCGATAGGCGGCGATCACCTGCTCGGCGCTGGCCGCCTGGGCAGGATTTCCCTTGCTTGCGCCGATATCGTTGATCCCTTCCAACAGCACGACATGGGTGACGCCTGGGACCGAAAGCACGTCGCGGTCGAAGCGGGCGAGTGCGTTGGGCCCACGCCCGTCGTGGAGCAGGCGATTGCCGCTGATCCCGGCATTGACGATCGTCCAGCAGCGCGCGTCCCGCCGCGCGACAAGCAAGGCGGCGACCTGCGCCGGCCAGCTCGTGCGCGCCGAATCCGATGCGCCGGCGCCTTCGGTGATCGAGTCCCCGAACGCGACCAGCACCTGTCCCCACGCGGTCCCGGGCACCTCCACCGCCGAAGCGAGGCCGGCGCTGCGCGTCTCCGTTCCCTGCCCCGTGCTGCGCGTGGTGTCGCCGTCGGTCAGCCGCACCTTCTGCGCATGCGCCGCCGGCGTGACCTTGTCGGGATAATAGATGCTGAGCACCAACTGCGTGCCGGGCGCAACTGCGAACGGTAGCGGATCGCTGTAAGCCGGCGCACCTGCCGGGATGACGATCGAACCGGCTCCCGAGAAGCGCAGCGTCACCGGCGCGCTGCCCTCGACTGCAACGCTGGCCGCGCCGACCTGCAGCGCCTCGGATCCTAGTTCGTTGGTCAGCCGGATGCGGATGCGCGCGCCGTGCGCACCGATCCGGATTGTCTGACGCACGGTCTGGTTGTGGATCGGATCGGGATAGGCGCCCTTGGTCTTGGGCTCCCAGCCGATCGGCGGCGCCACCCACGCGGCCTGCCAGCGCTCGGGCGCGGCCGCTCCGGCAATCGCCAGCGATGCCGGCAAACACAAAGCGAGCAGCGCAGCGATTCGGCGTGCGGACATGGCGGCGATCTCCCGTGGACAGCAATTAGTAATATGATACGCATAGCGCCGCCGGGCTCAAGCGCGGGATGTGAAGAGGACGCGTTTTGTCGGAGCGTTTGAAGGTCAGCCGTCGCGGCGCACTCAAGGCTGCGGGAACGGGGCTGACGGGAATCGGGGCGGCGCTGCCGGCAGCGGCGAAGGAACCTGCGGGAGCCCTTCGCGCCGATCGCCTGCGCGTCGAATGGCGCGAGGCGCCGGTGGGGATCGACACGCTGCGGCCGCGCTTCACGTGGGAGCCCATGGCACGCGACGCGGATGCCCGTGCTCTCACCCAATCCGCCTCGCGTATTCTGGTGGCCAGAAGCCGTGCCGCCCTCAATGCCGAACGCGGCAACGTGTGGGACAGCGGCCGCGTCGCCGGGTCCCGCCCCGCTGCACAACCCCCTACCCCGCTCGCGCTCGATCCACATCGTGACTATCACTGGACCGTCGAAACCTGGGACCAGGCGGGCAAGTCCTGCGGCCGATCCGCGCCCGCGCGTTTCGTCACCGGGCTGCTCGCCGCTGATCAATGGCAAGCCGAATGGATCGCCGCCACGCCCGATCGCCCGAGCGGACCGCACAGCCGCGGCAATGATCGCTCGCCAGCCAAACTGCCAGAACCGTTACCGATCTTCCGCCGTACGTTCGACCTGTCCGGACGTCTGCGCCGCGCGATCCTCTCGATCGCCGCGCTTGGCCATGGCGACGTGACGATCAACGGCGCGCCGGTCACGCGTTCGATGCTCAATCCGGGCTGGACCGACTATCGCCGCACGATCCTCTATACGAGCCACGACATCACTGCGCTGCTCGTGCCCGGCCCCAACGCGATCGGAGTGATGCTCGGCAACGGCATGTACAATGTCGAGCGGGTGCCCGGACGCTACGTCAAGTTCGTCGACAGCTTCGGCCAGCCCAAGCTGATCGCGCGGCTCGACATCGAGCTGACCGACGGGAGCACGCGCACCATCGTTTCGGATCGCAACTGGCAGACCCGCGAGGGTCCGATCCGCTATTCGAATGTCTATGGCGGCGAGGATGTCGACGGCCGGCTCGAAGTGCCCGGCTGGGATCGGCCGGGGGCGGCAGGCGCAGACTGGCGCACACCGTTTCGGGTAGAGGGACCGAGCGGAACGCTGCGCGCGCAGGGCATTCCCGGCATCGAAGTCCAGCGCACGATCACACCCCTTCGCGTGACGCCGCTCTCCAATGGCCGGGTCGTTTATGATTTCGGCGAAAACTGCTCGGCGCGTGCCCGTATGGTGCTGCGGGGGCCGGCAGGCAGCCGGATTTGCCTGCGGCCCGGCGAGGCGCTCGGTCCGGATGGCGGAGTCAGCCAGCGCAGCTTCAATGCCTCCCCGAAGAACGAGACTCGTTTCGAATACATCCTCGCCGGTCGCGGCGCCGAGGTCTTCCAGCCGCGCTTCATCCATCAGGGTTTCCGCTATCTCGAAGCCGAACTGCTGCCCCCCGAAGGCGGCGGCGAAGCCCCGCGGATCGAGAAGGTCGAAGTCGACTTCGTTCACGCCGGACTGATTCAGGTGGGCAATTTCGACAGCAGCGAGAAATTGTTCGTCGATACGCACCGACTGATCGATCAGGCGCTGCGCAGCAACATGGCGAGCGTGCTCACCGATTGCCCGCACCGCGAGAAACTGGGCTGGCTCGAACAGACCCATCTCAACGCCCCGACGATCCTCTACAATCGAGATGCCGCCGCCCTCTATGAGAAGATGGCGATCGACATCGCCGATGCGCAACAGGCCGACGGCATGGTCCCCGGGATCGCGCCGGAATATGTCGCGTTTCTGGACAAGGATGGCGGCGACACGATCTGGCGCAACTCGCCCGAATGGGGCGTCGCGGCGGTGCTTTCGCCTTGGGCCGCCTATCGCGCTTACGGCGACCGCACGGTTCTCGAAATGGCCTATCCTTCGATGGGCCGCTATATGGCGTATCTCGCTGGACGCGCCACCGACGAGATCGTGGATTTCGGCATGGGCGACTGGTACGATCTCGGTCCCAGACCGCCCGGCGAGTCCCAACTGACCAGCCGCGCCCTGGCCGGCACCGCCTGCCGCTATCAAGCACTGCGAGCGCTCGCCGATATCGCCGGCGTCATCGGCCGCCCGGCCGAGACGGCGCGCTGGACCGCGCAGGCCGGTGCGGTCCTCGACGCCTTCAACCGACGCTTCTTCCACGTCGATCGCGCCAGCTACGACACTGGCAGCCAGTGCGCGCTCGCCATGCCGCTGGCGCTCGGTATGGTACCGGCGGGTCGGGAGCGCGCCGTCCTCGACAATCTGGTCGCGGCCGTCCGCGCGAATGGCAATGGCGTGACCGCCGGCGATGTCGGCTTCCGCTATGTCATCGATGCGTTGACCGCGTATCGACGCGACGAGGTGATCGACGCGATGATGCGCGTCACCGACCGCCCCGGCTATGGCCAGCAGTTGCAGGGCGGCGCAACCGCACTCGCCGAGGCATGGGATGCGAACCCGACCAAGTCGCTCAACCATTTCATGCTCGGTCATGGCGAAGGTTGGCTCTACGGCGCGCTGGCGGGTATCCGCATCGACTTCGCCGCCGCGGAGCCTCAGCGCATCGTCACCATCGCGCCGCGCCCGGTGGGCACTACCCGCGCCGCCGCCGCACGCCATCGCAGCGTACTGGGCGAGATCGTCAGCCGTTGGCACAAGGACGGCGGCCGCTTCGTGCTCGAAGCGACGATCCCTCCCGGTCCTGGCGGAACGGTGATGGTGCCGACGAGCGCCCCCGAGCGCGTGACCGAGAGCGGCAAGCCGGTGCCCGGCACACCTGTGCCCGGTGGACTCGAGGTCCTCCTGGGCTCCGGCCGCTACCGGTTCGAAGCGGCGGTCTGAGCCCCGGGCAGCGCCACCACCGCGATGCCGTGCGCAGGCAGCACACCGTCGCGCAGATCGCCGGTAACGGGCTTTGCACCCGCGGGCAGCGTTGGCCGTAGCGGCGTGTCACCGTGATTGACGAGCACCAGCACCCGCTTTCCGCCTCCTGCGCGTTCCATCACCTCGAGCGCGGCGGACGCATCCGGGACCACCGGCGCGACCTTCGCCTCGTCAAGCAGGCGCTGGGCAAAAGTGCGCAGCATTACTTCATCGGGCCAGGCGCCGACATAAGTGATCCGCCCCTTGCCAACCCGCCGCGTCACCGCCGCGGGCTTGCCGTCGAGCCAACCATTCGACGGACCGTAGCGCTCGAGCACTTCGACATCCTTCATGCGCGGCTCGATCGTCTCGGCCCAGATGCTGGCCTCGCCGCTGCCGAGCGTCCCGGTCAACGGCGCCGCGGCGTCCAGCGCATAATATTGGTCGACCCGCGCGCCGAGCAGATCGGCGAGCGGCCCCGGCTGGCGCTGCGGCCATAGCGCGTTGGCATCGTCCTTCATCCCCGAGCGCGGGCCCAGCACCAGATGCCCGCCGCCGCGGACATAGACCGCCAGCCGGTCGGCCTCAGGCTTCGTGATCACGTGCAGGCTCGGTGCCACCACCAGCGGATAGCGCTTCAGATCGGCGTCGACCGGCACGATATGTACCGCTTGGGAGAGGCTGCGCAGCGGACGATACCAGGCCGTGAACTGCTTGATTGGATCGAAGTCGCGGTGGTGGCGCTGCAAGTCGATCGCCCAGCGGCTGTCATAGGAGAACAACATCGCGATCTTGCCGACCGGCTCGGTGCCCGCCAGCGCCGGGGCGGCGGCAGCGGCATCGCGCGCCACCTGGGCGATTTCGTCGAAGATCGGATATGGCGTGCCGTCCGCCCCCAGCATCGCGCCGTGATATTGTTCCTGCCCGTTCAGTGCCGAGCGCCATTGCCAATAGAGCACTGCGTCGGCGCCGTGACCGATCGCCTGCCACGCCAGCTCGCGCGTCTGACCGCGGTCGAGCGCGCGATTGACCGGCACCCAGTCGACTCGGCCCGGCTGGGTCTCCATCAGCCAGAAATTGCGCTGCTTATAGCCGCGCACCAGATCGTGATTGGCGGCGTTCGCCAGCCAATCCGGGCGGCCGTCGGGGATGTAATTGTCCCACGAGGCGAGATCGAGATCGCGGTGCATCGCGAAATGGTCGAACCCGGCGTTCCAGAACATCGTGTTGGTGGTCACCCATTGCCGCGGGTCCGCGACGGCGCGGATCGCGCCTGCCTGCGCCTGGACATAATCGACCCAGGTCGCCGTGACGAAATGCTTGAAGTCGAGCAGCAGCCCCGGATTGTGCTGCCCACCGGCGCGGAGCGGCACCTGCGCGAAATTGTCGTAATGCTGGCTCCAATATTGGGTGGTCCAGCGACGGTTGAGTTCGTCGATCGCGCCGTAGCGCTGCTCGAGAAATGTGTGCCACCGCGCCTGCGCCTCCGCATCGAACGAAGGCGGGCCGACCTCATTGTCGATCTGCCAGCCGATTACGCGGGCGTCGCGCCCGTAGCGCTTCGCCATCTCGGTCGCGACCCGCGTCGCGAAGGTCCGATAGCGCGCGCTTGCGAACGAGAAATGCCGCCGTCCGCCATGTTCGGCGCGCATGCCGTTTTCGTCGACGCGCAGGATCTCGGGATAAGACTGGCTCATCCACGCCGGCGGCGCCGCGGTGGGCGTGCCCAGCACGACCTGCATCCCCGCCGCATTGGCCGCCGCGATCGCGCGGTCGAGCCATGCGAAGTCGAAAGTGCCTTCGCCCGGCTCCATCCGGCTCCACGCGAACTCGGCGAGCCGAACGGTGTTGAACCCCGCCTGTTTCATCATCGCGAGATCGGTCACCCAGCGCGCCTCGGGCCATTGTTCGGGATACCAGGAGACGCCTATCGCCAGCGGGACCTTGGGTGCGGCCAGAGCCGCTCTCGCGGGCTCGCGCGCGGCTTGCTGCGCCGCGGACGGCAAAGCCATGACGAGGGCAGCCGTCGCAATTGTCGCAAAGAGACCAAAGCTGCGCTGGACCACCGACACTCTCCGTGATTAGTAATATGATATGCGTACGTATCGGTCTCGCTTATGGCAAGCGGGACGATGGGAGTGGATGAGTTGAACAGCATTGGCGGAATCGGGCGACGCGAGCTTCTGGCCGGAGGCGGCGCACTCGCGCTCTCCTCCGCAGTGCCCTGCACCTCCGGCTATTGGCGAGTCGCCGCGGCATTGCCGCAGGCACTCCCCACCGCCGCGCCCGACCTCGCCGAGCGCTGGCGCAACCCGCCCCGCGACGCACATCTCGCGGCTTATTGGTACTGGATGGGCGGCGCGGTGACCAGGGAAGGGATCACCGCTGATCTGACCGCGATGAAGGCGGGCGGCATCGGGCGCGCGGCGATGTTCAGCATCGGCAAGAGCGGCAAGACGCCGCAGGTCAGTCCGCCGGCGGATGCGCTCACCTCCGTCTGGTGGGAAATGGTCGAACACGCCGCCACCGAAGCGGAGCGGCTCGGCGTCGAACTGGCGATGAACATGTGCGACGGCTGGGCCACCGCCAGCGGCCCGTGGATCACCCCCCAACTGTCTATGCAGCATTTGATCTGGGGCGAGACTCGCGTCGATGGCGGGCGGACGATCGACATGGCCCTGCCTACCGGCGATACCAAGCTCGGCTATCACCGCGACGTGGCAGTGATCGCAGTGCCGATCGACCGTGAATGGGAAACGACCAGCGAGGCCGCGACGGTGACCAGCGACCTGCCGCTGGCCAACCCCGCCGCGCTCGCCGATCTCGCCAACGACGCGGTGCTGATCGACACCGAACAAGGCGGCTCGATCGTCTATCGCTTCGCCAAACCGTTCACGCTGCGCTCGGTGACGGTCCGCACGCCCAACGCAAAGACCGGCTTCGCCCCCGGCGTGCTGCGTGCCGCGAACAGCCTGCGGGTCGAAGCGAGCGACGACGGCGCCGTCTGGCGGCCGGTCGGCCGGCTCGACTATCCCGGCCATGGCTGGCAAACCGATCTCACCACCCTCACCCATGCCGTGCCCGAGACGACCGCGCGCGCCTTCCGCTTCGTGCATCGGCCGGAGGGGCCGTTCGACTATGACGAGAACCAGGATTTCGGCCAGGAGACCGCACTGCGGCTGAAGGGGCTGCACCTCTCGTCGATGCCCACGGTCCACCATCTCCCGATCAAATCGGGCGCCGCCTGGGGCCGCAGCCGCCGGATGGACGACACGGTCCTGCCCCCCGCATCCTGCGTGAACCGCGCGGCGCTGGTCGACCTCAGCAAGTCGATGGACGTGAACGGCCGTCTGCGCTGGCGCGCACCGGCGGGCCGCTGGCGCATCCTGCGGATCGGCTGCACCACCACGGGCAAGAAGAACGCTGCGGCAGGCTTGGGCGAGGGGCTCGAATGCGACCGCTTCAACCCCGAAGCCGCCAAGCTCCAGTTCGACAATTGGTTCGGCAAGGCGCTCGCCCGGCTGGGCCCGGCGGGCAAGCGCGCGCTCAAGATTGTCCATGTCGACAGCTGGGAAGCACACACCCAGAACTGGTCGCCTGTCTTCCCTGCCGACTTCGCCCGCCGGCGCGGCTATGATGTGCTGCCCTGGCTGGCGACGATGGCCGGCGTGCCGATCGACAGCATGGAAGCGAGCGAGGCCTTCTTGTTCGACCTGCGGCGCACGATCGCAGAACTGGCGCGCGACCATTTCTACGCCCCCGTCGCCGCGATGGCGCACGCCCGCGGATGCCGGTTCAGCGGCGAGCCGCAAAACCCCACCTTCCTCGCCGACGGGCTCGATTATGCACGTTATGTCGACGAGCCGATGGGCGAATTCTGGGTCAACACCCCGCGCAACGACAAGCCCAACGACGTCAAGGACGCGGTCTCCGGCGCGCGCATCTACGGCAACAAGATCGCCGGCGCAGAGGCGTTCACGCAGGGACTGATGACGTGGCGCGAGCACCCGTATCTGTTCAAGCGGATCGGCGATCACAATTTCTGCGAGGGGATCAACCATCTTCATCTGCACGTCTGGGCAATGCAGCCTTGGCCCGATCGCGCGCCAGGGATGACGCTGAACGGCATCGGATCGCATTTTGCTGCGCAGCAAAGCTGGTGGAAGCCCGGGCAAGGCTGGCGTGATTATGTCGTTCGCGCGCAGGCGCTGCTCCAGGCCGGCAGCGCAGTCGCCGACGTGGCGTATTTCATCGGCGAGGACATACCGACGCGGGCGCTGATGCCGCGCAATCTGTCGCCGGCTTTGCCTGCGGGCTTCGCTTATGATTCGATCAACCGCGACGCGCTGCTGCGCCTCGCCACTGTACGCGATGGACGGATCGAGTTGCCCGGAGGCGCTTCGTATCGGGTGCTGGTGCTTCCGCAAACCGATCGCATGACGCTGCCGCTTGCCGAGCGCATCGCCCGACTGGTCGCCGATGGCGCGACGGTCATCGGCCCGCGCCCGACGCGACTGCCGGGGCTCGAAAATGGCGCCGCAGATGACGAGCGACTGACCGCCCTCGCCGCCGATCTATGGGGCAGCGGCAAGATCGCCGAAACCGCCGATCTTGCGCGTCTTCTCGGCGCCCCCGCCTTTGTGGCCGAAGGCACTACGGGTATCGAATGGACCCATCGCCGCAGCCCCGATTGGACGATGTTCTTCCTGTTCAATCCGTCGGACCGCGAGGCGCGCTTCGTCGGCCACTTCCGCAGCGCGGGCGCGGCGCCTGAGCTCTGGGACGCCGATCGTGGCGCAATCGAGGCGGCGGGCGCGTGGCGTAATGACGGCAAGGTCACCAGCCTTCCCGTGATGCTCGATCCGGGTGGATCGGTGTTCGTGCTGTTCGCCGGAAAGTCAGACAGGCGGCCGGTCAGCGATATTTCCGCCACGGGTCCCCGCTTCCGGCGCACCAGCCGCGGAGTCGAGCGGATAACCTACATCGGCGTGCCAATCGAAATCCGTGGCCCGTGGAACCTTCGCTTCGCCGAGCTCTCCCGGCCACACGCAGTAAAACTTGATCATCTCCGCTCATGGACCCAGCTCGAGGAACCCGATCTGCGCTTCTATTCGGGTCTCGCGACCTATTCGATCGCGGTCGCCTTGCCCCGGGCGCGCACCGATCGCGAACTGGTTCTCGATCTCGGCGCAGTCGCCAATCTCGCCACCGTGCGCGTGAACGGACGCCAGATCGGCTATGCGTGGCGCCCGCCGTTCCATGTCCCCCTCCCCGCTGGCCTGGGCGGCCGCGTGACGATCGAAATCGACGTCGCCAATACTTGGCGCAACCGGCTGATCGGCGATCACGGCAAGGCCGAGACCGAGCGGGTCACCCATGTCGTTCCGATGCTCCGCAAAGGCCAGCCATGGCTTCCCGGCGGAGAAGGTGCCGAGCTCGACCCTGCCGGGTTGCTCGGCCCGGTCCGGATCCTCGCCCGCAGCGTGACCCGGCTCAGCGGCGGCTGAGCACCTTGGCCGCCGCGTTGGGAGGGAGATGATCGCCGGGATCGAACCGCGGGTCCAGCCGATCGGAGTTGTGCGGGTCAGCGACCGCAGCGGCGAAGTCGACCATATCATCGCCGCCGACCCGCTCGATCCGCACCGACCCGACGTCAAGCTGCGTCGTGCCGAGTTCGTTGGTCAGCCCGCCCGTAGCGCCTCGCCATCGGCCTCGAAGGTTAGAAACTGGTGGACACTCCGGTTCTCGAATGGCCGCCGTCGTCCGGCACCCAGCACCGGGATCGCTGGAAAGGGCGCGGCGAACCACGCCGGTTGCCGCACCCCTTCCTGCGCCCATGCTGGCGGCGCTACTGTGAGCAGCGCCGCCGCAAGGACTCGCCGCATCGTCAGCGCGAGCCGCCGAACCTGAGCCGCAACGCATAGGGCATGCGCTCGGGATCGTCCGCTGCCGGAAGCGTTATCGCCAGCCCCTTGTCGGTCTGCCGCCATTCCACCGCGCCACCGCCGAGCAGCTCGATCGACGCGATCGGCCGCTCGAGATAAGGCGATCCGGCATAAAGCGTCTTGATCAGCACACGCCCGTCGGCCGGCCGTTCGAGGCCCATCGCGTAAAGCGTCTCGCCGCGGGTGGTGAAGCGGATGTCCGAAGGCGTGAACGCCTTGTTCGCCCCTTCCGACTTCTCGCCGGTGGCGGCGAAGGTTGTACCCTCGCCATAATATTTCCACGGCCGCGTCTCGTAGATCGCCTCGCCGTTGACCGCGAGCCACGCGCCGATCCCGCGCAGCACGCGCACCGCTTCCTCGGGGATCGTCCCGTCCGCGCGCGGACCGACATTGAGCAGCAGATTGCCATTCTTCGACACCACGTCGATCATGTCGCCGACCAGCGATTTGGCGGTGCGATAGCGGTCGTTCTGGGCAAAGCCCCAACTGCCGATGCTGACCGAAGTGTCGGTCTGCCACGGCAGCAGCCGCAGCGCGTCGAGTTTGCCGCGCTCGACATCGTACAGCGCCGCATTGGCCGGGAAATGCTCGCCCTTATAGGTGATCGCCGGCCCCTGCCCGCGCGCCTTGGCCTCGTTGTAATAATATGCCGTGAACTGGCGCAGATAGGGATCGAAGCGCGGCGCCATCGTCCACCAGTCGAGATAGATCAGCTCGGGCTGGTACTTGTCGACCAGCTCGGTACCGCGAGCGAGCCAGTCGCGCAGGAAGGCGTCGTCGGGCGGGAACCAGTTTTCGAGATGGCTCGGATTGGGCTCACCGTCGGGATTGTCGGCCGGCAAGGTGCGGGGGGCGGCGGGGCCGTAGAGACCGGTGTAACGCTCGTCGTTGACATCGCTCTCGTAGCCGCGGCCGGCACCATACCACCAATAATGCTCGGCGCGGTGCGACGACAGGCCGAAATGCAGCCCCGCGGCGCGTGTAGCCTTCGCGAGTTCGCCGGTCACGTCGCGCTTCGGACCCATCACCGCGGCGTTCCAGTCGGTCATGTCGCTGGCATACATCGCGAAGCCGTCGCAATGCTCGGCGACCGGGATCACATAGCGCGCGCCGGCCTGCTTGAAGAGCGCGATCCACTCGCCCGCGTCGAACCGCTCCGCCTTGAACTTCGGAATGAAGTCCTTGTAGCCGAACCGCGACTGCGGCCCGAACACGTTCTGATGATAAGTATAGGCCGCATTCCCCGGAACATACATGTTGCGAGAATACCATTCGTTCGCGAACCCCGGCACCGAATAAGGACCCCAATGGATGAAGATGCCGAACTTGGCATCGCGGAACCATTCGGGCGCCTTGAAGCCACCGAGCGACTCCCAATCGGGCTTGAGCTTGCCGCGTTTGAGCTTGGCCTCGACCCGCGCGACTTGCTTGTCGACGGCCTCGGTCTTGTAGGTCTGGGCCGATGCCGCCTGAACGGCGAGCAGCGACGCTGCGGTGGCGAGCGACATGCGGATCAATCGGCGCATCGGCATTCCTTCTCCTGTTATCGGATCGTTCAACGGCGACCGGTGCCGAGCACCGCGACGCCGTAGGCTCCGAGCGAAACCGCGCGCACCGTCCCGCCCTTGAGGACGTCTTGCAGCGGCGCCGGCAGCGCGATGGTGCGCGGCGTCTTGCCGTGGTTGACGAGGATCGTGATCTCGCGGCCCTTGCCGGTGCGAGTCATCCGCTCGACGCCGTCAGGCAAGCGATCGAGCATCGTCACGCCTGCGCCCTGCACCTGTCCTTCGACGAAACGGCGCATCGCCACATCATCCAGCATCGTGCCGAGATAAGTGATCCGGCCTTTGCCCACCGCGCGGGTGATCGCGGCGGGATGACCGTCGAGCCAGCCATTGGCCTTGCCGTAGCGCATCAACACCTGCGTATCGGGACCCTTGGCCGAAAGCTGTTCCGCCCAGATCCGCGCGGTGGCGCCGCCGTCCGCACCACTGACCGGCACCTGCTCGTCCAGCGCATAGAATTGTTCGACGCGGCCACCGAGCAGTTCGGCCAGCGGCCCGGGCTGGCGCTGCACCGACAGCCGATTATATTCGTCCTTCATTCCCGAGCGCGGCCCCAGCACGAGGTGCCCGCCGCCGCGCACCCATGCGCTCAGCCGTGCGGCCATTTCGTCGGTGATGATGTTGAGGCTCGGCGCGAACGCCAGCTTGTAATTGTCGAGCGGCCCCGCCGCCTCGACCACGTCGACAGCGCCCAGCCGATCCTTGAGCGGGCGATAATAATCGAGCAGCAGCTTGATCTGATCGTAGTCGCGGTGGTGCAGCTGGAAATCGATCGCCCAGCGGCTGTCATAGTCCTGGAGTATCGCGACTTGCGACACCGGCTGGGTGCCCGCGACTTCTTTCGAAGCGCGCGCGAAATCGCGGCCCAGCTCGGCCGCTTCCTCGTAAAAGGGCAGAGGGGCGCCATCGGGGCCGACCAGCGCGCCGTGATATTGCTCCTGCCCGTTGAGCGCGGGGCGCCACTGCCACCACAAGACCGCGTCGGCGCCGTGGCCGATCATGTGCCACGCCATCGCGCGAGTTTCGCCGCGATCGAGAATGTTGGATACCGGCGCCCAGTTCACGAAGCCGGGCTGCGCCTCCATCACCCAGAAATTCTTGCGCTTCCAGCCGCGCGCCAGATCGTGGGTGGCGCCGTTGCGATACGGCTCGAGATGACCGGTGCCGACATAATTGTCCCACGACGCCATATCGAGATCGCGATTGATCGCGTAGCGATCGAAGCGGTTGGCCCAGCCGAGCCCGCCGAGATTGGTCGTCACGAACTGCTTCGGATCCGCATGCGCGCGGATCGCGTCGAGCTGGTTCTTCTGAAAACCGACCCAGGTTGAGGTGATGAAGCGCTTGAGCTCGAGCATCCAGCCCGGATTGCCGGGCTTGTCGTTGAAGGGGACCTGCGCCCAGTCGCTATAGGTCTGCGACCAATATTGCGTGGTCCAGGCAGTGTTCAGCGCGTCGAGCGTGCCGAACCGGGTCTTGAGCCATTCCACCCACGCGGCGCGTGCCGCCGGATCGTACGACTCGTCGGTATATTCATTGTCGATCTGCCACCCGATCACGTCGGGATCGGAGCCGAAGCGCTCGGCCATCGCAGTGACGATCTTGCGCGAGAGCTCGCGGTAGCGCGGGCTGGAGATCGAGAATTGACGTCGGCCGCCATGGCCGAGCCGCACGCCGGCACCATCGATGCGCAAAGTGTCGGGATAAGCCGAGGTCAGCCAGGCCGGCGGCGTATTGGTGGGCGTGCACAGCACGACCTTGAGCCCGTGCTTCTTCGCAAGCGCGACCGCGCGCGCGAGCCAGTCGAGATCGATCCGGCCTTCCGCGGGCTCCATCCGTGCCCAGGCGAACTCGCCGATGCGCACGACATTGGCACCGTGCTGCTTCATCAGGATGATATCGCGTTCCCACGCCTCCTCAGGCCATTGCTCGGGATACCAGGCCGAGCCCAGCCACAGCCGTTCGGACTGGACCGTCGGCGCGGGCCGTGGATCCGCGGCGGCTGGCGCGGCAAAGGCAAGGGCTATCGCGAGCAGAGCCTTGCTCATTGCGTCCAGCCGCCGTCGATGACGTGGATCTGGCCGGTCGTATAGCCCGCGCCGGCCAGATACACCGCCAGTTCGGCGATCTCGTCGGGGGTGCCGAAGCGACCGATCGGCTGGCGCGCTACGAAGGTCGCCTTGGTCTGCTCGTAGGTGCCACCCTGCGCGATCCGCTGGTTGAGCGAAGGCGTGTCCACCGTGCCCGGGCAGATCGCGTTACAGCGGATATTGTGTGCGACATAGTCCGCCGCGACCGACTTGGTCAGCCCGACCACCGCCGCCTTGGTGACCGAATAGGCGCAGCGATTGGGCACGCCCTTCACGCTCGACGCGACCGAGGCCATGTTGACGATCGAACCGTCGCGCCGCTCGATCATGTACGGCAGTGCCGCGCGGATCGTGCGGATCATCGCCTTGACGTTCAGGTCGAACGCGAAGTCGATGTCGTTGTCGGTCATCTCGGCGACTGCGCCGTCGTGCACCACGCCGGCGCAGTTGAACAGCACATCGACTCCGCCGATCTGGTCGAACAGCCGGTCGACCGCGACATCGTCGAGCACGTTGAGGCGCGCGGTGCGGATCCGCGGGTCGCCGGCGAGTTCCTCCAGCCGCGCCTCGTCGATGTCGGTCGCGATCACTTCTGCGCCGGCCTCGGCGAAGGCGAGCGCGGAGGCCCGGCCGATCCCCTGGGCGGCGGCCGTGATCAGAACCGTGCGGCCGTTCAATTGCGTCATCCACTCACTCCTTGCGGCGGGCCGTACATCGGCTCAGCCCTGCGCGACCGGCGTGCCGGCCCTGTCCATCGATTGGTAACAAGCTTCGACCAGCGCCATCGTCCGCCACGCATCGTCGACACCGGTTTCGAGCACCGGATCCTCGCCCGCGGCGTAGCGCTGGAGATTGGCCATCGGGCCGATGAACGCGTCGGGGAACCACGCCCCCTCGAGCGGCACCTGCGCCCATTCCGCGCCGCGCCGGGCGAGCCAGAGTTCGTCGGGTTCGCCGGCCGGATAATCGAGCAGCAGCCCGAGCTTGACCATCGCGGCGCCGTCGCTCCCCTCGACACGGAAGCTCGCGTCCTGGAATTTCCGCCCGAAATCATGATGGTGATTGATCGACAGCGTCGCACGGAGCGGCGCGCCATAATCGAGGATCGCGCTGGTCCGGGTCGGCGCGAGATCGCTCGCCGGATGGCCATAAGAGCGCGCGAATACCGCCGCCGGGCCGCCGACGAGCGCGCGGATGGTATCGAGATAATGGATCGAATGGCTCAGGATCTCGACGCGTTCGTCCGCCTTCAGGTGCGGAAACAGATGCCACGGCGTCACCAGGTTCAGATGCACCTCGATCTCGGTCAGCGTGCCGAAATGGCCCCGCGCCAGCGCATCGCGGAGCGCGAGCATCATCGGCGAGAAACGCAGCTGGAAGTTCACTGCGACCGTGAGGTTCCGCGCCTTCGCGAGGTCGCGAAGTTCGGTCGCCATCGCCAGATCGCGCCCGAACGGCTTCTGGATCAGCGCGGTCGCACCCGCGGGCAGCGCGCCGAGCAGATCGGCATGCGCAGTCGGCGGCGCCGCGATATCGAACACCGCATTTTGCGCGACCGCTTCCTCGAGCGTACCGAATACTGCGCCGATCCCCCATTCGCCGGCCAGCGCAGCGGCCCGCGCACGATCGCGGTCGTACAGCCCCGCCACAGTGAAGCCGGCTCGACGATAGGCCGGCAGATGGGCGTCGCGCACGATGCCGCCGGCGCCGAGGATGACGATCGGCCTTGGGCTCGCAGGCATCGGCCAAAGCTGGCGGAGCGGCGCATCGCTCATGCGGCGAGCGCCTCGACGCGCGCCTGCGCTTCGGCGAGCAGCTCCGGCGTTGGACGATCGCCGCCGATCGCCGCACCGATCATATCGTCGACGATTCCACTGATCGCCGCGATGTCGGGACGGACCGGGATGTGGCGGGCATGCGTATGCAGCCAGTCGAGCCGATGCGAATAGGGTACGCGCGCATTCACTTGCGGATCGGCCCAGGTCGAGCGCCGCACGCCGATCGCGCCCTCGTCGGTGGTGATCCGATCCATCCCTGCCGTCGCACAGTGGCGCAGGAAGTCCCATGCCAGCGCCTTGCGGCCGCTGCCCGCGCCGATCGCCAGCACCCAGAACACATTGAGCGAGATGCTCTCGCCGCCGGCGCCCGCCGGCAGCGGCGCGACATCGATCAGCCCGCGCACCGGGCTGTCCGCCGCCTCGCCCAATGCCGCGAACCCGAACCAGTTCGCCATCATCGCCACCCGGCCCTCGCAAAAGCGCAAGCCCGCCGCGACGCTGTCGAGATCGGCGACATCGGCGGGCACCGCGTCCCGGTCCCGCGCAAGTGTCCGCAGGAAATCGAGCGCCGCCTCGGCCTCGGTGCCGGTGAAGCGGGGGCGCCCGGTCGCATCGAACGGCGCACCGCCGCGCGACCAGATGTGGATGCAGAAATCGTAGAAGCCGTTATGTCCGTCGGGGAACAGCGCCAGCACGGTGCCGCTGATGCCGCCCGCCGGATCGTTCAGTACGCGCGCTGCGGCGTGAAACGCCTCCCAGCTCTGCGGCACCGCCAGCCCTGCCGCCTCGAGCAAGTCGCGGCGATAGATCAGGCATTCGGGACCGTCATGATAGGGCATGCCCCAAAAGCCGCCGGCGAAGCGCTGCAGGCCGGTCAGCGACGGGCTCCACGCATCGGGAAAGTCGGGGATCGGCGCCTTTGCCAGCCACGGCTCCAGATCCTCGATCAGGCCGCCGGCCTGCGCCTCCGCCAACCAGTCGGTATTCAAAAAGGCGATGTCGAAACTGCCGTCGGCCAGGCCATGCCCGGCGAAAAGGCTGGCGTGGAGCGCGTTCAGGTCCATCGGCACCGCCTCGAGCGCAACTTCCACGCTTTGCCCCGCCGCGAAATCCGCGAACTGGCGCGCGATCGCCCTTTCGAACGGATCGAACCGGCGTATCGCGATGCGAAGCACCTCGCCCATCAGCCGATTTCGACCGCGCCGAGGCCGGCATCGTGCGAGATCGCCCCGGCGCATTGCACCAGCGGGCCGCGGACGCGATCGAGGCCGTCATTGCTGCCGGCATCCACCAGCCGCGCCACGGTCAACGCCGCAGTGATCGACGCTCCCGGCCGGCCCACCAACACGCCGATGTCGGCGCTGCCGGCAAAGCGCTCGCCGACCGACTGGTCGAATCCGGTCGCTCGGATCGCATCCAGCCGCGCCTCGAATGCACGCTTGTCCGCCGCGGGCATCGGCTTCCATTCGCGCTGGCGGCCCAGCACATCGGCGCGCTGCTCGTCGTCGAGCGCGGCGAGCAGGACGCGGCCCGAAGTGGTCCGCATCGGCGCGTGGCGCGAGCCGACTTCGATCGACAGGCGAAAGGGCTCGGGGCTCTCTTCCTGCGCGAGCACGACCAGTTCGCCGCGATGCAGGACGCTGAGATGGCAGGATTCGCGGATCTCGTCGGCGAGCGTGCGCATCAGCGGTCGCGCGGCACGCAGCAGCGCCTCGTGCGGGCTGTGCGTCCGCGAAAGCTCGAACAGGCGCAAGGTCAGCGAATAACCGCCCGCGGCCGGATCGCGATGCAGGTAGCCGCGCCCTTCGAGGCAGGCGAGCATCCGGAACAGCTCACCCGGCTGGCGGCTGAGCGCCCGCGCCAGCTGCGCCTGCGTCATCGGCACCGCCTGGTCGGAAAGATATTCGAGAATATCGAGCCCCTTTTCGAGCGCGGGGACCGAATATTTGAGCCGCTTCTCCTCGGCTGCGGGGGCGGTATCGGGCTTCATCCAGAATGTCTCCGAAAGCGCCGGACGGAGTGCCCGGCGCGCGATGGCGCAGACACTAGGAGCCGCGGGAGCCAAGTCCAGCCGAGCACGCGCGCGGCGATCGCCATGCCCCGCCCGGACGGCGCGCAGGCGAGGTCCGGGAGCCCGTTCGTGGCTATGCTGGAGCGCCGCAGCCATCCCTCCTACCCTCAATCATTATGTTTATGGACACACGCTAGGTTTGCAAATGAACGCTGTCAAACCCCTTTTTTGGGCCTGCTCCAGGTAAAAAAACGGCCCGGACAGGAGGTCCGGGCCGCAAGATAACTCCCTTGGCAGGGAGGGGCTGAGTTGCGCAGGCCCGGCCTGCGAAATGCGATCAGAACTTGAAGCGGAAGCCCATCATGAACTGGCGGTCGTCGACCGTCTGGTCGTTGAACAAGGTCGGCGTGGTGTAATAGCTCTCGCGCCGGGTGCGCAGCAGGTTGCTACCCTCGAAGGTGACCGTGACGTTGTCGCTGATGTCGTAGTTGATCGAGGCGTCGAGCCAGCCATAGCCCTTGCGGTAGATCGGGCCCGCCGGGATCGCGGGCGGCGTGCCCGCGAAAGTGCCCTCGAGGAACTTCGAGCGCCAGTTATACGCGACGCGCGCCGACAGGCCGAACTTCTCGTAGAGCGCCGAGACGTTGTAGCTGTGCTTCGAGAGACTGCCGAGCGGAGTCGGCGCGCCGTTGAGCAAGGTCGGAGTCTCGGAGTCGACGAAGGTGTAGTTCGCCTGGACGCCGAAGCCGTCGAGCGCGCCGGGCAGGAAGTCGAAGAAGGTCTGGCCACCCACTTCCAAGCCGCGGACGAAGCCCTTGCCGCTGTTGATCGGGCGGGTGATATTGTAGAGGATTCCGCCGATATCGACATTGGTTTCGATCGTCGTCGAGGTGAAAGCGTTCACCCATTTGTAGAAGCCCGCCAGCGACACCGATCCGGTCTTCGAGAAGTAATATTCGAGCGAGGCGTCGACCTGGTTCGCCGTGAACGGCTTCAGGAACGGATTGCCGCCCGAGCCCGCGCCTTGCGCCGGCACCAGGGTCAGCGAGGGGGTGAGCGACGAGAAGCCCGGCCGGGTGAGCACCCGCGACGCGCCGAGGCGAAGCTGGAGTTCGTCGGTGAAGCGCGCGCGCAGGTTGAAGCTCGGCAGCACATCGGTGCGGCGCGGCTCCTCGTTGATCGGCGCGAAGCCGTTCTGGGTCCGGGTGACCACGCCGGTCACCGGGTTGGTGACGCTGATAAAGGTCGCGGTGTTGCCGGTCAGCGTGCCGCGGAACTTGATGACCCGGACGCCGACATTGCCGTCGATCGGAATGCCGCCGATCTCGAACTGGTATTTGGCCATGGCGTAGCCGGCGAGCGTCTTCTCGCTGATGTCGAAGATGCCGAGCGGCGTGATCGCGGGAAGCGCAGTGATGCCGAGCGCGGTGCGGATCGTCTCGAAATTGCCGCGCAGCGCGTCGGGATCGGCAATCTGGAAGCTCTGCGGGAACGAGACCCCCGAGGCCGAACTCTGGAAGAAGTCGTCGACGGGGTTCTGGATCAGGAATTGCGACACGTTCGACACGTTGTTGCTGACCGGATTCTGGAAGAAGCGGGTCGGATAGAAGATCGCCGAACGATCGGCATAGCGCGCCCCGACCGCGATTTGCGACAGGAAGCCGCCCGGCAGATCATAGGTCACGTCGAGCCGGCCGGCATATTGCTTGCCGTAGGACTGGTTGACGTTCTGGGTGAGCGGCCCGGCGGTGAAGTTCGCCAGATTGTTGAGGTCGACGCCGTCGAGGCTGAACGACGGCACGTCGGTGGTCGTGTCCTGATTGTAGCGCGGCGCGACACCGAGCAGGTCGAGCTCGCGATAATCGAGCTCCGAATAGGACTTGTCGTAGCTCAGGTCGAAGCTGACCTTCAGCCCGCTATCATTGTGCCACTCACCGCCGAACGCATAGGTCTGATTCTCGTCGAGCAAGTCGCGCGAGACGCCAATCAGCGAGAAGGGCTGGTTGGCGAACGATCCGGTCGCGAGATTGTTGGTGCCCTCGATCGTAGTGAAACTGCCCGCGACGGGCACGCGCAGCGTCGGCTGGTTGGCGTTGCGGTTCGACTGGATGAGCAGGCCGTTCTGATCCTGCTCGGTGCGGAAGCGCGAATATTGCCCCTCGAGATAGAACATAAGATTGGGCGCCGCCTGCCACTGCAGCGCGGCATTGAGACCGACACGGCGGCGCTGGCCGAGCACCTGCACCTTGTAGCTGCCGTTGGGCGAATTGACCGTCTGGCCCGCGATCAGGTCGGTGCGTGGCACCGGCGCGCCGGTGATGTTGAAGTCCTGGCGATAGGAGCGCTGCTGATAGGCGGCGGCGACGAGCAGGCCGATCTCGCCGATGGGGGAATCATAGCGGTCGCTCATCAGGATCGACACCATCGGATCCCACTTCTTGGCGAGATCCGCATAGCGTGCGCGCGCGCTTCCCGTGACGACCGAATTGGGGAAGTCGAACGGCCGACGCGTGCGGATGTCGATCGTGCCGCCGAGACCGCCCTCGAGCAGGTTCGCGGTCGGCGCCTTGTAGACGTCGAGGCGCGAAAGCAATTCAGCTGGCAAATTCTGAAGGTTGAAGGTGCGATCGACGCCAGTGAAGGCATCGCGGCCGTTGATCGTCGTCTCGACGCTGCCGAGGCCGCGGATCTGCACACGGCCGGCGCCCTCACCGACGTCGCGCTGGACCTGGATGCCGGTGATCCGCTGGAGCGCTTCGGAAACGTTGACGTCGGGAAGCTTGCCAATGTCCTCGGCGACGATCGAGTCGACCACCGTGTCGGCGTTGCGCTTGAGCGACTGGGCGGAGGAAAGGCTGGCGCGAATGCCGGTGACGACGATTTCCTGCTCGGCTTCGGGCACGTCCGTAGCAGCAGCGTCTTGCGCCTGGGCCCAGGCAGGGGCGGCAATCGCCAGTGCCAAAGTCCATGCGCTCGCGCGCAGAAGCGTTTTCGCCTTCATGCCTCTCTCTCCCGTTTATATGTGTAGTATTACTTTATTTGCGAACGAGTCATATGCTTTTTGCCGGGCTTGGCAAGATGGAAAGTTCAGGCCTTCCCGCCGCCTTGTCCCAAGCCGAATTCGTGGCGGATTCGCGCGGTATCGGCCCCCGGCGCGGGCGCCGCGGCGAGGTTCCGGCTACGCGTGCCATCGATGCGCAGCGGGCTGCGCGTCGTCATCAGGCCGATGCCGTCGCGCTCGACGCGCTGGAGCATGTCGAGCCGCTGGAACGCTTCGGCTTCGAGCAGCCCCTGCCAGTCCATCACCGGCGCGCACCACACGTCTTCGGCGCGCAGCACGTCGAGCCAATGCCCGGTGGGATGCTCCGCCAGCCGCGTGGCGATGATCCGCTTGATCGTGTCGCGCTCGTGGAAGCCGTCGGCGAACTGGCCAAGCGCCGGGAGCTCGAGCAGCCGTGCCAGCACCGCCAACGGCGTCATCGCAAGTGCGAGGTGCCCGTCCGCAGTCGCGTAGACACCATAGGGTGCGGCGAGATAGGCATGCGCGTTGTTGAATGCGGCGCGTTGCGGGGGGCGGAGATCGTCGTTGAGATGGGTGGTCAGCACTTCGAACTGGAAGTCGACGATCGCCTCCAGCAGACTCGTCTCGACCGTCGCGCCCTCGCCGGTGATCCCGCGCCGCACCAGAGCCGCCAAGATACCCTGTACCAGCACATGCCCGGCGAGCATGTCGGCGACCGACAGACCGAAGGGCACCGGGCCGTCGCCGGCCGAACCATTGAGCCACATCACGCCCGAAACCGCCTGAGCGAGCAGATCCTGACCCGGCAAATGCGCCCAGGGGCCTTCGTCGCCATAGCCGGAGATCGTCGCATGGATCAGCCGCGGGTGCCGCGCGCGCATGGCGGCGGCGCCGATGCCGAGTCGATCTGCTACGCCGGGGCGGAAGTTCTGGATGACCACATCGGCCTGCGCGGCGAGGCGATGCACGGCTTCGAGGTCCACCGGGTCTTTGAGGTCGGCGGCGAAGCTTTCCTTGTTGCGGTTGATCGCGTGGAACAGCGTGGAATCGCCGCCGACCTGAGTATCGCTGAGATAGAGCGTCCGGCCGATGTCGCCGAGGCCGGGCCGCTCGATCTTGATCACCCGCGCGCCGAGATCGCCGAGCTTCAGCGCCGCCGAAGGGCCGGCGAGGAACTGCGCCATGTCGAGGACCAGCAGGCCCTCCAGCGGACGCGGGCCGCTCATCGCCCGGCCCCCTTGCCGCCGATGGTATAGATCGCCGCCGCGACGATCACGACGAGGCCCTCGATCAGGCCCTGATAGTTCGCGCCGAGATTGAGAATGTTAAATCCATTGGTCAGGGTGAACAGGATCAGCGCACCGACGACGGTCTTCACCACGCTGCCCGCACCGCCGAACAGCGACGTACCGCCGAGGATCGCCGCGGCGATCACGGTCAGCTCGGCGCCTTGCAGCGCGGTAGGGTTGATCGCGCCGAGGCGGCTGGCGAACAGCACCCCGGCGAACCCGGCGGCAAGCCCGGAGAGGACGAAGGCGCCGATCTTGTACGCAGTGACGTCGATGCCCGACAGGCGGGCCGCCTCGGCATTGCCCCCCACCGCATAAAGGCGCCGCCCCGTCACGGTGAACCGGAGGACGAAGGCCGCGACCGCGGTGATTGCGACGAGGTAGAGGACCGGGTTGGGCAGCAGCAGCCCCGGCCCGCCCGCGAGCGCGAGCGCCGCCAGCACCAGTCCGCCGATCGCCGCGCCCGGCCGCACTGGCCGACCGGCAGCGCGCATCTTGTTGATCTGCCACGCTCCCAGCGCGACCAGGCCGGCCGCCAGCGCCAGCATCGGCCAGAACGCCGCCACTCGCCCGCTCTCGAACGCCAACAACTGCGCCAGCACCTGCGGATCCTCGACCATCAGCGAACGCCCGTCGGTAAGCGTCAGCACGAGCCCACGCACCGCAGTGAGCGATCCGAGCGTCACGATGAAGGCGTTGATCCCGACCAGATTGACGATCATGCCGTTGACCAGCCCGATCGCCGCGCCGGTGGTCAGCGCCGCAAGCACCGCCAATGGAAACCCGATCGACGGCGCCAGCCCGATCAGCACCGCCGCGGCCAGCGCCGCCACCGAGGCGACCGACAGGTCGAACGCGCCGGTGATCAGCACGATCGTCATCGCCACGCCCATGATCCCGACCAGCGACGCCTGGTAGACGATGTTCGTCATGTTCCCCGCGGAGAAATAGGGCGGCAGCCCGCGCGCGGCGGCGAAGCCCGCCAGCGCGGCCATCAGCAAGGCGAGCGCATAATAGACGCCGGCCTCCCTGAGGCTCAGCGAACGCCGCCAATGGGCGCGTGCGGTCATGCGGCAATTTCCCTGTTGTCGCTGCCGGCCGATCCGCCGGCGAGCAGGATGAGAGTGTCTTCGTCGAGTTCGGCGGCCAGCCGGTCCGCCACGATCCGCCGATCGCGCAGCACCAGCACCCGATCGGTGAGCGCGAGCAGCTCGGAGAAGTCGGAAGAGACGAGCAGGATCGGCAACCCCTCGTCGGCAAGCTGACGGATCAGCCGCATGATCTCGGTCCGCGCGCCGACATCGATGCCCGCGCTCGGCTCGTCGAGCAGCAGCAGCCGGGTCTCGGGGCGCAGCCAGCGGGCGATCGTCACCTTCTGGGCATTGCCGCCGGAAAGCTCGGTGACCGGCGTGTCGATGCCCGCCGCCTTGATCGCCAGCCGCTCGACGGCATGTTCGGCCGCAGAGCGCTCGGCATCCTCGTCGAGCAACCAGCCGGATGCGCCCGCATGCGGCAGGCTGAGATTGCGCCAGATCTCGAACCCCGGCACCAGCCCCTGTGCCACGCGTTCCTCGGCGACGAGTGCGATGCCGGCTTCCACCGCTTCCTCGGGGCTGCGGCCAATGATCTTCCCGTCGAGCGACACGGCCCCGCGCGCGCGCCGATCCGATCCGAAAATCGCGTGAAGCAGTTCGCTGCGACCCGATCCGAGCAGGCCCGCCACGCCCAGGATCTCGCCCCGGCGAATGCGCAGATCGACAGGCTGCGCCAGCTGCGGGGTGACCAGCCGCTCTACCCGGAGCGCGACCTCGCCGGTCGGCGCCGCACGATGCGTCCGCTCGAGCGCGTTCAACTTTTCGCCGGCGATCGCGGCGGCGATGTCGGCCTCGCTAACGCTTGCGGTTTCCGCATCAAGCACCGCGCGGCCGTCGCGCAGCACGGTGATCGTGTCGGTCAGCGCGACGATCTCGTCGAGGAAGTGCGAGATGAACAGCACCGCCCGCCCCTCGTCATGCGCCAGCCGGCGGATGATGCGATAGACTGCCTCGCGTTCGTGGCCGGCGAGCGATGCGGTCGGCTCGTCCATGATGACCAGTTCGGCGCCACTCGCCAGCGCCTGCGCGATTGCGACCATCTGGCGGTCGCCGATGCGCAACTCGCCGACCAACGCCTCGGAATCGATCGCGCAGTCGATCCGCGCCAGCAGCGCACGCACCACGTCGCGATCGCCTTGCCGTTCGCGCAGCACGCCACCGCGATCGAGCAGGATATTCTCGCGCACCGACAGGGTCGGCACCAGCGGGATATGCTGCTGGATCGTCGCAATCCCCGCGCGGCGCGCCTCGATCGGCCTGCGCCATCTGGCCGGTTCGCCGCGCCACAGCATGACGCCGTCGCTCGGCGCCAGCACTCCGGACAGGATCTTGATCAGGGTCGACTTGCCCGCGCCGTTCGCGCCGAGCAGCCCGTGCACTCGCCCCGGTGCGACGATCAGATCGACGCCCGCCAGCGCGACGGTCCCGTTCGGAAAGCGCTTGGCGACGCCTTGTGTCTCGAGCAGCGCCATCACCATTGCCCCACGCATTGGCCGACGGTCGCCCGGGTCACGGCCGGCAGCGGATAGGTGAGGAACCGGCGCTCGCGCCGGTCGCCACCCTCCGCCCGCGCCCGCAGCGCCGCGAAGATCAGCGCGCCCAAAGCCTCGGGCTTGAAGCAGACCGTCCCGTCGACTGCCCCGGCCTTGATCGAAGCGACGGCGAGCTTCGAGCCGCCCAGCCCGACCAGCCGCGCCTTGGATCCGGCGGCACGCACCGCGCGCGCGCAGCCGATCAGCATGTCGTCTGCCTCGTTGAAGAACAGGTCGACATCGGGCTGTGCGCTCAGGATATTCTGGCACGCCGCCTCGCCCTTGTCGGAAGTCCAGTTGCCCGGCTGCGACGCGACGATGCGGTAGTCGGCGCCCGCGGCATCGAGCGCCTGGCGGAACCCACGCGCGCGCTGCTCGACTTCGGGAAAGCCCGCCGCCCCTTCGATGATCGCGATTCGCGACTGCCGGCCTTTGGGCAGCAAAGTCGCGGCAAGCCGCCCGGCGGCTTCCCCGGCAGTCACTTCGTCCTGCGTCGCCAGCGCCACCAGCCCGGGATAGACATCGTGGATCGCGCGGGCACGCGGATCGCCGACCTGCGCGGCGACCGCGGCGATCGGCACCCCCGCGGCGCCGGCGCGATTGACCCAGCCCTGCGCCACTACGGCATCGAGCGGCATGATCGCGATGCCTTCGACCCGCTGGACGATCAGGTCCTGCACATCGTTCGCCTGCTTCTGGATGTCGCCGCGCGCATCAAGCACTACGGCTTGCGCCCCGGCCTCGCGCGCGGCGTCTGCGAAGCCCTTGGCGATCGCCGCGGCGAAGGGATAGCCAAGCCCGGCGCTCGCCAGCCCATAACGGGGGGCATTCGCCTTCACTGCCGCGGCGGGCGCCGCAGGACCGCTTCGCACTTGCACCGCCAGCGCCGCGATCGAAGCCGCGCCGACGGCCAGAATGACGCCCGCCCCCGCAATGCCTGGCAAGCGACGGCGCCGCATCGCCTCAGCCCGCCGCGAACGGCGTGCGCCGCGTGACGAGATAGAGATGCTCGCAGGCCAGTACGGTCTCGTCGCGCTGGTTGCGGACGTCGACCGTCTCCACCACCACGCCGTGCGTGGCGCGCTTGTGGTCGCGCTTCTCCGCGATGCGGGTGATCGTGCGGATGGTATCCCCGATATGTACCGGGCGGACGAAGCGCAGCCGGTCATAGCCGGTCGACATCGCGTGCGGGTTGATCGTCGATGCGGTCAGCCCGACGCCGACCGAGAACACCAGGGTGCCGTGCGCGATGCGCTGGCCGATCGGCTGGGTGGCGCACCAATGCGCGTCCATATGGTGCGGGAAGAAATCGCCGGTGTGCCCGGCATGAACGACGAAATCGGCCTCGGTGATCGTCCTCCCGAAACTCTCGCGGCTCGACCCGATGGCATAGTCTTCGAAATATTGTTCGACGATCATGCCTTCACCTCCGCGACACCCAATTCGGCATCGATCCGCGCATTGCCTTCGCCAAGCCGCGGCGCGGCGCGCGGGCCTTCAGCCGGTGTCCGTCGATCCGGATCGGCGAACTGGTGGTCCGCATCGTCTCGCCGCCGCTGTGGATCGTCTGGATCGCGTCGAGCGCCTTGAAGCCGGGCTGATCGAGCAACGCCGGCCAATCGAGCACGGGCGCAACCCACAAACCTGCCGCTTCGAGCAGGCCCAGCCAATACTCGCTCGTGCCGGTGGCGAGATGCCCGGCGACCTCGGCCTTGATCGCGTCGCGCTCGCCCAGCCATTGGTCGCTCGGCCACGCGGCGAGCCGCGCATTGCCGATCACTTCGCCGAGCGTATCGACCGGCATCATCGCCAGCGCAAGATGGCCGTCGGCGGTGTCGTAGATGCCGTAAGGCGCAGGCAGATAGACATTGGCGTTGCGCACGCCGCGCTCGGGCGCGCCGCCGCCGTTGAGAAAGACAGTGAGCGGCTCGAACTGCAGATCGACCGCCGCATCGAGCAGGCTGACGTCCACCCGGCCCCCGCGCCCGGTGACGCCGCGCCGGACGAGTAGCGAGAGTATCCCGATCGCCAGCTGCGCCCCCGCGGTCATGTCGACGATCGCCAGCGCCGCGGGCATCGGCGGCTGGTCGCGATCGCCGGAGAGCGTTGCCATGCCCGACAGCGCCTGGAGGAGCAGGTCCTGGCCCGGCCGATCGCGCCACGGGCCGGTATCGCCATAGCCCGACACACCGGCATAGACGATGCGCGGATTGAGCTCGGCGATGCGCTCGTAACCGAGGCCGAGCCGGTCCATCACGCCCGGGCGGAAATTATGCACCACCACGTCGGCGCGGCGCACCAGAGCCTCGACCCGCGCGCGCTCGGTCGGATCCTTGAGATCCGCGGCGTAGCTCTGCTTGTTGCGATTGATCGTGTGGAACAGCGCGCTGGCATCGCCGAAGCGCTGCCCGGCCAATTCGAGCGAGCGGCCGGTATCGCCGCCTGCGGGTCGCTCCACCTTGATGACCTTGGCGCCCAGATCGGCAAGACGCAGCGCGCACGAAGGACCGGCGAGGAACTGGCTGAGGTCGAGCACGACGATCCCGTCGAGCGGCAATGCCTCGACCGACGCGACCGCGTCTTCGTGAAGTTCCATTCGCCGCATCCGCTCCATTTGCATTTGTCTATTTGTAGATGCACGGTATGTTCGCTGGCAAATCATGTCAACGTGATTGATCGAGGCTTTGACGGGGGCGCGCGATGCTGAGCGGGATGACCTGGAACCACGCGCGCGGCCTCGACCCGCTGGTCGCCGCGTCCGCACGCTGGGTCGAGCTGGGTGGCGCACCGATCGCGTGGGAAGCACGTTCGCTGCAGGACTTCGAACATTATCCGCTGGACGATCTCGCCCGTCGATTCGACCTGATCGTGATCGATCATCCCCATGTCGGCCAGATCGTGAAGCAAGGCTGTCTCGCGCCCTTCCTCGACACGGCGCAGCTCGCGGAAACGGCGGCAGGCTCGGTCGGTCGCTCGTATGAAAGCTATCGTTTCGACGGCCGCCAATGGGCGCTCCCGATCGACGCGGCGGCGCAGGTCCAGGCCTATGTGCCCGATCGTATCGACGCGCCACCGGCCAGCTGGGACGAAATCCTGGCGCTTGGGCGCGCGGGCCGGCTCGCTTGTCCCTTGCGGCCGCCGCATGCGCTGATGACGCTGTTCACGCTCTGCGGTCAGCTCGGCGGTTCGCCCGATTCCATCGGAGACCGGCTGTTCGACCCGGAGGTCGCCGGCGAAGCTTATGAGCGCCTGCTCGAGCTCGCGGCCGTGGTCCGTGAACATGCGCGGACGCAGGATCCGATCGCCGTGTTCGAGGCGATGACCGCGCCGGATTCGCGGCTGGCCGCCACCCCGTTCATCTACGGCTATGCGAATTATGCCCGTGCCGGCTTCCGGCCGCACCGGATCGCGTTCGCCGATCTTGCGCCGCTCGGACCGGCCGGCGTCGCCGGTTCGGCGCTGGGCGGCACCGGCATCGCGGTCTCCGCGCTCGGCAAGCACATAGCCGAAGCGACGCGGTTCGCCGCGTGGGTCGCCTCGGGCGCCGTGCAGGCCGGCCTCTATGCCGCGGCCGGCGGCCAGCCGGGACACGACCGCGCGTGGCGCGACGCACAGGTCAACGCCGAGACTCACGATTTCTACGCCGCCACCCGCGCGACGCTGGAAGCCGCGTGGCTCCGTCCACGCCATGACGGGTACATGGCCTTTCAGGAACAGGCATCGGCGCTGCTCGACGACGCGATCCTCCTTGGTGCGCCTGCAGCGGCGACCGTCGCCGCGCTCAACGAACTTTCGAATAGCTTCGCTTCTACGGCATTGCGAAGATAAACGATAGAGTGATAGAGTTCCGCCAAACAGGCTCCAAAAGCGTGCCGATCACCGAACAAGCAAAGCAGAGGATGGATATGAACGGCTCCGACAGTGCGGTTTTCTCCCGCCGCGCGATGCTGCACTGCGCGGCTTGCGCCGGTGCGGCAGGCACGCTTCCCGCTGCGTTTGCGGCGCATGCCGCCGGCGCCGCGCCTGCGCTGGCGGGCAAGGAAGCGGTGCACGAATTTCCCTATGGCGCGGTGCGGCTCACCGGCGGCCGGATCAAGCGCCAATATGACCAGGTCCATGCCCATTATCTGGCGCTGGACAATGATCGCGTACTCAAGGTCTTCCGCGAGAATGCCGGCCTGCCGGCGCCGGGTCCCAACATGGGCGGCTGGTATGATCAGGACGGCTTCGTCCCCGGCCTGACGCTCGGCCAGTACATCTCCGGTCTCGCCCGCCTTGGCGCGGCGACCGGCGACAAGGCCGCGCACGCCAAGGTCGCAGCTCTGGTCGACGGCTTCGGCAAGGCGTTCGTCAGGGCGTCCAACCCCTATGCCGGCCCGAAGGCGCAGGCGCAGTGGGCCGCCTATGTCATGGACAAATACGTCGTCGGCATGATCGATGCCTACCGACTGAGCGGCGTCGAGCAGGCGAAGACCCTGCTGCCGATCATCATCGAAAAATGCCGCCCCTATATCTCGCCGGTCTCGCGCGACCGGATCGGCAAGGTCAATCCGCCGTACGACGAGACGTACATCATGTCGGAGAATTTGTTCCACGTCGCCGACATCACCGGCGACGACAAGTACCGGCAGATGGCGATCCATTATCTGCTCGACAAGGAATGGTTCGACCCGCTCGCCGCGGGGCAGGACGTGCTGCCCGAGAAGCATGCCTACAGCCACACGATCGCATTGAGCTCGGGTGCGCAGGCCTATCTCCATCTCGGCGACGCCAAATATCGCAAGGCGCTGGAAAATGCGTGGAAGTTCATGGAGCCGCAGCGCTTCGCCAGCGGCGGCTGGGGACCGGAGGAACAGTTCGTCCATTTGCATCAGGGGAAATTGGCCGCGAGCCTGCAAAGCTCGAAGGCGCATTTCGAGACGCCGTGCGGCGCCTTTGCCGACCTCAAGCTCGCGCGTTACCTGATCCGCTTCACCGGCGAGCCGGTCTATGGCGACGGGCTCGAGCGCACGCTCTACAACACGATGCTCGCCAGCCGCATGCCTGACAGCGACGGCGGCTATCCCTATTATTCCGATTACGGGAGCAAGGGCGAGAAGCGTTATTACCACCAGAAATGGCCGTGCTGCTCGGGCACCCTGGTGCAGGGCGTCGCCGACTACGTGCTCAATCTCTATTTCCACGACGACGACGCGCTGCTGGTCAACATGTACGCGCCGTCGGAAGTGAAATGGGACCGTCCCGGCGGCGCAGTCGAGGTGGTTCAGGAAACCGATTATCCCGCAGCGGACAAGGTGCGCCTCACCGTGCGCAAACCGGGCAATGGCCGCTTCGCGATGAAGCTGCGCATCCCCGCGTGGAGCAAGGGTGCGACCATTGCGGTCAATGGCAAGGCGCGGCCCGCCACGCCCGGCCAGCTGGCGATAGTCGATCGCGTCTGGAAGGCCGGCGACACGATCGATCTGGTCCTGCCCCAGCCGCTGCGCACGCTCGCCATCGATGACCAGAACCCGAACCTACAGGCGCTGATGCGCGGTGCGGTGATGTATGTCGGGATCAATCCATGGGAGGGGATCGAGAACCAGGTCGTCGCTTTGCCCCGCGCGCTTCAGTCGATGCCCGGCCAGCCGGAAGCCTATCGCACCAGCGTCGACGGCCGCGATCTCGTCTTCGTGCCCTATCACGCGGTCGATACCGAGCGCACCGCCACCTATTTCAAGACCGCGTGATGACCAGCAGCGATCGGGTCACCGCTACCTATCTCATCGAAACCGCCTTCCCGCTCGAGCAGGCGGCGACGACCATGGCGGGCGAGCAATCGACCGGCACCTTCGTCCGCGTTCCGGGCGAGACCGATGCGCTGCGCGAGGCGCATGCCGCACGGGTCGAGGAACTGGTCGAGCTCGGCGATGTCGCCGCGCCTTCGCTGCCCGGCTCGGGGCTTCCGAAAGGCGGCGACGACGCGCGGCGGCGCACCGCGCGCGTCACCTTGTCATGGCCGCTGGCGAACTTCGGCCCGTCGCTCCCCAATCTGCTGGCGGCGATCGCCGGCAATCTTTCCGAGCTGAAGGCGTTTTCCGGCCTCAAGCTCGTCGACCTGAAGCTGCCCCCGACGTTTCTCGATCGTTATCAAGGTCCCCAGTTCGGCGTCGCGGGCACCCGCGCGCTGGCCGGTGTCCATGATCGCCCGATCATCGGCACGATCATCAAGCCCAGCGTCGGCCTCTCCCCCGAAGCCACGGCCGAGCAGGTACGCGTGCTCGTCGAAGCCGGCGTCGATTTCATCAAGGACGACGAGTTGCAGGCCGACGGCCCGCATTGTCCGTTCGACGCACGGATATCCGCAGTGATGCGGGTGATCCGCGACCACGCCGATCGGACCGGCAAAAAGGTGATGTACGCCGCCAACCTCACCGGCGAGATCGACGAGATGCTCGCGCGCCATGATCATGTGCTGGCCGAAGGCGGCACTTGCATCATGGCGAGCATGAATTCGATCGGCCTGCCCGCGATGAAGGTCCTGCGCGCGCATTCACAGCTGCCGATCCACGGCCATCGCAACGGCTGGGGCATGCTCGGCCGCTCGCCGGCACTCGGCATGAGCTATATCGCGTTCCAGAAATTGTGGCGGCTCGCCGGGATCGACCACACCCATGTCAACGGCATCGACAACAAGTTCTGCGAGACCAATGAGAGCGTGATCGCGTCGGCCCGCGAATGCCTGACGCCGATGTTCGATGCGCCGCATCCGGGATGCGAGATCCTGCCGGTCTTCTCCTCGGGCCAGTCGGTGATGCAGGCGGCCGCGACCTATCAGGCGCTCGGCACCACCGATCTGATGTTCGCCGCCGGCGGTGGGATCATGGCGCATCCCCACGGCCCGGCAGCCGGGGTACGCGCGTTGCTGCTCGCCTGGGAGGCAGCGGTGGCGGGGGTGCCGCTGGCCGATGCGGCCAGGGACGCACCCGAATTGCGCGCCGCGATGGGAGCCTTTGGCGGGTGACGTTGCTCTACGCCTTCTACGGCGACGACTTCACCGGATCGACCGATGTCCTCGAGCAGCTCGCCGAGGGTGGCGTCCCCGCGGTGCTCTTCCTGCGCCATCCCGATGCCGAACTGCGCGCGCGATTTTCCCAGGCCCGCGCGATCGGCATCGCCGGCGACAGCCGCAGCCGCTCGCCCGAGTGGATGAGCGCGCACCTGCCCACCGCCTTCGCCGCGCTGAGCGACGCCGGACTTGTCCATTACAAGACCTGCTCGACCTTCGATTCCAGCCCGCGGACCGGCTCGATCGGCCGGGCGATCGATATCGGCCGCGCCAGCGTCGGCGGCACCGCGGCGATCGTGGTCGGCGCACCGCATCTGCGCCGCTATGTTGCGTTCGGCAATTTGTTCGCCGCGGCGGGCGCCGAGACGTATCGCATCGATCGGCACCCGACCATGTCGCGCCACCCGGTCACTCCGATGCGCGAGGCCGATCTGATCCGCCATCTCGCCCACCAGACCACCGCGCGGATCGCCCTCGTGCCGCTCGACCGGATCCAGACGGGGGAAGCGGAAGCGGCTTGGCGCGAAGTTGCCGGCGAAGCCGACGCAGTGCTGTTCGACGGTGTCTCGATGGCCGATCTCGCGGCGACCGGCGCCGTGCTGCGCACCCATCGCGTCCGCTTCGCCGCCGGCAGTTCGGGCGTGACTCGCGCATTGGTGCTCGCATGGCGCGACGCCGGGCTGATCGACGCTGCGGCCCCCGCGGTTCGCGCCCCCGCTTCGGAGCGCCTGCTCGTCGTCAGCGGCAGCTGTTCGCCGGTCACTGCGCGGCAAATCGCGCGCTCGGCCGCCAATGGCTATTTTGCGCTCGAAGCCGATGTCCCGGCGCTGCTGCACGGCGACGCGGCGGCGGAGATGCGGCTGGTCGACACTGCCTGCGCCGCGCTCGCCGAGGGCGGGCGCTGCGTCATCTATTCGGCACAGGGACCCTTGGGTGAAGACGCGACCGCTGCAGGCGACCGGCTCGGTGCGGCGCTGGGCCGGATCACCGCGGCGGCGATCCGGCGCACCGGTCTTCGCCGGCTGCTGTTCGCCGGCGGCGATACGTCGAGCCACGGCGTCGCCGAGCTCGGAATCGACGCGCTGACCTGGGCCGCGCCGATCGAGCCCGGCGCCCCGCTGGTCCGCGCCCATGCCGCCGACCCCGCAGTGGACGGGCTCGAGCTGGTGCTCAAGGGCGGCCAGATCGGCGGCGAGGATTTCTTCGAGACGGTGCGGCTGGGCGGCTGACACCGCTGCGATTCAATACCGTCATCCACCGTGAGGCGTGTCCCGGCGGAGAGGTGAATCCCGGACTGTAAGGCTTTCCAGCGTAAAACCTGCGGTTTTTCCGGGAAAGCCTGACATCCGGGATGACGGCTGAGAGTGATCGTGTCACGACCCCGGTCAGATCGGCGCCACCTTGTGATCGAAGCCCTTGGTGCAATCGATCAGCGCGAACAGCCCTGCCGCGATCAGCACCATCACCGCGACGCCCTGCACCGGCACGTCGTAATTGCCGGTGCCGGCGATGACATAGCCAATCACCACCGTGCAGACGAACCCGCCGAGATTGCCCGCGGTGTTCATCACGCCGCTCGCGGTGCCGCCGTAGCGCCCGCCGATCGACATGCACATCGCCCAGGCGGCGGGCAGCATCAGATCCATCACTGCGAAGGCGGCGCCCGCGAGCACGATGATCGCGAGCTTGCCCGTCGCAAGGCTCATCGCAAACAGCAACGCCGCCGTCCCGACGAGACAAATGCTGGTGATCAGGCGATAGGCATTGCGGATGCCGATCCGCTGCGCCAACCGATCGCAGAGCACACCGCCGGCAAGATTGCTGACGATGCCGAGCAGGAAGGGGATCGACCCGTACAGCCCCATCTCGGCCACGGTGAAGCCTGCGCCCTTGACCAGCCAGGTCGGGAACCAGCCGAAAAAGAACCAGCTGCCGAACGCATAGAAGCAATAAGCCAGCGCGATCAGCCACAATTGCGGCAGGCTCAGCAATTTCTTCCACGGCGTGCCCGAATGGCCCGCGGCCTCGTCGCTGCCGATTTCGGCGACCTCCTCCGCAGTGATCCCCGGGTGGTCGGCCGGGCGATCGTGATAGAGCCGCCACCAGACGATCGCCCAGAGGAAGCCGATCACGCCGAGGATCACGAACACCGCCTGCCAGCCGAAATGCTTGTTCATCGGCACCAGCAGCAGCGGCGCCAGCGCGCCGCCGAACCGGCTCGCCGCCCAGATCACGCCCTGCCCCCGCGCCCGCTCGCGCGCCGGCAGCCAGCGATAGAGCACGCCCGACATATTGGGATAGGCGCCCGCCGCGCCGAGCCCGAACAGGAACCGCGCCGCAGTCAATTGCCAGAAGTTGCGGCACAGCGCCGTGGCCGCAGTGAAGAACGACCACCAGACGGTGATCCGGGTCAGTTCCTTGCGATAGCCATAACGGTCGCCGAGCGCGCCCGACGGCACTTCGAACACGGCGTAAGCGATCACATAGGCGCTCAGCACCCACCCCCATTGATCGGGGGTGATGTTCAGGTCCTTCTGGATCGTCGGCCCGGTCACCGCGATCGCCATGCGATCGATGAAGGTGATGACCGAAAGTACGGCCAGCAGCGCAAGGACGCCGTGGCGCTTCTTCACCTGGCGAGTCCCCGAAGCACTTCCGCGGCGCGCACCATGCCGAGTTCGGGGCTCGAGAAAACCGGAGCCGGGACCGCGCCTTCCAGGCTCGCCACCACGCGCGCCATCGAAGCCTGAGCGAGCAGGATGACGTCGACTCCCTTCATGCCCTCGGTCAGCCCCTCGCCGACGATGCGATCATGCGTCGCGCCGTCGCCCGCCATCACGGCGTCGAAAGCCCCGGGGCAGACCAGTTCGATGATCTCGACGTGCTTGCCCTGCTCCGCGGCAACCCGGCGGACCAGGTCGGCGGTGGGACGCAAGGTGGTGGCAAGGGTTGCGACCACGCCGATCCGGCGCCCGGTCGCGACTGCCTTTTCGACCATCGCCCGATCGACCCGGAGGACCGGCTGTTCGTAGAGTTCGGCGGCCATGTCGACCGCCGGCCCGATCGACGAACAAGTGACGAGCGCGACGTCGCATCCCGCGTCGAAGGTCGAGCCGACCAGCCGGATCACTTGCCGCATTGTCGCCTTTTCGAGCCAGCCCGCGGCGATCGTGTTCTTGATCGTGCTCTCATCGACGAAGTGCAGGATCCGCACATCGGGCATGATCCGGGCCGCGATTTCGTTGAACACGGGTGCCAGCATCGGCGAATTGTGGATCAGTCCTAGCGTAGGCACGACACGGTCCTCTCAAGGCAAAATCGAGAAATCATAGTCGCCCGAACCGAGCTCGAAACGGACGAGGTCGTCGGAACGAGCGAAGGCGCGAATGTCGGGGTGCAGGTCGATCGGGGTGCCGGCCTCGCGCCATTCGCGCGCGGGCAACTCGACTTCGGCGACGGTGTTCGCGGGGATCGTGAGCGAGAGCCGGGTCAAGCCCTCGGAGTCGCCGTCGGTCGCGGTGGCGATCAGGCCCATGGGGGATTCAAACCGCGCCGCGACCCGGCCCACCGCCGGCAGCCATATCGGCCGCACTGCGATTCTGCGGAATCCCGGTGCCGCGGGGGCGATGCCGGCGAGGCGGCGATAGAAGAACCCGACCACCGCGCCGAACGCGTAGTGGTTGTAGCTGTTCATCGACAGGTCGCCGGTGTCGCCGTTCCAGCGCTCCCACATCGTCGTCGCGCCCTGCTCGGGCATATAGCCCCAGCTCGGATAGCCGGTCTGGAGGAGCAGCCCGCTCACCTCTTCCCACAGCCCGGCATCGGCGAGCACGTCGAGCAGATAGGGCGTGCCGAGAAAGCCGGTCGACAGCTTCATGCCGCGCCCGCGGATCTCTGAGGCGAGCACCTGTGCGGCGGCGGCGCAGCGCTCCTCAGGCACCAGCCGCATGAACAGCGACAGGATCTGGCTGGTTTGGCTACCATTGCCGCAAACGCCGTCCGCCGCAACGAACTCGGCAGCGAACACGGCGCCGATCGCCGCGCGCAACGCCCGGTAGCGCCGGGCATCGGCATCGCGGCCGGTCGCCTCGGCCATCTGCGCCATCAATTCGGCAGACCATGCCCAATAGGCCGTCGCGCACAGCGCGCGCGGCGTGGTCTCGTCGTCGGGTTTGACTGCGTCGACCGAAAGCCAATCGCCCAGATCGAGCCCGCGCCCGCTTCGCCAGATATGCTCCGGATTGTCGCGCGCGACAAAGGCCATCCAGCCCTGCATCGCATCCCAATTCTCGTCGATCACCGCGGTGTCGCCATAACGCTGCCACAGCTGCCACGGCAGGATGATCCCCGCCTCGCTCCACCCGGCGGTCACCACGTCCGGGAAAGAGAGCGGCTGGGGCGCCACGATCGGATAGCCGCCATCGGGCCGCTGCGCCGCACGCACTTCGAGCAGGAAGCGCCGGATGAACGGATCGACTTCCATGTTGAACGCCGCCGCGTCGAGGAACACCTGAATGTCGCCGGTCCAGCCCATCCGTTCGTCGCGCTGCGGACAATCGGTCGGCACCGCGAAGAAGTTCGAGCGCTGGCTCCATAATGCGTTTTCCCAGATGCGCTGGAGCAAAGGCGCGTCGGCAAAGGTCATGGTGCCGGTCTCGCGGCAGGCGCTGTGGACGATCACGCCCTCGACATCGTCCGCGGTCGGCACGCCCGGATAGCCCTCGATTTCGACATAACGGAAGCCGTGATAGGTGAAGCGTGGTTCGAACCGCTCTTCCCCGGTGCCGGCCAGAGTGAAGCGGTCGGTCGCGCGCGCGAGGCGAAGGTTGGCGAGATCCGCAGTGCCGTCCGGGTTCAGCAACTCCGCGTAGCTCGCCGTAATCGTGACCCCCGCGGGTGCGGACGCGCGGATGCGCGCCCAGCCGGAAAAGTTCTGGCCGAAATCGAAGACATAGCGCCCCGGCACCGGCTCGCCGACCGAGACCGCCTGCCGACGCCCGGTGCGTTCGATCAGCGGCGACGTCTGCGCGACGAGCCTTGTTTCGGGGCGGTCCCCGATCTGTGCCGGCGCCCAATCGGAATCATCGAACCCCGCCGCGTCCCACCCGGACCGCGCAAGCCGCGCGTCCATGACTTCGCCGTCATAGATTTCCGAACTCAGAATCTCCGAGGTAGCGATCCGCCATTCGGGCCCGGTCGCGATCCATTCGCTGCTGCCGTCGGCATAGTCGAGCCGAAGCTGGGCGCGAAAGCGTCGCGGTGCGGGACCGAAGCCGTAGCGCTCGATCCGCCAGCCGAAAGCACTCGCATAATAGCCGTCGGCGACGATCGCGCCGAGCACGTTCTCGCCCGCCTGGGCCAGCGCAGTCGCGTCATAGACCTGATACAGCACATGATCGCGCGCGACGCTGACCTCGGGCGCCAGCACCGCGCCGGAAACGCGCTGCCCGTTGATCCGCGCTTCATAGGCACCCAGCGCAGTCGCATAGAGCCGCGCCGCCGTCACCGGCCCGCGCGCGGTGAAGCTGGTGCGCAGCAGCATCGCCGGTTCGGCCGGGCGTGGGTCGTTATGGACATTGGCGCCGCTCGCGACCGGCGCGTGCCAGCCCGAAGCGTCGAACCCCGGCTCGGTCCAGCCCCGCGGCGGGTCGGGCATCAGCCGCCACGCCGGGCCGCTGACGATCCGCTCGACCGATCCCTCCGCACGATGCAGGCGGACGAGCGCGGCGAACGCCCCGCCGTCGACCGGAAAGAAGCCGGCCGTGTCGGCCTCGACCAGCGCGCAGATGCTGTTGCGCCCCGGCCGCACCACGCCGACATAAGGCGCAAGCGTGCCCCAGAAGGGGAGATAGCTATCCCAATCGAAATGCCGGTCGAGCGGCGCGGCTTCGCCGTTCACCCAGACGCCGCGCAGATGGTCCTTGCCCGCGAGCAGGATCTCGGCGTGCGCCAGATCCGCCGGCGTGTCGAAATCGAGACGAAAGGCGTGAAGCCGCGGATCGAGCGCGGTCTCGCTCCAGATCCACGTCAGCCCAGCGGCGCGATCCGCCGCCGCCGCTTCGTCTTCGGCCTCGATCCAGTCGCCCTGCCAGTCCTCCGGCGCGAGCAGCCCGGCCTCGAACCACGCCACTTCCGAATGCGCCGTCTCGCCGTCGGCACCGCGCACCTCGACCGACCACCACACCCGCTGCATCGCCGCGAGCGGCGGCCCGCCATAGAGAATGTCGAGGCTCGCATCGCTCTCGACCATATCGCTGTCCCACAGCAGTGCGTCGCCGTTCAATGCGCGCGCGCTTTCCGCGGCGCGGATGCGATACGCGGCCTGCACCTGGCCCCGCCGCTTGCCCTCTACCCGCCACGAAAGCCGCGGGCGCGGCACTTCGGTGCCGAACAGCCCTGCGACGTTTTCCGCGCGGAGATCGAGCACGCGCAAGGTCACCGTGCCCGCACCGCAATAGCGGGGAAGCGTGCGGCCGCATCCTCGACCAGCAGCACCCAGTCGTTGCCGGGCCGGGTGTCGCCTGGTGGATCGAAGCGCCGCGTGCCGCGATTGGCGAAGCTGCCGACGGGCGTGAGGCTCCCGTCGCGCGGCGAATACCAGCGCGCCTGCACCTGCCGCCCCGAAATCGCGCCGAGCCGCATCGTGAAGGGCCGCCCGGTATAGCTGTACGCGATCGCATAGCCCGGTCCGCGGCTCGCCAGCACGCGTTCGTAGCGGACGCCATTATCGGCGATCAGCGACGGATCGGGCATGCGCTCGAGCATCGGCCGCGATTCGAACAAGGCGCGCAGATGCCGCATCTGGTTCGCACCAGGCGCGTCGATCGCCCTGTCCCAGCGCTGATCGGCTTCGAAGCTCGCCTCGTACTTGCCCGGCACGAACATCTGCATGACGTTGTTCTCGCCATAAGTGTGCCCGAACGCGCCGGCGAGCACTGCCCACCATGCATAGCGGCGCGCATCCGCGGCGCCCCAGCGCGGCGCGCCGGGCTCGTGCAGCCCGTGGGGGACGTTCTCGTAGGAGGGCTCGCCGTCGATCACCGGCTTGGTCGGCAGTTTGATCCAGTCCTCGGCGATATAGCGCCAATTGTCTTCGCTGCGCACACTCGGCCCGTCCTGCGCATAAGAGCGGTGCCCCGATTGCACCATGTTGAAATCGAGCCACGGCGCCTCGTGGAACTGCCAGGAAGAATCGGTGCGGCCGATCGGGTGGAAGGTCATCAGATGGTCCGGGTCGATTCGCTTGATCGTCGAGCCGAGGCTCTCCCACACCAGGGTGTTGTTCTCCGACCCGGTATCGCCGCCGTTCAGCCAGATCAGGTTCGGCCGGTTGCGATAACGCTCGGCGAGGAAGCGCCCATAGACAGGCGCGGTCCTCGCGTTGAGCTGCTTGTCCTTGGCCAAAGTGCCCCAGGCCGGAACCATTGCGAGGTAGATGCCATGCGCCTCGGCGCGCGAAAGCACCCAGTCGAGATGGTCCCAATAATCATATTCGCCCGGGCGCTGCGGATCGGCGCCGGGCGTGACCCGCGGCCGGCCGGGATCGCCGTCGATCAGCGCGGGCGCGTCGTAGCGGCTGGTCATTTGCGGCGTGTGCAGGATCATCACCTGCACCACGTTGAAGCCCTGCCGTGCGCGCGTCGCGAGATAGCGTTCGGTTTCGTCGCGATCGAGCCGGCTGAGCAACAGCCATCCGGTGTCGCCCATCCAGAAGAATGGCTCGCCCTTCGCCTCGAGATAATGGCCGTTGGCGGATACCGCGAGCGGCGGCGTAGGCCCCGGATCGGCGGCGGCAGTCAGCGCGGCGAGCAGCCCAAGCAACAGCGTCATCGGTGACCTCTCTCCTTCGGCTCCCCGGCCCGGCGTATCTTCGCCGGAGCGCGCCTCACTCGGTACCGGCCAGCTTCGACAGCTGTCAATTAGAAAGGCCGATTCGTTTGTATTCGAAGGTAATCGAAAGAGATTGGTTGAGTTTCGATAAAAATCGCATTAGGCCTTGCCGTCAGGAGAGAGACAAATGGGGCTGAAGGCGCGACGCGAGAACACGCGCGCAATTCACGCGGGGATGCCTTTGCCGGATGCCCCGCGCATGGCGCCCGCCCATGACCTACCTCTCCTGGTTTCGTGAGAACAAAACAGTCGAGGGGTGGAGAGAAAATGAAAACAATCGCAACATCAAAGGGTAACCGCATCGAGCGGCTGATGCGCGGCGCGTTGCTGACCGGCGCCAGCGCCGCCGCGATCTTCGCGGCTTCCACGGCCCGCGCGCAGGATGCCCCTGCCGGCGCCGCGCCGAGCGCCCAGAGCGAAGAAGCGACCGAAACCACGGGCGACATCGTCGTCACCGGCAGCCGCATCAAGAGCCCGACGCTCACTTCGCCCTCGCCGCTTCAGGCGGTGACCGCCGAGGATATCGAACGCACCGGCCGCCTCGACATCCAGGAAGTCCTCCAGTCCAATCCCTCGTTCGGCGTCCCCGGCCAGTCGCGCAACACGTCGAACTACGGCGCGCTCAGCGCCGGCCTGTCGACGGTCAATCTGCGCGGCCTCGGCGCCAACCGTACCCTGGTGCTGATCGACGGCCGCCGCGTCGTCGCCGGCGTGCCCGGTTCGGCGCAGGTCGACCTGTCGATGATCCCGAGCTCGTTCATCGAGCGCGTCGACGTGCTGACCGGCGGCGCCTCGGCGGTATATGGCTCGGACGCCGTCGCCGGTGTGGTCAACTTCATCTATCGCAAGAATTTCGAAGGCGTACAGCTCAATGCCCAGACGGGCATCTCCGAGCAGGGCGACGACAACCAATATTCGGCGAATCTCACCGCCGGCGGCAACTTCGCCGACGGGCGCGGCAATGTCATCGCCTATGCCGGCTGGTCGAAGCAGGGCGCCGTCTCGTCCGCCAGCCGCGCACGCAGCCGCTCGGACCAGACCAGCATCGGCGCGCTCCAGCGCAGCAACAACCGGACCGACGCGAACCTCACCGCCGCGCAGAACCTGTTCAAGGCGCAGCGCAACTTCTCGACCGTGGTTCCCGCGAGCACGTTCAACGCCGGCACCGCCAACTACATCGTCGACTCGGCCGGCACCGTTCGTCCGTTCAGCAGCGCGACCGACGGCTTCGATCGGACGCCGTTCGACAATATCTCGGTGCCGATCGAGCGCCGCAACTTCGCCGCGCGGGCGAACTACCAGGTCAGCGAAGGAATCAATTTCTTCGCCGAGGGCAGCTATGCCAACACCACGTCGAAGGGCCTGCTCGAGCCTTCGCCGCTGGTCCCTACCGGCGCGCTGGGGCTCTTCCGCCAAGGCAATGGCCGCTACAATATCGAGCAGGTTGTCACCAATCCGGCCAACGCGGCGCAATCACAGATCGTGCGCAACCCGCTGGTCCCGGCCGGGCTCTACAATGTCGCGACCGACACCAACGGCGATGGCTTCCGTGATGTCGCGGTGTCGCGCCGCCTCGCCGAATTCGGCCAGCGCTTCGCGATCTTCGATCGCACCACCTTGCGGATGGTCGTCGGCGCCGAAGGCAAGCTCGGCGACAAATGGAATTGGGACGTCTCGTATAATTGGGGCAAGACCACTGCCGACAGCCGGCTGACCGGGCTGATCAACCAGGATCGCGCGGTCCAGGCGCTGAACGTCATCCAGGATGTCTATGACGCCAATGGCAACGGCAACACCGCCGAGGCGATCTGCGCAAGCGCCGAAGCCCGCGCGCAGGGCTGCGTGCCGTGGAACGTCTATGGCGCGGGCAAGGCGTCCGCGGCGTCGATCGCCTGGTTGGGTGTCGATTCCACGCGCAACGCTGTACAGACGCTCGACGTCGCGGCGGCCAACCTTTCGGGATCGCTGTTCGATCTGCCCGCCGGCGCGGTGCAGGTCGCGCTGGGCGCCGAATATCGCAAGGAATCGAGCAGCGAGGTCTTCGATCCCCTCTCGATCGCGGCGCGCAACGCCTATGTCCAGCAGACCAACACCTCGGGGCATTTCGACGTCAAGGAGCTGTTCGGCGAGCTCGTCGTCCCGCTGATCCACGACACCCCGTTCATCCACAGCCTGACGCTGCGCGGCGCCGCGCGCATGTCCGATTACTCCACGGTTGGCACCTTCTACGCCTGGAACGCCGGCGTCGAATGGGCGCCGATCCCCGACATCCGCTTCCGCGGCGTCTATGCCCACGCGGTGCGCGCGCCCAATATCGGCGAACTGTTCGCCGCGCCGGCGATCAGCATCTCGTCGGTCAACGATCCCTGCGCCGGTGTCACCGCGACGAGCACCGGCACGACCAGCACCACCTGCCGCGCCGATGCCGGCGTCGCCGCGAACATCGCCGCCAACGGCGTGTTCACGCTCAGCCAGTCGGATCTTCAGGGCGTCGGTGGGCTCAACGTCAGCAACCCGAACATCCAGGAGGAATCGGCGCGCACCTGGACCTTTGGCGCAGTGATCAACCCGATCTCGATCCACGCGCTGCGCAACCTCACGCTCACCGTCGATTATTACAACATCAAGCTCGACGACGCGATCGCACGCACCAGCCGCGATTTCATCCTCCAGCAATGCTATCTCAACAATGACCCGGACTTCTGCTCGCTGATTTCGCGCCGCACCATCGCGTCGGGCCCGTACAGCGCCGGTTCCATCCAGCTGGTCAATTCGCAGCTGATCAACAGTGGCGGGGCATCAACCGAAGGCGTCGACACCACTTTGTCCTGGCGCCTGCCGCTCGGCGGCGCGACCGCGAGCTTCGCGGCGAGCTGGACCCATCTGATCCGCCAGGGCGGCATCCCGCTGACCGGCGCGGCGTTCGATCGTTCGGACGGCGAGATCAACACGCCCAAGGATCGCGCCAGCTTCTCGGTCGGCGTCGACACCGACAGCTTCGGAGTCAACTTTAACGGCCAGTATATCGGCGCGTCCTATCTGGACGATCAGTATCGCGCGCGCTTCCTGCTCGCCGACGGGGCGCTGCCCGACAAGAAGTATTTCCGCGTCGACTCGGCTTTCTATGCCGACATGCAAATGCGGTTCACCGTCGACAAGGGCTTCGAGTTCTTCGCCGGCGTCAACAATCTGCTCGATACCCAGCCGGCGCCGGTGATCACCGGCCTCACCGGCAGCGTGACCGGAACCGAGACCGCGGCGGGCACCTACGACCCGATCGGCCGCCGCTATTATTCGGGCGTCCGCCTCAAATTCTGATGTTCCCCGGCCATTTTGGCCTCCATCTGGGGCGGCGCCGCGGCGTCGCCCTTTTTTTTGTACCGGCCCGTTTCTGCGCCACAATCGCGTCAACCGGAGAGTATGTAATGACTCGAACCCTTGCCCTGCTCGCTGCAACGGTCCTGAGCACGGCGGTGCTACCGCCTTCTTTCGCCCAAGTAGCGCCCGCCAATCCGGAACTGCTCCGCGAGTTCATCTACACACAGGCGCCCTATCCGCAGGCGCACGCCTCGACTCTCGTCGAGCTCAAATCGGGCATACTCGCCGCGGCGTGGTTCGGCGGCACGGGCGAACGCAACCCCGATGTCGAGATCTGGTTCGCGCGTCGCGGCCCCAACGGGTGGGAACGTCCCGCCTCGGTCGCCAACGGCGTCCAGCCGAGCGGCCCACGCCTCCCCACATGGAACCCCGTCCTGTTTCAGGATCCCGCCGGTGCGCTCCACCTCTTCTACAAGGTTGGCCCCAGCCCCGCGGCCTGGTGGGGCATGGAGATCCATTCGACTGACGAGGGCAAGACCTGGAGTGCGCCCCGCCGCCTCCCCGACGGCATTCTCGGCCCGATCAAGAACAAGCCCGTCCAGCTTGCCAATGGCGACTGGCTGTCGCCCTCGAGCACCGAGCAGCCGGGAAACATCTGGAAGCTCCACTTCGAACGAAGCACCGACAAGGGCGCGACATGGAAGCGGACCGCCCCGGTGGAATCGCCAGTGCATCTGGATGCGATCCAGCCGAGCATCCTCTTTCACAAGGATGGCGTGCTCGAAGCGGTGGCGCGCACCCGCCAGGGCGCGCTCGCGATGACCTGGTCGAGGGACAATGGCGTGACCTGGTCGCCGCTCGCCGCGATCGACTTGCCCAATCCCAATTCAGGGACTGACGCAGTGACGCTCCGCGACGGCCGTCAGCTGATCGTCTACAATCACAGCGGACATCGCGTCGATCAGCCGGGCAAGGGACCGCGCTGGCCGCTCAATATCGGGCTCTCCGACGACGGCGTGACGTGGCGCAACGTGCTGACGCTCGAATCCGCGCCGCTCCCCAGCGGATATGCCTACCCCGCCGTGATCCAGACCCGCGATGGGCTGGTCCACGTCACGTACACCCATAACCGCGAGCGCGTCCGCCACGTGGTGATCGACCCGCGCCGATTGCGCTGAGGCCGCTCACGCCGGCGCGACGCGTTCCTCGTCGAGTTCGTCGAGCGATTTGCCTTCGTTGCGCGGGGCGCCAAGGAAGCCGATCAGGCCGCTGATCACGAGGAAGCCGGTGAGGATCCACGCGAGCGTGGTGAACCCCGTCGCGGTCAGCATCGGCACGAAGAAGCTGAACACGCCCAAGGTCACCCGGACGACTGCGAACATCACCCCCTGCGCGGTGCTGCGCAGCAAGGTCGGGAACATCTCGCCGCTCCACAGCTGGAAAAAGCATTGCGCGCCGAAGCCTTGGCCGAACGCCATCAGGAACACGTGGATCAGCGCGACCGGCAAGGTGAGCGGGAATATCGCGAGCAACGCCATGCCCACCACCTGGATCACTGCCGAGGCGAGGAACATCATCCGCTGGTTCACCCGGTCGGAGAACCGCATGAAGATCAACCAGATCGACAGCATGCCGATCAGGAAGCTCAGCGCCTGAATCGCCACCGAGGCGACTTGGCTCTGATTGCCCACGGTGCGCAGGATATAGGGGAAGAAGAAGCCATTGGTTCCCGCCCACAGGTTCCAGAACACGTACATGCCGGCGAGGAACGCCATCGATCGGATGTGCTGGCGGGTGAACAGGTCGCGAAGCCGTGCCCGCTCGGGTGCCGGTCCGCCGGCTTTGGCGCTGGCCTGCGCCTCCAGCCAGCGTTCGGATTCGGGCATTCGCGATCGCAGGAACGTCAGCGCCACCGCGAGGATGGCGAGATGCGCGAATACGATGCGCGCACCCAGCAGGCCGAGCGGCGAGAGCACGAGGAACATCAGCAGCACGACGACGGGTCCCAGATACCAGAGCACCTGCGCGACGCCGCTATGCTTTCCGCGCTCGCGGTCCGGCGCCATTTCAAGGATCAGCGACCACGAAGCGGGAATGTCGGCGCCCACCGCCAGCCCGACGAGAAAGAAGCCGAGCACGATCATCCACGCGTTCATCGCGAAGATCAGCCAGAGCATGCCGAACGCGTAGAACAGCATGTCGTATTGGTAGATCTTCTTGCGCCCGAATAGATCGCACATCCGCCCGCCGATCAGCGCGCCGATCCCCGCCGCGATCGCATTCGGGCCGAACGCGCCGAGCAGCCCGACCAGATTATTGTCGAGATGATAGGCTTCGACCCACAATGCCAGCGCCGCCGATCCGGCGACGATCGAACCCGAATCGATGTAATTGGCCAGCCCCGCGAGGATGGTGTTCTTCCAATCTTCCGGCTTGCTGCCGCCAGCCTGCCCGGGCTGTCCGGCGATCGTCGCTGTCATGGTGGTCGCTCTCCCGATCCCGCTTGCCGGGAGGCTGCGGATTTGCGATCAGGAATATATCGAAGAAATTCGAAAGTCCATCCGGCTCGGTGACTGTTCGAAATGCAATGGTCGCCTCAGGAATCCGCACCGATGCCCGTTACTTTTCCTCTCTCGAAAACTGACGACACCGCCGCGCTGCTGGACAGGTTGCGCGGGATCGTCGGGCGGAGGCATGTGCTTGCCAGTGACCGCGAGACGCATCGCCATCGCACCGGCTTTCGCTTCGGCAGCGGCCCGGTGTTGGCAGTGGTGCGTCCGGGCACGATGGTCGAACAATGGCGGGTGCTGCAAGCCTGCATCGCCGCGGGGGTGATCGTGATCCCGCAGGCGGCGAACACCGGGCTGACGGGCGGATCCACGCCGCACGGCGCCTATGATCGGCCGGTGGTCGTCATCAATACGTTGCGAATCAAGGGACTGCACCTGATCCGCGAGGGCGCGCAGGTGATCGCGCTGCCCGGCACGACGCTGTACGAACTGGAGGCACGGCTGAGGCCGCTCGGCCGCGAGCCGCATTCGGTGATCGGATCCTCGTGCATCGGTGCGTCGGTGATGGGCGGGGTGTGCAACAATTCGGGCGGCGCGCTGGTCCGCCGCGGCCCGGCCTATACCGAGCTGGCGCTCTATGCGCAGGTCGACGAACACGGCGTGCTTTCGCTGGTCAATCATCTCGGCATTGCGCTGGGTAACGATCCGGTGATGATGCTGGACCGGCTCGAACGCGGCGCCTTCGCGGAATCCGAGGTGACCGCGACGACCGATCGCGCCGCATCGGATCCGCATTACGGCGCGCATGTCCGTGCGATTGATGCCGACACTCCGGCGCGGTTCAACGCCGATCCGTCGCGGCTGTTCGAAGCCTCGGGAAGCGCCGGCAAGGTGATGGTATTCGCGGTTCGTCTCGACACCTTCCCGAAAGAAGCCCGGACCCGCGTCTTCTACATCGGGACCAGCGATCCGGCCGAACTGGCGGAGCTGCGCCGGACGATCCTCAGCAGCTTCGCGCACCTGCCGATCGCGGCGGAATATATGCACCGCGAGGCGTTCGACATCGCGGCGCGCTATGGCAAGGACACCTATCTCGCAATCCGCCATCTCGGCACCGATCGCCTGCCGCTGTTATATGCGATCAAGGCGCGAGTGGATTCGCTGGCGGCGCGCTTGCCCTTCCTCGGCAGCCATCTTTCTGATCGGATGCTGCAATGGCTAGCCGATCGAATGCCCGATCATCTGCCCGCCCGGATGGGCGCCTGGCGCGACTGCTACGAGCATCATCTCGTGCTGCGGATTGCCGAGGACGGGGTGGCGGAGGTGCGGGCGGCGCTGTCGGCGCGCTATCCCTCCGCCGCAGGCGACTGGTTCGAATGCACGCAGGCCGAGGGCGACGCCGCCTTTCTGCATCGCTTTGCCGCCGCTGGCGCCGCGATACGCTACCGGCAGATCCATGGCGACGCGGTCGAGGACATCGTCGCATTGGACATCGCTTTGCCCCGCAACACCCAGGACTGGTTCGAGCGGCTGCCCGAGGCGTTATCCGCGCCGATCCTGCACAAGCTCTATTACGGCCACTTCCTCTGCCACGTCTTCCATCAGGACTATATCGTCCGCAAGGGCACCGACCCGCTCGCGCTCGAACATGCGATGTGGGCGCTGCTCGACCGCCGCGGCGCCGAATATCCCGCCGAGCACAATGTCGGGCACCTCTACCCCGCCAAGCCGGCGCTGCGCGCGCATTACCTGGCGCTCGACCCCTGCAACATGTTCAACCCCGGCATCGGCCACACCAGCCGCGAAGCGGCGCGCTGATCCTCAGCCGGCGGGCTGCGCCGCCGCTTCCACCGCCGCGCGCCACCGGCTCAGCATCGCGGCACGATCTGCTCCGCGCATCATCGGCTCGAAACGATCACGCTCCCCGTCAGGCCATCGGTCGCTGACGAGCCCGGCGGCCTCCGCCGCCAGTCGGGCGACGCCGCGGGCGCCGAGGTCGAGCTGGCCCGGGCGCAGCACGGGGCGCCCGATCGCGTCGGCGAGGATCTGGACGAGCAGATCGTTAGCCGCTGCCCCGCCATCGACCGACAAAGTCGCGGGCGGCGTGCCGAGATCGGCGTCCATCGCGAAGACGATGTCGGAAATCTGGAGCGCGATCCCTTCGAGCACCGCGCGCGCGACATGTGCGGGGCGTGTGCCGAGCGACATGCCGGTCAACAGTCCGCGCGCGGCATCGCGCCAATGCGGCGCGCCGAGCCCGGCGAGCGCGGGGACGAAGGTCACGCCGTCGCTTCCCGCCACCGAGGCGGCGAGAGTCCCGAGCTCGATCTCGTCCTTGAGGTTCATCAGCCGCACGGCGAACGCAGCCGCGTGGCCCGAGACCGCGACATTGCCTTCGAGCGCATGGAAGACCCGCTCGCCCTTGACCCAGGCGATCGTGCTCCAAAGGCCGCGCGAAGAATGGACGCGTCCCGGAGTCACGCCCATCAGCGACGATCCCGTCCCGCAGGTCACCTTGGCCTGCCCCGCATCGGCGAAACCGTGGCCGAGCAAGGCGGCGTGCGAATCGCCCATCATCGTATGGATCGGCAGTCCCGAAGGCACACCCGCCGCACACGTCTCCCCAAAGCGCGAGTCCGATGGCCGGATCTTGGCGAGCACCGATGCGGGAATCCCGAACAGCGCCAGCATCGCGGGGTCCCAGTCGAGCGTGTCGAGCGACATCAGCTGGGTCCGCGATGCATTGCTCGGATCGGTGGCGTGCGCCGTGCCACCGGTCAGCCGCCACAGGAGCCAGCTGTCGACCGTTCCCGCGCGAAGCTCGCCCGCCTCGGCACGCGCGCGTGCGCCCGGTGTCTCGTCGAGCAGCCAGGCGAGCTTGGTGCTCGACGCCAGCGGATCCACGCCGAGCCCGGTTGCCGCGACGATCGCCGCCTCGTGCAGGCGCAACGCCGCGCAGCGTTCGGAGGTCCGGCGGCATTGCCAGCTGATCGCCGGCGCCACCGGCTCACCACTCACGGCATCCCAGAGCAGCACCGTCTCACGCTGGTTGGCGATGGCGATGGTCGCGACCTCGACGCCGGAAGTCGTCGCCAGCACTTCAGCGATCGCGCCTGCCACGCTGCCCCAGATCGCCTCGCCCGACTGCTCGGCCCAGCCGGGACGGGGAATCGTCACGCCCAGCGGATGCGACGCGCGACCCAGCACCTCGCCGGTATCGGCGGCGATCAGCAGCGCCTTGGTGTTGGTCGTTCCCTGATCGACCGCGAGGATCGCCGCGCGCGTCATCAGCCGCGCCGGGCGACCAGATCGCGCGCCGCCTGGGCGATGCCGGCGGCGCTGAGGCCGTGCTGCTCCATCAGCCATTCGGCCGATCCGGTTGGCAGGAAGCCGGGGAAGCCGAGGATGCGCACCGGCACCGGCCGTTCGGCGACGACACATTCCGCCACCGCACCGCCCAGCCCGCCGCGGACGACATGCTCCTCGGCGGTAACGATCCCGCCCGTGCCTGCCGCGGCGACCACTGCCTCCACGTCGAACGGGGCGATCGTCGCCATGTTGAGCACCCGCGCCTCGATGCCCTCAGCAGCGAGGATGTCGGCGGCGGCAAGCGCGTGGTGGACGAGGGTGCCGCAGGTGACGACTGCGACGTCGCCGCCGTCGCGCAGTAGCTCGGCCTTGCCAATCTCGAAGCGCGCATCCGCCGGCCGCGGCAGCGCGGGCACCGGCATGCGGCTGATCCGGATGAACACCGGCCCCTGATGTGCGGCCGCCCAGCGGATCGCCTCGGCGGTTTCCCAGGGGTCCGACGGCACGATGATCGTCAGCCCCTTCATCGCGCGCAGCCAGGCGAGGTCCTCGATGCTGTGGTGAGTCGCGCCGAGTTCGCCATAGGCGACTCCGCTCGAGATTCCGCATAGCTTCACATTGGCGTTACTATAGGCGCAATCGGCCTTGATCTGCTCGAGCGCACGCCCGGTGAGGAAGCAGGCGGCGCCGCTGACGAAGGGCACCTTGCCGCCATTGGCCAGCCCCGCGCCAACACCGACCATGTTCTGCTCGGCGATGCCGACGTTGATCAGCCGCTCGGGAAAGCGCTCGTGGAACTTGCCGAGCTTGCTCGATCCGATCGAATCGTTGACCACCGCGACGATCCGCGAGTCTTCGCCCGCCAGCGCTTCCAACGTCTCGACATAGGCATTGCGGCAATCGAACATGCCCGTTGCCGGTACAGCCGCGCTCATGCCTGTAGCTCCGCATCGAGTTCGGCAAGCGCCTGCGCCAGTTGCGCGTCGCTCGGCGTCCCATGGTGCCAACCCGCCTGATTCTCCATGAAGCTGACGCCTCTCCCCTTCGTGGTGCGCGCGATCACGCATAGCGGCCGTGCCCGCCGAACCGCCGGAATGGCAAGTACCGAAAGCAATGCCGCCACATCGTGACCATCGACCTCCGCGACTTCCCATCCGAACGCCCGCCACTTATCGGCGAGCGGCTCCAGCGCATTGGTGTCCTCGGTCGTCGCGCCCTGCTGCAATCCGTTGCGATCGACGATCGCGGTCAAATTGCCGAGCCGGCGGTGCCCGGCGAACATCGCGGCCTCCCACATGCTGCCTTCCTGCAGCTCGCCGTCGCCGGTCAGCGCGAAGACATGATAGTCAGCCGCATCGATCTGCCCCGCCACTGCGATGCCCACTGCGACCGGCAGACCATGGCCCAGCGGCCCTGTATTGGTCTCCACGCCAGGCAGATAGGTGCGGTTCGGATGGCCGTTGAGCCGGGAGCCCGGCTGCAGATACGTCTTCAACTCCTCCACCGGGAAGAAGCCCGCCCGCGCCAGCGCCGAATAGAGAGCGCCGGTGCAATGCCCCTTGCTCATCACGAATCGGTCGCGACCCGGAGCATCGGGCACGGCGGGATCGATGCGCATCACGCCGAAATACAAGGTCGCGAGGATATCCGCCGCCGACATGTCGCCGCCCGGATGCCCCTGTCCCGCGCGATGCGCCATGAGCAAGGCCTGCCGCCGGATCCAGTTCGCGCGCTCCTTCACATGCGCGGCCTGCTCCGCGGATAGAAAAGTATCGGTTTCTCTGCTCACCATATCCTCACGTCGGGGTGCACCCCGAATGCATTGGTCGCGCCTTACGGGCTATTGCGATTTTTTTCGTTTATTTCGCTTTCTCGCAAAAATAACAAGCATCCATTTGACTATCCGCCCGCTCGCCGGGTAGCAAAGGCCAACGGCGGTCGCTGACGCGGCTGCTCAGGAAGAGGGTGAGAGGCATGCCACAAATCGGCGTCGATGCCGGGATGACCCTCGGCGCTGTCATGCTAGACCAGCTTCGGCATCGCATGTCGCGAGGCTGCTGGAGAACCGAATGATGGCACGGCCGACGACCCATGGTCTGCTTGGCGAAGCACGCCGCATGAAGATCCTCGAATGGTTGCAGGAAGAAGGGACCGCGCGAGTCCGCACCCTCGCTGAAGCCTTTGGCGTGTCGGAAGTCACGGTTCGCCAGGACCTCGAGAAGCTGGAAACCGAAGGCCATATCGTGCGCGAGCATGGCGGCGCCTTTCTCAAATCGGTGACGCAGCAAGTGCAGGCAATGGCGCTGCACCACATGATCCACATGGACGCCAAACGCCGGATCGGCCGCGCCGCCGCCGCAATGGTGGCGGACGGCGAGACCGTGATCCTCGATTCGGGATCGACGGTGACCGAAGTCGCCACGCATCTCGTCGATCGCGAGGGGCTGACGATCATCACCAACGCGCTCAACATCGCACTGGTGCTCGGCGGCCTCCAGACCTTCGAGGTCCATATGCCCGGTGGCCATTTCAAGGCGCCGACGCTGTCGCTGAGTGGTGAACGCTCGGCTGACTATTTCCACGGCCTGTTTGCGCAAAAGCTGTTTCTGGCAACCGCGGCGGTGTCGATCGAGGCAGGACTGACCTTCCCTTCGCTTTCCGACATCTCGGTGAAGCGGGCGATGATCTCGTCGGCCAGCGAAGTCATCCTCGTGGCCGACAGCAGCAAGATCGGCCGCCGGTCCTTCTCTTCGCTGGGCGGAATCGAACTCGTCCATGTGCTGGTGACCGACGAGGGAATCCGTGACGAGGATCGCGCCGCGTTCGAGGATGCCGGGGTGAAGGTCGTGATCGCATCATGAGCCGGGCGCACGCCCGGCCAGCCAGTTCCGCGCTCGGGCTGCACTGAGCGCTTCAATCGAGAGGAAGAATGCATGGCGAGCCAGCAGAAGTTCGGCGCGGGAATCTGGCATTTCGCGACCTATGTCGATCGCTATGCGACCGACGGCTACGGCCCGCCGCGCTCGCTGATCGAGATGATCGACCTCGCCGGGCAGGTCGGCGATCTGTCGGTGGTCGACATCAACTATCCCTTCCCGGGCGGCGAGACCGATTTCGCTGCCGTCGAAGCGGCGCTCAAGCGCAATAATCTCGACGTGATCGGCATTACGCCCGAAATCTACACCCGCGAATTCGCGCGCGGCGCCTTCACCAATCCCGACGCCGGGGTGCGCCGCCGCGCCAACGAACTGGTCACCGAAGCCGCCGACGTCGTCCGCCGCTTCGGCGCGGATTACGTCAAGCTCTGGCCCGGCCAGGACGGCTGGGACTATCCCTTCCAGGTCGATCACGGCGATCTCTGGCGGATGAGCATGGACGGCGTAGGCGAGCTTGCCCAGGCCAATCCCGACCTGAAGTTCGTCATCGAATATAAGCCGCGCGAGCCGCGCAATCACATGAGCTTCGACAGCGTTGCGCGGACCTTGCTGGGGATCGAGAAGATCGGCCTCCCCAATGTCGGCATCCTGCTCGATTTCGGTCATTCGCTCTACGGCGGCGAATCTCCTGCCGATGCCGCCCAATTGGCGATCGACCATGGCCGGCTGTTCGGCATGGACGTCAACGACAATTTCCGCGGCTGGGATGACGACATGATCGCCGGCTCGGTGCATCCCATCGAACTGTTCGAATTCTTCTACACGTTGCGCAAGAACAAGTGGGAAGGCGTGTGGCAGCTCGACCAGTTTCCGTTCAGAGAAGATTGCGTCGGAGCCGCGAAAAGCGCGATCGGCTTTCTCAAGCACATCGAGGGCGCGCTCGACCGTCTCGACTTCGATGCGATGCGCGCCGCGCAGGCGAAGCAAGACGCAGTTGCCGCGCTCGATCTGGCGCGCGCCGCCTTGTTCCAGTCGGGGCCCTCGTCCCCGCGCTGAGGCTCGAGCTCGACCAGGCAAAAAAGTGGCCCGCCTCCGTGAGGAGGCGGGCCCATTTGGGAGGCCCTCGGGGATCAAGGGCGGGGGGTTAGAAGTTGATCGTCGTTCCAACGGCGATCTGGCGGCCGAGCGAATCGTAGCGGGCCGATATCGTGTTCGCGCGCGACAGGCCGATATCGTACGAATTCGGCATGACCGGCGGCGTCTTGTCGAGAATATTGTTCGCCGCGACGCGGAACGAGAAGCCCTTCTGGATCCGGAAGTTCAGCGCGAGATCGAAATAGTCATACGCGTCGATCCGGTAGAAGGTCGTGCGCACCGAGTCCGGGCTCGCGCCGAGGCTCTCCTCGCCCGAGTTGGACGTCCGGGTGAGCGGGCCCAGATGGCGCCAGTTCAGCGACGCGCTGAAGAACTGGTCTGCCGTGGTCCAGGTGCCGCGCAGATTGTGCGTCCATTTCGCGATGAACTGGCCACAACCGGCACCGCCATAATAGCCCACGCAGTTGCGCTCTGCCAGGAACGACGCGTCCTGCGCGCCGGCCAGCGTGGTCAGCGAGCCCGAGAAGTCGAAGTCCACACGTCCGGCGCCGCCGAGCGGCAGTGCGTATTGCGCCTGGAAGTCCCAGCCGTGCGACTTGGTCTTGTAATAGTTGGTCGTGCCCTGGCGGATAAAGCCCGTGGTCGGGTTGCTCGTCGGAGTGCTCGAGAGCGTGCCGTTGGCGTTACGCACGAACATGCTGCAGAAGAACTCTTCGCCGGTTTCGGCGCAGCCGCGCGAAAAATAGGCGTAGTCGTTATACCCGATCGACTGGTTGAGATCGATCAGGAAACGATCGGCCGAGATGACCAGCCCCGGCAGGAACCGCGGCTTCAGGACCACGCCGAACGTCTTGGTGTAGGCGGTTTCCGGATCGACGGTGAACCCGCCGGCACGATACGTGCAGCCGACATCGGTCGGGCAGAGCAAAGTCGCGCTGCCGTAGAGGGCGTCGGAGAGCCCGGTGGCAGCGCAGGCCGCGCGCGATGCAACCGGCGCGCCATAGGTGTTGATCGGCTGACCATTCGGCCCGATCACAGTGCCAGTGATGGTCGGTGCGCAGATGTCGTTATACGCAGTGGTGATCCGGCCGTAGCTGGTGTTGGAGCCCTGGAACGCCTCGACCAAAGTCGGTGCGCGCTGGGCACGGTTGATCGAGCCGCGGAAAGTGATGTCCGGGATCGGCGCCCATACCGCCTCGGCCTTCCACGTCGAGAAGGTGTCGGGGTTGCTGCTGTACTTCGACAGACGGAACGCGCCGTTGACCTGAAGCAGGTCCGCGAACGGCTTGTCCTGCGCGATCGGTGCCTGAATCTCGACGTTGCCTTCCCATACATGCTGGGAGAGATACCGGTCGGCATCGTCGCTGACGTTCTCGCGCCAGAGCGCGTCGGCATGGCTGCGCAGCTGGTCTTCGCGATATTCGGCGCCGAACGCGATCGCCACGCCTTCTTCGGCCCAGGGGCTCTTGATGCCATAGGTGCCAAGATCACCCTGGACAGTGGCGATGCCGTTGTAGAGCGTGTTGGTCGTGGTCGAGTTGCCGTACGTGTCCTGGATCAGATAATTGTACAGCGCGCTGTTGTTGACCGAGGAATTGGCGCTGAACGGATCGAAGGGCAGGCAGCCGTTCGCGACGTCGTTGGCGCAGCTGATTACGCCGTTGTTGCTGACGACATTGAGCGCATTGTTGACGCGCGCATAGGTCGGCTGGGCCCAGCTCATGGTCATCTTGTTGCGGGCATAGACGCCGCCGATGTCATAGCTCCAGCCCTGCGCGAAGGCGCCGCGGACACCGCCGGTGATGCGGGTGCCCTGATTCAGGTAACGGTCTTCCAGATCCGGCACGCCGGTAAAGCGATAGCGTAGCTCGATCGGCACGAAAGTGGTGCTGCCCGCGGCCGCGCCGCAGATCGTCGTCGCCTGCGCCGCAGACATGTACGGATTGGCGCAGCTCACCTGGTATGGGCCGTCCGAATAAGCCGTCGAGCTATAGACGCGCGCCGGATAGACGTTCGCCGACTTGTCGCGGAACCACATCGCGCTGCTATAAATCTCGGCAGCGTCAGAGATCTCGAACGACGCGAAACCGCCGGCATTCCAGCGCTCGCTTTTGCGCTGGAACGAATAACCGTCATACGGGTTCGCCGCGAGCGCAGTCGAATAGGGCACGAAGGTGCGGGTGCCGTTCGGGTTGTTGACATAGACGTTGCCGTTATTCGGGCCCGATCGCGGCGAGACATAGCCGGTGCGCGTATAGGTCGAGATCGAGCAACTGAGCGGGCCGTCCTTGGCGCCCTCGACCAGCTGGCAGCCCGAAGTCTCGCGCGCGCTGTAGGGGACGAGGTTCGCCTGGCGATAATCGACATAGGCCGAGATGTGGAAGCGGTCGTCGAACAGCTTCTTGCCCGCGGTCAGCGACAGATCGACGCGGCCGCCATCGACGGCGAGGCCGTGATCGGGCTGGTTGAAACCGTATCCGCTGGCGACCTGCGAAACGAGGCCCGGCTTGTTCTGGTGCGCGTAGAAATTGTAGTTCGCGTTGGCCTGGATGCCTTCGAAATCATTGTCCATGATGAAATTGACGACGCCGGCGACTGCGTCCGAACCATAGACCGCCGAAGCGCCGCCGGTGAGCACGTCGACGCGCGAGATCAGCGAAGTCGGGATCATGTTGGCATCGAGGCCGTTCATCGTGCCGAGGCGCTTGCCATCGACGAGGATCAGCGTGCGCTCAAAGCCGAGGTTGCGCAGCTTGATGCGCTGGCGGCCGTCCGAATCCTGATAATTCTGCTGGCTGTCGGGTGCGATCGAGGGGATGCGGTTGAGCACTTCCTCGATGTTCACCGCTGCCTGGGCGCGGATCGAATCGGAAGTGACCGAAGTGATCGGCGACGCCGCGGCGGCGTTGGGACGCGTGATCCGCGAACCGGTGACGACGATCACTGCATCCTCGTTGCTGTCGGCCTCGGCCTGTTCAGCCTGGGTATCCGCGATCTGGTCCTGCGCCATCGCGGGCATCGCATAGACGCCTGCGATGCAGGTTGAGGCGAGCAGAAATGTATTCAATTTCTTCATCGGTTTTTCCTTTTTGGCTCCCTGAACTTCACTTCGCGCCGCGTGGCCCTTTGAGGCTCTCCGCGGCACGCACTTCCGTGCGACCTTCGGGGTCGGTAACTGCAAATGTGAAACCCGGCTGGAGGGCATAGCCGCCCACCTCGCCGCGCGTGTCGATCGCGAGAAACGCGACCTGGGCATCCTTGACCGCGTCTCCGCGCAGTTGGGCGATGTGGCGAACCGCCTCGCGGCAGGCCGCCGCCGGGCGCATCCCGGCGCGCATCGACGCGACGACGCGCGCCGTGCCCGCGATCCGGGTGATTTCCTCGCCGACGCCGGTCGCCGTCGCGGCGCCGACGCCCCGCTCGACGAACAGGCCGCAGCCCGCCTGGGGCGAGTCGCCGACCCGGCCGCGCAGCTTGAACGCCATGCCCGAAGTGGTGCAGGCGCCCGCCAGCGCACCATCGGGCCCGCAGGCGAGCAGGCCGATCGTATCGTGGTCGAGCGCCGAGCCGCGCTGGTTCTCACTATTGGCGACCGGCTTGTACTCGGCGGTCTCGAGCCATTTGCGCCATGCCGCCTCGGCCTCGGGCGTCAGCAGCCTGGTGGTCTCGAACCCTTGCGAAAGCGCGAACTGGCGCGCGCCCGCACCCACCAGCATGGTGTGCGGAGTCTTTTCCATCACGCGCCGAGCGACCGAGATCGGATGCAGAATGTCCTCGAGCGCGGCGACCGCGCCCACATTGCCGCGATCGTCCATGATGATCGCGTCGAGCCTCACGTGCCCGTCGCGATCGGGATAGCCGCCAAGGCCCACAGAATGATTGGAGGCGTCCGCCTCGGTGACTTGCGCGCCCGCCTCGAGCGCGTCCAGCAGATTGGCGGTAGCCTTCCAGCGGCTATAGGCTGCGGCGTTGGCGGCGGCGCCGAAATCCCAGGTCGACACCATGAAACTGCGCGGCTGCGACTGCGCCAGCACAGGCTGCGCTACAGCAACCGCGGCTCCACCGAGCCCAATTGCGAGTGCGCCGCGACGAGACGTCTTCATGGACACGATCCCTGGTACCCGGACTCTGGCGTCCCTCCGGCCGCCTCGATGCCGCCGGAGCCGTCATTCAGACGCACCGGCAACGCAACAGGATTGTCATATATGAAACATAATTTCAATACCAAAAACAACTTTGGTGCTATTGTTTGGGCAGATCTTACGTACCAACGCCATGGTTGCGCACGCTCCGCGGCCCGCCAGCATACGCTGGCGGGATTGATGCTTTGGCAGGCGCAGGAGCGGCAGGGTTAGCGCGGGGAGATGAATCCACCGATGCCGGCTATTGCGAGCCGCGCGGCCGGCACCGCTGCCTCGGCAAAGGTCAGTCGCAAGAAGCGCGCCGGCCTCGCCGTGGCGAAGGCGATCCGCTGCGTGGACAGCGCATAGGCGATATTGGAGAATTCACCTGCCGCCGCAGGTTCCCAATTGGTTCCATCCAGACTCGTCTCGGCGACATAGCCTTTGGGCGGGGCGGCGCCGGTCATCACCTGGCGCGAGGGCGTCAGGCTGAACCCGGCGAGCATCGGATCCGCGCCGAGATCCATAGTGACGCGAGCCGGCGCCCCGGGCATCGGCCGCGCCTGCACCCAGATGCTCGCGGCCTCATTGTCGAGCAGTTTCTCCGCACCAGGGGCGCTGGCCGACACGATCTTCCATTTGGTCACGTCGAGCACGGTGGGGTCGGTCGACACGATCGGTGGCACGGGCACCGGCGCGACGGCGTGGAACAGCGCGAACTCGCTGATCGCGGGGCACGCCCGCGCCTCCAGCACGCGCAGCCGCACACGGCGCGGTGCGATCGGCGCATCGAGCCGGATGATCCGTTGTGCCGAGATGCATTCGTGCTCGGCGAGGGTGCGCCAGCCACCGTCGATCTCCGCGTCCACTGCGAAGCGCGTCACGCGGACGCCCAGCGGCAGATATTCCCGCAGCCGGATCACGTCGAAGCGCGTGCCGGGCTGGAGATCGAGCGTGAGGGTGGGGGTCGCGACGCCATCTGGACTTGCCCAATAGGTCTCGCGATTGCCGTCGAGCACGCGTGCCGGTGCGAAGCCGGTGCCGCGACTGTGGCTCGCATGCGCGACGGCGCCCTTGGCCAGGTCGCGCGCAAAGGTCGCGCGGACCGCGTCGCCGAACGACTTGAGGATCCGGAAGTCCTGGTCCGGGATTCGTCCTCTGCGATCGGGGGGTATGTTGAGGTTCAGATTGGTGCCCCGCCCCACCGACTCGTCGTACAGCCGGATCAGCCGCTCGGGGCTTTTGACCTTCGAATCCTCGTCGGCGTGGTAGAACCAGCCCGGACGGATCGAGACGTCGGTTTCGGCCGGCCACCAGATCGCGCCGCCACGCACCCCGGAATTGCCTTCCTTCTGGTCATAGGGTTTGTCGGGCATGGTCGGCCAGCACGGATCCCCGGCGACGCCGTCCTCATTGCCCACCCAGCGGATGTCCGCCCCCAGCGGATCGAAGGTGCAGGCGTCGGGCTGGAGCTTGTGCACCAATGCGACGATCGACGGCCAGTCGTAATAGCGCGGCGCATCGATCTTCCGCGCCTCGCGCGCGCCGCCATAATAGCCGTCACCGCCATTGGCGCCGTCGAACCAGACCTCGAACAGCCGGCCGTACCGCGTACAGAGTTCGGTCAGCTGCGCGCGATAATAGTCGACATAGGCCGGGCGGCCATATTCGGCGTGGTTGCGATCCCATGGCGAGAGATACAGCCCGAAGGGGAGTCCCGCACGCCGACACGCATCGGCCATCTCGCGGACGATATCACCCTTGCCGCCTTTATAGGGGCTGTTGCGGATGCAATGCTCGGTCAGCTTCGTGGGCCACAGGCAGAAGCCGTCATGATGCTTGGCGGTGAGGATCAGCCCCTCGAGCCCGCCAGCCTTGGCCGCCGCGACGATCTGGTCGGGATCGAATTCGCTCGGATCGAACAATTTGGGGTCCTCGTCGCCGAAGCCCCATTCCTTGTCGGTGAAGGTGTTGATCGAGAAATGGACGAACGCGTATTGCTCGCGCCCATGCCACCGCCATTGCCGCGGGGTGGGCACTGCACCGAACGGAGTCGGCGATGCGGTCCGCGCCAGCGCGGGGGCGGCGGGAAGCGCGCTCGCGGCGAGCCCGGTTGCGATCAGCGTGCGCCGGGAAAGCTCGGTCATACCAGTCCTCTTCAAACGGGAGTGCGGCCGAACGACGGCGGCCGGTCGGCAGCCGCGCGGCCAAAGGCGCGATTGGGCGCGCGCGCCATGGTGAAGCGCAGGGTGCCGCCCTTTGCGAGCTCGGCATGCGAAATCCAGCTGCGCGTCCAGGGGCCGCCGTTCCAATGGACGGCGACGACATAGGGTGTGTCGGGGCCGTTGCCCGGCGCCTCAATCACCAGTTTGCGCCCCGCTCCCACGCGAAGTTCAGCACGTTCGAACAAGGGCGAGCCGAAGACATAGGCCGCCTCGACCGGATCGACCGGATAGAAGCCCAAAGCCGAAAAGACGAACCACGCGCTCATCTGCCCGCAATCGTCGTTGCCGATGATGCCGTCGGGGTCGTTTTTGTACATCTCGGTGCACAGCCGGCGGACGATCGCCTGTGTCTTCCACGGGGCGCCTGCAAAAGCATAGAGATAGGGCGCGTGCTGATCCGGCTCGTTGCCGTGCGCATATTGGCCGACCAGACCGGAAATGTCCGGCGGAGCATTGTCGGGCAACGTCGACGGAGCGCTGAACAATGCGTCGAGCTTCGCTTCGAACTTGGCATCGCCGCCGAGATGCGCGATCAGGCCGTAAATATCGTGCTGGTTGAGGAAGGTCGCCTGCCAGCCATTGGCCTCGGTATAATCGCGCCAGTCGGGCTCGGGCATATGGCCAAGCTGGATCGGGTCATAATCCTTCCACCAATTGCCGTCGGCGAAGCGCGGACGAGCGAAGCCGATCCTGCCATCGATCACGTTGCGCCAGTTGCGCGAGCGCCTGAGCAGCCGATCCGCGTCGCCGCCGGCGCCCGCGGCCCGCGCAAGCCGCGCCGACGCCCAGTCGTCATAGGCATATTCCTGCGTGCGGCTGACGCTCTCGTTGACCTTGTCGGCGGGCACGAAACCGAGGCGATCGTAGAGATCGCGGCCGCGGCTATTCTCCTTGTCCGGCGCGGCAAAATCAAAGCTGCGCTTACGGATCGCCGGCCATGCCGCGCCATAATCGGCCTCGACCCCCTTGGCCTGCGCCTCGGCCAGCGGCACGACCCCGTGCCAGCCAATCATCGTGCCCGTCTCCTTGCCCTGCAGCGGCCAGACCAGAGGCCCGAAAGGCGATTGCGCGGTCTGACGGATCAGATCGTCGATCAGTTGCTTGGTCCGTTCGGGCTGGACCAGCGTCAGCAGGGGATGCAATGCGCGATAGGTGTCCCACAGCGAGTAGCTGCTATACGCTGCGCCGTCGGCGGGCGCATTCTGCACCTTGCCGTCGAGCCCGGGATAGCGGCCGTCGACGTCCGAAACCAGGGTCGGCGCCACTTGGGCGTGGTAAAGCGCCGAGGACAGGATCGTGCGCTGATCGGTGGTGCCACCCTCCACCCGGACCACGTCGAGCGCATTGTGCCAATAGTCTGCCGCAACGCTACGCACGCGATCGAAGTCCCAATGCGCGGCCTCGGCATCTAGATTGGCGCGTGCCCCGGCGGCGTCGACCGCCGAGATGCCGCAACGGATCATCACTGGCGCCTTGCCGGCATCGTCATAGTGAAGCACTGCCTTGAGCCGCTTGCCCGTCACTTGCGCGGCCCCGGCAGGCTGCTCGATATCGCCGTCGCCGATCAGGGTGATGCGGTCGGGTTTGCGCGACAGCTGCAGCGCGAAGAAGATCCGCCGCCCCTTGGCCCAGCGGAACACCCGCCGCGTGCCGGTCAGCGTGCCGTCGGCCTCGATCGCGAGCATCGCCTCGTCGATCAGCGGCCGCGCGCCTTCGCGATCGAGCACGAGGTGCGAGAGGTCGACCAGCAAATGCCCCGCCCCCTTCGGAAAGCGATAGCGATGCCAGCCGGTACGCTCGGTGACGGTCAGCTCGGCCGCGACATGGTTCTCCAGCTTCACGCGGTAATAGCCCGGCTCGGCATGCTCGTCGGCGAAGCGCTGGCGGTAGCCGCTACCCGGCTTGTCCGCCGCTCCCGGCTGGAGCCGGATCGCGCCGGTGCCAGGAACGACCAGCACATCGAGCAGATCACCGATGCCGGTCCCCGAGAGATGCGTGTGCGAGAAACCGAGGATCGAAGTATCGCCGCGGTGATAGCCCGAGCAGGTCTCCCAGCGCTCCACGCCGGTGTCAGGGCTCAATTGCACCATCCCGAACGGCAAGGTCGCGCCCGGATAGGTGTGGCCGGTCCCGCCGGTCCCGATGAACAGATTGGGTTCGGCCGGCGGGAACGGCGTATGCGCACGCACGGGCAGCGCAGCGGCGGCCGCGCCGAGGGCAGCAGAGGAGAGAAGCTGGCGGCGCGTGGTCACTTCGGCAGCTCATGGGCTTCGCCGCCGAGCGTGAAATCGACCCATTGGCCGGGTCCGTCGCCGGGCTGGCCGCCGCCGACCCACAAGCGATAAGCACCCGGCAACACCCGGCGCGTGCCGTCACGCGCCACGACGCTGATGCTACGCGGATCGAGGGCGAACATCAGTTTCTGCGCCTTGCCCGGCGCGAGCGTCACGCGCTGGAAGCCGACGAGCTGGCGCTGGAGGACCGGGCTGGTGAGCGACCCGCCTTTCGCGGCCGGCGGCACCAGATAGGCCTGGACGACCTCCTCCCCCGCCCGCGCACCGCTGTTGCGGACAGTCACGCGGACCTCGACCGGCGCACCGGTGGCCGCACCCTTCGCGGTCAGCCCGCCATAGGCGAAGCTGGTATAGCTAAGCCCATGGCCGAAGCCCCAAAGCGGCGTGCCGGTGAAGAAGCGATAAGTCCGCTCCTTCATCCCGTAATCGACGAAAGCGGGCAGGTCCGAAACACTCTTGTAGAAGGTGACCGGCAAGCGCCCCGAGGGGTTGTTCGCCCCGGCCAACGTCTCGGCGAGCGCGGTGCCGCCGGCCTCGCCCGGATACCATGCTGCGAGGACCGCATCGGCCATCGCCGGATCGACCGCGACCGCGCTGCCGCTGGTCACCACCAGCACGACGGGCTTGCCGGTATCGCGCAGCGCCTGCAACAGCCGCTGCTGCGCCAGCGGCAATGCGATGTCGGTCCGGTCGCCCCCGACAAAGCCGGGGACGGTGACCTGCAGTGCTTCGCCTTCGAGATCGGGCGAGAGGCCGAGCACTGCGACCACTACGTCCGAAGCGCGCGCTGCCGCGACGGCCTGTTCGAGCAAGGGTTCGGCCGGGGGGAGCCACAACAGCCGCAATCCCTCATCCTCGCCATGATGGTCGAGCTCGAGCCGGAAGCTGTGGCGGCGGCCATCGCTGGCGAGCGGAACCTCGACGCGGGCCTTGCCGAGCGGCCCCTGATGGAGCGGCTTGCCGTCAATCCACAGCCGCACGGCGTCGTGCGCGGTGCAATCCTTCCAGCAGGCCGGAATGTCGATCGCCAGCGTGTAGCGTCCGGGCCCCGGCGGCACGAGTTCGCCGGTCCAGCGGACCGCGAAACCCTTGGCGTCAACCTCGGGTACCGGCGCGGCGCGCGTGTAATTGAAGTCGATCCGGCGATCCTGCCGCACCGCTGCGGGCGCGCCCGTGACGGTCGCGGTAGCGAAATACTCGGCTTTCAGCCCCGGTTTGCCGTCTGCGACGAAGGCGGTTTCAGGCACCACCACCGGCGCGCCGTCCGCCAGTATCGAGCCTTGGGCATAACGCACATTGGCCGCGCCGAACTGGCGGCGGATACCTTCCAGCGGCGTCACCGGATCCTTGGCGGTGCCATGATAATTGGCTTCGAGCACGTTCAGATCGTCGGCATCGGCACCGATCACCGCGATGCGACTGCCCCTGGCGAGCGGCAGCCGGCCGCCATCGTTCTTGAGCAATACGATCGCCTTGCGCGCGGCCTCGAGCGCCACCGCGCGGTTAGCGGGGGTGCCGACCGCATCTGGCGCGATCCGGTTCCACGGGCTGTCCGCGCCGAACAAGGTGCCGAGCGCGACGCGGGCCGAAAGCGCGCGGGCGAGCGCAGTGTCAATCTCCGCCTCGGTCACCAGCCCGCGCTGCACGGCCTGCGGCAACGCGGCATAAGCCGATCCGCAATTGAGGTCGTTGCCGCCCTTGAGCGCAGCGGCCGCCGCCGCCGCCCCGTCGAGCCGGTAATGGTGGAAAAGATGAATGTTGGCGACGGCGTCACAGTCCGAGACGGTGAGGCCCGTGAAACCCCAATCGCCGCGCAGGCGATCGATCATCAGCGACGGCAGCGCGCAGACCGGCACACCGTGGATCGAATTATACGCGCACATCACCGAGCGCGCCTTGCCCTCGGTCACCGCCAGCCGAAACGCCGGGAGATATGTCGATTCGAGGTCCTGCGGGCTCGGATCAACATCGAAGCCGTCACGCCCAGCTTCGGGGCCGCTGTGCACCGCGAGATGCTTGGGGGTGGCGATCACCTTGGGATGCGCGGGGTCGGGACCCTGCAGCCCTTGGATGAACGCCACCCCGAGATGCCCGGTCAGATACGGGTCCTCGCCATAGGTCTCCTGCCCCCGTCCCCAGCGCGGATCGCGGAAGATGTTGATGTTGGGCGACCAGATCGTCAGCCCTTCATAGATCCGCCGGTCGGCGCCGATCGGCCGCGCGTTGAACTTCCCCCGTGCCTCGGTCGCCACCACGTCCCCGACGCGCTGCATCAGCGCGGTGTCCCACGTCGCCGCCAGCCCGATCGCCTGCGGGAAAACGGTGGCGTAGCCGTTGCGCGCCAGCCCGTGCAGCCCCTCGTTCCACCAGTCATAGGCAGGAAGACCGGCCTCTGCATCGGCAGGCGCGGTGCTCTGGAGCTGCGCTGCTTTCTCCGCGACGGTCATCGTCGCGATAGCCTTGGCCACTGCGTCGGGATCGGGCTCGGCGCCGGCGAGCAGGATCGACAGGATCATTATTGCGGTCCCAGGGTACGAAGCGTGAGCGCGCGTTTGAGCGCGGCGGCGGAGGCGGCGGAACGGATTTCGATCGTCACGCTTTCGCCGGGCAGCAGATCGAAGCCGTCGTCGGCCGGTTGTGCCGCCACCTCGCCGAAATCGAGCATCACCGCGCGGGCGAGCAAACCTGCGGTGATCGTCACGCTTTTTCCCTCCCAGCGCGCGATCAGCCCGGGCGCCGGATAGGCCATATCCTTCGGCAATGCGCGCTCGATAATCGTGCGCGAGACGCGGCGCCCCTCGATCAGCAGCTCGGCGACGGCGAAGCTCGCCTTCGCGTCGGCCCCGGCGAACAATTCGGCATCGGCGACGCTCGCCACTTCCTGCGCACCAAGCGGTTCGAGTGCCACCGCCGCACTTTTGGTGCCGAGCGGCTTGCCGGCCATGTCGAACGCACGGACGCGCCACTCCGCGGCGATCGGCGTCGTCGCGTCGGAGACCAACGCGACGCGAGTCGCGCCGTCCTTGTGCTCGGCGACAATCGCTTGCGGCGCGAAGAAGCGCCGCGCGGCATAATGCAGCAGCTTCCACTGGCCGTTATAATCCACGCTCGCCCACGAGATCGCCGGCCATGTATCGTTGAGCTGCCAGTAGAGCGAGCCCATTGTCACCGGGCGGCATGCGCGGTGGTGGCGCGCCGCCATGTCGATCGCCTGTGCTTGGTTGACCTGCGTTAGATAGACGAGATCGTCGAAGTCACGCGCCTTGCGCAGCCTCTGGTCGAGATAGAGCTGGAGGCGTTCATTGCCTTCGCCCGCGAGGAACTTCTGATGCGCCTTGAGCACCGGGCTGCCGATCGCGAGTGGGCCTTTCCCGGCGAAACCGCGGATCGTCGACAGATCCGGCATCGCCTGAAAGCCATATTCGGACATGAAGCGCGGGCACGAATCGAGATAGCGCTCGACTGGCTTCGATCCCGACCAGACGTCCCAGAAATGGCGGTCGCCGTCCTTGTCGGTGTCGGTCGGGCCTTCATAATCGGTCGAAGGCGAGCCCGGCCAATAGGGCGTGCCGGGCGCGCGCTTCGTGACGGCCTCGCGCAGCACACGATCGAACAACACCGCCATGCCCGCGCCGATCCGCTCCTGCGCATCGGCGCCGATGCGCTTCTTGAACGCCTTGCGATCGGACCAGTTTTCCCAACCCGACAGCACTTCGTTGCCGCCGGCCCAGCCGACCACCGAGGGGTGCGGCTGGAGCCGCTCGACCTGTTCCTCGGCCTCGATCCGCACATTTTCACGGAACGGCGCGTCGGGCGGCGTCACCGATCCGCCGAACATGAAATCCTGCCAGATCATCAGCCCCATCTCGTCGGCCATTTGGTAGAACGCGTCGTCGAGATAATAGCCGCCACCCCATACGCGGATCATGTTCATGTTGGCATCGTGTGCGCTCTGGAGAACCTGACGCATCTGCGCCGCGGGCACGCGCGACGGGAAATTGTCGAACGGGATCAGGTTCGCGCCCTTGGCGAAGATCGGCACGCCGTTGATCTTGAAACCGAAGCTGCCGTCCTTGCGGATAAACTCGCTGGTGCGCAGCCCGATACGCTGAGCCACGCGATCCTCGGTTGCGCCGCCCGCGTCGAGCGTCGCCTCGACCGAGTAGAGCGGCTGCCCGCCATAGCCGACCGGCCACCAGCGTTGCGGCTTCGCGATCGTCAGCGGCGCGCTGACCCAATTTTCGCCGGCGGCGAGGCTGGCGGTACGGCTGACTTCGACCAGCTTGCCGTCGGGGCCGGTGACGCGCGCGCGCAGCGTCACGTCGGCGGGGGCGCCAGCGACGATCCGCCAGCGCGCGACCAGCCGCGCCTCGGTGTCGTTGAGCGCTTCCTGATCGACGCGGAACCCGTCGATCCGCGCTTCGTCCCACGCTTCGATCCGCACCGGCCGCCACAGGCCGATATTGACCAGCCGCGGACCCCAGTCCCAGCTGTAATGATATTTGGGTTTGCGGATATAGGGCGAGGTCTGCTTGCCCTTGGGCTCGTCGCCGAAGGCCGAATCATATTCGCCCGGCAGCGGATTGGCTTCGGCGAGCACCATCGGCTGGAGGGTGCCGATCGGCGAGGCGATGCGAACGATCAGTTCGTTGCGGCCGAGCTTCAACGCCGCCTTGGCATCGACTCGCCAGCGGCGATGCGCGTTGTCCGCGGCGAGCAACTGCTTGCCGTTCAGCGTCGCGGTGGCGAAAGTGTCGAGCCCGTCGAACACCAGTTCGACATGGTCGCGCGCCAGCATCGCCGGAGTCACTTCGATTATCTTGCGGAACTGCCAGTTGGTCAGCCCGACCCATTGGATGGGCGCCTCGTTGATCCCTTTGAACGGATCAGGGACGCGGCCAGCGGCGATCAAATCCTGCTGGACGCTACCGGGGACGCGCGCGGGGAACCATTGCGCTTCCTTCGGGTGTTGCCCGACCTTCTCGGCGTCCGCCGGATCGATCCGCACCTCCCAGGCGCCATCGAGCGACACCGCCTCGCGCGGGGCCGCAAAGGCGCAGACGCTGGCGAGGAGCGCGGGCAGCAATGCGAGCGCCCGCGCTCTCACTTGGCGGACTCGCGCAGCGTTGCCCGCTCGACCGCGTAGAAGGGATCCGAGAGCGGCGAAGTGAACTGGAAGCATAGATCCTCGTCTCCTGCCATTGCCGGCAATGTACCCGAGAAGCTGAACTGCGTCGGCGCGGTTTTGGGGTCGGGCAGCGGGAAGCTGGCGACGACGATCGGCTTGATCGTCTTGTCCTTGGCTGCGGCGATGCAGCGCGCCGAGATCACCAGCTCGCCATGTGTGGTGACGTTGAAATGCGAGCGCAACGCCCTGGCTTCGTGCGCCAGCCCGTAATGCCGGGCCAGCCGCGCGACATCGACCGTGAAGCTTTTCGCCACGTCGAGCGGCGCCGCCGGATAGGCGCTGCAGGTGTCGAACAGATTGACGTTGAACACCGGCGCGTTTTCCGTCGCCTCCGATGTCAACGGCACGCGCAGACCGAAGGCGCCGCGCGGACAGGCGACCAGCTCCGAGCTCGTCTTGGTGAGCAACGCCGCCCGGCTGCTGTCGAAGCTGCGCGGACGGGCGGTCGTGTTGCCCGCGGCATCGAATGCGGCCGCCTGGATCGTCACACCCGGCTTGAGCGACAGCGGCGCCTTGTACGCAGGCGATTTCGCCGTGGGCACCTTGCCGTCGAGCGTATAGCGGATCGTGCCATAAGGCGCTTGCGTCGCCAGCGCGACGCGCACCCGGTTCGCGCGGAGCGCCTCGCCCGGCGTGCCTTCGAGATGATACCCCACTGCGAAGGCGCTGTCGGCGACTTCCACCCCCGAGCGCCGCCAGCGCTGGATCTGTGGATCGAGCCGGCCAAGGAAGCTCGTAAAGTCGCGCTTCTCTTTGGCCGACCACGTGATCTCGGCGATCGCGGCGGCGCGCGGGAAGATCATATGCTGCACCTGATACGGCGTCGCCAGATATTCGCTCCACGCATTGCCCTGCGCACCGAGAATATGCTTGGCGTTCGCGGCATCGATGCCCGCGGGCATCGGCTCGTATTTATAGACGTCTGCAAGCGTCTGGATCGAGAGGCGGCCCGGCGGCTCGTCGCTGCGGTCGCTCTGCAGGCTGTCGAGATATAGAGTCGGCGCCGGAGTCAGCACCACGTCGTGATTCTGGTTGGCCGCGTCGACCGCACCCTTCTCCCCGCGCCACGACATTACCGAAGCCGAAGGCGGCAGCCCGCCTTCGAGGATCTCGTCCCAGCCGATCAGCCGCCGCCCCTTGCTCGCCAGATAGGTGCCGAACTCGTCGATCATCCAGCTCTGCAGCTGGTTTTCGTCCTTGAGCCCAAGTGCCTTGATCTGCGCCTGAACCCGTGGCGAGCGTTCCCATTGGTCCTTGACCGCCTCGTCGCCGCCGAGATGAATATAGCTGCCCGGGAACACCGCCACTACTTCGTCGAGCACTTCCTTGACGAAGGCGACACCCTTGGGTCCGGGATCGAACAGATAGGGATTGACCCCCCAATCGTGCGACACTTCGGGCCGGTCACCGAACACCCCGAACTCGGGATAGGCGGCAACGAGCGCCTGGGCATGGCCGGGCAGATCGATCTCCGGAACGATGGTGATGCCGCGTTCGGCGGCATAGGCGACCAAAGCCTTGAGCTGCTCCTGCGTGTAGAAGCCGCCGACCTTTGCTCCCGGCGCGCCGCCGGTCGAGGGCGGGGTGCGCCATCCGCCGATCTCGGTGAGCTTGGGGTAACGCTTCACTTCGAAGCGCCAGCCCTGATCGTCGGTGAGGTGGAGGTGCAGTGTGTTGAGCTTCACCGAGGCCATCTGATCGACCACCGCGTAGATCGATTCGATCGGCTGAAAGTGGCGCACCGGATCGAGCATCAGACCGCGCCAGCCGAAGCGAGGCGCATCCTCGATCGTCACCGCCGGCACCTTGACCGGCTTGCCGAAGCCGCGATCCGGACTCAGCAGCTGCGCGACGGTCATCGCGCCATAGAGCAGCCCGCGGTTTCCCGAGGCACTGACGCGGATGCCCTGCCCGTTCACCACGAGGCGATAGGCCTCGTCCCCCTGCACCGAGGCGTCGCGGACGAGGGTGATTGCCCCCTTGCCGACGCGCGACGCCAGCGTGAGCCCGCGCTCGATCTTCACGTGCGCGGCGAGCACGCGCGCCGCGGCCGTCGCGCCCGCATCGCCCGGCACCACGCCGACGATGGCACCGTCGCTTATTGTGAAGCTGCCCGTCTCGCGCACGATCGATTGGGGGAGAGGCGTCAGCGGAAGCGGATCGGCGGGTTGCGCCACTACCGCGGAACCGCACAGCAACACTGTCCAACCAAGATGACGGACCTGCCGCACTCCAACAACCTGCATCACGCACCCCTTACTGGCGCCCGGAGACGCGGTTCTTGGATGTAACCAATATGGGTCCTGTCACACAATAGCTACCTTCGCAGCAACGCTTGTTGAGCGTGCCTCGATCGAGGTCCTGCCGCCAAGGAGGATGGGGACCAATATGAATCCACATCCATCCCATTGCTCCAACGGGGCTGTTGCGATAGCGTCCCTCCCAACCCGGGGCGACGGCTGCAGGGGGCACCGTAGGGGAGGATTGATGGCATTCTCGGATCAGGTCGGGCGTTTCCGCGAGGATAATCCATCTCCGCTCTATCTCCAGCTCCAGCAGCTCATCCGCGACGCGATCAGCTCCGAGGTTCTCACTCCCGGCAATGCGATCCCGCCTGAACGCGATCTCGCCGTCGAATATGAGGTGGCGCGGATCACGGTGCGCAAGGCGATCGTAGGACTGGTCGAGGAAGGCCTGCTCACACGGCGGCGCGGCGCCGGCACCTTCGTCACCGGCCGCGTCGAAAAGAGCTTCTCCAAGCTCTCCTCGTTTACCGAGGACATGGCGGCGCGCGGCCGCAAGGCGAGTAGCAGTTGGATCTCGCGCGCGCCCGGTCAGGTGAACCCGGAAGAGGCAATGATGCTGGGACTCTCCCCCGGCGCCCCGGTATTGCGCTTCGCGCGCATCCGGTTTGCCGATGACGAGGCGATGGCGCTCGAATTCTCGACGATCGCCGGTTACTGCCTCTCCTCGGTCGATATGGTCCAGGACTCGCTGTACGGCGCACTCGAAAAGGCCGGAAATCGTCCCGTCCGGGCGCTGCAGCGGCTCCGTGCAGTGCCCTTCGGCAGCGAGCATGCCAAGATGCTCGGGGTCGACCCCGGCCATCCCGGGCTCCTGATCGAACGGCGCGCCTTTCTGCGCGATGGCCGTCCCGCCGAAGTCACGCGCTCTTATTATCGCGGCGACGCCTATGATTTCGTCGCCGAGCTCAGCGACATCTAGCGCGACTTTCCCGCACCCAGCCCAGTTGGAGTCTTAAGTAATGGATCGCCGCGAACTTCTTCTCGGGGGCGCCGGCGCCTTGCTCGTCACGCCGGCAAGCGCAGGTGCTGCGGCGACGCGACCCGAGGCCGACGGCGGCGACGGCTTCCCGATGCCACCGGCGCGACGGCTTCTGCCGGCGCGGCTTCCCCAGTCCGATCCTTCGCGCACGCTCCTCGAGCTCGGCTGGCGTTTTCACGAAGGCGACATCGCGGTGTCCGAACCCCAGGGACATCATGAAACCTATATGAGCGTGAAGGCCGGCAATGCGCCCGGCGCCGCAGCTATTGCTTTCGACGATTCGGATTGGCCCGAGGTGCGGCTGCCGCACGACTGGGCCGCGGCCCAGCCGTTCGTCGAGACGGCGAACGTCTCGCAGGGCTATCGCCCACGCGGCATCGGCTGGTACCGCCGTACGCTGCGCCTCGACCCCGCCGATCGCGGCAAGGCGATCGAGCTCCATTTCGACGGGATCGCGACTAACGCGACGATCTGGGTCAATGGCAGCGTCGTCGCGCACAACTGGTCGGGCTATAATAGCGTCCATGTCGATCTGACGCCGTTCGCGCGCTTCGGCGAGGAGACGAACATCATCGTCGTGCGCGTCGATGCCAACGCCAAGGAAGGCTGGTGGTACGAGGGCGCCGGCCTTTATCGCCATGTCTGGCTGGTCCGCCGCGCGAGCGTGGCGATCGTCAGCGACGGCGTGCACTGCGATCCGCGGCGGGCACCCAACGGCAGCTGGCGCGTGCCGGTCACTGCGACCCTCGCCAGCATCGAGCGCGGCCCCGCAACCGTGACGGTCGAGGCCAGCCTGCTCGACGCCGCTGGACGCGAGGTCGCGACCGGACGGACGGAGGTGACTGTCTCCACGCTCGATCGCGCCAAGGCGGAAGTGGTCCTCGATGCCGGCAGCCCCGCGCTCTGGTCGGTCGAGACACCGACGCTCCATACCGTGCGCACCCGCGTGCTGCGCGACGGCGTGGCGGTCGACGAACGCCGCATCGTGATCGGCTTTCGCAGCGTGCGCTTCGATGCCGACAAGGGGCTGTTCGTCAACGATGCGCCGGTCAAGCTCAAGGGCGTGTGCCTGCATCAGGATCATGCCGGCGTCGGCGTGGCAGTGCCCGATTCGCTGCTCGCCTGGCGCCTGGAGCGATTGAAGGCGATGGGTTGCAACGCGATCCGTATGTCGCACAACGCGCCTACTGCCGAATTGCTCGACTGGTGCGACCGGATGGGCTTCCTCGTCATGGACGAGAACCGCATCTTCAATCCGGCACCCGAATTTCTCACCCAGCTCGAATGGCTGGTGCGACGCGATCGCAACCATCCCAGCGTGATCCTGTGGTCGGTGTTCAACGAGGAGCCGATGCAGGGCACCGAAGCCGGGGTCGAGATGGTGCGGCGGATGTCGGCGGCGGTCCGCCGGCTCGACGACAGCCGCCCGGTTACCGCCGCGATGAACGGCTCGTTCTACAATCCCGCAAACGTGTCGAGCGTCGTCGATGTGATGGGGTTCAATTATTATCAGGCCGATTACGACAAGTTCCACCGGCTGAACCCGACCAAGCCGATCACCAGCTCGGAGGACACCAGTGCCTTCGAAACCCGCGGCGCCTTCGCGACTGATTCGGCCGGACACGTCATCACGTCCTACGACACCGAAGCGGCGAGCTGGGGCGGCACCCATCGCGATACGTGGAAGGAAATCGCCGCGCGGCCGTTCGTCGCCGGCGGCTTCGTCTGGACCGGATTCGACTATCACGGCGAACCGACCCCGCACGCCTGGCCGACCATATCGAGCTTCTTCGGGATCCTCGATCTGTGCGGCTTCCCCAAGACCGCGTTCGATATTCACAGCGCGCACTGGATCGACGACCGGCCGGTCGTTGCGATCACCCCGCACTGGACATGGCCGGGGCGCGAGGGCGAGCCAGTCAAAATATTCGTCGCCAGCAATGCCGAAACAGTGGCGTTGCGCTTGAACGGTCGCGACCTCGGCGTTCAGCAGGTCGACCGGATTATGGGCAATGAATGGACCGTTCCCTATGCCGCCGGCCGGATCGAGGCCCGCGCGATGCGCGGCGGTAAATTATTGGCCACGGCGGTGCACGAAACCGCCGGCAAGCCGGTAGCGCTGCGGCTGACGCCCGCGCGCACCGTCATGGCCGGCGACGACGAGGACGCCCAGCCGATCACGATCGACGCAGTCGACGCCCGCGGGCGGCACGTCCCCACCGCCAATCTGATGACGCACTTCACCGTCGAAGGCGCGACGCTCCTCGGGGTCGGCAATGGCGATCCCAACAGCCATGAGCCCGAGCAATTCGCCAGGCCGGCGGGAACGCGCGCGCTGTTCAACGGCCTTGCGCAGTTGATCGTGCGCGCCGGCACCGGCCGGGGGCGGATCACCGTGCGCGCCACGGCGGAGGGACTGAAGGCGGCGATGCTGGTGATCGACCGTGCCGATGTCGCGCCGCGTCCGCAGATCGCGGCGACACCGCCGGCGGCGATGCAGCTGCGCGAGTGGCGCCGCTCGGCGGCCTTCGCCGAGCGACCGGATCCTGCCCTCGCCCCGGCCGATGGCGACAATAACAGCTGGGATGTCGTCCGCAGCGGCCAGCCCACCCCCGCCGAGGCCAAAACGGGGTGGCGCATCTATCGGGCGCGGGTAACGCCGTGGAAGCGCATCGCCGCAAACGGGGGCGTGATCACTTTCGAGGCAATCAGCGGTCGCGCCGAGCTGTGGGTCGACGCGACGCGCATCGCCGTCAAGGACAGTCCGGAGGCTGCGCCGCTGCGCGCAGCGATCGCACCGGGCGTGGGGCCGCGCACGGTCGTGCTGCTCCTCGAAGCGCCAGCGGGCCAGCCTTCGGGCATCCTCGGCCCGGCGGGGATTGCCGCGCGCTGACGCCTGCAGCGAGACGCCCGAAACCCGCTCTCCCACTACGCCTCAGTACACCGGACACCCTGAACCGCGAGCATCGCCGCGGCCATATCGCCGCGGCCGGTGATCTCGACACCGTCGAGGGCGAGCCAACCCGCCATGCGTTCGAGCTCCTCCATCAAACGCGCCGGCGCCGCGTCCGGTGCACCGGGCTCAGAATGGGCGCTCTGGACGACGAGACGGCCTGCTTTGCGATCGGCCTTGAGGTCCACGCGCGCGACGATCCGCTCGCCCAACAGGAAAGGCAGGACATAATAACCGTGCACGCGCTTCTCGGCCGGCGTGTAGATTTCGAGGCGATAGCGGATGCCGAACAGCCGTTCCGCGCGGCTGCGTTCCCAGATCAACGGGTCGAACGGGGCGAGCAGCGCCTGACCGGCCACGCGGCGCGGCAGCGTGGCATCCCTGTGCAGATAGGCCTGCTGGCTCCAGCCGCGAACCTGCACCGGCAGCAGCGTCCCCTCTTCCACCAGCTCGGCGATCCGCGGAAGCGCGTCGGCGGGCTTCTGGCGGAAATAGTCGCGCAGATCGCCCGCGGTGGCGATGCCGAACGCGGCGGCCGCACGCGCGAGGAGCGCCCGATGCGCATCGGCATCGGCGGGGGTGGGCTGCGCAAGCACGGCGACGGGAAGGACGCGCTCGGGCAGATCATAGACGCGTTCGAAGCTGCCCCGCCGTGTCGCCGTGGTGATGCGCCCCGCCCAGAACAGCCATTCGAGCGCGCTCTTGGTATCGCTCCAGCCCCACCAGCCGCCGGTGCCGCGGGTCTCGGCGATATCGGAAGCGGCCAGCGGCCCCTCGGCCTCGATCCGGGCGAGCAGTGCCTCGGCCTCGCCACGTTGTTCGCCCGCCCACCGTCTCATGCCACCCCAGATCGTCTCGCCGCGCTCGGCGCGCCCCATTCGCCAACGCAGCAGCGGGTGGAGTTCGAGCGGCAAGAGCGAGGCCTCATGCGCCCAATATTCGAAGAGGCGGCGGGGCTTGCCCCAGGCCAGCTGGTCCAGCAGATCGCGCGGATAGGCGCCCAGCCGCGAGAAGAGCGGCAGATAATGCGCGCGCGTCAGCACGTTGACGCTGTCGATCTGGTGTAGCTGGACGCGGCCGATCACCCTGGCGAGATGCGCAGGCCCGATCCCGGCTGATGGGCGCGCTTTGCCAAAGCCTTGGGCATGGAGTGCGATCCGGCGCGCTTCGGCCGCAGAAAAGACTTGCTTCAAGATCGTGCCTCCGAGCCGGTCCAGTCGACGCCACGGCAAGACACCCTATCGGAACGCCCAGCGCAGCGTGCTCGCGATCCCGCTTGTGCCGAACCGGACGACCGGCGCCGCAAGACCGGGACCCGCGAGACCGTGCATCCGGCGTGCCCAGGTGGGTAGCAGATCGACCGCCGCCTGAAAGGTCAGCGCCTGAAACGGCTTCATCGCCAGATTGGGCGCCGGCTGCGAAAGCACGAGCCGGGCGACTTCGCGGGTGCGTTCGTCGGCGACGAGTTCGCGCCGCATGGCGTCGATCAGGGCGTCGGCCCCGGCGCGACTGCGGGGGATCGTATCCGCACCCAGTGCCTCGGCAATGCGCGCGAACTCGGCGAAATAGCGGTCCTGATCGCGCAGCGACATGCCGGGCTCGGCATAACGGCGCCAGGCGTCGAGGAAGCTCACTGCTTCGGTGACGTGCACCCAGGCCAGCAAGCGGGGATCGTCCGCAGTGTAAGGCGTGCCGTCGGGCAGGATGCCGCGCACCCGGGTGTGGACGTCGCGAACCTTGGCGATGATCGCTTCGGCGTCTTCGCGCGAGCCATAGCTGGTGACCGCGATGAAGCGCGCGGTACGACGCAGCCGGCCGAGCATGTCGCCGCGGAAGCTCGAATGATCCCAGACGCCGGCAAGCACTGCGGGGTGGAGCATCTGGAGCAGCAGCGCCGCGACTCCGCCGACCATCATCGTCGTGACATCGCCATGCACGCGCCACACCGTTGATTGCGGACCGAACAGTCCATCGGGACTGCGCACCACCGGTTTCTCGCCGCGGCTCTGATCGTTGAACACCGCGCGCACCTGTCCGATCAGCGCGGATTTGAAGGTGCGGGCGGCTCGGCTGGCGGGACTCATCCGCTCAAGCTAGGGCGCCGCGCGTGTTCGACAAGCCGGGAGGCGCGACAATGCGCACGCTTACGCAGACAAATCGGGAGCAAAAGCGGCCATTTTGGTGACGCAACAAGGCGTGGATTGACCAAGTCCCTCCCGCAGTGCAGCAACATCGGCCATGGCAAGTCTCGCGATCGCAAACAATCCCGACATCCGCTTTCTGGGTCGGCTTCTCGGTGACGTGATCCGCGCTTATGGCGGCGAAGAGCTGTTCAAGCGCATCGAATATATCCGCGCCACCTCGGTCGACCGGCATCGCGGCGTCGCCGGCGCAGGCGCGATCGATTCGGGGCTCGACCGGCTGAGCCTCGACGAGACGCTCGATTTCGTCCGCGGCTTCATGCTCTTCTCGATGCTCGCCAACCTCGCCGAAGACCGTCAGGGCGTCGAGACCGAGGCAGAGGCCGACATGGGGTCGGCGCTGGTGCGGTTGCGGGAGCATGGTATCGGCCACGATGTAGTCATGGCCCTCCTCGAGCATGCGCTGGTCGCCCCGGTTTTGACCGCACATCCCACCGAAGTGCGCCGCAAATCGATGATCGACCACAAGAACCGCATCGCCGAGCTGATGGCGCTCAAGGATCGCGGAGTCGAGGAGACCGAGGACGGCGACAAGGTCGAGGAGGCGATCCTGCGCCAGATCGCCTTGCTCTGGCAGACCCGCGTCCTGCGCCGCGAGAAACTGGGCGTCGCCGACGAAGTCGAGACGGCACTCTCGTATCTGCGCGACGTGTTCCTGCCCGTCCTCCCGGCGCTCTATGCCCGCTGGGACCGCGCGCTGGGCGAACGCGCGCCCAGCTTCCTGCGCGCGGGCAGCTGGATCGGCGGCGACCGCGACGGCAACCCCTTCGTCACGGCCGACTCGATGAAACTGGCGCTGGCGCGCTCGGCCGAGACGGTGCTCGCTTATTACATGGAATCGGTCCACGCGCTCGGCGCCGAGCTGTCGATCTCGACCGAACACACCAGGGTGAGCGACGCCGTCCTCAAGCTCGCCGAGGCCAGCCGCGACGCCGGCCGCAGCCGCGAGGACGAACCCTATCGCCGCGCGCTCACCGGCATCTATGCGCGGCTTTCGGCAACGCATCAGAAGCTCACCGGCAAGCCTGCCGCCCGGCCGGCCCCGCTTCAGGCCGAACCCTATGCCGAGCCGACGCAGTTGCGCGAGGAGCTGGCCTCGATCGCGCGCGGGCTGGCGGCCGAGGGCGACGGACCGCTGGCGAGCGGCGGCGCGCTCGGCCGGCTGATCCGCGCGGTCGAGACGTTCGGTTTCCATCTCGCCACCCTCGACATGCGCCAGAACAGCGCGGTGCACGAGCGCGCCGTCGCCGAATTGCTCAAGGCCGCAGGCGCGTGCGACGATTATGCCGCATTGTCCGAGGAGGCACGGGTAAAGCTGCTTCGCCACGAGCTGGAGAGCCCGCGCCCGCTCACCAGCCCTTATGCCCAATATTCGGAAGAGACCGCGTCAGAGCTCGCCATCGTCCGCGCCGCCGCCGAGGCGCATGCGAAATACGGCCGCCAGTGCATCACCCATTATATCGTCTCGATGGCGCAATCGGTGTCTGACCTGCTTGAGGTCCATGTGCTGCTCAAGGAAGCGGGGCTGTACATCCCCGGCGCGCAGCCGCAGGCGCACATCATGGCGATCCCCCTGTTCGAGACGATCGCCGATCTCGAGGGCGCGCCGGCGATCATGGCGGCGTGGCTCGACCTGCCCGAAGTGGCCGCGATCGCGGCGAAGCGCGGGCATCAGGAAGTGATGATCGGCTATTCCGATTCGAACAAGGACGGGGGGTATCTCACCTCGACCTGGCAGCTCTCGCGCGGATCGACTGCGCTCAAGCCGGTATTCGAGAAAGCCAATCTCGCGATGCAATTGTTCCATGGCCGCGGCGGCGCGGTCGGGCGCGGCGGCGGATCGAGCTTTGCGGCGATCCTCGCCCAGCCGCCGGGCACCGTGCAGGGCCGCATCCGCATCACCGAGCAGGGCGAAGTGATCGCCGCCAAATACGGCACCCGCGCGAGCGCGATGACCAATCTCGAGGCGATGGCGTCGGCGACCCTGCTCGCCAGCCTCGAGCCCGAACAGCTCGCGCCAGCCGATGCGGAGCGCTTCGCCGCGGCGATGGACGAACTCTCGGCAACCGCGTTCAAGGCCTATCGCGGGCTGGTCTACGGGACCGAAGGCTTCACCACCTATTTCCGCCAGGCAACGCCGATCGCCGAGATCGCCGGGCTCAAGATCGGCTCACGCCCGGCCAGCCGCAAGAAATCGGACGCGATCGAGGATCTGCGCGCGATCCCCTGGGTGTTCAGCTGGGCGCAGGCGCGGGTGATGCTGCCGGGCTGGTATGGCGTCGGCGCGGCGATCGAGGCGTTCGTCGACAAGGGGCTGCTGCGCGAGATGGCGACGGGCTGGCCGCTCTTCGCCTCGACCCTGGCGAATATGGAGATGGTGCTCGCCAAGTCCGACATGGACATCGCGCAGCATTATGCCGCCCTGGTCGAAGACGGGGACCTGCGCGACGCGATCTTCAGCCGCATTCACGACGGGTGGAAGACGACCCATGACGGGCTACTGACCGTGACTCGCCAGACCCGCCTGCTCGAGAAGCATCCGGGGCTGGAGACGTCGATCCGGCTGCGCACGCCGTATATCGAGCCGCTCAACCTGCTCCAGATCGAATTGCTCAAGCGCCACCGCGCGGGCGAGGAAGACGCGCGCATCGGCGAAGGCATCCTGCTGTCGATCAACGCGATCGCCACGGCACTGCGCAACAGCGGGTAAAGACCAGTGCTCCTGCGAAAGCAGGAGCCCAGAGTCGCGATCGCGGACCTTTGTGATCCTGGGCTCCTGCTTTCGCAGGAGCACGGCTATTCGAGAAACGGCGCCGCCACTTCCGGCGGCACGCGCACCAATCGTCCGGTGGCGCGATCGAGGATCGCCCAGGTGGTCTTCGCCTCGACGCGGACCTTGCCGTCGGCGCCGGTGAATTTCATGTAGCGATTGAACCGCGCGCCGCGCGGCGGCTCCTGCACCCAGGTCTCGGCGGTCACCGTCTCGCCTTCGAGGACACTGCCGCGATAATCGATCTCGTGGCGCGTGATCACCCAGATATAGGCGTCGTGATGCCCGGGAGCGGCGATCGCGTGCCAATGCGCCACCGCGACGTCCTGGATCCACTTGACCCATACGGCATTGTTGACGTGGCCGAGGATGTCGATGTCCTCGGGGCCCGCGGTGATCGTGGTGGTGTAGGGCGTCATGCGCAGGGGTCTAGCGCAGCCGTGATTTCGATGCGAGCGCCCCTCAGCGGATCGCGGTGCAGGCGATCGGCGGCAGGCCGGGCGCAGTGAAGCTGATGTCGCTGCCTTTGCCGCGCAGCTCGTATCCGCCCGCCGCATACAGGATTCCGGAGGCGACACGCTGGCCCCGCAGGGTCGCCAGTACCTTGCCGCCGCGCGAGACGGTGACGCGATCCTTGTCGGGGTCGAACCGGGCGACGAGGCGCGAACCGTCCATGCAGCGATAGCGCGCGGTCGAGCGATTGTCCTCGGTCGGCCGCGGCGAGGGCGCTATCTCGGGCCGCGGCTTGATGTCGGTGCTGCGGATGCGCCAGCGGCGTTGGTCTGCGGTAGCGCCGTCGATGTCGGCGGTACGATGGAGCGTCACCGAGCCGCGCATGTTGAATTCGCGCGCGCCCTGTTTGAGCCGGCCATAGACCTGCACCGGCACGGTCACGTAGCGCTGCCCCGCGCCGGCATCGATCCGGCCCGGCGCGCCGATATTGGCGTGATATTCGGAATAGCGGCCAAAGCTCGCGGCGAACGCGCGGGCGTCCATGCCGGCGCCTCCCGGCTCCCATAGCCGATACGCCTGGCCGTATTTGCCTTCGCCGAGCAGCGCATAATAGGTCTGCACGACATTGGCCGCGCCCTGCGCGCTGTCTTCGGTGAACGGGGCTTCGCTGACCGGGGTTCTGTCGTCGTCAAGTCCGCCCGGCTGGCCCGGCGCCGGCGGATTGAGCGGCGCCGGACTTGCCGAAGGCTCCGGGGCCGGCGCCGGGGCCGGCGTGTCCGCGGGGAGCGCAGCCACGTCGTTTCCGGGCACGGCCGCATTGCCGGGGGTCGTGGCATTTTCGGCGGGCTGGGACGAACAAGCGGCAAGCGTGAGGAGCAACGGCAGAGTCAGGCGCATAGGATGATCCATGTCAGGCAGCGGGCGACGAACGCGCCCGCCGCCGCGCCTGTTCCTCAGTCCGGGAGAGGACGATTGCCGACGAAGCCGAGCCGTTCGACTCCGGCGCGCTTGACCACCGCCAGCACGCCGTCGAACCGGTCGTAACGCGCATCGGGATCGGTGTTCATGTGGAGCACCGCCGCCGTGTCGCGCTGCATCGTCTCCAGCAGCCCCGGCAGTTCGGCGTCGGCGATCCGGCGGCCATCCCAGAACAGTGCTCCGCCGCGATCGATGCCGAGCTGGTGCGGCCGCTCTTCAACGATCAGCCCCGGGCCGCTGGGCAAGTCGATGGGCACCTTGTGCGTGGCGATCGGAATGCTGAGGATCATCACGATCAGCAGCACCAGCATCACATCGATGAACGGCGTCACGTTGATCGCGCTGAACGGAACGGGCTCGGGGACACGCGCGGCCTTGACCATGGCACCTCTCCTTTGTTGTTATGATGCAACGTATCATGACCGGAGAAGTTGTCCAGAGGGGCGATCAACCCCACGTCATCCCGGCGCACGCCGGAATCTCGTGCCGTATCCCGCCTTCGACTGAGATCCCGGCTTTCGCCGGGATGACGAGCGGCCTGGGGCTGAGTCAGGACTCAGCAACTCTCGTATTTCCAGTTGCGGCGCTTGCCTTCGCGCAGCCATTCGACTGCGTCGGCGACGCGCTTCGCCTTTGTCTCGGGCCGCTTTGCCTCGGCGATCCATTCGCAATATTCGCGGCGGCAGCCCGGCGGAAAGCCAGTGAAGGTCTCCGTCGCCTTCGGATCGCCGGCCAGCGCCTCGGCCAGCTCGGGCGGCACCGGGAGCTCGGGCTTCGGCGCTTTCGCGGCGCGGACGGGCTTCTGCCCCCCATCGATCCGCGCCACTGCGTCGCGCACCTGCGTCTCGAACATCTCCGCCGCGGGCAGATCGTCGAGGCTCTCGATCCGGCCATATTGGCCCATCGCCTCGCCTTCCTTGCCCGTCGCGAGCGCCTGCCGATCCCAGAAGCCGAAGCTCGCATGCGCCTTGAACGCAGCCATATTGGCCAGCGACCGGCCTTTGTAGAGGAAGGCCGGCATCGACCATTTAATCGATTCCTCCACATCGGGGCAGGCGGCGTGGACGCGCGCGCGCATCCAGCTCAGGATCGGCCGGGCGAATTCGGCCCGGCCGGCGATATAGGTGTCGACGCGCGGATCCTGCGGCATGGCGCTCCTCCCCTGATCGGCCGCGAATGCTGATCCGGCCCGGGCGCCCGGTCAAGCTTCAGGGGGCAAGCGCGGTATCGTCGCCGTCGTCGAGTTCCTCGTCCAGATCCTCCTCGTCGACATCCTCGTCGTCGAGATCGGCCTGGATCTCGTCCTCGCGCATATCGTCGTCGGCAAGGTCGGCGTCGTCATCCTCTTCGCCGATCTCGCCATCGACCATGGTCAATTCGTCTTCGCTGGCGACTGCGTCCGGGTCGTCGAGCCCGAGCGGAATGTCGGTCAGGATCGTGCCGTTGCTCGGCCCGTCCTGCGTGGCTTCGATGATTTCGGCGCCCTGCGCCTCGTCATAGCCTTCCGCGGACCAATTGTCGGTGGGATGCGGGGTAACCTGATTGCCGCCCATAGCCTGTCCTTCTGTTCCAGGGGCGACCAACGTCCCCCGTCACCCGACCGAACGGAAAGCGCGCCCTATCCGTTCCGTAAAGCGCGATACGAAGCGCTCAGCTCGGCCGAAAAAGCCGGCCCTTCTCGGCGACGGCGACTGCGACGAGGGCGAGCACACCCATTGCGAGGAAGCCGGTGTAGAGCGGCACGGTGGTGCCGTCGAACGACTGGCCGATCTGCGCGCCGATCAGCGCCCCGCCCAGAGTCGAGACGAAGCCCTGCAGGCTCGAGGCGGTTCCGGCGATCTCGCCCATCCGCTCCATCGCCATCGCCGAGAAATTCGAGGTGGCGAGGCCGAAGCTCGCCATCATCAGCGCCTGGAGGATCGCGAAGGTCCACAAGGTCTCGTGCCCCGAAAAGGCGATGGCGAGGTGGATCGCGGCGAACAGGATCAGCGCCGAAAGCGCGGTGTGCGAGATTCGCCGCGTGCCGACTCGCATCACGATCCGCGAATTGAGGAACGACCCGATCGCCATCGTGCCCGCCACCGCGGCGAACACCAAAGTGAGCAATTCGGGCCGGCCGAATACGACTTCCATGATCTGCTGCACCGATCCGATGAAGCCGAACAGCCCGCCGGAGAGCAACGCCGCGGCGATCGTATAGCCCACCGCGCCGCGATCGCGCATCACCAGCGCGTAATCGGCAGCGATCCGGCTCGGCTGCAGGCTCTGGCGAGAGCCCGGGGCGAGCGTTTCGGGCATGCGCAGCCAGAACCATGCCACCACCAGCGCCGAAACCACCGCGACGCCCCAGAAGATCATCCGCCACGATCCGCCCGCGGCGAGCACACCCTGACCGAAGGCGGGGGCGAATACCGGCGCCGCCATGAACACGATGAAGGCGAGGCTCATCACCCGCGCCATTGCGCGGCCGGCGAAGCAATCGCGGACCAAAGCCACCGTCACCACCCGCGCGCCCGCGGCCGACGCGCCCATCGCCGCGCGCGCGACCAGCAGCAGCTCGAAGCTGCCCGAGATCGCCGCCAACGCGCTGGTGAAGACATAGCTTACCAGCGCGATGACCAGCACCGGCCGCCGACCGAACCGATCCGACAAGGGGCCGTAGATCAGCTGGGCGAAGGCGAAGCCGAGCAGGAAGGCAGTGATCACGAACTGGCGGTGATTGGGCTCGGTGACGCCGAGGCTGTCGCCGATCGCCGGCAGCGCGGGGAGCATCGAATCGATCCCGAGCGCCGTCAGCGCCATCATCGCGGCGATCAGCGCGACGAATTCGCCGAACGCCAGCGGCGCGCGATTGACGGACTGGGTCGACAGATGCGGCTCGGACATGGCGGTGCCAATGGCCGATCGGTGCGCGGGCGTCACCCCCCTCGTTCCGCCCGGGCCGAACTTCAGCCGCTTGTTCGGCAGGGGTGTGCGGGTCTAACTGGACGCAACATGGAGACTCGCATGCTCGACACTCTCGCGGAGATCCCGGCGCTTTCGCTTGGGCGCCAGCAATCCGATCCCGACGGCTTCGCCGAGGAATTCGGCCGTTCCTTCCAGCGCTTCGGCTTTGCGGTGGTGCGCGATCACGGCATCCCCGACGCGCTGATCGAGCGCGCCTGGGCGATGACCAGGGCGTTCTTCGACCTGCCCGAGGAGCAGAAGCGCGGCTATTTCGTCGAGGGCGGCGGCGGCGCGCGCGGCTACACGCCGTTCAAGACCGAGATCGCCAAGGGCGCCAGCCATGTCGACCTCAAGGAATTCTGGCATGTCGGCCGCCAGCTGGCCGAGGGCCACCGTTTCGCCGCGCAGATGCCGGCGAACATCTGGCCCGATCGGCCCGAAGGCTTTCGCGAAACCTTTCTCGAGCTGTTCCAGGCGTTCGACGATGCCGGCGACAAATTGCTCTCGGCGATCGCGCGCTATCTCGGGCTGGCGCCCGACTGGTTCGACCCCGCGGTCAAGGACGGCAATTCGGTGCTGCGCCTGCTCCATTACCCCCCGGTCGCCGCCGACGCGCCCGAGGTCCGCGCCGGCGCGCACGAGGACATCAATCTGATCACCTTGCTGCTCGGCGCCGAGGAAGCCGGGCTCGAACTGCTCGACCGCGACGGCAAATGGATGGCCGTAAAGCCGCCCGAAGGCGCGATGGTGGTCAATGTCGGCGACATGCTCCAGCGGCTGACCAACCACGTATTGCCCTCGACTACGCACCGCGTGGTCAATCCGCCGCCCGAACGCCGCGGCAATTCGCGTTACTCGATGCCGTTCTTCCTTCATCCGGCGCCCGATTTCCTGATCGAGACGCTGCCGGGGTGCATCGGCGACGAACGGCCGAACCGGTATCCGGTGCCGATCAGTTCGCACGATTATCTCCACGAACGGCTCGTCGAGATCGGGCTGATCAAGAAGTAATCCTATCTTCCCCTCGGCAGGATGCCGGGGTTAGGGAGGACTTGCGGCGGACGGGGCTGGGTGCCCTTTCCGCCGCTTCCACAATCGAGGATCCCATGACCGAACCGCTTCGTATCGCACTCGCCGGCCTCGGAACCGTGGGCGCGGGAGTGATTCGCCTGCTCGATACGAATGGCGCGCTGATCGCGCGGCGCGCGGGGCGGCCGATATTGGTCACCGCGGTCTCGGCACGCGACCGGACCAAGGACCGCGGCGTCGACATCGCGCGATTCGACTGGGTCGACGATCCCGCCGAGCTGGCGCGGCATCCCGACGTCGATGTGGTGGTCGAATTGGTCGGCGGATCGGACGGTCCTGCCCTCGCCCTCGCCCGCGCGGCGCTCGGCGCGGGCAAGAGCCTCGTCACCGCCAACAAGGCGATGATCGCGCATCACGGGCTCGAGCTCGCGCGCGCCGCCGAGGCCGCCAATCTCGCGCTCAAATTCGAAGCCGCAGTCGCCGGCGGCGTGCCGGTGATCAAGGGGCTGCGCGAAGGCGCCGCCGCCAATGTCATCGCCCGCGTCTATGGCATCCTCAACGGCACCTGCAATTTCATCCTGTCGAAGATGGAGGCGGAAGGTCGCGACTTTTCGGAAATCCTTAGCGAGGCGCAAGCGCTCGGCTATGCCGAGGCCGATCCCAGCTTCGACATCGACGGCGTCGACGCCGCGCACAAATTGTCGATCCTCGCCAGCGTCGCGTTCGGCGCGCAGCCGGCGTTCGACGACGTGGCGATCACCGGTGTGCGCCACGTCCTCGCCGCCGACATCGCCGAGGCCGCGGCGCTCGGCTATCGTGTGCGCCTGCTCGGCGTCGCAGACTCAGGGGCGCACGGACTGTTCCAGCGCGTCCATCCGCATCTCGTGCCGCTCAGCCATCCGCTCGCGCATGTCGTCGGCTCGACCAACGCCGTGGTCGCCGAGGGCAATTTCGTCGGCCGGCTACTGTTCCAGGGCGCCGGCGCCGGCGACGGCCCGACCGCCAGCGCCGTAGTCGCCGATCTGATCGACATCGCCCGCGGCGAATTCGGCCCGCCTTATGCGATGCCCGCCGACGCGCTGGCAGCGCAGGAAGTGGCAGACAGCGGCGAGCGCCGCGCCCGCGCCTATGTCCGGCTGACTGTTTCCGACAAGGTCGGTGTGCTCGCCGAGATCGCCGCGGCGATGCGCGATGCCGGCGTCTCGATCGAGAGCCTGATCCAGCGCGGCGCGCAGGCCGACGGCAGCGTGCTCGTCGCGATCGTCACCCATGAGGGCCCGGAGCGCAGCGTCGCGCAGGCGCTCGAGAAATTGCGCGGCTCGCAGAGCCTCGTCGGCGAACCGATGTGGATGCACATCCTCGACGCATAAATCAGGCTCGGCGCGCGGCGTGAATCAGGGCGCGAGGTCGCGCTTGACCCATTTCGTGCCGCGACCGCCGACCGAGACGCTGACGCCGACAGAGCCGCAATGCGCCATGAAGGCGCCTTGCCCGCAATCAGGTTCGGTACGCCCGCCAACCAGCCGATCCACCCGCTGATCGGGCAGTTCCTGCCGTGACGGCGGCACGAAAGGCACCCGGTAGCGGTCCGCATCGCGCAGCGCGCAAACCACGATCTCGTCGTCGGCATCGGTATTCCGGCAGGGTACCTCTCCCGCGATCTTCGCCCGATAGGCGGCGACCGCGTCGTCGAGCGCCGGGGTTTCCTGGAGCATCAGTAACAGCGGCAACAGCATCCCGAAATCCTTACGCTTGCGACGAAGCGAGCCTGGCGCACGGTTGTGGCGAAAATGCGAATGCCCTGACAGCGCTAGCGGCCTCGACAGTGCAACATGCCCCGCCTATCGCCACCTCAGATTCTGCCAAGAGGATTTCCAGCCGATGACGACCGCCAGCCACGTTCTCGATCGTGTCCTCGTCCTCGAAATGGTGCGCGTCACCGAAGCCGCCGCGATCGCCGCGTCGAGCCTCGTCGGGCGCGGCGACGAGAAGGCGGCCGATCATGTCGCGGTCGAGGCGATGCGCGAGGCGCTCAATTCGCTCTACATGGACGGTACCGTGGTGATCGGCGAAGGCGAGCGCGACGAGGCGCCGATGCTCTATATCGGCGAGAAAGTGGGCAGCGCGATCGGCACCGGCCCCAAGATCGACATCGCGCTCGATCCGCTCGAAGGCACCACCATCTGCGCCAAGGCCGGCCCCAATGCGCTCGCGGTACTCGCCGTCGCCGAACATGGCGGTCTGCTCAACGCGCCCGACGTCTATATGGACAAGATCGCGGTCGGCCCCGGCTATCCGGAAGGCGTGATCGATCTGGCGAAGTCGCCGACCGAGAACGTCAAGGCGCTCGCCGCCGCGAAGGGCGTCGAACCCAATGAGATCATCGTCTGCGTGCTCGATCGCCCGCGCCACGAGAAGATGATCGCGGAGCTGCGCGGGATCGGCTGCGGCATCGTGCTGATCGGCGACGGCGATGTCGCCGGCGTGATCGCCACCACCAATCCCGACACCACGATCGACATGTACATGGGCTCGGGCGGCGCCCCCGAGGGCGTGCTCGCCTGCGCGGCGTTGCGCTGCGTCGGTGGCCAGTTCAAGGGCCGGCTGGTGTTCCGCAACGACGACGAGCGCGCCCGCGCGCGCAAATGGGGGATCGAGGATCTCGACAAGATCTACGACCTCACCGAACTCGCCAAGGGCGACTGCATCTTCGCCGCGACCGGCGTCACCGACGGCTCGCTGCTCGAAGGCGTCAAGCGCGTGCGCGGCAAGATGACCACCGAGAGCGTAGTGATGCGCGCGAGCTCCGGCACTGTCCGCTGGGTCAAGGGCGAGCACCGGCTCAGCTGAAGTCAACCGAAAGGCGGATAGACGGATGCTGCACCTCCAGTGCTCCTGCGAAAGCAGGAGCCCAGGGTAGCGCAGTGTCCCGTCATCCTGGGCTCCTGCTTTCGCAGGAGCACTGGAAATTCGCCTGCCTGCTGGCCCAGGCGCATCCTGCGCATCGTGGTGCAGCGCACTCTTGCTCCCCCTTCGCCAGCGCCCTACCCCTCCCACGCAGTATCCGGGAGGGCATGACATGCGTGGTTTGGCAGGTTTCGTGGCACTGGCGGCGCTTGCCGTCCCGCTCGCATCGGCATCGTCGCAAACCGCGCCACGGTCGGCACTCTCGAGCGTCCTTGATTCTGCCTTCAGCTACGAAGAAATGATGGTGCCGATGCGCGACGGCGCGAAGCTCCAGACCGTCATACTCCGCCCCAAGGGCAAGTCCGGCAAGCTGCCGATCCTGCTCCAGCGCACCCCTTATGGCGTCCCCGACAAGGCACCGTCGAGCGTGCCCGCGTCGATGCGGTTCCTGATGGAGGACGGCTATATCCTCGTCTTCCAGAACATGCGCGGCCAGTTCAAATCGGACGGCGACTTCACCATGTCGATGGCGCTCGACGCCAAGGGCAGGAACGGCGTCGACGAGGCGACTGACGCCTGGGACAGTGTCGACTGGCTGGTCAAGAACGTATCCGGCAATAACGGCAAGGTCGGGATGTGGGGCGTCTCCTATCCCGGCTATGCCTCGGCAGTGGCGCTCGCCCGGCCCCACCCGGCGCTCAAGGCAGTGAGCCCGCAGGCGGCGTGGAACGACTGGTGGATCAACGACGATCTCCACCGTTACGGCGCGATGCGGCTGTCCTACGCCACCGACTGGCTGTTCAGCCTGCAGAACAACGATTCCGGCGAGGATTTCGACTATGGCGGCAAGGCCCCGGTCGACAGCTATGACTGGTTCCTCAAGCTCGGCCCGGTCGCCAACCTCGACAAGCTCTATTTCAAGGGATCGGTGCCGCAGTTGACCGCGATGATCGAGCATCCCGACTACGACGATTTCTGGAAGCGCCAGCGCTGGACCGAGACGCTCGGTCGCACGGCGGTTCCGACGCTCCACGTCGCCGGCTTCTGGGATCAGGAGGATCCGCTTGGCACGTGGAAGATCTACGAAAAGATGGAGGCGCAGGACCCGGACGGCCTGAACATGATCGTCGCCGGCCCATGGGCGCACGGCACGTGGCATTCGCCCGGCAGCGATGTCGGCTATGTGAAGTTCGGTAAGGAAAGCGGCACGGACTTCATGCGCGACATCGAGGCGCCGTTCTTTGCGCACTGGCTCCACGGCAAGGGCGCCAAGCCGGCTTTCGAGGCGCGGATGTTCCAGAGTGGCTCGTGGGAATGGAAGTCGTACGCCAGATGGCCGGCCCCCGGCGCGACGATGACCAATCTCTATCTCCAGAGCGACGGCACGCTCTCCTTCACCGCGCCTGCCGACCCCGGCCAGTGCCGCGAATATGTTTCCGATCCGGCCAATCCGGTGCCGTTCCGCGAGCGTCCGATCTCGCGCACCTATCCGTCGCAGGAATGGCGCTGGTGGGAAGCCGCGGACCAGCGCTTCGTCGATCACCGCCCCGACGTGCTCAGCTATTCCAGCGCTCCGCTCGAGGCCGACCTCACTGTCACCGGCGAAGTCGCGGCAAAGCTGATGGCGTCGACCTCGGGCACCGACAGCGACTTCGTGGTCAAGCTGATCGACGTGCTGCCCGACGATTACGAGCCCGTCCGCGGCGCGCTCGGCGACTATCCGCGCACGATGAACGGCTATCAATTCCCGATCGCGATGGAGATCCGCCGCGGACGCTATCTCCAGAGTTTCGAGAAAGCGACGCCGCTGACGCCGAACCAGGTGGTGGCGTGGGACGTGCCGCTGCGCAGCCACGACCATGTCTTCAAGAAGGGCCACCGGATCATGGTGCAGGTCCAGTCGAGCTGGTTCCCGGTGATCGACCGCAACCCGCAGAAGTTCGTCCCCAATATCTACAAGGCGGCGCCCGAGGACTTCGTCAAGGCGACCCAGCGGGTATGCAGCGGATCGCTGGTGGCGCTGCCGGTGATCAGATAAGCACGGCGCCGAGCATCAGATACGCGGCCGGGCCGTAGGACGGGTCGACGTCGCGCGGGACATAGGCAAAGCCCTGTGCGGCCCAGTAGCGATCGGCGCCGCCCACCGCCATCAACGCGATATCGGAGAATCCGAGCGCGCGGGCCTGCGCCTTGACGAAGTCCAGCGCCGCCTTGCCCGCGCCGGTCCCGCGCGCGGCGGGCAGCAAGGCGAGGTCGTGGAGATAGTAGCTGTCGGCATCGGGCGGGATCGCGCCGAGCAATGCGCCGAGCTTCGGCGGATTCTCACGATGCCAAGGATGACTGATCAGATAGCCGACGACCCCGCCGGTACGCTCCAGCACGCGGCAGCCGGCGGGATAGAGCGCCAGCCGTTCGGCATAGATCGCGACCGGTTCGGTGAAACGCCCGTGCACCGCATCCGAGATCGACGATACCGTAGCGAGATCCCCCGCCGACATCTGCCGCCATCGATATTCTTGTTCGTCTGCCACGGCTCCCGTCAGCCGGCGGGGCGCCGTTTGGCGGTTTCCTTGAACAGCGCGACCGCATTGTCGGCGCTCGCTTTGGCGCCCGCGACCGATACCTTGACGAATTCCTTGCCGAGTATCGCGCCGGCGACCCAGCCGCCCAACTCGGGAGCGGCATAGCCCTTCTCACCCAACTCGGGCATGTCGCGGAAGCCGTCGGCCAGCTTCGGGACTTCGGCGTAATTGGAGGGCACCGCGACGACCATCACGTCGCCTTCGCCGTCCTTGGCCGTCCACTGGCATCCCAGCCCGCCCCCGGCGTTCGCGCCGGCGTTGAGCGGCTCGCCGGCATAGGCTTCGAGTTCGGCGGGGGTGAACAGCTTGCACACCGGATTGTCCGCCGCCGATCCCTTGGCGTCGCCGGTAAGGGCATCGGCGGTCTTCTGCGCGTCCTGTGGCACATTGCCGCCGCCGCACGCCGTCAAGGTCAGGAGCAAGGTTACCGGTAGCGTATGTCGCATCGCTCGTCCTCCGCTGATCCCCCGACCATACAGACTTGCCGGCGCTGCGCCAGTTTCCCTAGTTCTTCAGCCGATACCCGGTGCGGAAGATCGCCACGATCAGGCCGAGGCACAGCAACAGGAACAGCCCGGTGACGCCGAGGCTCCACCACACGCTGACATCGCCCTGGCCGAAGAAGCTCCAGCGGAAGCCGCTGACCAGATAGACGACCGGGTTGAACAGGCTCACCGTCCGCCACGGCTCTGGCAGCATGTCGATCGAGTAGAAGGCGCCGCCGAGAAAGGTCAACGGCGTCACCAGCAGCGCCGGCACGACGTTCAATTGCTCGAAGCCCTTGGCCCAGATGCCGATGATGAAACCGAACATGCTGAACGTGACCGAAGTCAGCACGAGGAATGCCAGCATCGCCGCGGGGTGATCGATCCGGAGCGGCACGAAGAATGCCGAAGTGATCAAGATGATCAATCCGATGACGATCGACTTGGTCGCCGCCGCGCCGACGAACCCGATCACCATCTCGACTGCCGAGATCGGCGCCGACAGCAATTCGAACATGGTGCCGGTGAATTTGGGGAAATAGATGCCGATCGAGGCATTGGCGATGCTCTGGGTGAGCAGCGAGAGCATGATCAGCCCGGGAACGAGGAAGCTGCCATAATTGACGTTGCCGATCGTATCGATCCGGCTGCCGATCGCCCCGCCGAAGACGATGAAGTATAGCGAGGTGGTGATCACCGGCGTGACCACGCTCTGCCACAGGGTGCGCAGAGTGCGCGCCATCTCGAACTTGTAGATCGCCCAGATGCCGTGGAAATTGACGCCGGTCATGCCACGGCTCCTTCGTTCGACGCTTCCTTGTGCTCGACCAGATCGACGAAGATGTCCTCGAGGCTCGACTTGCTGGTGTCGAGGTCCTTGAAGGCGATCCCCAGATCGGCGAGCTTGCGCAGCAGCGACGGGATGCCGGTGCGTTCGGCCTGCGCGTCGAACACGTAGCGCAGGCGATGCCCCTCATCCTCGAGGCTGAGATGCCATTCGTCGAGATCGGCGGGGATCGCAGTCATCGGATCGACCAAAGCGATGTCCATCTCGCGCTTGCCGAGCTTCTTCATCAGCGCGGCCTTTTCCTCGACCAGCAGCAATTGCCCCTTGTTGATCACGCCCACTCGATCGGCCATTTCCTCGGCCTCCTCGATATAATGGGTGGTCAGGATGATCGTCGTGCCTTGCTCGCGCAGCTTCCCGATCATCTTCCACATGTCGCGGCGAAGCGAGACGTCGACGCCCGCGGTGGGCTCGTCGAGGAACAGGATCTCGGGCTGGTGGCTGAGTGCCTTGGCGATCATCACCCGGCGCTTCATGCCGCCCGACAATTCCATGACCTTGGCGTCGCGCTTGTCCCACAAGGACAGATCCTTGAGCACCTGATCGAGATACGCCTGATCGGGCTTCTTGCCGAACAGCCCGCGCGAGAAGCGCATCGTCGAGGCGACGCTCGAGAACATGTCGACTGCGATTTCCTGCGGCACCAGCCCGATTCGGCTGCGCGCCTCGCGCGGGTGGCGGATCGCGTCGTGCCCGTCGACCATGATCGTCCCCGTGCTGGGCGTGACGATCCCGCAGATGATGCTGATCAAGGTGGTCTTGCCCGCGCCATTGGGGCCGAGCAGCGCGAAGATCTCGCCGCGGCGGATCTCCAGATCGACATGGTCGAGCGCCTTATGGCCCGAGCCATAGGTCTTGCTGACCTGGGAAACCGACAGAATGGATTGCATGGGGGACCCCGGACCGGAACGGATCCGTTACGTAGGGTTGGCCTCGAGATGCGGCAACCCGGGGGCGATTATTTCCCCGCCCGCGCCTCGGCGACGGCCGCCGCCAGCCCGGCATAATCGCGCGCGCCGTAGAGCAATTTGCCGCCGACCACCCAGCTGGGGGTTCCGGTCATCGCCAGCTGTTCGCCGAGCTTGTGGTTGGCGGCGATCTCCTGCTCGACGGGCTTCGACTGGCTGGCTTTGGTCGCCAGCGCCTTGTCGAGCCCGGCCTTTTCGGCGGCCGCCGCGATGTTCTCCGCATTGGGCGATCCCGCGGCGTACAGCGCGTCGTGGAAGGCGCGGAACTTGCCTTGCTCCGCCGCGGCCAGCGCGAGGCGCGCGGCGACCATGCTCTCGGGGCCGAGCACCGGTAATTCGCGATAGACCACGCGGACGTTCGGATCCTTCGCCAGCAATTCCTCGATCCCGGGCAGGCTGGCGCGGCAATAGCCGCAGGCATAGTCCATGAACGCGACCACGGTGACGTCGCCGTTCGGATTGCCCGCCCAGGCGCCGGCATAGGGCTTTTGCAGCTGGGCGAGGTGCTGCGGAACTACCGCTTGCGCGCCCTGCTGGGCCTTTTCGTAGCGCGCCGATTCGCGCGCCTGGAGCCGCTCCATCGCCTCGGGCAATATTTCGGGATGCTCGAGCAGATAGCCGCGGATCGCCGGCCCGGCGAGCCCGGGCATCCAGCTCAGCAGCAGCGCGAATGCGCCCGCGCCGAGCAAGGCGGACACCAGCATCGCGCCGGCGAGCGCCAGCGGGCTGCGCAACAGTTTGTCGGTCATCGCCGCCGCCGCTTTTCTTCGTCCATCGCGGTCTGTGCGACCATCGCGATGTCCTGCGCGCGGATCCAGTCGGTCGAACCCTGCGGCAGGTTGCCCATCGCCGCGCGCGCACTCATCAGCGCGGTGCGCATATCGCCCATCAGATGCGCGCGCTCGGCCGTCGCCAGCGCAGTGCGCGGCTCGTCGCCCTTGCGTTCATAGACCGTGCCGAGCTGCATCCACGCGAACGGGTTTTCCTTGTCGCGCGCGACTGCGGTGCGCAGGACCGACTCGGCTTCGGCAAGGTTCGCCTTGTCCTCGGTGGCGAGCAAGGCATGGCCGAAGGTCGCGGCGATCAGCGGCTGATTGTTCGAGCGGCGCGTGGCCTCGCGCAGGGCGCCGAGCGCCTCTGCCGGCTTGCCCGATTCGAGCAGGATCTGCCCTTCGAGCTCGAGGAAATAGGGATCGTCGGGCGCGGTCTTGACCAGCGCCGCGGTCTCCGCCGCCGCCTGATCGGGATAGCCCGATTTGTGATAGGCATAAGCCCGCGCATAATGCGCCGGAGCCGACTGATCGCTCGCCGGATAGCGCCGCAAGGTCGTCTCGGGCTCGGCTACATAGCCGCGCAATTTGGCCTGGACCCGCTTGAAGCGCCGTTCGATGCCGGCATCGAGCGGCTTGTTCCATGACGGCGCGGCTTGCAGGTCGGTCCTCAGCGTCTCGACGCGATCTGCCGACATCGGATGGGTCTGGGCGAAGGGATCGACCTCGGGATTATTCTCGGTCGCGTAATAGCCATAGCGATGCATCTGCGCAGTCAGCTTGTCGAAGAAGCTGAGCATGCCCTTGCCGCTGATGCCCGCGCCCTTGATGAAGCGCACGCCCGCCGCATCGGCCGAGGATTCCTGCACCCGGCTGAACGCGAGATATTTGCCGATCGCGGCGCGCTGGCCCATCATCAGGATGCCGGTGCCCGCCTCGCCCGCGCCCGCCGCCATCGCGGCGGCACCGAGCAACAGGCTGAGGATCGAGATGTTGGTGTAGCCGCCGTCGTTCTGGAACACGGCATGGCCGCCGACGATGTGGCCGATCTCGTGCGCAATCACGCCCTGGACTTCGTTGGCGGTGTCGGCGGCGTCGAGCAGCCCCGAATGGATATAGACGATCTGCCCGCCCGCGACGAAGGCGTTGATCGACTGATCATTGACCAGCACCACCCGGACATTGGCAGGTGAAAGCCCCGCCGCGATGATGATCGGGCGCGACATGTCGGCGAGCAGAGCCTCGGTCTCGGCATCGCGCAGGATCGATTGCGCCGTGGCGGGCTGGACCCAGAGCAGCAGAGCTGCCGAGAGCAGGGCGAGGATGCGCTTCATGGCTGTCCGTATCTCCCCATTTCCACCCGCGATCAATGGCATTGGCCGTGCGTGCGCACCGATGAACCGCTGGTGAAGTCTCCGCTCATATGACAATGTTGCACCATGCGCCGAACCCCTCCCTTATCCGTCGGGCTTTTCGTGTGGCGTAGGGTGATGACCGAACCGAAAACCCGATCCGACAAGTTCAAGGAACTCGCCCGCGAAGTGGAGGCCGATGAGGACGAAGCGCGTGGGGATGAGCGGCTAATGAAGGTGGCGAAGCACAAGCCCGCGCCGGAGAAGCCGGATTGAAAGGGTGCCTGAGCATTGGAGTCGCTATCACTATTTTGGTAGCGGTCGGAGTCTACTGCGCGTTTCCGCACCCGACCTATGATCAGGCGACTTTGAAGGCCGTAAGAGCCGAATCTCAAATCTTGATGGCATCTAAGCGGACCTATGTTGGCCCGGCCCTTCCGGAAAGTCAGTGGCCGCCCGCCATCGCGGGCCTCCATCCCGAAATCATATTCGTCCGTCCGGATAGCATCGACATAGTAACGAAGCCATTTTTTGATGGCGGCTGGGGGTATCATGTTTCACGAAACGAGCGCGACTGGCCAGAGCCTGCGGGACGGTATTCGAAACTAGATCAAGGCGTTTATTGGTTTCATCCGTACTGACCACGTATTTGCAAACTATATAATCGCCAAAGAAAAAGGGCGCCGGCTCCATCGAACCGACGCCCCCTTTTTCAGGCCTTGAACGCGATCAGGCGCCGAAGGTCCGCTGCCACCAGCCGCGGCGCGGACCGCCGTCCGGAGCGGTGTCGTCGTCGGCATCGCTTCCCTCGGGCGGCGCGAGATCCTGCGCTACCGGTTCGGCTTCGGCCGGTGCTTCCGCCGCAACCTCGGCAGGTGCGGCATCGGCCTTCTTGCGACGGCTGCGCTTGGGCTTTTCGGCGGGCGCTTCCGCGACAACCGGCTCGAGAGCCGCAGCCTCGGCCGGCGCCGGTTCGGCATCGGCCTTCTTGCGACGCGACCGCTTCGGTGCGGGCGCAGTGGCCGGCTCCTTGGCTGCCGGAGCTTCCGGCGCCGCTTCTACAGCGGGTTCAGCGGCTGCAGCCGGCGCTTCGGCATCGGCCTTCTTGCGGCGCGAGCGCTTGGGCTTGGCCGGCGCCTCGACTTCGGCTGCAGGTTCGGCTTCCAGCGCAGCGACGTCGCTTGCGGGTTCCGCTGCCTCGGCCACGTCCGCCGCGTCGGCGACCGCTTCATCAGCATGGCCCGGGCCGCGACGGCCGCCGCGGCGACCGCGCCGGCGCCGCTTGCGGGCGGCCTCGCCTTCTTCGCCGCCGTCATGGTCGACGCGCTCGGCAGTCTCGGTCGCGGCGTTCGCGGGGGACTCATCGCCCTCGTCTTCGCGGTCGTCTTCGCCGCTCTCGTTCTCGCCGGCCTCCTGCTCACCATTCTCGCCCTCGCGACCGCGCCGGCCACGACCGCGCCGGCGACGGCGACGCTTGCCGCGGCCTTCGCCCTCGGCTTCGTCGCGCTCGCGCGCTTCGCGGGGCGGGCGAGCGGCACGGGGCGCTTCGGCTTCGGCCTCGGTCTCTTCCTCGATCTCCTCTTCGTCGACCTCCTCGACATAATCGTCTTCGGGCTCTTCGATCAGGCGCTCGATCTTGGGCGCGTGCGCCGGCGGCGGGCCGCCGGCTTCAACCGACATGCGCGCGCCTTCGACATCGCCGTCCGACACGACTTCGATGAGGACGCCATAGCGATCCTCGATCTCGGCGAGTTCGGCGCGCTTGCGGTTGAGCAGATAGAAGGCCGCTTCCTGGCTGGCGCGCAGCGTGATCTGCGAGCCGCGGCCGCGGGCGGCCTCGTCCTCGATCAGACGCAGCGCCGACAGGCCTGCCGACGAAGCGGTGCGGACGAGCCCGGTGCCTTCGCAATGCGGGCACTGGCGAGTCGATGCCTCGAGCACGCCGGTGCGCAGGCGCTGGCGGCTCATCTCCATCAGGCCGAACGCCGAAATGCGGCCGACCTGGATGCGGGCGCGATCGTTCTTGAGCGCCTCCTTCATCGCCTTCTCGACCTTACGGACGTTCGATCCGTGATCCATGTCGATGAAGTCGATGACGACGAGGCCGGCCATGTCGCGCAGCCGGAGCTGGCGCGCGATTTCCTGCGCGGCCTCGAGGTTGGTCTGGGTCGCGGTCTGCTCGATATTGTGCTCGCGAGTCGAACGGCCCGAGTTGATGTCGATCGAGACCAGAGCCTCGGTCGGGTTGATCACCAGATAGCCGCCCGACTTCAGCTGGACGACGGGATTGTACATCGCCGAGAGCTGGTCCTCGACTCCGGCGCGCTGAAACAGCGGCACCGCATCGGCATATTGCTTCACCTTCTTGGCGTGGCTCGGCATCAGGAGCTTCATGAAGTCCTTGGCCTGGCGATAGCCATCCTCGCCCTCGACGATGACTTCGTCGATATCCTTGTTGTAGATATCGCGGATCGCGCGCTTGAGCAGGTCGCTGTCGCCATAGACCAGGGCCGGCGCCGACGACTGGAGCGTCGTCTCGCGGATCCCGTCCCACAGCCGCGCGAGATAGTCGAAATCGCGCTTGATCTCGGTCTTGGTGCGCTGGAGTCCCGCGGTGCGGACGATGCAGCCCATCGACGGCGGCAGCTTGAGGTCCGACATGATCGTCTTGAGGCGCTTGCGATCGGCGGCCGAGCTGATCTTGCGCGAGATGCCACCGCCATGCGCGGTGTTTGGCATCAGCACGCAATAGCGGCCGGCGAGGCTCAGATAGGTGGTCAGCGCCGCGCCCTTGTTGCCGCGCTCTTCCTTGACGACCTGGACGAGCAGCACCTGACGGCGACGGATCACGTCCTGGATCTTGTAGCGACGGCGCAGATTCATCCGGCGCTGGCGCAGCGCCTCGGCCTCGTCGTCCTTGCCGCCGCGTCCGCGACGACGACCACCGCCGCCACCACGAGCGCCGCGGTCATGACCTTCGCCGCCCTCATGCTCCGACGCCTCGGAATCTTCCTCATGCTCGTCGTCGTCATGCGGACGCTCGAGAACCTCTACGCCGTCCTCGCCGTCGAGATGCTCGTCGTCGTCCGAATCATCCTGCGCACGCAGCGCGGCTTCCTCGGCGGCGTGCTCGGCCTCCTCGCGCAGCAGCGCTTCGCGGTCTTCCTTCGGGATCTGATAGTAATCGGGGTGGATCTCGCTGAAAGCGAGGAAGCCGTGGCGGTTGCCGCCGTAATCGACGAACGCCGCCTGAAGCGACGGTTCGACCCGGGTAACCTTGGCTAGATAGATATTTCCCTTGAGCTGCTTGCGCTCGGCGGACTCGAAATCAAATTCCTCGATCCGGTTCCCTTTGACGACGGCCACCCGGGTCTCTTCCCGGTGGCGTGCGTCGATCAGCATACGCATGGTCATTTATTATTCTCCGGGCGCGCCGGCCTGGACCCCTGAAGGCGGTAACCCTGAAGGGCTGGAGCGCGAGCGCGCGATACAAATTGCGGCCTTGGCCGGCGGCGCCGGCTGTGGTCTCGCAGGTTTCGAAAACTGCTGCTGCTCGCAGGGCACGCCCGGACGCGTGGTCCGGAAGCTCCACCATCGTCACGCGGCCGGCCGAAAGGGCCTGGCGGGTGGGACGATGGGGAAATTGCCTCATGCGAGCGTCAACCTGAACTGTCGCGGCGGATGTGGCCGCGAATATCGTCCGATACAAGGATCGGAGCGAGCTCTTGCTAGCACCCCCCGCGCCACGCGGCAACCGCGCCAAATACGAATAACCGCGTGCCGCCGCGGCAGGGAATTGCCGGCAATCCGGCAAATTTATGCCGATTAACCAAGCTGTTTCACTTCGGCTTGATGGCCGCCGCCTAAACCGGATCTGTCAGGGAAGACGTGTCTCAGAGTTAGGTATCATGCATTTGGGCTGGACCCCTCATGGCCCGGCGCGGCATATCGCGCGGGTGTTATTCCTGCTTGCCCTCCTCTCCGGCTGGTTGACCGGGGTGCCGAGCTGGGCAGGCGTGGTGCAGGAAGTGCGCGTGCACGGCGACCGCATCGTCGTGAAATTCGACGCGCCGGTCACCCAGGCGAGCGCGTTCCTGCTATCCGGACCGCAGCGGATCGCGCTGGACGTCGCCGGCGCCGAACCCGGCCGGGTCGCGATCGCCGACGGTGCCGTCGCGCGGATCCGCCAGGGCGCGCAGGGCGACGGCGCGCGCGTCGTCTTCGATCTCGCACGGCCGGCGATCGTCACCGAAGGCAGCTTCGCCAGGGACGGCCGCACGCTGACATTGTTGCTCAAGACCGTCGACGACGAACGCTTCGCGCGCGCCGCGGCCGAGCGGCGGATGAGCTTCCTGCCGCCGTTCACGTATCTGCAGCCGGCGCGCCGGCATCCGTACAGCGTGTCTATGGCGCTGCCGAAGCGGGTTTCGCGCGCGCCCTTGCCGCGGATTTACGGCGATGCGGGAAGGCCGCTCGTCGTGATCGACGCCGGGCATGGCGGGCACGATCCCGGGGCACTCTCCCCCGACGGCAGCCTGCGGGAGAAGGAAGTCACTCTGAAGGTCGCCGAGGCGATCAAGGACGCATTGCTCGCCTCGGGCCGGGTGCGGGTCGCGCTCACCCGCGAGGACGATCGCTTCCTCGTGCTCCAGGAGCGCTACGGACTCGCCCGGCGGCTCAAGGCCGATCTGTTCATCTCGGTCCATTGCGACAGCGCCGGCAATCCCGACGCGACCGGCGCGACGGTCTATACCCTGTCCGAAGTCGCGTCCGACAAGGAAGCCGCCCGCCTCGCCGCGCGCGAGAACAAGGCCGACATCCTCGCCGGAGTCGATCTCGGCGTCGCCAGTCCCGACATTTCGTCGATCCTGATCGATCTCACCCAGCGCGAGACGATGAACGCCAGCGCCAATTTCGCCCGTTTGCTGGGTCGCGAGGCGCAGCCGCTGATCCCGATCAAGGCCAATTACCACCGCATGGCCTCGCTGATGGTGCTGAAGGCGCCCGACATGCCGTCGGTGCTGTTCGAAACCGGTTATATCTCCAACCAGGCCGACGCGGCGTTCCTCGCCTCGAGCGACGGGCAGCGCAAAGTCGCGCAGAGCGTTCGCAAAGCAGTGGAAATCCACTTCGCCACGCGCATGGCATCGCGCTGATCGCGTCTCCCCCGGCTCCCTCATGCGCTCATTATAGACGCGAAACGGACGAGTTGATTTCGCAAGCGTTTTGATCGGCTTTCATCGCCCGAGAAAGTTGCTACACCGCACCCCGCATGGCGGACGGCAGCATTTCCAGCGAGAAGGTGACGATCAAGCGCGGAGCTAGCGGAATCCGCGGCTGGTATGGCCGCGTGCATCGCCGCTGGTGGTTCCGGATTCTCGCGTGGCTGGCGCTGCTCGCCGGCCTGTTCTGGTTCCTCGTCTGGGTGCTGATCGCGCGCAACCTCCCTTCGGTCGACAGCTTGCGCGCCTATGAGCCGCCGCTGCCGACCAATGTCCGTTCGGCCGACGGGCTGCCGATCCACAGCTATGCCCGCGAGCGCCGCGTCCAGCTGAGCTATGCCGAATATCCGAAGCAATTGGTCGAGGCCTTCCTCTCGGCCGAGGACAAGACCTTCTTCAGCCACCACGGCATCGACATCCCCGGGCTGGCGCGCGCCGCATTCCAGGGAATCGTCAGCGGATCGACTCCGCGCGGCACCTCGACGATCACTCAGCAGGTCGCCAAGAACCTGCTGATCGGCAACGAAGTCAGCTATCTGCGCAAGGGCAAGGAAGCGATCCTCGCATGGAAGATCGAGAATACGCTCTCCAAGGAGCATATCCTCGAGCTCTACCTCAATTCGATCGAACTCGGCCGCAACGCCGGCGGCGTCGAGGCGGCGAGCCAGGCCTATTTCGGCAAGGAACTGAACAAGCTCAGCCTGCCGCAAATGGCCTATCTCGCGATCCTGCCCAAGGGCCCGGCCAATTACGCGCCCGAACGCCATGAGGATCGCGCGATCGAGCGGCGCAACTGGGTGCTCGGGCAGATGCTCGCCAACGGCTTCATCACCCAGACCGATCATGCCGAAGCCGTCTCCGCGCCGCTCGGCACCGTGCCCCGCCAGACGCCGAAATATGAGCGCGTCGGCGGCTATTTCGTCGAGGAAGTCCGCCGCCAGCTGATCGACAAGTTCGGCGAGAAGTCCGAGGACGGCCCCAACAGCGTCTATGGCGGCGGCCTGTGGGTGCGTACCTCACTCGACCCGCGGCTGCAGCAATATGCCCAGAAGGCGCTTCGCGACGGTCTGCTGCGCTATGATCGCGGGCGCGGCTGGTCGGGGCCGATCAACCATGTCGAAGTGGCGAGCGGCTGGCTTCAGCCGTTCCTCAACACCAATATCGGAGTCGATTACGAGGATTGGCGCGCCGCGGTGGCGATCGCGCGCAACGCCGGCGGCTGGGAAATCGGCTTCGACAACGGCCAGACCGGCACCTTGCCGCGCAGCCTCGCGACGATGCCGGTGCGTGGCCAGGGTGGCGAGGCGTTCGATGCGATCAAGCCTGGCGACATCCTCGCGGTCGCGCCCGAAGGCGCGAGCTGGGCACTCCGCTCGATCCCCAAGGTCTCGGGCGGGTTCGTCGTCGAGGATCCGCGCAACGGCCGGGTGCTGGCGATGCAGGGCGGGTTCGATTCGCGCCTCCAGTCGTTCAACCGCGCCACCCAGGCACAACGCCAGCCCGGATCGACGATCAAGCCTTTGGTCTACGCCGCGGCGATGGAGCAGGGGCTGACCCCGGCGACGATCGTCAACGATGCTCCCTTCTGTGTCTGGCAGGGCGCCGGGCTCGGCAACAAATGCTTCCGCAATTTCGGCAACCAGCGCGGCGCCGGCCCCAAGACTCTGCGCTGGGGCGTCGAGCAGTCGCGCAACCTGATGACCGTGCAGGTCGCCAACCAGATTGGCATGGACAAGGTGGTCGACCTGATCCAGCGCGTCGGCATCTCGAAGCAGAAATTCCCCAATTATCTCAGCTATGCGCTGGGCGCCGGCGAAACGACCGTGCTGCGCATGGTCAATGCCTATTCGATCCTCGTGAACCATGGCCGCGCGCTCAACCCGACGGTGATCGACTTCGTCCAGAACCGCCGGGGCCAGGTGATCTTCCCCGAGAACTGGCGCGCCTGCGATCGCTGCAACGCGCGCGACTATGACGGCGGCGCGATGCCGCGCCCGGTTACGCGCGCCCGGCAGGTGGTCGAGCCGATGAGCGCCTATCAGATCGTCCACATCACCGAAGGCGTGATCCAGCGCGGCACCGCCACCACCTTGCGCGATCTCGGCCGGCCGATCATGGGCAAGACCGGCACCACTTCGGGACCGACCGACGTGTGGTTCGTCGGCGGCACCCCGCAGATGATCGGCGGCCTCTATCTCGGCTATGACAGCCCGACCAATCTCGGCGGCTACGCCCAGGGCGGATCGATCGCCGCGCCGATCTTCAAGCAGTTCGCCATCCCCGCCTTCAAGGATATGGAAGTGCTGCCCTTCACTGCCCCCGCCGGCATCCGCATGGTCCGCATCGATCGCGCGAGCGGCCGGAAAGTGCCCGGCGGCTGGCCGACCAGCGACCCGCTCGCCTCGGTGATCTGGGAAGCCTTCAAGCCCGATGTCGAGCCCCAGCGCCGCCGCCGCGGCGGACAGGAGGGGGAAGCGGCCGAAACCAGGACCGTCCAGAAGAAGGCCGCGCCCGCCACCAGGGCGCCGTCCGACAGCGACTTCTTGCAACGCGAGGGCGGAATCTACTAGCGCCCTTCCTACATAGCGTCATCCCGGCGAACGCCGAGATCTCAGGCCGCGGGCGAACGGCTTGAGGCATGCGGTCCCGGCGTTCGCCGGGACGACGATTGATTTTGAAAGGTTATCCCGATGCGCGCCGAAGCGCAGGCTCATGTCGACAAGATCAAGGCGGCGCTGGCGCTGCTGCGCCGGTTCCTCGATTGGGACCGCGCGCTGCGGCGGCTCGACGAGCTCAACGCGCGTGTCGAGGATCCGACCTTGTGGAACGACGCCAAGGCCGCGCAGGACGTAATGCGCGAACGCCGCCGGCTCGAGGAGGCGATCAGTGCGACGCGCGCGATCGAGACCGAACTCAACGACACCGCCGAGCTGATCGAGATGGCGGAGGCCGAGGGCGACGAGGAAATGGCGAGTGACGGCACCGCCGCGCTCGGCGCGCTCGCCGCGCGTGCCGAGATCGACAAGGTCAAGGCGCTGCTGTCGGGCGAGGCCGACCCCAACGACACCTATGTCGAGATCAACTCGGGCGCCGGCGGCACCGAGAGCAACGACTGGGCGGGCATGCTCCTGCGCATGTACACGCGCTGGGCCGAGCGCCACGGCATGAAGGTCGAGCTGATCGACTATCACGCCGGCGAGCAGGCCGGGATCAAATCGGCGACTCTGCTGATCAAGGGCGAGAACGCCTATGGCTATGCCAAGACCGAGAGCGGTGTGCACCGCCTCGTCCGCATCTCGCCTTATGACAGCGCCGCGCGGCGCCACACCAGCTTCTCGAGCGTGTGGGTCTATCCGGTGATCGATGACGACATCAACGTCGAGTATAACGAAAGCGATCTGCGCATCGACACCTATCGCGCCTCGGGCGCGGGCGGGCAGCACATCAACACCACCGATTCGGCAGTGCGCATCACCCACATCCCCACCGGCATCGTGGTGCAGTGCCAGAACCAGCGCAGCCAGCACAAGAACAAGGCCGAGGCCTATAACCAGCTCCGCGCCCGCCTCTACGAACGCGAGCTGCAGATCCGCGAAACGGCCGCCAATGCCGAGAACGCCAGCAAAACCGATATCGGCTGGGGCCACCAGATCCGCTCTTATGTCCTCCAGCCCTATCAGCTGGTGAAGGACCTGCGCACAGGCGTGACCTCGACTGCCCCGGGCGACGTGCTCGACGGGGACCTCGACGCGTTCATGGCGGCTGCGCTATCGCAGCGCGTGACCGGCGAGACGGTCGAAGTGGAGGATGTCGATTGAGGTCAGCCAGCGCTCTGGGCATTGCCTTGCTGCTGCTCGCCGGATGCGACGGCGGCAGCGCGGGGCCGCGCGAGCGCACGGCGCAGGCCAAAAATACCGGCTTCCCCGCCGCGGATCGCCCCGTCGCGACGATCGTCTCGACCCGCTGGTCGACCGAAGAGGCGCGCGACCGGCTCAACGAGGCGGGGCAGGTGATGAATCTCGCCGGGATCAAGCCCGGCATGACGGTCGCCGATATCGGCGCGGGCGAGGGCTATTACACGATCCGCCTCGGCCAGCGCGTCGGCGACAAGGGCCGCGTCGTCGCCGAGGACATCGTCCCCGAGACGATCGAGCAACTGGCCAACCGCGTGATCCGCGAACGGCTCAACAACGTGAACGTGCGGCTGGGTCTGCCCGCCGATCCGCGCCTGCCCGAGGCGAGCTTCGATCGCGTGCTGATGGTGCATATGTACCATGAGATCGAGAGCCCTTACGAGTTCCTCTGGCGGCTGCGCCCTTCGCTGCGGCCCGACGGACAAGTGATCGTGGTCGATGCCGACAGGCCCACCGAACATCACGGCACCCCGCCCGACCTGCTCAAATGCGAGTTCGCCGCACTCGGCTATGCGCTGGTTTCGCTGCGGCGGATGCCCTCCGCGGGCGGCTATATCGCGATCTTCCGCGCAGAGGGCGCACGCCCCGAGCCCGGCATGATCAAGGCCTGCAAGAGCGGCGCGCGGGCCACCCCCGTGGCGGTGCAGCCGGGCGAGGGATCAGAGTAAGCCGAGCCGGCGAAAGCTGGTGATTCCCCCGCTCGCCACGATCAGGTGATCGAGCAACCGCATCTCTAGCGTCTCCAGCGCCCGGGCCAGCAGCCGGGTCGCCTCGCGGTCCGCGACGCTCGGCGTCGGATCGCCGCTCGGATGGTTGTGCGCCATCACCACCGCCGCCGCGCCGAACGCCAGCGCATCCGCCGCGACGTCGCGGATCGGCAGTACCAGCCGATCGACCGAGCCCGAGCGTGCCTGACGCATCCCCAGCACGCGCTGGTCCGCAGCCAGATAGACGAACGCCATCACTTCGACCGTCTCTTCGGCGAGGCACGCGAACAAAGCGCCCGCGGCGGCGGGATCGGCAAGGCGGCGCGGCGCGGCGAGAGCCTCGATCGGCATCGCCGACAGCTGCCAGCGCCCGGCCGATCGCCGAAGCGCAAGCCGATCCGATTCGGTGTGACTCTGCCGATTCCGGCGTCCGGCGCTTATCCGGGGTAGCAGACCGTCCGTTCTTCGGGATGATCGGCAAAGAACCGCTTGCGCGCGGCCTTGTCCGCGTCGCGGTGCTTCCGGCCGGGCACGACCAGGACCGTCTTGACCTTGAAAGGAACCGCTACCCCATCCTTGATCACCGGGGGGTATCTGGCATCCTTCATGATAGCATTGCAGTACCAGAACCGTTGTTCGCGTTTCATGTTGCCCGCCCCGGTCCGGCACCCGACCGGCGCTCCCTTGGCGTCCACGTCGACAACGGCGTCTGCCCAGAAATCGCCCGGCATCTTCTCGCTCGTCTGCCAGGGATAGGCGTCTCCCGGCGAAAATTTCGGACAGGGATCATCGGCCGCCGCGGGCCCGGCCATAAGGATCGTCGCGCAGAGCGGCAGCAGGAAGAATTTCATGTCGGCAGGCTAACGCGGATCGCTCCGGACGCAAGCATGGGCTCAGCGCGTCCTTGCCGCGCACCCGTCCCTGCCGCTAGGCTCGCATGATGCGTCAATATCTCGACCTGATGGAACGCGCGCTGACCAACGGCGCGGAGACGATGGATCGCACCGGCACGGGGACGCGCTCGGTGTTCGGCCACCAGATGCGTTTCGATCTCGCCCGGGGCTTTCCGCTGCTCACCACCAAGAAGCTCCATATCCGATCGATCATCGTGGAATTGCTGTGGTTCCTGCGCGGCGACACCAATGTCCGCTGGCTGCAGGAACGCAAGGTGAGCATCTGGAACGAATGGGCCGATGCCGAGGGCGAACTCGGCCCGGTCTACGGCAAGCAATGGCGCCGCTGGGAAGCCGCCGACGGCAAGGAGATCGATCAGATCGCCGAGCTGCTCGACCAGATCCGCAACAACCCCGGCTCGCGCCGCCAGATCGTCTCGGCGTGGAACCCCGGCGAACTCCACGCGATGGCGCTGGCGCCGTGCCATTGCCTGTTCCAGACCTATGTCGCGAACGGCAAGCTCAGCCTCCAGCTCTATCAGCGCTCGGCCGACATCTTCCTCGGCGTCCCCTTCAACATCGCCAGCTATGCCCTGCTCACGCATCTGCTCGCGCAGCAGGCCGGGCTCGAAGCCGGCGAGTTCATCTGGACCGGCGGCGACTGCCATCTCTATTCGAACCATCTCGAGCAGGCGCGCGAGCAACTCGCCCGCGCGCCCGGCCCCCTGCCCCGGCTCGAGATCCTGCGCAAAGCACCTTCGATCGACACCTATGAATATGAGGATTTCGTGATCCACGATTATGAAGCGCAGGCGCATATCAAAGCGCCGGTGGCGGTCTGATGCGCACGTTGATCGCGATCCTTCCGTTCCTCGCTCTCGCCGGCTGCGGCGCGCAGGAGGAAATGCCCAAGGTCCAGACGGTCGAGATAGTGAAGAGCTACCCGCACGACTCGCAGGCCTTCACCCAGGGCCTGTTCTACGACGGCGGCCTGTTCGAGAGCACCGGCGAGGAAGGCACGTCGGGCATCCGCAAGGTCGATCTCGCCAGCGGCGAAGTTTCCGCGCAGGCGCCGCTGGCTGCGCCCTATTTCGGCGAGGGGATCGTCGGATGGAAGGACAAGATCTACCAGCTGACGTGGAAGGACCAGAAGGGATTCATCTACAACCGCAAGGATTTCAGCCCCGCCGGCGAGTTCGCCTATAAGGGCGAAGGCTGGGGCCTGACGCACAACGGCAAGTCGGTGATCTTGAGCGACGGCACCGCGACCTTGCGCTTCCTCGATCCCGAAACGCTGGCGCAGCAATCGACGCTCGACGTCACTGCCAATGGCTGTCCGGTCAAGCAGCTCAACGAACTCGAATGGATCCAGGGCGAGATCTGGGCGAATGTCTGGCAGACCGATCTGATCGCCCGGATCGATCCGGGCAACGGCAAGGTGAAGGGCTTTGTCGACGTCGCTTCGCTCGGCCCGCCCACCCCCGGCATCGACGAAGTGCCCAACGGCATCGCTTATGATGCCGCGGCGAAGCGCATCTTCGTCACCGGCAAGATGTGGCCCCAGCTCTACGAGGTCCGGGTGAGCGACGGCCCGGCCAACGGCGCGGCGCAGGATCAGGCGGCGGCGCTGATGCGCTGTCAGCCGGGCTGAGCCGAGAGGTGCCGCGCGTCACCTTCCACCTCGCCCGCGCCGACAATGGCGTGATCGGCAAGGACGGCAAGCTGCCCTGGCACCTGCCCGCCGATCTCAGGCGCTTCAAGGCGCAGACGATGGGCAAGCCGATGGTGATGGGGCGCAAGACCTTCGAGAGCTTCCCATCGCCGCTGCCCGGCCGTCGCCACATCGTGCTGACCCGCGACACCGGCTGGTCGGCCGAGGGCGCTGAAATCGCCCATTCGCCGGAGGACGCGCTGGCACTGGCGGGCGACGAGGTCGCGGTGATCGGCGGGGCGGAGATATTCGCGCTGCTGCTAGACCGCGCCGACCGGATCGAGCTGACCGAAGTCCATGTCGACGCCGAGGGCGATGCGACCGTGCCCGGCTTCGGCACCGGCTGGCGCGAAGTGGCGCGCGAGGAGCATGCGAGCGAGGCGGGGCGCCCTGCGTACAGCTTCGTCACGTTGGAGCGGGCGGCATGAAGAAGATCCTGTGGGCGCTCGCGGCGCTGCTGGTGATCGCCGGAATCGGCTTTTTCGGAATCGCCCCGCCGATCGTCGAGGCGGGGATGAACAAGGTCGAGCCCGCGGCCCTGCCCAAGGTGAGCGCGCAGACCCGGCAGCTCCACGCTTCGCTCCAGATCGTCGACATGCACGGCGACACCCTGCTGTGGCGCCGCAGCCTGCTCGATCGCGCCGCGCGCGGGCAAGTCGATCTGCCGCGGCTGATCGACGGCAATGTCGCGCTGCAGATCTTCTCGTCGGTGACCAAGACGCCCAAGGGGCAGAATTACGATTCGAACGGCGCCGACACCGACAACATCACGCTGCTGACGGTGGCGCAGCTCCAGCCGGTGCGGACATGGGGCTCGCTGCTCCAGCGCTCGCTGTGGCACGCCGAAAAGCTCGATCGCGCGGCGGCGGGGTCCGGGGGCAAGCTGCGGGTGATCCGCACGCCGCAGGAACTGGACCGGCTGCTCGCCGATCGCGCGGGCGGCGGCAAGGTCGTCGGCGGAATGCTGTCGATCGAGGGTCTGCAGGACATCGAGGGCCGGCTCGGCAATCTCGATCGGCTTTACGCCGCGGGCTTCCGCATGGCCGGGCTCGCGCATTTCTTCGACAACGAAGTCGCGGGGTCGATGCACGGCGTGAAGAAGGGCGGCCTCACCCCGCTCGGCGTGCAGGTGGTGCGGCGGATGGAAAAGCTCGGGATGATCGTCGACATCGCCCATTCGAGCCACCAGAGCGTCGCCGAGATACTCGCCATGGCGCGGCGGCCATTGGTGTCGAGCCATGGCGGGGTGCAGGCGACGTGCAAGGTCAACCGCAACTTGACCGACGAGGAGATCCGCGGCGTCGCCAAGACCGGCGGCGTGATCGGCATCGGCTATTGGGACGCGGCGATCTGCTCGACTGCGCCGGCGGCGATCGCGCGGGCGATCGCGCATGTCCGCGATCTGGTCGGGATCGATCATGTCGGGCTGGGTTCGGACTTCGACGGCGCAGTGACGACGGGGTTCGATACCGCGCAACTGGCCGCAGTGACGCAGGCGCTGGTCGATCGCGGCTTCGCGCAGGACGAGATCCGCAAGGTGATGGGCGGCAATGTGCTCCGCGTGCTCCGCGCGGGGATGGCCGGGCAATAACGCCCTCTCCCATCGGGAGAGGGAAGGAGGCCGCCGCAAAGCGGTGGGAAGGGTGAGGGTCGAGTCGGCACCTATTCCCGCCCCGCCCTCACCCAACCCTCTCCCAAAGGGAGAGGGCTTTTAGAATGCCCCTCCCCTCTCTATAGCCCCTCCATGGAGCGACTGGACAACGGCTCGCCGGTGCCGGCGCATCTTCGCGGCGGGATCGTCGCATTGGGCAATTTCGACGGGTTTCACCTCGGGCATCAGGCCGTGGCCGGCCGCGCGATCGCGCGTGCGCGGGCCGAAGGGCGCCCGGCGATCGTCGCCACCTTCGATCCGCATCCCAAGCGCTTCTTCCAGCCGCAATCGGGGCATTTCCGGCTGACCACGCTCGATCAGCGCGCGCGGCTGTTCGCCGCGGCGGGCGCCGATGCGATGCTGGTCTTCAATTTCGCTTCGGCGATGGCAGGCCTCAGCGCCCGGCAATTCGCCGAGCAGCAATTGATCGCGATCATCGGCGCCGGCGGCGTGATCACCGGCGACGACTTCACTTTCGGCAAGGGACGCGAGGGCGACGTGGCGACGCTGGCCGCGCTCGGCGGCGCGCTCGGTTATTCGGCCGAAGTCGTTCCCCCGGTGGCGCTCGACGGCGAGACGGTCTCGTCGAGCCGCATCCGCCAATATCTCGGCGACGGCGATCCGCGCGGCGCGGCGCGGCTGCTCACCCGGCCGTTCGCGATACAGGGACCGGTGCAGCACGGGGCCAAACTCGGCCGTCAGCTCGGCTATCCGACCGCGAACATGGACCTCGCCAACTATCTGCGCCCCGCTTACGGTATTTATGCGGTGCGGGGGCGCTTGGCCGATGGGCGCATGCTGGACGGTGTCGCCAATCTCGGCATCCGTCCGAGCATCGAGCCGCCGGTCGAACTGCTCGAGAGCTATTTCTTCGATTTCGCCGGCGACCTGTACGATCAGGTGATCGAAATCTCGCTGATCGACTATCTGCGCCCCGAGGCGAAATTCGATTCGATGGAAGCGCTCAAGGTCCAGATGGACGCGGACGCCGCGAAGGCGCGCGCGGCGCTCGCCTGACTCCTTCGTCACCCCGGACCGGCGACGTTCTTTCAATGCAGGATTTCGTCTGATCTGACGGGCGCGTTGGTGCCGCGTCGCAGGCGCGACCGCGCCGCATCGCAGGCGCTTCGGCCGAAAAACCCGCGAATCGAGTCAATCAGGGTCAACCGCGCAGCCCCTACGCCCCGATGTGCGAGCAAAGCTGCTTCCCCCATCGCTCCACACCAGCTAATCCCCGCCGCCAAATGACCGACACCACCGAATCCCCGCGCGACTGGCGCGACACCGTCTTCCTGCCGAAGACCGATTTCCCGATGAAGGCCGGGCTCGCGGCCAAGGAACCCGCGATCCTCGAGCGCTGGGCGAAGATCGGGCTCTACGGCAAGCTGCGCGAGGCCCGCGCGGGCCGCGAGCGCTTCCTGCTCCATGACGGCCCACCCTATGCGAATGGCGACATTCACATGGGCCATGCGATGAACAAGATCCTCAAGGACATCGTCGTGCGCAGCCAGACCCTGCTCGGCAAGGACGCGCCCTACGTCCCCGGCTGGGACTGCCACGGCCTGCCGATCGAGTGGAAGGTCGAGGAAGCGTATCGCGCGAAGAAGCTCAACAAGGACGAAGTCGACCCCGTCGCCTTCCGCGCCGAATGCCGCGCTTATGCCGAGAAATGGGTGGGCGTGCAGCGCGGCCAGTTCGAGCGGCTCGGCATCATGGGCGACTGGGACACGCCGTACCTCACGATGAACTATCAGAGCGAGGCGATCATCGCCGGCGAGCTGCTCAAGTTCGCCGAGAGCGGCCAGCTCTATCGCGGCGCCAAGCCGGTGATGTGGTCCCCGGTCGAAAAGACCGCATTGGCCGAGGCCGAGGTTGAATATGAGGACGTCGTGTCGACCCAGATCGACGTGGCGTTCGAGATCGTCGAGGCCCCGAACGCCCCCGAACTGGTCGGCGCGCATGCGGTGATCTGGACGACCACGCCGTGGACGATCCCGGTAAACCAGGCGCTGAGCTACGGGCCGGAGGTTGATTACTCGCTCTTCGAGTTGAAGACCGGCGCGCTCGAAGAGCCTGCGCTGGCCGGTCTAGCGGGCAAGAAGTTCTTGGTAGCTACCGAGTTGGTGCCGACCTTCCTGAAACGGATCGGCTCTGAGTGGGATAACAGCGACGCGGTCGATGTGTATTTCAAGGGCGGTTGGGCACTCGAAGGCGCGGTCGCCCGCCACCCGATGCACAAGCTCGGCGGGTTCTTCGCGAAGCCGCGACCGTTCCTCCCCGGCGACTTCGTCACCACCGACGCCGGTACCGGCCTCGTCCATATGGCGCCGGATCATGGCGAGGACGACTTCCTGCTGTGCAAGGCGCACGGGATCGATCCGGTGTTCGCGGTCGACGGCGCGGGGATGTACCGCGCCGACTGGCTGTGGCTCGGCGGCCAGGGATCGGTGATCAACAAGAAGTTCGTCGCCTCGGACGGCCCGATCTGCACCGATCTGCGCGAAGCCGGCGCGCTGCTCGCGGCGACCGACGATTTCGCGCACAGCTATCCGCACAGCTGGCGGAGCAAGGCCAAGATCATCTTCCGCGCGACCCCGCAATGGTTCATCCCGATGGACAAGCCCGCCGGCGAAGTCGTGGTCGACGTGCCGACGCCGCTCGGCATCGGCATGCCGATGTCGACCGGCAACGGTCCCACCCTGCGCGGGATCGCGCTCGACGCGATCGAGAATATCCGCTGGGTGCCCGAGCGTTCGATCAACCGGATCCGCTCGATGGTCGAGGGTCGCCCCGATTGGGTGATCAGCCGCCAGCGCGCCTGGGGCGTGCCGATCGCGCTCTACGTCAATCGCGCCACCGGCGACTATCTCCGCGACCCCGAGGTGAACGCCCGCATCCTCCAGGCCTTCACCAATGGCGGCGCCGACGCCTGGTTCCAGGCCGATCATCAGGCGCTGCTCGGCGAGAAGTACGCGCTCGCCGATTACGAGGTGATCACCGACATTCTCGACGTGTGGTTCGACAGCGGCTCGACGCATGCCTTCGTGGTCGAGGCGCGCTACGGCGAGGACGCCCGCGCCGACCTCTATCTCGAGGGTTCGGACCAGCATCGCGGCTGGTTCCAGTCGTCGCTGCTCGAAAGCTGCGGCACCCGGGGCCGCGCGCCCTATGGCGCGGTGCTCACCCACGGTTTCGCGCTCGACGGCAATGGCCGGAAAATGTCGAAGTCGCTCGGCAATGTCGTCGATCCGCTCAAGATCATCGGCGAGAGCGGCGCGGACATCCTGCGCCTCTGGGTCGCGCAGACCGATTATTTCGAGGACGTCCGCATCGGCAAGGAAGTGCTCGCCGGCACCGGTGACACCTATCGCAAGCTGCGCAACACCTTCCGCTATCTGCTCGGCGCGCTGGAGGGCTTCGAAGAGTCCGAGAAGCTCCCCGTCGCCGAGATGCCCGAACTCGAGCGCTACGTGCTCGCCAAGCTCTTCGAGCTCGATGCCGAGCTTCGCGCCGCGGCGGAGGCGTTCGAGTTCAATCGCTACAGCCGCGCGCTGACCGACTTCGCCAATGAAGACCTCTCGGCCTTCTTCTTCGATATCCGCAAGGATTCGCTTTATTGCGACGCGCCCACGGATCCGAAGCGCCGCGCCTATCGCACTGTGCTCGACATCCTGTTCCACGCGCTCGTCCGCTATGCCGCGCCGATCCTCAGCTTCACTGCCGAGGAAGTGTGGCAGGCGCGCTTCCCGAGCGAGGAGGGATCAGTCCATCTGCTCGACTGGCCCGAACTTCCCGAGGTGATCGCTGCGACCTCCGACTGGAGTGCGATCCGCGCGCTGCGCCAGACCGTGACCGAGGCGATCGAGCCCTATCGGCGCGAGAAGAAGGTGCGCTCGAGCCTCGAGGCCGAAGTGACCGTGCCCGATCTGCCGGCATCGGGCGCCGATCTGGCGGAACTGTTCATCGTCTCGAAGGTCGAGCAGGGGCCGGCCGTCACAGTGACGCCCACCGGGCGCCACAAATGCGGCCGATGCTGGCGGCATCTTCCTGAAGTTGCGCAAGACGGTTTGCTGTGCGACCGCTGCGCCGGGGTGGTGGATTGATGAAGAATTGGCAGATCGGGCTGCTCGTTGCGGCCGTGGTGTTCCTGATCGATCAGGTCGCCAAATATTATGTGACCGGCCCGCTGGGACTCAACGTGCAGGACATGTCGCTGACCGTACTGCCGATCTTCGACCTGCGCTTCATCAAGAATGATGGTGTGTCGCTGGGCCTGTTGCGGGCGACGGGTCCGACGACGCGCTGGCTGCTCGTCCTGCTCACCGGCGCGATCGCCGCCGGCGTATTCTGGTGGATGCTGCGCGAAAAGAAGCGTCCCGACGTCGCCGGGCTCGGCCTCGTGCTCGGCGGCGCGCTGGGCAATATCCTCGATCGTACCCGGCTGGGCTATGTGGTCGACTTCGCCGATTTGCATTTCGGCACGTGGCGCCCTTTTTTGGTCTTCAATGTAGCCGATGCGGCGATTACCATCGGCGTGCTGATCCTGTTGATCCGCGCCTTGTTCGTGCGCGATAAGCAGGCCGGGACGCCTGCTCCTGTGGAGAATGAAGTCAATGCGTAAGTTGGTTCTGATCGCTACGGGCGTCGCGCTCGTCGGCTCGCTCTCCGCCTGCGGCAAGAACGGGTATGACCGCGCACGTCCCGACGAATTCGCCGTCGCGCGCCAGGCGCCGCTGGTGATCCCGCCCGATTTCGCGTTGGTCCCGCCGCGCCCCGGCGCGCCGCGTCCGCAGGATACCTCGCCTTCGGCGCAGGCGCTCGACGCGTTGTTCGGCGGCTCGCAGGCGCGCAGCGCTTCGGAAAACGCCACGCTCGACGCGGCCGGCCGCACCACCGCGGAGACGGGCGCGCGGAGCACCGCGGGCAGCCCGACCACCAACGTCGTCGACAAGGGCAGCACCACCCGCGACATCGTCGCCGCACCCGAAGGCGACGGCCAGACCGCGCGCGCCAGCACGACGCCTAAATAAGCGCCGGTACGCAGCGATACGAAAAAGGCCGGCCCGCTCATGGTGAGCGGGCCGGCCTTTTCGTGCGCCGTGCCGTCCGGAAGCGGCGAACCGCCCCCGGACGGAGCCGGTCAGAAGCTGAGCGTCATGTAGAAGACCGCCCGCGGATCGGCACCGATCGCATCGGCATAGCCGGCGTCGTTGGTGATGTCGGTATCGACATATTGAACGCCGAGCTTGACGAATTTTTGCGCGATTTCGGCGCCGAGGGACCAGTCGGTATATTTGCCGGTCGGCGCGAGCACGCCGAGTTGGCCGTCGGTGCGTCCGATATGGCCGAGAACGCTTACCGGGGTGTTGGGGATGGCGACGGTCAGATCGCCGCGGAGATACAAGCTGTCATTGTCGGCCAGACCGGACTGCCCGCTCCACGCGTAATTGGCCCCAACCTTGGCGGTCACCGGCCCGACCGTATACATCACCGAGGCATAGGGCTCGAAGAAATCGGTCTTGAGACCCTTCGCGCCGTCCGGATAATAATAATAAAGCGCCCCGACATCGAAGCCCACGCCGTTCTCGAGTGTCTTGGTGTAGCCGCCGTAGAGATCGACTTCGACATCGCCGTAACCGGGCAGCGAAACCTCATCGTCGATCGTCGAAACCCAGGTGCCGACATAGAAGCCCGACTCATGGTTGACGTTGATCGTGCTCTGCACCGCCACCTTCTTGTTGGACTGGCTGAGACCACGGAAGCGATAGTCCGACGTCAGCGTCACGGCGCTGGTGACGGTGATGGGGCTTGCCGGTTCGGTTTCGCTTGCATCCTGCGCCATGGCAGGCGCGGCCGTGGCGAGCATGAGCACGCCAAGGCTGATCATCGAATAGCGCATGGAAATCCCTTTCAATTCAAACCAAAGGGTCCCCACCTGCTGTCGTCGGCGTCGCGTCTATTTGGGCATCGAGTGCCGGCACGACTTTCGAACGACGACCGAACCTTGCCGGATGACGCTGCGCCGCACAACATTATTTGCTGGATTGTTGCTAGATCGTGACGAAGTGTGGCTGTGCCGCAACAGAGATCAGCTGCGGATCGCCACCACCGCATCGACTTCGACCACTGCGCCGAGCGGCAGCGTCGGTACCCCGACCGCGCTGCGGGCGTGGCGGCCGGCCTCGCCGAACAAGGCCTGCATCAGCTCGGACGCACCGTTGGCGACCTTGGGCTGATCGGTGAAAGCGCCGGCGGAATTGACGAACACGCCGAGCTTGACGATGCGTTCGACCCGACCGAGATCGCCGCCGAGCGCCTTCTTGATCTGCGCGACGAGCATCAGCCCGCAGCGCTGCGCGGCTTCCTGGCCGTAGTCGAGATCGCGGTCCTCGCCGAGGCGACCTGTCATCAACTGGCCGTCCTTGAACGGGAGCTGCCCCGAGACGTGAAGCAGCCCGCCAGCCTCGACCGCAGGAACATAGGCCGCGACGGGCGCCGCGGCTTCGGGGAGGGACAGGCCGAGTTCGGCCAGCTTCGCGTCGATTTTTTGAGTCATGCGGCGATCAACCACCGGTGGCATCGGCGGTCAAGCCCGCGGCGAAACGCGCCTCGATCCAGCGCTGCGCCTCCAGCCAATCGTCGATCCGGGCATGCGCCGCCGGCGCGGGCGGGACGTCGGGCGCGAGGCTGGGCTCGGCGATCATGTGGAGCCGGTGGACCTGCGGGGCGTGCTTCGCCACCGATTCGTGATGCACGGCGAGATCGTCGACAAACACTGCCACCGGCGCGCCCAGCTCTGCGACCAGCCTGGCGACCGGCGGCCCCTTCGGACCCTGATTGCACTCGACGCGGTGGGCGATACCGTGGGTAGCCAGCTGAGCGATCCGGTGTTCGCGGCAATGATCGCCGAGATTGGTCAGCACGACGATGTCGGCATGCTCGGCCAGCGCCGCCAATGCTTCCCGGGCATGGGGCACAAGGGTCTGGCGCTCCATCTCGCCGGGGAAGAAGCCGTCGAGCAGCGCCCACATCTGCTCGCGCTCGACCAATGCCTGATCGGCGCGGCGGCGCATCGAGGTCGCGAAATCGCCACCATTGGGTGTGAAGTCGATGCCATGCGCCTCGTCGAGCCAGCTTCCGAAATGGCGAACCATGTGGAGCAGGACTTCGTCGCAATCGGTGATCAGCAGCGGCTTCATGCGCGTTCGAGCTCCCCGCGGGCGGTGACGAGCGCAGCCGGCGTCACTTCCAATGCCTCGGCGCAGGCGACCAGATCGGGCTCGTGCGCCTCGAGGAAACCGAGGGTCGCGGCGAGCAGGGCAGGCTCCCCTGCCCGCGCTCGCAATTCGGCCGGATCGAGGCCGGTCAGGTCGAGCAGCCGCGTCGCGCGGGCCGAATCGCCGAGCGTCCAGACCAAAGCCTGGAGCGCAAGTGCCTCTGCGTTTGTTTCCATCCGCGGCATCGCCTAAACCGTCTCCAACTACATGAGGTTCTGCGCGTGGCAAAAAGGGTTCTCGTTGTCGAGGATAACGAACTCAATCTGAAGCTGTTCTGTGACTTGCTGCGCGCGCACGACTTCGCCGTGGAGCCGGTAAGCGACGGCCGCGAGGCGATCGCAAAGGCGCGCGAATTCGTGCCCGAGCTGATCGTGATGGACATCCAGATGCCCCACGTCACCGGATTCGACCTCATCCGCGAGATGAAGCGCGACCCTGATCTCCGCGCGATCCCGATCATGGCGGTGACCGCCTATGCCGGCCGTGAGGACGAGGAGCGCATCCGCTCGGCGGGGGCGAACGCCTATGTCTCCAAGCCGATCTCGCTCGCGCGCTTCATGGAGGAAGTGCGCGCGCTGGTGCCGGCGGACGCGGTGGAGGCGGATGACGCCACACCACCGGAGGATTCGGAGGCCCCAGGAAAAGGCTAATAGGCGCCGGGGACTTCGCGCTGGAGAGTGCTGGGGCGCTCGGGGATGAGCAGCTCGCGTGCGGCGGCGGTGCGCAATGCGAGCGTGGTCTGGCCGCCCGATGCGATCGCCGTGCAGCTGCGTCCCGCGAGGAAATCGAGTGCCGCCCTGGTCGAGGCCTCGCGCGCGTCGCCGAGCGGGTATCCGACCTCGTCCCCCGCGCGGCAGCTCGCCTCGACCGTGCCGGCGAGACCATTGAAATAATTGCCCTGCCGCGCGGCGTTCTGCGTGGCGAAGGCGATCACCCGCAGGCGGTCGTCGCAGGCCGGCCGATCGATCGCAATCTGGCCGACCGGCTTGCCATAGGTATTGGTGCCGACCAGGCCGACATTGGCGTGGAGATAGGGAATGAAGGCGTTGACCACGAGCTCGCTCGCCGACGCCGTTCCGCCGGTACCGATGAACGCGATCCGGGTGGGCGCGATCGATTCGGTTTTGGGCTGGAAGAAGCGGGTCTCGTTCTCGGCCGATTTCTCGGGGCGGAAGACCATATAGTCGAACACGTCGCTGGTCGCGCGATTGGCGCCCATCAGGTCGCCCATCAGCTGGGCGATCGAAACGAGACCGCCGCCATTGTAGCGCAGATCCACGATCACTTCGGTGACCCCCGCCGCCTTGAACTGCGCGAAGGCGGTGCGCAGCGCCGGATCGGCGGTGGAGATGAACGTGCGCAGATTGAGGTAGCCGACCTTGCGCCCGCCATCGTCGAGGATCTTAGCGCCGTAACGCGACGAGACCGGCGCCAGCGTATAATCGGTCTTGGCGACGTTGAGGTCGCGGGTGCCGGCGGCGTCGATCACACGCAGCACGCGCGCAGTGCCCGCGGTCGAGGGGCCGAGCGCGTTCGAAACGCCGGCCGGGCCTTCGCTGGCCATGATCGAGGAAACCGTGCGGAAATTGGCCGCGCTGGTGCCGATCGCGACGATCTCGGCGCCGCGATCGATGCCGGCATTCAGCGCCGGGGCGCCTTCGAACGATTCGGCGACGAAGACGCGTCCGGCGGCCGAATCATAGGCGAGGCGGAAGCCGAAGCCGGCACTCGAACCCGAGGAATAATAGGCATTCTCTTCGGCGATCGAGGTGAGATAGGTGAAATAGCGGTCGCGGCCCTGGGTCCGCGCCGTGGCGGTGAGTGCGTCGATATAGTCGCTGACCGTCGCGTAGGTCGTGGGGCTGAGGCTCGCCGGCAACGTCTCCGGGAAGAGATACCATTCCCTGAGCTGCGCGGCCGCCCAGTCCTGCCGCTCGCGCAGCGTGCAGCCGGCGGTCGGTCCAGGTGTCGGTGTCGGCCCGCCGCCCGTGATCGGCGGCGTCACCACCGAACCGCTGCCGCCGCCCCCGCCACCGCAGGCGGCGAGGATCATCGACAGGCTCAGCACGGCGGCGACGGACTTGCGCATCTTCAGCTCTTTTCTTGCTTGCTCAGGCGTCTGGCAGAATCGACCGACCGTGTCAGCCGCATGATGAACCGGTTATGAGCACTCAATCCAGCTCGGGGAGTGCCCAGTCGATCGGCTGGTGCCCCCGACTGGTCAGAAATGCGTTGGCCTTCGAAAAGTGCCGGCAGCCGAAAAATCCGGAGTGCGCCGACAAGGGCGAAGGGTGCGGCGCCTTGAGGACGAGATGCCGCCCGCCTTTGTCGATCGAATCGACGAACGCCGCCTTTTTCTGCGCGTGGCTCCCCCACAGCAAGAACACCACCGGCTCCTGCTTGGCGTTGACCAGCCGGATCACCGCGTCGGTGAACCGCTCCCAGCCGCGCCCCTGATGCGAGGCGGCCATGCTCATCTGGACGGTGAGCACGGCGTTGAGCAGCAGCACGCCCTGTTGCGCCCAATGTTCGAGAAAGCCGTGGCGCGCTCGCGGGATGCCGAGATCGGCCTCCATTTCCTTGTAGATGTTGACGAGGCTCGGGGGCGTCCGCACGCCGGGACGCACCGAGAAGCACAGGCCATGCGCCTGCCCTTCGCCATGATAGGGATCCTGGCCGAGGATCACGACGCGGACCTGCTCGAGCGGCGTCAGATCGAGCGCCCGGAACCACTCGCCGCCGGCGGGAAAGACGCGCTTGCCCGCTGCTTTCTCCGTGACGAGGAATTCCCGTAGCGCGGTCATATACGGGTCGGCGAACTCGTCCTTCAGCGGTTCGAGCCAGCCCGGATGCAGTTTTATTTCGCCCATGACCTCCGTGTCGGAAAGCCCGACGGCGCTGTCAACAACGCGAGCGGCAGTCGATGCGAAGCGGGCAGCGCGCGCAATCGGGCGCTTCGAAGCGGCAGAAGCGTTGGCCCAGCTTCTTGATGGCGATGTGGAAGTCTAGAAAATCGCCGCCATCCCATTCGGGCATCGCCGCGGTCACTGCCTCGCTCGCCGTGCGCGCCTCGGCATGGCGATCGACGAACCCCAGCCGCTGGAGCACGCGGAGAACATGACTGTCGACGATCAGCACCGGCCGATCGAGCGTACTGGCGTTGAGCGTCGCCGCCGCGACCTTGCGGCCGACGCCGGGCAAGCGTTCGAGCCACCCCAGCGCCTCGACGATCGGCGGCGTCGCGAGGAACGAGAGGTCGAACCCCTTGCGCTCGGCGGCGATCCGCCCGAGCGCGCCGACGACATAGCCCGCTTTGTCCTCGGCATGGGTGACCCCGCCGATGCAGCGCAGCACCTCTTCGCGGCCCGCCATGAGCACGCGTCCCGGCGTCCCGAACGCGGCGACCAGTCGATCATAAGCTGCAAGCGAGACCGGATCCCTCGTCCGCCCGCTGATCATCGACTTGACCAATGCCCCGATCGGCGAGCGGCGTGGCAGCGGCACTGCCACCGTCCGCATCGGCGCCAGCATTCTTTGCCAGCGCAGGATGTCGTCATGCCCGGAGAAGCCGAAACCCGATTGCATGCGGTTACACTAGAACATATCAAGAACATCTACAACAGGCTTTGCCCCCGAGGATAGGCGCCAAGGGTCGCGCCGCCTATTGAGACTCAAGACCAGGAGAGAAGAGATGCCGTTCACTGGAAGCTGCCATTGCGGCGCAATCCGCTACACCGTCGACGAGGCGGCCCAGCGCGCTGGCGTGCAATTGCTCGATCTGCCGGCGCAAGGCGCCGCTCCACCATTTCACCACGCCCGACAAGTTCACGCTGCATACGCCGCGCGAAGCCGTGGCGACATACCAGTTCAACCACCACGCCATCGACCACCATTTCTGCACGACCTGCGGCGTCGCGCCGTTCGCCGAGGGCAAGGGGCCGCAGGGACCGATGGTCGAGATCAACCTGCGTTGTGCCGACGGAGTGGATTTGGACGCGCTGGAGATCCAGCATTATGACGGCGCGAGCCGCTGAAGCGTTTCGGGATCGCGGACACCGCCGTAGAATTTGTCGAGCACCGCGGCGAAACGAGTCTCGCGCCCGGCCGCGGCCTCGAACAGCGTCATCGATGACCGCAGTTTGACGGCGTCGATCCCGCCGAACATCGCTTCGGCGGTGGTGTGGCCGGCATGCGCCAGAACCGCGTCGGTCGCCTCGACAAGCCGCGCCCCGAGCAGCGGATGCGCGAGATATGCGCGCGCTTCGGCAAGGTCGGCGATCGCATAGAAACGCGCCGTCTCGCTATGGCCGAGCCCGGCGATCTGCGGAAAGACGAACCACATCCAGTGGCTTCGCTTGCGTCCGTCGCGCAGTTCCGCGAGTGCCTGCGGATAGACGCATTGCTGCGCGTCGACGAAGCGCTCCAGTTGCAAAGTCACTGCTCGTCTCGAACCAATGCGCCGACCCCGCGTTGCCGATATATGACGATCGAACCGATGGAAGCCCAGCTGGTTGCCGCATTGCCCGAGGGGCCGGGCTGGCAATTCGAGCCCAAATGGGACGGCTTTCGCTGCCTTGCGTTCAAACAGGGCGACGAAGTCGAGCTCCAGTCCAAATCGGGCAAGCCGCTGGCGCGCTATTTCCCCGAAGTCGCGGCGGCGATCGCGGCGCTGCCGGTCGAGCGGGTGGTGCTCGACGGCGAGCTGCTGATCCCGATGGGTCCGACGCTGTCCTTCGACGCGCTGCAGATGCGTCTGCATCCAGCCGAGAGCCGGATCCGCAAGCTTTCCGTCGAGACGCCGGCGCGACTGATGCTGTTCGATTGCCTGTGGTCGCCGGACGCAGGCGCGTTGGGCGAGCGCCCGCTCGTCGAGCGCCGCGCTGCGCTCGAGGCCTTCTACGCCGAGCATCGCTCGCCGACTTTGCGGCTGTCGCCGCTGACCGAGGATCCCGCCACCGCGCGCCGCTGGCTCGACGCGGCGGGTGGCGCGCTCGACGGCGTTATCGCGAAGCGGCGCGACGAAGCCTATCGGCCGGGCGAGCGCGCCATGCACAAGATCAAGCGGCTGCGCACCGCCGACTGCGTGGTGGGCGGCTTCCGCTATGCGACGAAGAAGCGCGAGGTCGGATCGCTGCTGCTCGGGCTCTATGACGACGCCGGGCTGCTTCACCATGTCGGCTTCACTTCGGCGATCGCCGCAGCGGATCGTCCGGCGCTCACCGAACGGCTCGAGGCGCTGGTCGAGGCCCCCGGTTTCACCGGCGACGCGCCGGGCGGGCCCAGCCGCTGGTCGACCGAGCGCTCGGTCGAATGGCAGCCGCTACGCCCCGAGCTGATCGCCGAGGTGCGCTACGACCATGTCACCGGCGGCCGCTTCCGCCACGGCACCGGCTTCCTGCGCTGGCGCCCCGACAAGGCGCCGCGCCAGTGTACTATGGAGCAGCTCGGCGAGGAGGCGCGGCCGGCGATTGTCGAGGCGGCCTTGGCGGAGGCCGGGTCGGCGCGATAAAGGCCGGCACATGCATGTCACGCACGATTCCGCCGCTTTGCCCGCCGAGACGATCGGCTTCGACCAGTTCCTCGCCGTCGACATCCGCGTCGGCACGATCGTCGAGGCGCTGCCCTTCCCCGAGGCGCGCAAGCCCGCGTACAAATTGGTGATCGATTTCGGGCCGGTGATCGGCCGCAAACGCTCTTCGGCGCAGATCACCGAGCATTACCGCATCGAGGAACTGCCGGGGATGCAGGTTGCCGCGGTGATCAATTTCCCGCCGCGGCAGATCGGGCCGGTGATGTCCGAAGTGCTGACACTCGGCTTTCCCGATGAAGCGGGCAAGGTCGTGCTCGTCCGGCCGAGCAAAGATGTGCCGAATGGGGGCAGACTCTTCTGAGCGCCGGTTAGCGCCCTCACTTAGCCGTTGACCGCACGGTGGCGCGGCATAGTCTCCTTCCCAACGATATAAAGGAGGGGGAATCATGCACTTGCGGATCGCACTCGCATTGGGCGCTGCCGTGCCGGCGCTGCTGGCCATACCAGGAATTGCGCAGGACGCGGGATCGAGCGAGGACGCGCTGGCCGAGAAGGTGATCAACAACACCAATCCCGCCAGCTTTCAGGCCTATGGTATCACGCCCGCGCCCAAAGTGGTGAGCGACAAGGAGGTGCAGGGCGGCAAGGCGCTGCGGCTGCCGGTGACAGGCACCGGCGATCCGTGGAGCGCCGGAGTCAATGTGCCGCTGATCAAGGCGGTCAAGGCCGGGGACAAGATCGTCATCGCTTTCTATGCGCGGCTGAGCAAGGCGGAAGCCGCGACCGCGAAGGTCGGCGCACAGCTCCAGCTGTCGAGCGCACCTTATACCGCGATCTTTTCGAAGAACTTCGACGCGACGGCGCAGTGGCAATTCCTGCAAGCTGCCGGCAAGGCCGACAAGGACTATCCAGCCGGTGCGATCGGCGCGTCGTTCCACGTCAACACCGGCAAGCATGTGCTCGATCTGGGGCCGGTCGCGGTGCTCGACATGGGCCAGTAGGTCACCCCCGGCGGGCGGTGACCAGATAATCGAGGCTGGTATCGTCGCGGAGCACGAAACCGCGGGCGGGCGAGAAGCCGAGGCCGCGCAGATCGGAGACCTTGAGCCCGGCGCCTTCGAGCAACGCGGTGAGTTCGTCGGGGGTGAGGAACTGGTGCCAGTCGTGCGTCCCTTTGGGGATCGCGCCGGTGCCTTCGCCGAGGGTGATCATCGCGAGGCGGGACAGCGCCGTGCGGTTGGGTGTCGAGAGGATCATCAGCCCGCCGGGCGCGAGCGCGTCGGCAAGACCGGCGACGAACGCCGCCGGGTTCGAGACATGCTCGATCACTTCCATCGAAGTAACCAGATCGAAGCGGCGGCCGGGCAGGTCCTCGATCCCGCCGGCGACATATTCCAGATCTAGCCCCATCGCGGCGGCATGCGCGCGGGCGGCGCCGATATTCTCGGGCGCGGCGTCGAGCCCGGTGACCTTCGCGCCCATCCGGGCGAGCGGCTCGGCGAGCAGCCCGGCGCCGCAGCCGACGTCGAGCGCGGTCTTGCCCGCCAGCGGGGCGAACGACATGCCGTCGCCGTCAAAATGCGCGTCGGTCACTTCGCGGACATAGGCCAGCCGCGCCGGATTGAGCCGATGGAGCATCGCCGACGAACCCGCGGGATTCCACCAGTCCGCCGCCAGCTTGCCGAAATGCTCAGCTTCACCGCGGTCAATAGTTGCTTTGGTTGCGTTCGCCATGGCCGCCTCCTATCAGGCCGGTCCATCCTACCCAAGGCCCGGAAAACAAGCACCCGACATGGCACGCATCGTGATGAAGTTCGGCGGCACCTCGATGGCCGGCATCGAGCGGATCCGCAGTGTCGCCGCGCGCGTCAAACGCGAATGGGAAGCGGGCAATCAGGTCGCAGTGGTCGTCTCGGCGATGGCAGGCGAGACCGACCGGCTGGTCGGCTTCTGCCGCGAGGCGAGCTCGCTCTACGATCCACGCGAATATGACGTGGTGGTGTCGAGCGGCGAGCAGATCACCAGCGGGCTGCTGGCGATGACGCTGCAGGCGATCGGCGTGCCGGCCCGCTCATGGCTGGGATCGCAAGTGGCGATCTGGACCGACAGCGCGCACGCCAAGGCGCGCATCCAGTCGATCGACTCGCACGGGCTCGAAGAAGGCTGGTCGCGCGGCGAAGTCGCAGTGATCCCCGGCTTCCAGGGCGTGACCAATGACGAGAGCGGCCGCGTCACTACGCTCGGCCGCGGCGGATCGGACACCAGCGCAGTCGCAGTAGCCGCGGCGGTCAAGGCCGATCGCTGCGACATCTACACCGATGTCGACGGCGTCTACACCACCGACCCGCGCATCGTCCCCCGGGCCCGCAAGCTCAAGAAGGTGACGTACGAGGAAATGCTCGAACTCGCCAGCGTCGGGGCCAAGGTGCTCCAGACACGCTCGGTGGGTCTGGCGATGAAGGAACAGGTCCGCGTTCAGGTGCTGTCGTCGTTCACCGGCGACACCGCGCCGATGGCGGACACATTGCCCGGCACGATGATCGTCGGCGAAGAGGAGATTCAGGACGTGGAAAGCCAGCTCATCACCGGCATCGCGCACGACAAGAACGAAGCCAAGATCACGTTGACCGCAGTGCCCGACAAGCCCGGCGCGGTCGCGTCGATCTTCACTCCACTCGCCGACGCCAACATCAACGTCGACATGATCATCCAGAATATCGCGCATCAAAGCGCAGGTTCGGCGAGCGCCACCGACGTCACCTTCACGGTGCCCGCCGCCGACCTCGCCCGCTCGATCGAGACGCTCACCCAGTCCAGGGCGGCGATTGGATTTGCCGAATTGATCCAGGACACGCGGGTCGCCAAGATCTCGGTGGTCGGCGTGGGCATGCGCAGCCATGCCGGCGTCGCCGCGACGATGTTCAAGACTTTGGGCGAGCGCGGGATCAACATCCAGGCGATCACCACCAGCGAGATCAAGGTCTCGGTGCTGATCGAGGAAGATTATACCGAGCTCGCGGTGCGCGTGCTGCACACTGCCTATGGCCTCGACGCGGAAGACGCCGCGGCCTGATCGACAACCGGAAGGTGGTTGACTCGCTTGACTCGATTCGCGGTTTTGCGCGCGGCGAGTCAACGAGGCGGGCTGGTCTCCATCGATCAGGGTAAAGCGGATTAAATCCTACATTGCCAGCACGCAATGCCAGGGCGGCTGACATCTTTCCGCCGCCTTCGGGCGGCATCGCTCGCACCGCCTTGTCCGTAGCCGATTCCATCGAACCGCGCCCGAGCGCTTCCGCCCGGCTGCGCGCTTCGTTCGGCCAGCGCGGCGTGGCGTTCGCGCTGGCGCTCATCGTCGAGCTGGGGCTGGCGCTGCTGCTGTGGTTCATGGCGCCGGCGATTCTCGACAAGAGGCCGCCCCCCACCACGACGACATTCGGGATCGACACGGTGCCCGGCGAGACCGAGGAACCCGCGCGCACCGAACAGAAAAAGGCGGCCGCGAAGAGCGCTGCACGCGAAAAGGCGCAACCCGAGCTCTCCAAGCCGGTGGAAACGCCGCCCCCGCCCGAGCCCGAGCAGACACCGCTCCCGTCCACTTTCGTCCGGATGACGCGGCGCGAATATGCCGCTGCCGACATCAAGGGAAAGGGCTCGGTGCCGGCGGCACCGACAGCGGGCGAGACGGCGACAGCCGCTTCGGGAAGCCGGCCCGGAGACACCGCGGTGGTCGGCAAAGCCCCCAATGGCGAGCCGCTCTATGCCGCCGAATGGTATCGGCGCGAACCGACCAACGCCGAACTCCGGCCCTATATTTCGAGCCGTGCGCTTAATCGCCCAGGCTGGGGCTATATCGCGTGCCGCGTCATCTCCAATCATCAGGTGGAGGATTGCCAGGAGCTCGGCGAGGCCCCGCGGGGCTCGGGCTATGCCGGGTCAGTGCGGCAGGCTGCGTTCCAGTTCCGCGTGCGCGCGCCGCGCGTCGGCGGCAAGGAGATGATCGGCACCTGGGTGGGGATCCGGATCACCTACACCGTCGCCGGGCGCAACGCCGGCGGCGCCGACAACGAATGAACTGCCTTCCGGCTTGCCGGGACACCGTGCACGGGGCTAGGCCCTGCCGCCATGACCACAAATAGCAGTATCGGCGCCGAGCGCCTGGCCCGCCGCATGGCACGCGGATGCGAGTTCCTCGGCAGCGAGGTCGCGATCATGTGCGGCGCGATGTCGTGGGTGAGCGAGCGCAACCTCGTCTCGGCGATGTCGAACGCGGGCGGATTCGGGCTGATCGCCTGCGGCGCGATGAACCCCGAGCAACTCGACAAGGAGATCGCCGGGACCAGGGCGCTCACTGATAAGCCGTTCGGCGTCAATCTGATCACGATGCACCCGCAGCTGCTCGAGCTGATCGCGGTGTGCAAAAAGCACGCGGTCACCCATGTCGTGCTCGCGGGCGGGCTGCCCCCCGCCGGGAGCCTCGACGCGATCAAGGAATTCGGCGCCAGGCTGATCTGCTTCGCGCCGGCGCTCAGCCTTGCCAAGAAGCTGATCCGCTCGGGCGTCGACGCACTGGTCGTCGAGGGCATGGAAGCCGGCGGGCATATCGGCCCGGTCTCGACCAGCGTGCTCGCGCAGGAGATCCTGCCCGAAGTCAGCGAACAGGTCCCCGTGTTCGTCGCGGGCGGGATCGGCCGCGGCGAGGCGATCGCCGGCTATCTCGATATGGGTGCGGCCGGCGTCCAGCTCGGCACCCGCTTCGTCTGCGCAACCGAAAGCATCGCCCACGCCAATTTCAAGAAGGCGTTCATCCGCGCTTCCGCCCGCGACGCGACCGCCAGCGTCCAGATCGATCCGCGCCTGCCGGTGATCCCGGTGCGCGCGCTCAAGAACGCCGCCGGCGAACTGTTCACTGCCAAGCAGCGCGAAGTCGCGCTGCTGCTCGACGCGGGCAAGGTCGAGATGATGGAGGCCCAGCTCCAGATCGAGCATTATTGGGCGGGCGCGCTGCGCCGCGCAGTGATCGACGGCGATGTCGAGCATGGCAGCGTGATGGCGGGCCAGTCGGTCGGCATGGTCAAGAAGGAAGAGCCCGTCGCCGAGATCATCGCGACGCTGATGGCCGAAGCGGCGCACGCGCTGGAGAAGCGCGCGGTCTAGGAACCGTACGTCATCCCGGCCAAAGCCGGGATGACGCTTGAGGCTCAGCGGGCCGACCGCTCGCGATAGAGCTTCCACAGTTCGGCGGCGGCTTGCACGATCGCCATCACGGGCACCGCGATCACTGCAATCGCGAACGCCCGATCGAGGCTCTCCTGGAGATGCAGCCTCTGTATCGCGTCGCCGGATGTGACGACCACCAGTGAGCTCGCTTCATGGAGCATGGCCGCGAGCGCCACGGTTCCACCGGCGACCAACATGATCAGCAGGGCACGCGCGCGCTTCCACGTTGGACGGACCAACGTAACCAGATTCTGGACGATATGCAGCCAGACCAGCGCGACCACGGGCCAATAGAGCCGTGCCCAGATCGGCGCGGCGTGGACAGTCACGTCGGCGTCGCGCGGAATCAGCGGCAATTCGACCGACCCGCTCCACCAGCCGAGAAAGGCAATCCCGAACGCGATACTGAACACCCCTTCCCAGCGCGACGCTCGCCGCGGCGACTGGGCGGGCAATGGCGATAGCTCAGGCAGTTCCTCAGGCTTCCAGCGCTCGAGATAGGTGGCCAGCCAGCCGGCTCGCTCGATCACCGCGAAGGTCAGCGTCGCGAGTGCTGCGTGGAAGAGCAATGTTTCGAAGGCCTGGCCCATGCCGTGCGCCAGCGCCTGCGCGACCGACTGGCTGCCGACGATCACGCGTCCGCCGATCTGGACCGCCTCGATCACCGCGACCACGGCGAGCCAGACGCGCAGGGCGAACCAATAGAACGGAAAGACCTCGGGCCCGATCAGCACGCGCTGCTCATGATATTGACCGGCGACCGCAAGCGGATGACCGAATTCCTTGAGCAATTGGCTGATCTCGCTTTTCGCCAGCGGACGGCCCAGCGACTCCTCGCGATCCTCGATCCGGGCATGGATCAGATCGCCCAGCTCGGCGACGATGTCGTCGGCCCTGCCCGCGGGCAGGTTCCAGCGGACGGCGCCCAGATAGCGTTCGACGAGGTCCATCACTTGTCCTTTCCGGTGAGCCGCAGAATCGATTCCGAGATCGCATTCCATTCGCCGAGCAATCGGGCGAGGATCTCGAGCCCGTCGGGCGAGAGCCGGTAGAACCGCTTGTTGCGCTTCGCCTCCTCGCGCCATTCGCTGGTCAGCAGCCCCTGCGTCTCCAGCCGGCGCAGCAGCGGATAGAGCGCGCCCTCGTCGATCGGCAGCCCTGCCTCTTCGAGGCTCGTGCGCAGCGTATAGCCGTAGCGCTCCTCGCGCAGCGCTCCGAGCACCGCCAACACCAGCGAACCGCGCCGAAGCTCGACGCGCAGCTTTTCAAACAGATCTTCTTCAATGGGCACTGCCGTGTCTCACATGGTATGCATCGCACACTGTATGTCAAACAGTATGTACAAATGCAAGGGGGGTGAATCGTGATTCTCCGGAGGCCAACCAAGCCTCTGACTTTCCGCCCCTTTCTATAATGAAGGACCGAGGCGCGTGACTCACCACGTCGATCGGCGGGGTGGGTTCCATGAAGCTTCTTGCTCGCGTGCTTTTGTCGTTTTCCAGCGCGGTGCTGATTGCGCCGCCCGCCGCGGCCCAGCGTTTCGATGCGCCACCGGTGGCGCCCGCGGGTGCCGCGCCGAACCAGACGATTCCGGCGCGCGATGCGCAGGGCCGCTACGCCACGCCCAATCGCGACCTCAGCCGCGACGAGGCGAGCTGGCACGTCCGCGCCGCGCTCAACGTCGCCGCGCTCGGCTGCCGCGATGAAGCGGAGCGCGAGACCGTCGCCTCCTATAACCGGCTGCTCCGCGCGCAGCGCGAGAGCCTCGCCGCAGCCGATGCCGGCGTGAAGAGCAGCTATCGCGCCCGCCACGGCGCGGGCTGGGAAGACGTGCACGATCGTCAGATGACCCGGGTCTACAATTTCTTCGCCCAGCCGCCCGCGCATGACGGCTTCTGCAGGGCCGCACGCGAAGTGCTCGCCCGCGCCGAGACCGTCGAGCCCGTCCAGTTCGCCGATTTCGCCGCCGAGGCACTGCCCCGGCTCGAGGCCCCGTTCACCGACTTCTACCGCGGCTATGAGACGTATCGCGTAGCTTACGCCAGCTGGCAGCGCGGCGACGCTCCGCCGGTCGCGATGGCATCAGCCGACACGGCGTCGCGGCAGCTGAGCGCGCTGGTTCCGTGAGGGGCGGCCGCGCCGCGGGGAGAATAGCGCGGGCCCACGCAATCTGTTAGCGCGAGGGCATGGCCCTCACCGCCGCTGCCTCCGCCCGCGAGATCCTGACCCGCCTCCACGACGTGATGGCGAAACGGCTGCCTGCGCAGTCCAAACTGAACTCGGTCGTCGAGATCATCGGTACGGCGCTCGATAGCGAAGTCTGCTCGATTTATCTGCTGCGCGAAGGGCTGCTCGAGCTGTTCGCCACCCGCGGCCTCGCGCAGGAAGCGGTGCATGTCACCAAGCTCGCGCTAGGCGAGGGTCTGGTCGGCACGATCGCCAAGAATGTCGAGACGCTGAACCTCGACGAAGCGGCCACGCACCCTGACTTCGCCTATCGCCCCGAGACCGGCGAAGACCGGTTCCATAGCTTCGCCGGCGTTCCGGTGATCCGCCGCGAACGCGCGGTGGGCGTGCTCGCGGTCCAGCATGTCGAGCCGCGACGCTATGCCGATGTCGAGATCGAGGCACTGCAGACCGTGGCGATGGTACTGTCCGAGCTGATCGCCAACGCCGATTTGATCGACGCGACCGGCGCGGCATCGACGCGCCCCCAGCCGACCGCAGCGGCACATTCGCAAGGCTTCAAGCTGGTCGATGGAATGGCGGCGGGCGTCGCCGTGTTCCACCAGCCGCGCATTACCATCGAGCATACCGTGGCGGAGGATGTCGAGGTCGAGCGCCACCGGGTCTATGCGGCATTCGACAAGATGCGCGACCAGATCGAGCGCATGGCGAGCCAGGCCGAATTCGGCGGCGGCGGCGAGCATGACGAGGTGCTCGCGACCTACAAGATGTTCGCCTATGACGAAGGCTGGTCGCGGCGGATCAACGAGGCGATCGATTCGGGCCTCACCGCCGAGGCGGCGATCGAGCGCGTCCAGCAGCGCACTCGCCAGCGTATGCGCGAGATCGACGACGCGCTACTGCGCGATCGGATGCACGATCTGGAGGATCTCTCCAACCGCCTGCTGCGCATCGTCTCCGGACAATTGGGCACCGCCGCGCAGATGGGGCTGCGGCACGATTCGATCCTGATCGCGCGCAACCTCGGCCCCGCCGAATTGCTCGAATATGACCGGCGCCGATTGAAGGGCGTGATCCTCGAGGAGGGCTCGCTCACTGCGCACGTGACGATCGTCGCACGGGCGATGGGGGTGCCCGTGCTCGGCCGCGTCCGCGACATCCGCCGGCTCATCGCCGAGGGCGACATGCTGCTGCTCGACAGCAGTGAGGAGAGCGTGTTCATTCGCCCCAGCCCGGCGATGATCGAGGCATTCGAAGCCAAATTGGTGGTCAGCCAGAAGCGCCGCGCCGCCTTCGCGCAATTGCGCGGCGAAGTGCCGGTGACCAGCGACGGGCATCGCATCACGGTGATGATCAATGCCGGGCTTCGCGACGACCTCGCCGCATTGGACCTGACCGGCGCCGACGGGATCGGGCTGTTCCGCACCGAATTCCAGTTCCTCGTCTCGGCGACGCTTCCGCAACGCGAGGCGCAAAGACGGTTGTACAAGGACGTGCTCGAGGCCGCTGGCGACCGCCCCGTGACCTTCCGCACCGTCGATATCGGCGGCGACAAGGCGCTGCCCTATCTCAATCATGACGAGGACGGCGAGGAAGAGAATCCGGCGATGGGCTGGCGCGCGCTGCGGCTCGCGCTCGATCGCGACGGGCTGATGAAGGCGCAGGCGCGCGCGCTGATCGAGGCGGGCGCCGGACGCACCCTCAACATCATGTTTCCGATGGTTTCCGAGCCGTGGGAGTTCGACGCGGCGCGCGAACTATTCGAGGCGCAACGCGCCTGGCTCGCGGCGCGGGGCAAGAAGATGCCGACCGAGATCCGCTACGGCGCGATGCTCGAAGTGCCGGCGCTCGCCGAAGTGCTCGACATCTTGCTGCCGAAGATCGACTTCCTGTCGATCGGCACCAACGACCTCACTCAGTTCCTGTTCGCCGCCGATCGCGCGCATCCCAAGCTGGCGCTACGCTATGACTGGTTGAGCCCATCGATCCTGCGCTTCCTCAAGCGCGTGGTCGATCAGGCGCGGACAGCCGGCGTACCGGTGGCGGTATGCGGCGAGATGGGCGGGCGGCCGCTGGAGGCGATGGCGCTGATCGGGCTCGGCATCGACCGGCTGTCGATCACCCCGGCGGCGGTGGGACCGATCAAGGCGATGGTGCGCTCGCTCGATCGCGCGGCGCTGATCGACGCGATGCAGACGTGGCTCGCCGAACCTGGCAGATCGTTGCGCGAGCCGTTGACTGCATGGGCCGTCGAGCATTCGATCGAACTGGCCTGATCTTTCGCCCGATTTGCGGACGGCAGCGTTGACAGGCGCAGCCTGCTGAGGGACACCCGCGCAAAGGCGGGAGCGCTTCGGGCCGCAACCCCTTCCGCCGGAGGTAATAATGGAAGGCGAATCCGCCGACAACGCGACGCTGTTTCCCGCCACCGTGGGCGAGAAACTCCGTGCGGCGCGCGAGGCGCAGAAGCTCGAGCTGAGCGAGATCGCCAGCCGCACCCGCATCCCGCAGCGTCATCTCGAGGCGATCGAGAACGGCAATTATACCGGTCTGCCCTCGATCACCTATACGATGGGCTTCGCCAAGGCCTATGCCCGCGTGGTGGGGGCCGACGAGGTCGCGATCGGCCGCCAGCTGCGCGAGGAGCTCGGTGATCTGCCCGAACGCCCCGCGCCGCCGCCGGCCTATGACTTCGACGAGCGCTCGCGGGTGCCGTCGCGCGGCATTGCCCTGATGGGCGCGATCGTCGCGATCCTCGTGCTGATCGGAGTCGGGCTCTGGTACGGCACCAACCTGTTCCGTGGCGGCGCGTCGAGCGACGAACCGGTCGCGATCGAGAATGTGGACGCCGGCAATGCCGCGGCGGCGGTGCCGACGCCGGCGCCGGTCATCAGCGGCGGGCAAGTCACTCTCGTCGCGATCGACACCGTGTGGCTGCGCGTCACCGACGCGAGCGGCAAGCGACTGTTCGAGAAGGAAATGGCGGCCGGCGAGCGCTATGACGTGCCTGCGAGCGCCGATCGTCCACGCGTCCGCACCGGCCGGCCCGACCGGCTTCAGGTGCTGCTCAACGGATCGAACGTCGCCCCGCTCGGCACCGGCGTCGAGACGGTCGAGGCCGAAGTGAGCGCCGCGGCGCTGCAGGCGCGCGGCCAGCAGCCGGGCGCGCCGGCGACGCCGTCTGCCGCAGCCGGAGACGCTCCCGCTGGCAACGCGACCACCTTTCCTTAAGGCTGGCGACAGGCGCCGTGTGTCAGCTATACCGGCTGCACGTTTATTAATTCCCGAAATCCTGCACCGGGGGGTGTGACGAAATGCGTTATCTAATGGCCGCGGCCGCTTTGACGGCTCTTGTTGCGGGAACGGGCGTTGCCCATGCCCAGTCGACGGCGGTGGAAGGCCGGGTCGATCGGCTCGAGCGCGAGATGCGCGCAGTGCAGCGCAAGGTCTTTCCCGGCGGCGGCGGCCAGACGATCGAGCCGCAGATCGTGCCGGAGAGCGGCACCGAAGTTTCCGGAACCCCGGCGGGCACCCCGATCACCGATCTCACCCAGCGCGTCGCCGCGCTGGAGAACCAGGTCCAGACGCTGACTGGGCAGGTCGAACAGGACGGCTATCGGCTGAAGCAGCTCGAGGATGGATTCAATGCCTATAAGCGCGCTACCGACGCCCGGTTGAAGGCATTGGAGACGGCCGGATCAAACCCCGGCGCTTCCGGCGGCGATCCGATAATCGCGCCCGTCGACCTTGGCGAGGCGCCCGCGCGGCCGACGCGTCCCCCCGCCGAGGACAAGCCCAGGCCGACCGGCACGCGCGCGCAGCAAGTCGCCGCGGTGGAGAAGCCCAATAGCGGCGATGCGGCCGAGGACGGCTATCTCTACGGTTTCCGGCTATGGTCGGCCAAGCTCTATCCCGAGGCGCGCCGCGAGCTCGAGGCGGTGGTCACCAAATATCCGAACCACCGCCGCGCGAGCTATTCGCAGAATTTGCTCGGCCGCGCCTATCTCGACGCCGGCGCGCCGAGCCTCGCCGCGGTCGCCTTTTACGAGAATTATAAGAAGAACCCGAACGGCGAACGTGCCCCCGACAGCCTCTATTATCTGGCCCAGGCGCTCACCAAGCTGAAGAAGCCGGCGAGCGAAGTGTGCAAGGTCTATACCGAGCTCGACCAGCTTTATGGCGCGCGGCTGTCGGCGGAGATGAAGACCGGCGTGGCCGAGGGACGTGTCGTACAAAAGTGCAAGTGAGCTGACGCCGCCGGCGGAGCTCGTCGCGCGATTTCGCCGCGATCTGGAGGCGTTGGCGCCCGGACCCGGACGACTCGCCTTGGCGGTTTCGGGCGGCGCGGACAGCGTGGCGATGCTGCTACTCGCCAAGGCTGCGATGCCAGCAAGGCTCTGCGCCGCCACGGTGGATCATGGCCTTCGCCCTGCGGCGGCGGACGAGGCGGCGATGGTGGCGCGGCTATGCCGGGACCTGGCGGTGCCCCATGCCATCCTGACGGTGGAAACGCCGATCGACGGCGCGAGCGTACAGGCGCAGGCGCGCGAGGCGCGCTATGCCAAGCTACTCAATTGGGCGCATGATGCCAGCGCCAGCGCGCTCGCCACCGCGCATCACGCCGATGACCAGGCAGAAACTTTCCTCATGCGCGCCGCGCGCGGCTCGGGCACCCCGGGATTGGCCGGCATTCGTGCGCGGCGCCTCGCCACCTGGTTCGATCGCGAGCTGTTGATCGTGCGGCCCTTGCTCGGGTGGCGGCGCGCCGAGCTTCGCGCGATCGTGGAAGCCGCGGAAGCACCGTTCGTCGATGATCCGAGCAACGTCGATCCCGCTTATGACCGCACGCGCTTCCGCGACCTGATCGCGCACAACCCGGAGCTGGACGTGCCCGCGCTCGCCGCCAGCGCGGCGCATGCGGCCGAGGCCGAGCGCACGCTGATGGAGATCGCCGCCCGCGAATGGCTGCTGCGCCGCCGCTGGGATCTGCCCGACGTGGCCTTCGATCCTGCCGGACTGCCGCGCGGACTGCTGCGCCGGCTGACTCAATTGGCGATCGATACCGTGCGCGCCGATGCGGAAATGCCGGGCGCGTGGCGGATCGGCGGGCTCGACCGGCTGCTCACGACTCTCGAGCAAGGCCGCACCGGTACGATTGCGGGGGTGAAAGCCAGCGCGAAACATGCTGAATGGCGTTTCAGCGCAGCTCCGGCGCGTCGATCACACTGATCGACCCAAACAACTCGGTTGTTCCATTGCCATTAACTTGGCCGTGCCTATCTTGGTCGGCGAAAGGTATCGAGCTCGATATGAACGACAACAACAAGCCGCAGGGTCCCGAAAACAGCGGCGGCAATCCCTGGATGAAGAGCCTCCTGATCTGGGTGGGCATTCTCGCAGCTTTGGCGCTGTTCGTGAATTTGCTCGATCGCCCGAGCGGCCAGGCCGCCGGCGACGCGCTGTCCTATTCGGCCTTCCTCGACAAGGTTCAGGCCGGCGAAGTAAAATCGGTCAATATCGCCGCTGGCACCGCCGGCACCAGCGTTGTCTCCGGCACGCTGTCCAGCGACGCGCGCTTCCGCACCAATGCGCCCAACGATCCGCAGCTGATTTCGACGCTGCGCGAGAAGGGCGTGGCGATCAACGCGCGTCCTGAAGAAGGTGCGTCGATCTGGCAGTATATTCTCGTTCAGTCGCTCCCTTTCCTGCTCTTCCTCGGCATCGCCTTCTTCGTGCTGCGCCAGATGCAGAAGAATTCCGGCTCGGGCGCGATGGGCTTCGGCAAGAGCCGCGCCAAGCTGCTGACGCAGAAGGAAGGCAAGGTCACTTTCGACGACGTCGCCGGCATCGACGAGGCCCGCGAGGAGCTCCAGGAAATCGTCGAGTTCCTCAAGGACCCGACCAAGTTCGCCCGCCTCGGCGGCAAGATCCCCAAGGGCGCGTTGCTCGTCGGCTCGCCCGGCACCGGCAAGACCCTGCTCGCCCGCGCGATCGCAGGTGAGGCGGGCGTTCCCTTCTTCACTATCTCGGGTTCGGACTTCGTCGAGATGTTCGTAGGCGTCGGCGCATCCCGTGTCCGCGATATGTTCGAGCAGGCCAAGAAGTCGGCCCCGTGCATCGTCTTCATCGATGAGATCGACGCGGTGGGCCGTTCGCGCGGCGCCGGCCTCGGCAATCAGAATGACGAGCGCGAGCAGACGCTCAACCAGCTGCTCGTCGAGATGGACGGCTTCGAGGCGAACGAAGGCATCATCATCATCGCGGCGACCAACCGCCCCGACGTGCTCGATCCCGCATTGCTGCGCCCGGGTCGCTTCGACCGCCAGGTCGTGGTGCCGCGCCCCGACATCGAAGGCCGGGTCAAGATTCTGTCGGTTCACATGAAGAAGGTGCCGCTGGCACCCGACGTCGATCCGCGCGTCATCGCGCGCGGCACCCCGGGCTTCTCGGGCGCCGATCTGGCGAACCTCGTCAACGAGGCGGCATTGCTCGCGGCACGCCGCGGCAAGCGCCTCGTCGCGATGAGCGAGTTCGAGGACGCCAAGGACAAGGTCATGATGGGCGCCGAGCGCAAGTCGATGCTGATGACCGAGGACGAGAAAAGGATGACCGCTTATCACGAGGCCGGTCACGCCATCGTCGCGATGCACGAGCCGGCTTCGGACCCGATCCACAAGGCGACGATCATCCCGCGCGGCCGCGCTCTGGGTATGGTGATGCGCCTGCCCGAGCGCGACCAGAACTCGATGCACCGCGACCAGATGTACGCGCATCTCTCGATCGCGATGGGCGGCCGCGTCGCCGAGGAATTGATCTTCGGCTATGACCGGGTCAGCTCGGGCGCATCGTCGGACATCCAGTCGGCGACGCGTCTCGCGCGTTCGATGGTGACCAAATGGGGCATGTCCGAAGCGGTCGGTCCGCTCGAATATGCCGAGGACGAGCAGAGCTATCTCGGCTATGGCGGCAGCCGCGCGGCGCCGATGTCCAACGAGACCGCGAAGCTGATCGACGGCGAGATCAAGAAGCTCGTCGAAGGCGGACTCAACCGCGCCAAACAGGTGCTGACCGACCATATCGATCAGCTCCACAGCCTCGCCTTGGCGCTGCTCGAGTACGAGACGCTGACCGGCGACGAGATCAAGCGGCTGATCGCGGGCGAGACCCTCGACCGCGAGGATCCGGGCGCCAAGGCGAGCCCGGTCGCGGCCGCGGGCACTTCGATCCCCAAGATCCGCAAGCCCAAGGGTCCGTTCGGAAATCCGACCCCGCAAGGCGCATAAGTTCAGTTGACGTTAAACGCGTCACGGCTAGCCCTCCCCCGAGTGATCGAGGGAGGGTTTTTCGTATGCGGCGTCTGATGTTTGCGGTTGTCGCGTCGAGCCTGGTGGTTCCGACGACGGCGCAGGCAATGAGCGTCGCGCAATTCCTCGCCAAGGCGAAGGCGCTGCAGGCGCAGGGCGCGCTCGCGCTGCTCTCGCCCGACGCCGAACTGCTCAAGCGCGAGGTCGCGTCGATCCGCGCTGCTTACACCGCGGACCTGCGGGTCGCGCGGGCCGCCGGCAAGACGCCGCACAGTTGCCCTCCGGAAACCGGCAAGCCCAAACTCACTCCGCGGCAGATGCTCGCCGAGCTCGAGAAAATCCCCCCGGCAAAGCGCGGAATGAGCATGAAGGCGGCGGTCTACGCCTATATGAAGCGAACCTATCCGTGCCGGTGATCGCTCAGCCCATCATCCCCATCGCGAGGAGGATCAGCAGGAACAGCACCAGCACGATCGTGATGAAGTGGGTAAGCACGAACGCGCGCAGCAAGGCCGACCACCAGCGCAGCCGATAGGCCTGTTTGAGCTGGCGGGTGATGTGGACGAACGGGATCAACGTGCTCGCCACCCACAGCCATTTCGGCGCAACGCCCGCCTTCGCGGCGAGCGTGATGACGATGAACAGCAACGACATGAACGCGATCGAATAGGTGATGAAGATCGCGTGATCGTAGAGCTTGTACGCGCGCTTCCAGAAGAACAGCAGCCACAGGAAAGGCAGCGATAGCGGGATCAGCAGCCACGAGAATTTGTAGACGCTCGACTGAAGCTTGTAGACCATCAGCGAGGGGTTTTGCTGCCATTTCTCGATGCCGTGATCCAGCGTGTACCAGCCGGTGTGCGCCGCCTTCACTTCGATCGGATCTTCCTTGAGCTGGTTCGCCGCGAGATCGAGGTCCTTCAGCCGCGCATCGGCCTCGGCAATGTCCGTGACGGCTTTGGCGCGGTCCGCCGCGTCCGACTCCGCATCTTCGCGCGTCTCGATCGCCCTCCGGCGTTCCTTGTCGACCTGGGCGCGCTGCGTCTTGATCGCGGAAAGCGGATAGGCATTGACTCCACGCATGTCCGTCGGCGGCGCGATACCCGCGAACGAGAAGACCGCGAACATCGCGAAGATCGAGAAGAGGAAGATCGCCATCGGCGAGACGAAGCGCGCGCGCTCGCCGGCAATGTAGCGCCGGGTGAGATCCCCCGGGCGCCACGTGAGCAGGGGCAAGGTGCGCCAGAACTTGCCCTCGAAATGGAACACGCCATGGACGATCTCGTGCCCGATCGCGTGTAACGAGCGATGCACGTGCCCCGATTGCCCGCAATGGTGGCAATGCGGCCCGATCAGCGCGGTGCCGCAATTGAGGCACATATGATGTGCCTCGCTTTGCCCCTCGCCCGCCCGCGGCTCCATCGCACGGCCGAGCAATCCTCCGGTGACGATCTCGCCGGCTGCTTCGAATTCCCCCATGCGCCTTGGCCTACCAGCTTGCGCAAAGCCGTGCTAGCGGGTGCCGCATGGCCGATGCCGATACCCAGATGCTGATCGCCGACATGGCCGCGCGGGCGCGTACCGCTTCGCGGCGGCTAGCGGCGATGAACAGCGACGCGAAGCACCGCGCCTTGCTCGCCGCGGCCGCCGCGATCCGCGACGCGAGCGACGCGATCGTCGCGGCCAATGCCGAGGATATGGCCGCCGCCGAAGCATCGGGGCTGTCGGGCGCATTGCTCGACCGACTGCGACTCGACGCGGGCCGGGTCGAGGCGACCGCCGCAGGAGTCGAGGCCGTTGCCCGGCTGGACGATCCGGTAGGCAAGCTGATCGAGCGCGTCGAGCGCCCCAACGGGCTGGTGCTGACGCGCGTGCGGATCCCGATCGGGGTGATCGGGATCATCTATGAGAGCCGGCCCAACGTTACCGCCGATGCCGGCGCGCTCTGTGCGATGTCAGGCAACGCGGCGATCCTGCGCGGCGGATCGGAAGCGATCCGCAGCAACCGCGCGATCCATGCGGCACTGGCCAAAGGGCTCGAAGCCGGTGGCATGCCCGTCGACGCGGTCCAGCTCGTCTCCGTCACCGATCGCGCGGCAGTTGGCGCGATGCTGACTGCCGAGGGCGCGATCGACATGGTCGTGCCGCGCGGCGGCAAAGGCCTTGTCGCGCGGGTGCAGGCCGAGGCACGCGTGCCGGTGCTCGCCCATCTCGACGGGCTCAACCACACTTACATCGACCGTGCGGCCGATCCGGCGATGGCGCGGGATCTCGCGCTCAACGCCAAGATGCGGCGCACCGGCATCTGCGGCGCCACCGAGACCTTGCTGATCGACCGCGGCTTCGCGGACCCGGCGCCGGTGCTGGTGGCGCTGGCCGATGCCGGCTGCGAGCTGCGCGGCGATGCCGAGGTCCGCGCAATCGAGCCGCGCGTCGTGGCGTCCAGCGCCGAGGATTGGGACACCGAATATCTCGACGCGATCCTGTCGGTGAAGCTGGTCGACGGCGCCGCGGACGCGATGGCGCACATCGCCGCGCACGGATCGCACCACACCGACGCGATCGTCACCGAAGACGCTTCCACTGCCGAACGCTTCCTCGCCGAAGTCGACAGTGCGATCGTGATGTGGAACGCCTCGACCCAGTTCGCCGATGGCGGCGAGTTTGGGCTCGGCGCCGAGATCGGCATCTCCACCGGCCGCCTCCACGCCCGCGGCCCGGTCGCGCTCGAAGGGCTGACGACGTACAAATGGGTGGTGCGCGGGACCGGACAGGCCCGTCCGTGACAGATACCGTGACGCTCTGGCGTCCCGTCGGTCCGAAGGAATTGGACCTGATCCAGCAAAGCGGGATGCGAGCTTTCCCGCCGCGCTTACCCGAGCAGCCGATCTTCTATCCGGTCACGAGCGAAGACTATGCCGTTAAGATCGCACGCGACTGGAATGTTCGGGAGAGTGGATCGGGCTTCGTCACTCGATTCGCGGTACAACGCGCCTTCCTGGCCAACTATCGGGTCGAAGAAGCGGGCGGCCGCGCACATCAGGAATATTGGATCCCCGCCGACGAGTTGCCCGCGTTCAACGCGGCGATTGTGGACGTGATCGAAGTCGTTCACCGCTTTCCCGAATGAAACGCGTCGGACTGCTCGGCGGCTCGTTCAATCCCGCGCACAGGGGCCATCGCAAGCTCTCGCTCCATGCGATCCGCGCGCTCGGGCTCGACGAAGTGTGGTGGCTGGTCTCGCCGGGCAATCCCCTCAAGCCGGAAGCTGGGATGGCGCCCTTCTCCGCCCGGCTCGCTTCGGCCCGGAAAATGGCCTGCCACGCGCCGATCCGGGTCAGCGACGTCGAGGCCCGGCTTCGCACCCGCTACACTGCCGACACCTTGGCCAAGCTCCCGCGCCTCTACCCGAAGCATCGCTTCATCTGGCTGATGGGCGCCGACAATCTCGCCCAGTTCCACCAATGGCGCAACTGGCGACGGATTGCCCGACAGGTTCCGATTGCGATAATCGCACGTCCGGGCTATGATGCGCGGGCTCACGCTAGTCCCGCGATGAGTTGGCTGCGGCGCGCTGTGCGGCCCGCAGGCCAGGCAAAGAAATGGACGAGTTGGAGATTGCCCGGCCTCGTGCTGTTGCGCTTCCGCCCCGATCCGACTTCGGCGACACGCATTCGCGCTGCCGATCCTGCCTGGCACCGGCACTTTTCGAACGTGCGTGGAATACCCATATCCACGCAATCCGTGCCGTCTCCACAGCCGCGCACAGACCTGTTGCAACCCTGAGGAACTAACTTGGCAACTTCCCCCACTGTGCAGTCCACCCCCGGTGCCGATGGCGTCGAGGCACTGCACGCTCTCGTGATGGCTTCGCTCGACGACGATCAGGCGGTCGAAACCGTCTCGATCCCGCTCGCCGGCAAGAGCAGCATCGCCGACTATATGGTCGTCGCCTCGGGCCGCTCGACCAGGCAGGTCGCGTCGATGGCAACCAAGCTCGCCGAGAAGATCAAGGCCGAGTTCGGCCGATCCCCGCGCATCGAGGGGCTGCCCACCGCCGATTGGGTGCTGATCGACGCAGGCGACGTGATCGTCCACTTGTTCCGCCCCGAAGTGCGCACCTTCTACAATCTCGAGCGCATGTGGTCGTTCGGGGAAGCCGCGGGGCAGGCCTGAACGCGTAGGGAGCGGCCGGCAGATGCTGCTCCACATCGTCGCGCGCGGCCGCATCGGGCGGAGCGCTGAAGCCGAGCTGGTCGAGCGCTATCTGAAGCGAATCGTCTGGCCGACGCGCGTGACCGAGCTTCCCGACACCGGCGGCAAGATGCCCGATCGCGGCACCGGCACTCGCGTGATCATGCTCGACGAGACCGGTGAGAACCTGCCCTCTCGCGTGCTGGCCGAACGGCTGGGACGATGGCGCGACGACGGCGTGCGCGAAACGCGGTTCCTGATCGGCGCCGCCGACGGTTTCGATGACGCACAGAGGCGGGACGCCGACATGCTGCTGTCGTTCGGGCGTGCGACCTGGCCGCACATGATGGCGCGCGCGATGCTCGCCGAGCAATTGTGGCGCGCCACCGCGATCCTTGCCAACCATCCCTATCACCGCGAAGGGTGAGCGATGGGACCCGCGCGGAGCATCGCCATCGCCGCCGCCTTGCTGGCGATGCTCGCCGCGGGGAGCATGGCGCCTGCGCAGGAACTACGCGAACAACAGGCGCGGCTGAAATCCGCCACTGCCGCCTCGAACGCCGCCAAGGCGCGCGCACGTGCGCTCGAGGCAGCCGCCGCCAACGAACGTGATCGCGCGATCCAGGCCCGCGGCCAGGAAGCCGCAGCCGCCGAGCGGATCAAGGCTGCCCAAGCCGAAATCACTGCGGCCGAGGCGCGGATCGCGATCGTCGACCGACTACTCGCGGCGCAGCGCGTTCAGGTTGCGGAACGGCAGGGTCCGATCGTCCGGCTAATCGCGGCGCTGCAATCGATGGCGCGGCGGCCGGCAGTGCTCGGGCTGATTCAGCCCGGCTCGACCGAAGACATGGTCCATGTCCGCGCGGTGCTCGGCACGACTCTGCCGGTAGTCGAGCGGCGGACGATCGAGGTCCGCAGCGAGCTCACCCGTGTTCAGCGGCTGCGCGCCAATGCCGCGGGCGCAGTGAAGAGCCTGCGCGACGGCCGTGCGCGGCTGGAGGCCGAGCGGATCGTGCTGGTTCGGCTCGAGGCGACGCATCGCGCGCGATCGCAGGAACTCGGGCGCAGCGCCTTGATCGAATCGGATCGCGCCCTCGCCCTCGGCGAGCGCGCCCGCGACCTGGTCGACCAATTGCAGTCGCAGGACGAGGCGAGTCAGGTGCAAGGCGAGCTCCTTGCCTTGCCCGGACCGCTGCCGCGTCCAGAGGACGCGGCGGCCTCACTGCCCAGGCGGACAGCGGCCTATCGGCTGCCAGTGGCGGGCAGGCTGGTCACCGGGATGGGCGAGCTCTCGGCGACCGGGGTCCGCGCCCGCGGGCTGACGCTCGCCACTGCGGTCAATGCGCGCGCTGTCGCCCCGGCCGCGGGGCGAATCGTCTATGCCGGGCCGTTCCGCGGCTATGGCGGCGTGGTGATCGTCGATCATGGCGACGGCTGGACCTCGCTCATCGCCGGGCTGGGTGGGCTCGCGGTCCGCGTCGGCGATCGGGTCGCGCAGGGGCAAGTGATCGGGCGCGCATGGAAAAGCGGCGATCCGCGCGTCACCATCGAGCTGCGCCGGCGGGGCCAGCCGATGGACCTCGCGCAATTGCTCGACTGACAGGCCGTGTAATTGCCGTTATCCTGCACTAAATCACTCGGGTCGTTTTTGTCGAAAGTCGTATGATGCTGCGTCCGCTCCTTCAGGTCACTGCCGCCGTCAGCGCGCTCGCGCTCGTTCCTGTCGCTTCGGGCGCGATGGCGGGCGTCGACACCAACAGCTACCGCGAACTCGACACGTTCATGGAAGTCTACAACCAGGTGAAGGCCAATTATGTCGACAAGGTCGACGACAAGACCTTGGTCAAGGGCGCGATCGCCGGCATGCTCGCTGCGCTCGATCCGCATTCCAGCTTCGCCGACGGGCTCGATTTCGACAATCTCAAGATCCAGACCGAAGGCAATTACGGCGGGCTCGGCCTCACCGTGACGCAGGAGGAAGGTGCGGTGAAGGTGATCGCGCCGACCGAGGATACCCCCGCCGCGCGCGCGGGCATCAAGTCGGGCGATTTCATCACGCATATCGACGGCAAGTTCATCGTCGGCGGCAGCCTCGACGAGGCGATCGAGCAGATGCGCGGCCAGCCGGGCACCCGGATCAACCTCACGATCGTCCGCCCCGGGGCCGACAAGCCGCTGCAAATGACGCTCGTCCGCGAGATCATCGTGCAAAAGCCGGTGAAGTGGGAAGTCAAGAACGGCGTCGGCTACATCAACATCAACACCTTCACCGCCCAGACCGGCGCCGACACGATCAAGGCGATCCAGGCAATCGACAAACAGCTCGGGCACAAGCCGCTCGGCTATGTCGTCGATCTGCGCGAAAATGGCGGCGGCCTGTTGAGCGAGGCGATAGCCGTCTCGGACGTGTTCCTCGGCCACGGCGAGATCGTCTCGCAGCGCGGCCGCGAGAAGAACGACATCGAGCGTTATTATGCAGAATCCATGGTCCCCGGCGATCTCGCCCGCGGCCTGCCAGTGATCGTGCTGGTCGATTCGGGCACTGCCTCGGCCTCCGAGATCGTCGCCGGCGCGCTGCAGGATCATCATCGCGGGCTGGTGATGGGCGTGCGCAGTTTCGGCAAGGGATCGGTGCAGACGATCCTGCCGATGGGCGCGCGCGCGGCGCTGCGGCTTACCACCGCGCGCTATTTCACGCCTTCGGGCCATTCGGTCCAGGAAGGCGGAATCAAGCCCGACCTGCTCGTGCCCCAGATCTCCGATCCCGACTACAAGGACCGCACCGTGATTCGCGAGGCGGATCTGCGCAAGCATTTGATCAACGCCGAGAAGGTCGACGACGTGACGCTCGAGCAGGATGCGCGCGCCGATCCGCGCTTCTCGGCCACGCCCGATCAGCTCAAGAAGCAGGGCATCGAGGATTTCCAGCTCCATTATGCGCTGCAGACCATCGCGCGCTCGGCCGGCAAGCCCCAGGTCGCGACCAAGGGCCGCTGAGGGATGCACAGGGATGGGCTCCGCACCGCGCGGCTGATCGCGCTCCTGCTGCCGGCCGCTTTGCTCGCCGGCGCATGGGGATCGCAGTTGCTCGGGCTGGTGCCGTGCGAGATGTGCCATTGGCAGCGCTGGCCGCACTACGCAGCCGTACCTGTCGCAGTGCTGTCGTTCGCGCCGCTCGCCCGCCCGGCGCAGATGCTGTTCGTGCTGTTCGCAGGCGTGCTGATCGCGGTCAGCGGGACGATCGGGGTGTTCCACGCCGGCGTCGAATATCATTGGTGGCAGGGAATCACCGCCTGCACCGCGCCGATCGGCACCGGCGACGCGATGGACCTGCTCAATCAGGCACTTCGCCGCCCGCTCGTGCGTTGTGACGTACCGCAATGGACGCTGTTCGGAATCAGTCTCGCCGGCTTCAACGCGATCCTGTCGCTCGGCGGCGCAGTGGCGATCTTCGCGCTGGCACCGCGGAGAGCCCGCCGATGAGCTGGAAACCCGGAGATCGCCGCGAAGGGACCCACGCAATGATCCGCGTGGATCAAGCCGGCGAATATGGCGCGACGCGCATCTATGGCGGCCAGCTCGCAGTGATGGGTGACCGCACCTCCGCCGCGCGGATGATCAACGGCATGGCCAATCAGGAAGAGCGCCACCGCGCCTTTTTCGACGCGATGATCGCGCGGCGCGGGGTGCGCCCGACCGCGCTGCAGCCCTTCTGGAACGTCGCCGGCTTCGCGTTGGGCGCAGTCACCGCGGCGATCGGCCCGGCTGCCGCAATGGCCTGTACCGCCGCAGTCGAAACCGAGATCGATATCCATTATCAGCGCCAGCTCGCCGAACTGGGCGACAGCGATCCCGAGCTGAGCCACGCGGTGGCCGAGTTTCGCGAGGAAGAACTCGAGCATCGCGACACCGCTTTGGCGCATGGCGCGGAGACCGCGATCGGCTATCCGCTTTTGTCCGGATTGGTCCGGCTGGGCTGCCGTGCTGCCATTGCGATCTCGAAACGGATATGACAGCCCCGGTTCAGCGTTGAAGCGCCAGACCATGCGCGAGGAGAAGGCAGGATGCTCAAGCGGATCGTGATCATGGCGGGATTGGCCGCGGCGCCCTTGCTGGTGCCGGCCGCGCAAGCGCAGAACGCCGCGCAGAACGGCGTTCTGCTGATCTATGGCGACGACAAGTGCCCGACCAACGACAATGGCGAGGAGATCGTCGTTTGCCAGCGGCTCGACGAGGCCGAACGCTTCCGCATCCCCCAGAATTTGCGCCAGCAGCCCGGCCGGCCGCAGGCGAGCGAGAGCTGGGCAGTGCGTTCGGAGGATGCGCTCGATGCGGGGCGGATGGGCACCGGCAGCTGCTCGACCGTCGGCCCGGGCGGCCAGACCGGCTGCTTCGTGCGCCAGGCGACGCGGGCACGCGCCGAATCAAACGCGCGCCGCCAGGAGCAGACCGACCTGCCGCTGCCTTGAAAAAACCCGTCATCCCGGCAAAAGCCAGGATCTCAAGCCTCGCTTGCCCCCAGAGATCCCGGCTTTCGTCGGAATGACGATGCCAGCCACGCCGGCGGCGCCCGCAGCACACACTCGCCGATGATCCACAGCATCACCGCGGCGCGGAACCCCGCGGCGATGGCGATCTGGCCGGTCGTCGTCGCCGGCCAGGCATGCTCCATCCCCGCGAACCACCAGAATTCGGCGAAGAAGGCGGCGATGCCGCCCAGCACGAAAAGCGCCACCGGCCACAGGCGCGGCGCGGTCATCAGCAACAGCGGATAGAGCCACAAGTCGAATTGCGGCGAATAGACTTTGTTGGTGAGCATGAACCACGCAAGCACCGGCGTGAACAGCACCCACAGGTGCCCTTGGTGCCTGCGCCAGCCGAGTCCGACGATCAGCGCGAACCCGACGACAAAGGCAATCGCCGCGTAGCGATTGCGCTCCTCGATCCCTGTGAACCACCAGCCCATGTTCGCGAGGACGTCCCAAGTCGCCCCGGCCGTGCCCTGCCGCTCTTGCGAGAAACGATAGAATTCGCTCCAATTCTCATGGGCGAGCAGCGCCACCGGCAGATTGACCAATGCCCATGCGCCGATCGCGGCTGCGGACAAGGCGGCGGCACGGAGCAGCCGCTGCCGCCACGGCCGGGAATCGCCGAACAATGCGCTGAGCCCAATCATCGGCAGCGCGAGCACCGGAAACAGCTTCGCCGCCGTGCCCAGCCCCGCCGCCGCGGCCGCCGGCACCAGCCGGCCTTCCCGCGCGAGCAGCATCGCGCCGACAGCCAGCGCGGTCGCGGCCATGTCCCAATTGTGCCCGACATAGAGGATCAGCGGCGGCGCCAGCGCCCAGCCCCACAGGCGCCGCGTGTCCATTCCGGCGGCCAGAAACCACTTCAGCACCAAAGCGGCAAGCAAGGCGTTGGCGATCACCACCACGCCGAGGAAATGCCAGTCGCGTGCGCGCTTGCCGAACAGCAGCCGGGTGGCGCTGCCCTCGGCCCAGATCTGCGCGCCGGTGAGCACCGGATATTCCATCCGGGTCTGAAAATAGGGGATCTTGCCATCGGCGACCGCGCGGCCATGCCAGAACGGCATCACGTCGTTGTAGCAGCCAGTGGTGTATTGCTCGGCCTCGGTCCAGCCGCCGGGCACGCAATGCGCCTTGAACAGCCAGCCGGCGCTGCAGGTCGCGGCCAGCGCGAGCCAGAGCGCCGCCAGCCGCCAGTTCACATCGCGCGGAAGAGCCCAGCCCATGGCGGGCTGCTTATCCGCTGCGATGAATGGCGTCCATCATCGCTGGACTCAAGCAATACAGGAACATAGATAGAACATATGGCACAACTCGACCTTCGTACGAAGCTGGCGATCCTTGCCGACGCGGCCAAATACGACGCGTCCTGCGCATCCTCGGGTACGGCAAAACGCAGTTCCGTGGGCGGCAAGGGCGTGGGTTCGACCGAGGGGATGGGGATCTGTCACGCCTATGCGCCCGATGGTCGCTGCATCAGCCTGCTCAAGATCCTGCTGACGAACAGCTGCGTGTTCGATTGCCATTATTGCATCAACCGCAAGAGTTCGAACGTCCGCCGCGCGCGCTTCACCGCCGAGGAAGTCGTCGACCTCACGCTGAGTTTCTACAAGCGCAATTATATCGAGGGGCTGTTCCTGTCCTCGGGGATCATCCGCTCGTCCGACTACACGATGGAGCAGATCGTCCGCGTCGCACAGCTGCTGCGCGAAGTGCATGATTTTCGCGGCTATATCCATTTGAAGACGATTCCCGACGCCGAGCCCGAGTTGGTCCACCAGGCGGGACTGTATGCCGATCGCGTCTCGATCAACGTCGAACTGCCCACCGTCGCCGGGCTGACGCGGCTTGCGCCGGAAAAATCGGCGATGCGGATCGAAGGTGCAATGCGCGATGTGCGCACGGCGATCGACGACACGGGAGATGCCGGCAAGCGCTACAAGTCGGCGCCGAAATTTGCACCGGCCGGCCAATCGACCCAGATGATCGTCGGCGCCGATGCGGCGAACGATGGCGACATCATCACCCGCGCCGCGGGGTTGTATGATCGGTTCAAGCTGCGTCGGGTCTATTACTCGGCGTTCAGTCCGATCCCGGATGCCAGCGCCGTTCTCCCGCTCCAGCGCCCGCCACTGATGCGCGAGCACCGGCTCTACCAGTCCGACTGGCTGATGCGCTTCTATGACTATCATCCGCGGGAAGTCGCCGAGGCCGCCGATCCGGCTACGGGCATGCTGCCGCTCGACATGGATCCCAAACTCGCTTGGGCGCTGCGGTTTCGCGAGCGCTTTCCGGTCGACGTCAACCGCGCCCCGCGCGAGGCGCTGTTGCGGGTGCCGGGGCTGGGCGTGAAGGCAGTCGATGCGATCCTCGCGACGCGGCGCTGGCGGCGGCTGCGGCTCGCCGATGTGGCGCGGCTAACTGCCTCGATCACCAAGGTTCGCCCGTTCCTCGTCGCCGAGGACTGGCGCCCGGTGGCGCTCGCCGACCGCGCCGATCTGCGCGCCCTGGTCGCGCCGAAGCGCGAGCAATTCGAGCTGTTCGCCGCCTGAGAATGAGTCGCGGCTGAAACAAGGCCTCGTTTCGCCGGTTGGAGCCGCGAAGGAGACTTTCATGACCGATGCCCGCATTTTCGAGGACCTCAAAGCCGATCACGACCGCCAGCGCGCGCTGCTCAAGCGCGTCGGCGACGATTCCGGTACCGACGATTCGCGCCGCGATGCCTTCGAAACCCTGCGGCTCGAGCTGCAGGCGCATGCCGCGGCCGAGGAGGAATCGCTCTACGCGACGATGCTGGCCGATCCCGAACTGCGCGAAGATGCGCGCCATTCGGTCTCCGAACACAAGGAAGTCGATGATTTCCTTGGCGAGCTGATGGAACTCGAATTCGGCTCGTCGGACTGGGACGAGAAGTTCGGCGAGATGCGCCACCGCTACGAGCATCATATCGACGAAGAAGAGGAAGACATGTTCCCCGCAGCCACGAAGCGCCTCTCCGCCGAAGTCGAGGAGAAGCTCGCGCGCGTGTTCGAGGAGCGCAAGCCGAAGGAACTGGAGCGCGCCGAGGAAAATGGGCCTGGCGACGAGCGCGAATAGGCGTCAGTCGGCCGGCTCCACCGGCACGAACAGGCTGCGCTTGCCGACGCCCAACGCAACATTGGTGGTGAAGCGGCGGACATTGGGATTGTCGGCCATCAGCCGGCTCATCAGCGCGTCATAGGCACCGACATCGGGCGCGACGACGACCAGCACGAAGTCGGCGGTGCCGGTGACGTAATAGATCTGCTGGACCCATTCCTCGGCCGCGAGCCATTGGCGCAGCCGCGCGATGTGCTCGGGCCGTTCGCGCTCGATCTCGAGCGCGGCGAGGAAGAAATTGGGTTTCCCCACCTTGAGCGGATCGAGGATTGCGGCGGTGGCGACGATCACGCCGTCCTCGCGCAGGCGCTTGAGGCGGCGCAGCACTGCCGACGGCGAGAGGCCGACTTCCGCGGCGAGGGCGTCGGCACCGCGGCTCGCGTCGCGCTGGACCAGCGTGAGCAGCTTGCGATCGAAGGTATCGAGGTTGGGGCGAGGCATAGAGGCACCCTAGCGCCGATCTTCGCCGAAATACTGCATTTCGCCGCGTCCTTTTGCCGAAACTACGCGGGAAAGCGCCCTATCTCTTCGTCTGGAACGAGGAGACCCGCATGATCGACCATATCGAGATCTACACTGCGCGCATGGCCGAGAGCCTACGCTTCTACGCCAGGGCGCTCGGCCCGCTCGGCTATGTCCAGAAGGTCGACAGCCTCGCGAAGGGCTTCGGCAACGAGGATGCGCTCGACCTCTTCCTCGTCGAGGGCGAGCCGTCGAAGCTTCATTTCGCCTTCACCGTGCCCGATCGCGCGACCGTCGACCGCATCTACGACGCCGCGCGCGCGGCCCGGCTCACCCTCGATCGCGCGCCCGGGCTCGCGCCGCACATCCACCCCGATTATTATGCCGGCTATCTCCGCGACCCCGATGGGCGGCTGATCGAGTTCGTCTGCCACAAGGCCGAACCGGCTAATTAACAAGGCTGTCAATTCGCCGCGCCTTACGTATCATGCCCGAAAAGACAGGAGGGAGAGCATGATGCCGCGATATTGGACGCTTGCCGCCCTGTTCGCCGCCAGCCCGGCGGCGGCGCAGACGGTGACGGTGGAGCCGGGACCCGACGCGCAGGAGCGGCTCCAGACCGCATTGATCGAGGCGAAGCCCGGCAGCATCGTCCGGATCGGCGCGGGCCGCTTCGATCTCACCGACGGCCTGTCGCTCGACGTGGACCGCGTCACGGTGCGCGGCGCGGGACCCGACAAGACCGTCCTCAGCTTCAAGGGCCAGCTCGGCGCCGGCGAGGGACTGTTGGTCACGTCCGACGACGTGGTGCTGCGCGACTTCGCGGTCGAGGACAGCAAAGGCGACGGGATAAAGTCCAAGGGCGCCGACCGGATCGTCTACAAGCACATCCGCGTCGAATGGACCGGCGGGCCAAAGGAGACCAACGGCGCATATGGCGTCTATCCGGTGTCGAGCACGACGATCCTGATCGACGGCGTCGAAGTGAAGGGCGCATCGGATGCCGGCATCTATGTCGGCCAGTCCGAGCAGATCGTCGTGCGCAACTCGAAGGTGTCGGGCAACGTCGCCGGGATCGAGATCGAGAACAGCCGCCATGCCGACGTCTTCCACAATCTCGCGACCGGCAATACCGGCGGGATTCTGGTGTTCGACATGCCGAGCCTGCCCAAGATGGGCGGCGGCGAGGTGCGCGTGTTCGAGAACAAGGTGATCGACAACAATCAGGCCAATTTCGCGCCGAAGGGCAATATCGTCGCGACCGTGCCCGCCGGCACCGGGGTGCTGATCATGGCCAACGACAATGTCCATGTCTTCCGCAACGACTTGTCGGGCAACGCCACTGCCAACGTGATGATCACGGCATACCGGCAGAGTTATGACGACGCCAAATTCAAGCCGGTGCCGACGCGGATCATGGTCAGCGGCAACCGGCATGGCCGCGCCGGCTATGCGCCGGGCTTCCCGGGTGGCGCCCAGCTCGCCGCAGCGCTCGGCGGCATGATCCCGCCGGTGCTGTGGGACGGCAGCGGCGATGCCAACTCCTTGCGCGTCAGCGACGGCGTGCCGGTGCTGAGCATGGGGCTGAAGCAAGGCGCGCCGCTCGATACCGCACAGCCCGCGCCGGTGGAGCTCAAGGGCGCGCAAGCGCCGATGCCGACGGCAGTGGTGCTGCCCGCAGCGATGGAGGCGGCGGCGAAGTGAAGGCGCTCGCCGCGGCGATGCTGCTGTTCTGCGCGGCGTTCGCCGGGCGGCCGGCGGCAGTCGACGATGCGGCGATCACCGGCGAGGGACTGCCGACGAAGCTCTCCGACTACGGCTTCTTCACCGACCTCGCCGGGGAGGTGCCAGCGGCGCGGGTGATCGCCTATGATCTCGAGACGCCACTCTTCTCCGATTACGCAGCCAAGCACCGCTACCTCTACGTGCCTGCAGGATTGAAGGCGCGCTATGCGGAGGATGCGGCGTTCGACCTTCCTGTCGGCAGCGCGATCATCAAGACCTTCGGCTACCGCCAAGCGGGCAAGTTCAAACCCCTCGAAACGCGGCTGCTGCTGCGGCGCGCGCGCGGCTGGGTTGCCCTGCCCTATGTCTGGAACACAGAGGGGACCGACGCATTGCTCAAGCGCGCCGGCACGCGCATCCCGGTGGAATTCACCGATCCCGCCGGCAAGCCGCGCTCGATCAGCTATGCAGTGCCGAACCAGAACCAGTGCAAGGATTGCCACGCGCTTTCAGGCGCGATCGCGCCGATCGGAGTGAAGGCGCGCTATCTCAACCACAAGGGCCAGCTCGAAAAACTGCTCGCCGCCGGGATGCTCGACCGGCTCCCGGCGGATGCGCCGCATATCGCGCGGTGGGACGATCCCCCGGCGAAGCTCGAGGACCGGGCGCGGGCCTATCTCGAGATCAACTGCGCGCATTGCCACAACCCCGCCGGCGCCGCTTCGAACTCGGGACTCTTCCTCGACTGGCGGCGGAACGATCCGACTGCGCTCGGCATCCGCAAGCGCCCGGTGGCAGCAGGGCGCGGCAGCGGCGGGCGCGAATTTGCGATTCAGCCGGGCGATCCCGACGCCTCGATCCTGATCTACCGGATGGAGAGCGTGGACCCAGGCATCGCCATGCCCGAGCTGGGGCGGGCGACGGTGCACGCCGAGGGGGTCAAGCTGCTGCGGGAGTGGATCGAGTCCATGCCCAGGCGTTGAGGGTTTGTGCTCCTGCGAAAGCAGGAGCCCAGGACCGCAAGCGATCCGCTCTGGACCCTGGGTTCCTGCTTCCGCAGGAACACGCGGAAGGGAGAAACCGGATTGCGCGTCGTACATTTGGCGGACGAAGATGATTTCGAAGGCTGGCGTGATTCGGCGCGGGCGCTCGCCCAGGGGCGGGTGCCGCCGTCCGAAATCGTCTGGCAGGTCGGCAATGCCGCCACCGATCTGTTCGGCGACGAAGCCGTGCTCGTCCCCGCCGCTCCCACCGCCTTTCGCGTCCCGCGCACATTCCTCGATCTCGCCCAGACCGTTGTGCTGCATTCGGATCCGCAGCGCTTCGCCTTGCTCTACACCTTGCTCGCCGGGCTGATTGCCACGCCGCGCCGGATCGACGACGCGGCCGATCCACTGGTCCAGCGGCTCGAGGAAATGGCCAAGGCGGTACGCCGCGACGTGCACAAGATGCGCGCCTTCCTGCGCTTCCGCGAGGTTCACGACGATCAAGGCGAGCGCTACGTCGCGTGGTTCGAGCCCGAGCATCATATCGTCCGCGCCAATGCCCGATTCTTCGTCGATCGCTTCGCCAATATGCGCTGGTCGATCCTGACTCCCGCGCGCGCGCTCCACTGGGACGGTGAGACGCTCGCCGAAGGGCCGGGCGCCACCAAAGCCGATGCCCCGGGCGACGACCCGGTCGAGGATGTCTGGAAGACCTATTACGCGTCGATCTTCAATCCCGCGCGATTGAAAACGGGCATGATGCTCAAGGAGATGCCGCGCAAATATTGGAAAAACATGCCCGAGACCGCGTTGGTCAAGGAACTGGTCGCGACGGCGCGCCAGCGGGAGACAGGCATGGTGGCAAAGGCACGGTCGGCGATCGGCGGCAATATCGCGGCGGCATGGCAAAAGCTGCGCGAAGAGGCGGCAGGCTGCACCCGCTGCCACCTCTACAAGCATGCGACCCAGACCGTGTTCGGCGAAGGTCCGGTCGACGCGCGGATGATGTTCGTCGGCGAGCAGCCGGGCGATCAGGAGGATATTGCCGGGCGGCCGTTCGTCGGGCCGGCGGGGCAGATATTCGACCGGGCGATCGGTGCGGCGGGGATCGACCGCGCTGGCGTCTACGTCACCAATGCCGTCAAGCACTTCAAGTTCGAGCCACGCGGCAAACGGCGCATTCACGCCAAACCCGATGCGGGCGAGATCAGCGCGTGCCGCTGGTGGTACGAACAGGAGCGGCTGCTGGTGAAACCCGAGATGACCGTGGCGCTCGGCGCGACCGCGGCGCGGCAGATGCTGGGCAAGGTCGTGACGATCAGCGGCACGCGCGGGAAGGCGATCGAACTGACCGAGGGCGGACTTGGCTGGGTGACGATCCACCCGAGCTTCCTGCTGCGCATGCCCGACAAGAGCCGCGCCGAGGAAGAATTCGCGGCGTTCGTCGAGGATCTGAAGGGCGCGGCGAAGGCGCTGGGCTAGAACTGGTCGGGATCCGGCCCCAGCCGGCCCGCGGGATCGTCGAGCGCGTCGATCGCCGCGATGTCTTCCGCCTCGAGCCGCACCGTGTCGGCGGCAAGGTTGGCGGCAAGCCGATCGCGCGAGGATGCCTTGGGGATCACCGCCAGTCCGTGGTGCCGGTGCCAGGCAAGAATCGCCTGTGCGGGCGTGCAGCCGCGCGCCTCGGCAATGCGGAGGATCGCGGGATCGGCGAGCAGGGTCCCTTGGCTCAGCGGTGCCCAGCTCTGGGCAAGGATGCCGTGCGCGGCGTGGAATTCGCGCAGCGCGCGCTGCTGGAAGCCGGGATGGAGTTCGATCTGGTTGAGCGCGGGGACCGTGCCGGTCGCGTCGATGATCGCCTGCAAATGATCGGGCGAGAAGTTCGAGACCCCGATCGACTTTGCCCGTCCCTCCTCGCGCAGGCGGACCAGCGCCTTCCAGGTGTCGACATATTTGCCGAGCCCCGGCATCGGCCAATGGATCAGATAGAGATCGATGCTCTCCCGCCCCAAATTTTCGAGGCTCCGTTCGAACGCCCGCAGCGCGGCATCATAGCCCATGTCGTCGCGCCATAGCTTGGTAGTGAGAAAGATCTGGTCGCGCCCGCCCAACCCTTCGGCGACTCCGCGCTCGTTGCCGTAAAAAGCGGCGGTGTCGGCAAGAGTGTAGCCGACATCGACCGCCTCGCGGGTAATCCGGGCCGCATCGTCGTTTGGTACGAGATAGGTGCCGAAGCCGATCGCGGGGATCGTGCGGCCGTCGTTCATCGTCAGGATATCGGGCATGAAGCGCGACCTAGCGGGGCGGCGCCGCGTGCGCCAGTCGCTCCGCGATGGCCCGTACCTTGTCGGCGCGGCCCGGCGCGAACTTGTCGACCATCGCCCGATAGCGCGCGATCGTGGCGGCGTCGGCGCGTTCGGGTGAGCCGCTGTCGAACGGCGGCGCCGGATCATATTCGAGGCTGAGCTGGACGAATTTCGCATGCGCCTCCCCGCGGATCGCCGCCGTCAGTGCCAGCGCGAAATCGATCCCCGCGGTGACGCCGCCGCCGCTGACGCGGTTGCGATCGAAGACGACGCGTTCGGCAACGGGTTCGGCGCCGAACCAGGTCAGCTGCTCGCGCGACGCCCAATGGCAGGCGGCGCGATAACCGGTGAGAAGCCCCGCCGCGGCGAGGATCAGCGAGCCGGTGCAGACGCTGGTTACCCATTGCGCCGTATCGGCGACCTGCCGCACCCAGGCGAGCGTCTCCGCATCCTCCATCACCGCCACGGTGCCGAAGCCGCCGGGGACGCAGAGGATGTCGGTGCGCCGGACCTCGGCGAAGCTGGCAGTGGGAAGTAACGTGAACTGGGCGTCGGTCTGCACCGGTTCACGCGTCTTTGCGACCAGATCGAGCCGAACATTGCCGAGGCGCGAGAGCACTTGCGCCGGGCCGGTCAGATCGAGCTGGGTCACGTCGGGATAGAGCAGGAAGGCGATATGGAGCGGTGCGGTTTCGGGCATGGATTCCTCCGGCGACAAGAGAGGGTGCCCAGGCGATGCGGCGATTCCATCCGCGCTTCCCGATGGTGCTCCATCCCGGTCGCCAGTCACGCGGATGCGGCACCATAAGCCGCACCCGCGCGGCGGGCAATCTCAGAGCCCGAGCGCCTGCCGGGTCTTCGTGCCGACGATCCCGTCAGACCCCAGGCCGCGCTTCTTCTGGAAGGCGATCACCGCCGCCTTGGTCGCCGGGCCGAAATCACCGTCGGCGACGAGGCTGAGCTTCTTCTGGAGCAATGCGACGTCGGGACCATCGTCGCCCATCTTGAGCGTGCGCTGGATAGTGTCGGTGCGCGGCGGCGAAATCGCGTGCACCGTATAGGCGGCGGCGAGCTTGGTATCGTAACGGTTCTTGAGAAAGGCGGGGCCGTTATAGCCGCGGGCGAACCCCGCCCAATCGCGCCGACAGAGTTCGTCGTCGAGATTGTTGAGCTTCACGAAACGGACGAAGGCGGCGAGATGGTCGTCCTCGGAATTGCACATGGCGCGGCAGAAATCCTCGACATCGGGCATGCCGAGCGAATCGTGATGATAGCCCATGATCTGGAACGCGCCCCAGCTCGCCGATTCGAGCGCCGCCTTGCGATCCAGCGCGATCGCCTCGCCAAGGCGGTCATATTCGGCGGCGCCGCCCTTGTAGCCGCCGGGCGTACGCGACGAGATGTCGGGGTTCGACGGATCGAACCTGCCGCCGGTGCGCTTGCTGAACACGTGGCGCTCGAAGAGGATCTTGGGGCGGGTATCGGCCAGAAAGCCGCCGCGGCTCTCCACGTCGATCACGGCTTTGACGGCGGCGACGTCGCAGCCGATATCGTCGGCCGCCTCTTCGATGGCGTCCTGACTGAATGGGGTCGCCGGTCCGGTAAATTCGGGCATCGCTAACTCCTGGAACTGGGGGCAAACAGGCTCTGCGACCATATGTTGCCGGCAGTTTCCGGAGAGATGCGAATCCCTGCAGCTATTCTATGTCACCGCCGCCGCTGAGGCAAATTGGCTATTCGGCGATCAGCCCGGCGAAGGGGGGCAGCCGGGAAGATGTGGCGCCGTTGACTGTCTGAAGAATATGCCGGCCCCGCACATGCTCCGGCAGTGCGACCGCCCGTTCGCCGAGATTGAAGGCGCACAGCAGAGTCTGGCCGGGCGCCTTGCGCTCGAAGATCAGCAGCGCCTCGCCGGCCTCGCGGATCGCGATCGATCCGGTCATCAGCGCGGGGCTCGAATGGCGCAGCGCGATCAGCCGCCGGGTGAGGTTGAGCAGCGAGTGCGGATCGGCTTCCTGCCGGTCGACCGCCAGCGCGGCATGATCGGGACCGATCGGCAGCCATGGCTGGCCCCGGGTAAAGCCGAGCTGCGGCGCATCGGCGGACCACGGCATCGGGGTGCGCGCGCCATCGCGGCTGAGGGTCAGCGGCCAATTCGCGATCGCCTCCGGATCGCGGAGATGTTCGAAGCCGATCTCGACCTGGGTGAGACCGAGTTCCTCGCCATAATAAAGGAACGCGTTGCCACGCAGCGACAGCAGCAGCAGCATCTTGAGCCGGGCGAAAGCGTCGCGATGTGCAGGGCCGATCCAGCGCGAGATTGCGCGGGGCGCGTCGTGATTCTCGAAGGCCCAACTCGGCCAGCCGATTCCCGGAGCGTCCGGCCATCCTTCGACCGCGCCCTGGACCAGCGCCGGGGTCAGCCGATCGGCGTAGAGGAAGTTGAAGCCATAGGCGCTGTTGAGCCGCGTATCGCCTTCGGTGAACAGATGCATTTCGGGCTCGGGCGCGGGGCCGCCGACTTCGGCCACGGTGAAGCGACCGCCAAAGCCGTCCGCCAGCTGGCGCAATTTCTCGAGGAAGCGAGGAATATCCTCGTGGCTTTGATTGTAGATATGCTGCTGGAAATCGAACGAGCGAGTGCGCGGCGTGCCGGTGTCGGGCGCTGGCGGGTTATCGCGCAGCGCGGGATCGTGCATCGTGAAGTTGATTGCGTCGAGCCGGAAGCCGTCGACGCCGCGCTCGAACCAGAAGCGGGCGATTGCCAGCGCCGCGTCCTGGACTTGCGCGTTGTGGAAATTGAGGTCGGGCTGCTCGCGCAGGAAATTATGCAGATAATATTGGCCGCGGCGCGCGTCCCATGTCCATGCGGGGCCGCCGAATACCGATTGCCAGTTGTTGGGCGGGCTGCCGTCGGGCTTTGCGTCGGCCCAGACATACCAGTCGGCCTTGGGATTGCTTCGGCTCTCGCGGCTCTGCCTGAACCAGGCATGCTGATCCGAGCTGTGCGAATAGACCTGATCGATGATTACGCGCAGTCCAAGCTGGTGCGCGCGGGCGATCAGCGCGTCGAAATCGGCAAGCGTGCCGAAGATCGGGTCGACGTCGCAGAAATCGGCGATGTCGTAGCCGAAATCGGCCATCGGCGAGGTGAAGAACGGGGACAGCCACACCGCGTCGACGCCGAGCGATGCGACATGATCGAGATGCGCAGTGACTCCGGCGAGATCACCCACTCCGTCGCCGTTCGAATCGGCGAAGCTACGCGGATAGATCTGGTAGATCACCGATCCGCGCCACCATTCACGCGCATCTATATCGAGCTGGCGGGCGAGCTTCTCGTTCATTGCGGCTTTCCGGCGGCGCAGACGGCATAGCCGAAAGCGGGCAAAGAGAGGGTGAGGCTGCCGGGCGCCGCGGCCTTGGCGAGGCAGGCACCGGCAAGCGCGGTGAATGCCGTCGAGCCAACCTCGACCTGCACATTGCCGGTCCAGGGCTGCGGGCTCGAATTGAACGCGATCAGGATCTCGGCACCGGTGGCGGGATCGAAGCGCGACACCGCGAACAGCCCGGGCTTGTCGCCGGCGAAGCGGGTGATCTGCCGGCCGCGAGTCAGCGCCGGATGGGCGCGGCGCAGCTTCGAAAGCGTGGCGATCTCGCGAAACAGCGGGTGCCCGGTGTCGAAGCTCGCGATGGCGTTGGTCCTGTCGGTGCCAAGCTGCCGGTTGTCGTTATAGATCGCGACCTGACTGGCGAACATGTCCTCGCGGGCATTCTGGTCGTCGCCGTCGCCGATGAAACCCTGCTCATCACCCGAATAGATCGTCGGCACCCCGCGCAGGAGCAGCAGCATCGCATGGCCGAGCCGATCGCGCGCGAGCAGTTCCTGTGCACTGGCCTGCGGATTGGCCTTGCGGATGAAATAGGCGGCGCGGCCCTGATCGTGGTTGCCGAGGAAAGTCGGGAGCCGCCGCGCGGTCACCTCGCCGCCTTCGTAGAGCGGATCGGCGGCGAACACCGTCGCGAGCCGATCGGTCCCCACCTCACCCGCGCTCACTGCGTTGGCCGCGCGCGCGAAGGCAAAGTCGAGCACCGCGGGCAGCCGATCGACGCGGGTGTGCCGCGCGAGCGCCGAGGGGTCGGGATCGGCGACCTCGCCGAAGATGTGGAAATGGGCGGTGCCCTTCGCCTTGGCGCGCGCCTGCATCGCGGGGACGAAGGCGGCCCAGAATTCGGGGTTCACGTGGCGCGCGGTATCGATGCGGAAGCCGTCGATCCCGAAGCGATCGATCCAGCTTCCGAATATCTCGATCATCCCCGCGATCACCCGAGGATTCTCGGTCATCAGATCGTCGAGCCCGGCGAAGTCGCCGAGCAGCGAACTCTCGCCGGCAAAGGTCGAGTTGCCGCGATTATGGTAATAGATCGGATCGTTGAGCCACGCGGGGACTTTCACGTCCTTCCCGGCCGGGGGACGAACGGCGTATAAGCAAAGTCCGGGCGCGTCAGCCGCGCGAAATTCTCAGGGTTCTGGAGCTGATCGCCCGCGAAGCCGGGATTGATCGCCTCGCCCGCGACGCCCCCCTTGCGGCCATAGGGATAATCGGCGCGGCTGCGATAGTCGCAGCCCCCGCACTCGCGATACTGGATCACGTCCGCCGTGTGGTTGGCGATGATGTCCATATAGACCTTGATGCCGCGGGCATGCGCCGCATCGACCAGCGCCTTGAACTCGGCATTGGTGCCGAAATGCGGATCGACCTGGGTGAAATCGGTCACCCAATAGCCATGATACCCCGCCGATTCCTGCCCCGCCGGCCCCTGCACCGGCTTGTTCCTGAAGATCGGACCGACCCAGATCGCAGTCGCGCCGAGCGCGTCGATATAATCGAGCCGCCGGGTCAGCCCCGCAAGGTCGCCGCCATGGAAGAAGCCCTTATGGGTCGGGTCGAACCCGGTGACCAGCCGATCGCCCTTCAACCCGCCGCGATCGTTGCCGGGGTCGCCGTTCTCGAACCGGTCGGGCAGCAGGAAATAGAGGATCTCGTCCTCGGGCAGCCGATCGCGATAGCTCTGCGCCACGGCGGGCGCCGACAGCACCGATATGGCGAGCAGCAGGGGCGTGGAAAGGCGCAGCTTACGCATCGGTCAACTCTCGACTGGCCGCCCGCCGCGGTGGCGGGGCGGCGATTGGGCCTCAGAAGCGGTAGCTCGCGCCGAGCAGATAGCGCACGCCATAGCGCTGATAGTCGATCGTCAGCCGCTCGTCGGCGGGGTCATAGGTGCTGAACGGCTCGTCGGTTAGGTTCTGCGCCTGGAGCTGGAGACCCAGGCCCTGCAGCGCGCCCGACTGGAATTCATAGCCGATCTGCGCATCGACGATCGTCTCGGCCTGGGCGAGGCGCTGGATCCGATCGGTGCCGACTCCGCTCAATTCGGCGAGGAAGCCCGAGCGATGCCGCACGCTGGCGCGCGCCGAAAAGCCCGATTTCTCGAAATAGACCGTGCCGCTCGCCACCCATTTCGACAGACCCGGCAACGGCTGGGCGGGGTTGCCGGGATCGGGAGTGATGCCGCTCTCGGTATAGGAGAGGCTGCCCAGCATCCCGAAGCCGTCGAGCGCGGAAGTGAGCGTCGCGAAGGACAGAGCGAACGCGGCCTCGGCGCCGTAGAGATGCCCGCCCTGCCCGTTCTGGAAGATGCTGACCACGCCCTGCCGGAGCAAGGGCTCGGGTCCGCCGGTGACCGGGAACCCGCTGAAATCGTACAGCAATTGCTGCTGGTAGATATAGGTCTCGAGATATTTGTAATAGCCCGCCAGCGAGACATAGCTGTCCGGCCCGAAATATTTCTCGACCGACACGTCGACCGAATCGGCGACCCATGGGCGCAGCCGCGGATTGCCGCCCGATCCGCCCCATGGCGAGAAGTTGATGCTGGTATTGCCGGCGCGGGCGGCATCGTAAGTGAAATTGATCGATGCGCGCATCTGATCCATCCGCGGCCGGGCGAGCTGGCGCGCCACGCCGAGACGCAGCGACCAACCACCATTGAGCCGCGCGACGAGATTCATGCTCGGCAGCAAATGGGTATAGGTGACCTGGTCCGATACGTCGGTGATCACGGCGACCGGAGATCCGCTCGCGGCGAGCCCGTTGGACGACTGATCGACCCGCACCACCTGCACGCCGATATCGCCGGCCAGCGATGCGCCGTCGGCCATCTCGGCCTCGATGTCGTAGCGCCCATAGCCGGTCAGCACCTTCTCGCTGACCGACCAGCCAAAGGCATAGAGATTGGCGTCGGTCGCGGCGTTGAAATTATAGATGCCGCTATAAGCGAGCTTCAACGGATCGTAGCTGATCATCCCCGGGATGCCGAGGAAGTCGAGCGCAGTCGGATCGAGCAATTGATCCGAGGGGACCGGCACGCTCGCATCGTGCGCCGGTGCCGCGGCGTTGGCCTTGAGCCCGAGATAGAAGCGTGAGAGATCGAGCGTCTTGTCGCGCCGGGTGTAGTTGGCGCCGAACTCGATCTTGCCAGCGTCCGGGCCGAGCTCGCGCTGGACCGCGCCACGAAAGGCGATCAGCTCGTCGGTGGTCCTGGGATTGTTGAGAAAGCCGTCCTGCCCGCCCGGCGTGTTGTCGGCGCCCCAGCCCTGCGGACTGGTCAGCTGGATCACGCCGGCATTGGCATAATCGAGCGTCGGATCGAAAGTGTAGGTGCCGTCGTCATTGGCGCCGAAGCCGAGCACGTCATAGGGGCCGTTGCCGGCGCCGCGCGACGTGCCCGCATAGGTTTCGAGCACCTTGTCCTCGCGATCGACCCGCGAATAGCTGAGATCGCCGAGCAGCTTCCAGCCGTCGGCCTCGTACGTGACGTTGAGCCCGCCCGAATAGAGATCCGCCTCGCGCAGATTGGCGTCGTTGCGCACCACGCCCTTGACGTTGCGCCACGTGCCGTCGGTGATGATCCCGTCGGTGACCGTATAGCCGGGATTGAGGATGGCATTGCCCCAATACAGCGGAAATTCGATGCCACGCAGCGTCTGCTCGTCGCGGAAGCGCGAATAATAGCCGTCGAGAGTGATGCTCAGCGCCGGATCGGGGCGCCATTGCAGCGTCGCCATCGCGCCGGTGCGCTCGAGCTCGTCGGACTGCACATAGGGCTTCGAGCCGCCGATGATCAGCGCGCCGTTCGCCGCGGCATATTCGGGGCGCGGGGTGAAGGTGTCGTCGGCGGCGTCCGGCGTCCCCTGGGTGTTGCGGATGCCGTAAGTGTCGTTGTTGGTCTCGAAGGTCGGATAGCCCCACGCATTGAACCGCTCGAACTGGGTCGGCGAAGTCAGGTGCGCCACGCCGATCATCACGCCGAGCGTGTCGTTGGCAAACTGATCGACATACGTCGCGCTGACGCGCCAGCCCTTGTCGGTAGTGCCGGCATTGAGCTTGCCGGGCGAGACGATCTCGCCGCGGACATTGGCGGCGAGCACGCGCTTGCCGTGATCGAGCGGACGGATCGTGCGCAAATTGATCGTGCCCGACAGTCCCTGCCCGATCAGCCCGGCATAGGGCGTCTTGTAGACATCGACCGCGCCCATCAGCTCGGAAGGATATTGATCGAACTCGACTCCGCGATTGTCGCCGGTGGTGACCTGTTCACGGCCGTTGAGCAGAGTCGCGGCGAAATCGGGCGAGAGGCCGCGAACCGAGATCACCTGCGCGCGGCCGTCGAGCCGCTGTGCGGTCAGGCCGGGCAGGCGCGCGATCGCCTCGGCGATCGAATTGTCGGGCAGCTTGCCGATGTCCTCGGCGGAGACCGATTCGACGATCTGGTTCGACTGGCGCTTGGTTGCGACCGAGGTGGCGAGCGAGGCACGGAAGCCGGTGACGACGATGTCCTCCTGCGCGGCGTCGCCGGCCTGCGCCGGATCGGCGGCCGGCGTTTCCTGTGCGAACGCGGGCGCGGCGAAGAGCGCGAGGGCGGCGGCGAGGGCCATGCCACTCACCCCGGGAGTCATACGAATGGCCCTGTGGCCACGATCAATGCTGGTCAAAGTCCGTCTCCCCTAATCGGCGCCGCGCTCCGGCTCTGACGACCGGGTCAATTCGAATGCGCAACCTGTGGCCTGCAAAGCTGTTGCACGCCGTCGCCGCCCACTTCTTCCGAAACCGGGGCGTTCGACCAGCCGGCCACATACGTATTCAATGGCGATCCCCGCCCGACATGGCCGATTTGCGCCCCCCGCGGCGTTGACGCGGCAGGCGATCTGCGCTGTCTGCATAGTATGCGAAGCGGCGAACACAGCCGCGCGCAGGGAAGGACAGCCGGGGCATGCAGCGCAAACCGACTTCGTTCGATATCGCCCAATTGGCCGGGGTCTCGCAGCCCACCGTCTCGCGCGCGCTGCGCGGCGAGCTGGGCGTCAATCCGGCGACGCGGCTGCGCATCGAATCGATCGCCAGGCAGCTCAACTACCGGGTCGACAAGGCCGCATCGAACCTGCGCACCCGCCATTCGCAGACTTTGGCCTTGCTGTTCTTCGAGGATCCCACTGCCGACGATTCGCTGATCAATCCCTTCTTCCATTCGATGCTCGGTTCGATCATCCGCGCCTGCGCCGAGCACGATCATGACCTGCTGATCAGCTTCCAGCAGCTCTCCAGCGACTGGCACAATGATTATGAGGATTCGCGCAAGGCCGACGGGATCATCCTGCTCGGCTATGGCGATTACGAACTCTATCGCACCCGGCTGCGCGCGCTCGAGGATGCGGGGACGCATTTCGTGCGCTGGGGCTCGGTCCAGTCCGAAGCTTCGGGGCTGACGGTGGGCTGCGACAATCGCGGCGGCGGCCGGGACGCGACTCAGCATCTGCTGGCGCTCGGGCGGCGCAACATCGCCTTTCTCGGCAGCGCGTCGAGCCATTATCCCGAGTTCCACGATCGCTATCGCGGCCATGTCGCGGCGCTCAAACAAGGCGGTGTGCTCCCGCGGCCGAAGCTGCAATTCGATGCGATCACCACCGAGGAATCGGGCGCCGCCGCCGCCAATGCCTTGCTCGTCAGCGGCGAGAAGTTCGACGCGATCCTCGCGGCGAGCGACCTGATCGCGATCGGCGCGATGCGCGCGCTGGCGAGCGCCAGACTGCGCGTGCCCGAAGACGTGGCGGTGGTCGGCTTCGACGATATCCCCGCGGCAAGCTCGGCCAGCCCGCCGCTCACCACGGTGATGCAGGACCCGCGGCTCGCCGGGCGCAAATTGGTCGAGACGCTGATCGGTCGCATCCGCGAGCAACCGGTGGGATCGGCGCTGCTGCCGACGAAGTTGATCGTGCGTAAGTCCTGCGGCTCGGTGGCCTAGCCGGGATTTGCCAACGTCATCAGCATCTGGAGCCCAAATGACCGAAAAGCCACGCCAGTCGCTTGCCGGCCTGTGGAACATCAGCTTCGGATTCTTCGGCATCCAGATCGGCTTCGCGCTGCAGAACGCCAATATGAGCCGGATCTTCCAGACCTTCGGCGCGCGGATCGATGATCTGCCATGGCTATGGGTGGCGGCGCCGCTCACCGGATTGCTCGTCCAGCCGGTGATCGGGCATCTGAGCGATCGCACCTGGCTGGGACGGCTCGGGCGGCGGCGGCCTTATTTCTTCGCCGGCGCATTGCTCGCGGCGCTGTCGCTGTTCGCGATGCCGCTGGCGCCGGCCCTCCTGTTCGCCGCAGTGATGCTGTGGGTGCTCGACGCTTCGCTCAACGTCTCGATGGAGCCGTTCCGCGCGTTCGTCGGCGACATGCTGCGCAAGGACCAGCACGCCGCTGGCTACGCGGTGCAGACCGCCTTCATCGGCGCAGGCGCGGTGGTCGGATCGATCTTTCCCTGGGCACTCGAGCAGTTCGGCGTGTCCAATGTCGCGGCTCACGGAGGCATCCCGGATACGGTGCGCTTTGCCTTCTGGTTCGGCGGGGCGGCGCTGTTCGCGTCGGTGCTGTGGACCGTAGTGACGACGCGCGAATATGATCCCCACGCCATGGCGGCATTCGCCGGTACCGCCGAGGCGAACGACGAGGTCCCTCTCCTCGCCACGCGGAGCTACGCCAGCAGTCTGATCTGGCTCGCGGCCGGAACGCTGGTGATCTGGGCGGTGGGGCAGCTCCGGCTCGAAAAGGAGGTCTATCTGCTCGGCGCGCTGCTGCTCGGCTACGGGCTCGCCAGCGCCGCGGCGATCGCGCTGGCGCGGGGCGGATCGCCCGCCAACATGCTCAGCAGCATCGTCGGCGATTTCTCCGGCATGCCGGTTTTGATGAAGCGGCTCGCACTGGCGCAATTCTTCAGCTGGTCGGCGCTGTTCATCATGTGGATCAACACCACGCCGATCGTCGCGCACCATTTCTACGGCGCCGCCGATGCCACCAGCCCGCGCTTTCAGGAAGGCGCGAGCTGGGTCGACGTGCTCTTCGCCACCTATAACGGCGTCGCCGCGGTGGCCGCGCTGACCGTGCTACCGCTGCTCGCGCGCCGCATCGGCCAGGCGCGCACCCATATCGTCGGATTGCTCTGCGGCGCAGCGGGCTATGCCAGCTTCTTCTTCCTGCCCGACGCGCGCTGGCTGCTGCTCAGTGAGATCGGCATCGGCATTGCCTGGGCGTCGATCCTCGCAATGCCCTATGCGATCCTCGCCTCCAGCCTGCCGCGGGCCAAGCTCGGCATCTATATGGGGCTGTTCAACGTCTTCGTGGTGGTGCCGCAATTGCTCGTCGCCACGGCGATGGGATCGATCATGAAGCGCTTCTTCCCCGGCGAGCCGATCTGGACGATGGCGTTCGCGGCGGGGACGCTGGTCCTCGCGGCACTGGCGATGATACGGGTGGACCGGCTGACACGTGGCTGAGGCTCGCGCCAGCCGCTCTCCACCCGTTCGGCAGGACGAACGGAAAGGCTAGCGATTCCCGCCGATCAAATCGCCGAGCCCGCCCAGCACCGAGCCTTCGCCGCGATTCTGCCCGCCATAGGAGCCCGAGGCGGCCATCATTCGCCCGGCAAGGCGCGAGAAGGGCAGCGACTGGATCCAGACATGGCCGGGGCCGGTGAGCCGCGCGAAGAACACGCCTTCGCCGCCAAAGATCATGCTCTTGACCCCGCCCGCGGCAACCACGTCGAAATCAATCGTCGAGGTATAGGCGGCGACGCAGCCGGTATCCACGTGGAGCTGCTCGCCCGGCGCGAGCTGACGCTCGATCACAGTGCCGCCCATCTGGACGAACACCCAGCCGTCGCCGTCGAGCTTCTGCATGATGAAGCCCTCGCCGCCGAACAGCCCGGTCATCATCTTGCGCTGGAAGGCGATGCCGATCGAGACGCCGCGCGCCGCGGCGAGGAAGGCGTCCTTCTGGCAGATCAGCTGCCCGCCATAATCGGCGAGCCTGAGCGGCAGGATCGCGCCGGGGATCGGCGCGGAAAAGGCGACGCGCGCCTTGCCGCTGCCGTTGTGCGTGAACACCGTGGTGAACAGGCTCTCGCCGGTGACCAGCCTTTTGCCCGCACCGAGCAGCTTGCCCATGAAGCCGCCGCCCTGCCCGCCCGATCCGTCGCCGAACACCGTGGTCATCTCGACCGACGCGTCCTTCCACACCATCGCCCCGGCCTCGGCCACTGCGCTCTCGCCGGGATCGAGCTCGATCTCGACGAACTGGAGCTCCTGCCCCTTGATCTCGAAGTCGATATCGTCGGCGACGCTCGCCGAGCGATGATGCTGCCACGGGTTGTTCGCCATTATTATTCCCATCCATTTGCTGTGCTCCGGCGAAGGCCGGAGCGTTGGCAGAAACTCGGTGCCAGCCGCCACCGCTCCGGCCTTCGCCGGGAGCACGGCAGGACTATTCCGCGGCGATCCGCGGCCCGAAATTCAGCTCCGCCTGCGCGACCGGCCCAAAGCTGCGGCGGTGGTGCGGCGTCGGCCCGAGCGTGCGCAGCGCTTCCTGATGGAATTTGGCCGAATAGCCTTTGTTGCTGGCCCAGCCATAGCCCGGATGCAGCGCATCGAGTTCGTGCATCATGCAATCGCGCTTGTGCTTGGCGACGATCGAGGCAGCGGCGATCGACAGGCACAAGGCGTCGCCGCCGATCACGGCATGGCTCTGATGGCCCCAGTCGGGGCAACGATTGCCGTCGACCAGAACGAAGGCGGGGACGAAACCGAGCGCCTCGACCGCGCGGGTCATCGCCAGCATCGTCGCCCAGAAGATGTTGAGCGTATCGATCTCCTCGACGCTCGCCATGCCGACTCCGACCTTGGCGCATTTGAGCAATTCTTCGCACAGCCGCTCGCGCTTCGCCGCGGTCAGCACCTTCGAATCGTCGATGCCCTCGGGGATGCATTTGGGATCGAGCACCACTGCGGCGGCGACCACCGGGCCGGCGAGCGGCCCGCGTCCAGCCTCGTCGACGCCGGCGATGAGGCCCTTGTGCAGGCGCTTGTAGCGACGTTCGAACTTGAGGTCAGGCATCGTCGAGGCGCCATGGCGGAAAGCGGCGCATCTCGCCAGCCTGATAGAGCCGAATCGCATTGCCCGCCGGATCGCGTAGCCGCGCCTCGCGCCAGCCCCAAGGCTCGTCCTTGGGCTCGCCCTCGAACTTCACTCCCTGCTGCTCGAGATAGGCGACGGTCACGTCGAGATCGCCGCATTCGAAATAGACTACCGGGGCAGTGTAGGCCTTGTCGGTGGCGACCGAGAAGGTGGCGCCGCCCTCGGTCTCGAACCGGGCATAACGCGGGCTGGCGCGGACCACCTGGCGCAGGCCGAGCAGCCGATAGAAGCGCTCGCTCGCGGCAAGGTCTTCGGCGGGCACCGTCACCTGGTTCAGCATCGGCTCGAAAAAGCTCATGTTGAGATCGAGCCGGACCGCTTGTTGCCCCATCGGGCCGTGTCCGCGCCCCAGCCCCGGCGCCTCGCGCATCGCGATCCGGACGAAGCGGCGGCCGCGCGCGACTGCTTCGGGCAGGTCCCATTCCTGCGCCAGCCCGCAGGCGATCGCCGAGGAGAGCGTGCAGCCGGTGCCGTGGGTCGCCTCGGTCTCGATGCGCGGATCGCTCCACTCGATCTCGGGCGGATCCTCGGGGTTGGACGAATAGAGCCGATCGGTCACTTGCGCGTCGCCTGCGTGCCCGCCCTTGACCAGCACCGCGCAGCCATGCGCGGCGACCAGAGCGGCGGGGTCGCCGCCCAGCGCGTCGAGCTCGGGCAGATTGGGGGTCACCACGGTCGCGCGCGCCATCAGCCGTTCGAACGCCGCGATCGTCGCGTCGTCGGCGAGCGTCGCGCCGCTGGTCGCGACCATCACCGGATCGAACACCACCGGCACGCCCGGCAGCTCGCCGAGCTTTTCCGCCACCGCCAGCGCGGTGCGCGCCGATCCGATCATGCCGATCTTGATCGCGTCGACGCCAATGTCGCGCACCACCGCATCGATCTGGGCGAGCACCATATCGGTCGGCACCGGATGCACCGCGGCAACGCCGAGCGTGTTCTGCGCGGTGATCGCAGTGATCGCCGTCATCGCATGGCCGCCGAGCATCGTCACGGTCTTGATATCGGCCTGGATCCCCGCGCCGCCGCCCGAGTCCGAACCGGCAATGATCAGGATACGCGGTGTCACTGGTCTATCCCTTGAACTTGCGCTCGGCCGAGGCCGGATGGCGCTCCAGCGCTTTACCAGTTCGCGTCGGCCGGTCCATCAATTCGCCGCCGCAATTGGGGCAATGATCGTCGAGCGCATCGGTGCAGGCGGCGCAAAAGGTGCATTCGAACGAGCAAATGAACGCACCGGGATCGTCGGCGCGGAGATCCGTGCCGCAGCGTTCGCAATCGGGGCGCATCTCCAGCATTACGCCGCCGCCTCGCGCACTGCGTCACATACCCGGTCGACCACGGCTTCGACCTGACCGCGATCGTCGCCCTCGGCCATCACCCGAATAACCGGCTCGGTGCCCGATGCGCGGATCACCAGCCGGCCCTTGCCGTCCAGTTCTGCCTCGGCGCCGGCGATCGCATCCTTCACCCGCGCGTCGTCGAGCGGCTTGCCGCCCTTGAAGCGGACATTCTTGAGGATCTGCGGCAGCGGATCGAAGCGGTGGAGCACTTCGCTCGCCGGCGCGCCGGCGCGGACCAATTCGGTGAGCACCTGCAGCGCGGCGACCAGCCCGTCGCCGGTGGTGGCATAATCGGAGAGGATGATGTGCCCGCTCTGCTCGCCACCGACATTATAGCCCGAGGCGCGCATCTTCTCGAGCACGTAGCGGTCGCCGACCGCAGTGCGCACCATGCCGAGGCCCTGCGCGGCGAGGTGGCGTTCGAGCCCGAGGTTCGACATCACCGTAGTGACCAGCCCGCCCCCGGCGAGCCGGCCCTGCCGCGCCCAGCCGCTGGCGATCAGCGCCATCAACTGGTCGCCGTCGATCACCCGGCCGGCCTCGTCGACCACGATCAGCCGATCGGCGTCGCCGTCGAGCGCGATGCCGATCTGCGCGCCCGAGGCGACCACCGTCTCGCAGAGCGTTTCGGGCGCGGTGGATCCGACGCCGTCGTTGATGTTCTTGCCGTTGGGCGTGACGCCGATCGCGATCACTTGGGCGCCGAGCTCCCACAGCGCCGAGGGCGCGACCTGATACGCCGCGCCATTGGCGCAATCGATCACGATCTTGAGCCCGTCGAGCGTGAGATCCCCGGGGAAAGTCGACTTGGCGGCGTGGATATAGCGTCCGCGGGCGTCCTCTACGCGGCGTGCGCGGCCGATATCGGCAGAGGCGGCGAGCGGCACCTCGCCGTCGATCAACGCCTCGATCGCCAGCTCGTCCGCGTCGGAGAGCTTGTAGCCGTCGGGGCCGAACAGCTTGATTCCGTTATCGGCATAGGGATTGTGGCTCGCCGAGATCATCACGCCCATGTCGGCGCGCATCGACTGGGTGAGCATCGCCACCGCCGGGGTGGGCATCGGCCCGACCAGCACCACGTCCATGCCCACCGAAGTGAACCCCGCGACCATCGCGTTTTCGAGCATATAGCCCGAAAGCCGCGTGTCCTTGCCGATCACCACGCGGTGGCGGTGATCGCCGCGCGCGAAATGTGCCCCCGCGGCCATGCCGACCTTCATCGCCATCGCCGCGGTCATCGCCGAGACGTTGGTCGTGCCGCGGATTCCATCGGTCCCGAAATATTTTCTTGCCATGCCCTGCCTGTTCGCGCCCTTGTGGCGTTTCGTGCCCGCAGAGATAGCGGCGAAAACTACAAAGGGCGAGCATGTCGCAACCTACTCGTATTCTCCTTGCCCTGATCGCCGGGCTGACCGTCGGAGCGCTGTTCGCCGGTTATGCGCCGCAGACCGGACTCGCCGTCGCCGAATGGGCGCAGCCGATCGGGCAGGCCTGGCTCAACGGGCTGCAGATGACGATCGTGCCCTTGGTCGTGGCGCTGCTGATCACCGGAGTGACCGCCACCGCCGAGGCGGCGCAGGCCGGCCGCCTGGCTGGCCGCGCGATCGCATTCTACGTGATCGTGCTGTTTCTGTCGGCGGCGGCGGCGGCGGTGCTGACTCCGCTGTTCCTGCAAATCTGGCCCCTGCCGCAAGAATCGGCGGCAAGCCTGCGTGCGGCGCTGGTCGGCGCGGAGAAGATCGGACCGGTGCCGCCGCTGGGAGAATTCTTCGCGGCAATCATCCCCGCCAACATCATCAAGGCGGCGGCGGAGAACGCCTTCCTCTCGCTCATCATCTTCTCGCTGGTCTTCGCCTTCGCAATCACCCGCGTCGGCGACGATCAGCGCAAGCTCCTCGTCGGCTTCTTCGCGGCGGTGCGCGACGCGATGCTGGTCGTGATCGACTGGGTATTGTGGATCGGGCCGATCGGCGTCTTCGCGCTGGCGCTGGTGGTCGGCGCCAAGGCGGGAACCGGCGCGTTCGGCGCGCTGATCCATTATATCCTCATCGTCGCGGGTGTCGGCTTCGTCATCGCGCTCTTCGCCTATCCGGTGGCGGTGTTCGGCGGCCGGGTGCGCTTTGCCCGTTATGTCCGTGCCGCGCTGCCCAGCCAGGCGGTGGCGATCAGCACCCAATCCTCACTGGCGACGCTGCCGGTGATGATCGAGGGGGCGAGCGACCTCGAGGTGCCGGTCGCCGTCTCGGGCGTCACCTTGCCGCTGGCCGTCGCGATCTTCCGTGCAACCGGTCCGGCGATGAACTTCGCGGTGGCGATCTATGTCGCCACCTGGTTCGGCGTGCCGCTCAGTCCCGCGACGTTGGCGGTCGGAACCGTCGTCGCCGCGCTCACTTCGCTCGGCTCGGTAAGCCTGCCCGGTACGGTCAGCTATGTCAGTGCGATCGCGCCGGTGGCCGCGACGATCGGTGCCCCGGTGGCGCCGCTGGGCCTTCTCGTCGCGGTCGAGACACTGCCCGACATCATGCGCACCGTCGGTAACGTCACCTGGGACCTCGCGGCGACGAGCTGGCTGTCGCGCCGCGCGGGCAAGGTGCCGCTCGACGAGGCGGACGCGATACTCAGACACGATTCGGTCTAGCTAGCGGCGGGACGCCCGGCTATTTCAGCAGCACCAGTTCCTCGGCCATGCTCGGGTGCAGCGCGACGGTGTCGTCGAACGCTTCCTTGGTGAGCCCCGCCTTCACCGCAACCGCGGCGGCCTGAAGGATCTCCGGCGCGTCCGGCCCGATCATGTGGATGCCCACCACCCGGCCGGTCATCCCGTCGCACACCATCTTGTAGAGCGCCCGCTCGTTGCGGTTGGCCAGCACGTTCTTCATCGCGCGGAAATCGGAGGCATAAACCTTGACCGAGCCGAGCTTGTTGCGCGCCTCGCCTTCGGTCATGCCCACGCTGGCGATCGGCGGATGGCTGAACACCGCACTCGGCACGCAGCTATAGTCGACCGTCCGCGGATTGTTGCCGAAGATCGTGTCGGCGAACGCCTGCCCCTCGCGGATCGCGATCGGCGTGAGCTGGATGCGATTGGTGACGTCGCCCACCGCATAGATGCTGTCGACGCTCGACTGGTTCTGCGCGTCGACCTTGACTGCGCCCTTGGCGTCGAGCTCGACCCCGACTTTCTCGAGCCCCAGCCCCGTCGAATTGGGCACCCGTCCGGTGGCGAACAGCACGACATCGACTTCCATCGGCTCCTGCCCGGTGAGGAACACCTTGAGACAGCCGTTTTCGAGCTTCTCGATCTTCTCGAACTCGGCATGGAAACGAAAGTCGATCCCCTTGGTCAGCGAGATCTGGAGCAGCCGGTCGCGCACCGAATGGTCATAGCCGCGCAGGATCACGTCGGTGCGGTTGACCACAGTCACATGGCTGCCGAACTCGTTGAAGATGCCGGCGAACTCGTTGGCGATATAACCGCCGCCGGCGATCATGATCCGCCGCGGCAAGCTGTCGAGGTGGAAAACCTCGTTCGACGTGATGCCATGCTCGTTGCCCGGGAATTCGGGGGTGTGCGGATGCGCGCCAGTGGCGATCAGGATGTACTTCGCGGTGATCTTCTTGCCCGAAGCCAGCGTAACTTCGTGCGGACCGGTGACGGTGGCGCGCTCGAGGATGATCTCGGCGCCGGCATTGTCGAGGCCCTGGGTGTAGAGGCCGTTGAGGCGATCGACATCCGCGAGGACATTGTCGCGCAACGTCGCCCAGTCGAAGCTGCAATCGGGGACGTTCCAGCCGAAGCGGCGCGCGTCCTTGAGATCCTCGGCGAAATGCGCGCCGTAAACGAGCAGCTTCTTGGGGACGCAGCCGCGGATCACGCAGGTTCCTCCGACGCGATATTCCTCGGCGACCGCCACCTTGGCACCATAGGCGGCCGACACCCGCGAGGCGCGCACCCCGCCCGACCCCGCGCCGATGACGAAGAGGTCGTAGTCATAGTCGGCCATTATATTTGCTCCCGCTTCGTCGCGCCCCAGCCGCAGATAGGCGCGAAGGTCCACGATGCCAACGGAGCCGAAGCGCATGTCGCCGGTTCGGCTGGGTGAGGAGAGAGACGATGCACATCATTCTGGGCGGCACCGGCCATGTCGGGTCGGCGGTGGCGGAGACGCTGTTGGCAAAGGGCGAACCGGTGACGGTGGTCGGCCACGACCCCGCCAAGGCGGCCACCTGGGAAGCCAAAGGCGCGACCTTCGCGGCGGTCGACCTGTATGACGTCAAAGCGCTGCACGCGGTGCTGCGTACCGGGCGGCGCGCCTTCCTGCTCAATCCGCCGGCGGCGATCACTGGCGACACCGATGCCGAGGAGCGCCGGACGATAGCGGCGATCCTCGCCGCGGTGGCGGGTTCGGGGCTGGAGAAATTGGTCGGCGAATCGACCTACGGCGCCCGGCCGGGGGAGCGCTGTGGCGATCTCAACACCTTGTGGGAGCTCGAACAGGGGCTGGCGGCGCAGCCAGTCCCTTATGCGATCAACCGCGGCGCCTATTATTTCAGCAACTGGGCGATGAACCTGCAGGAAGTGCGCGAGGATGGCGTGCTGCGGACGATGTTCGATGCCGATTTCGAACTGCCGATGGTGGCGCCCGAAGATCTGGGGCGCCACGCGGCGGCGCTGATGACCGACGATCGCACCGGGATATTCCGCGTCGAGGGGCCGCGCCGCTACACGCCACAGGACGTGGCGGATGCGTTCGCCGCGGTGCTGGCGCGACCGGTCCGGGTCGAGACGACGCCGCCCGACCAATGGGTGGCGGCATTCAAGGCGACGGGCTTTTCGGACGCGGCGGCGGAGAGCTATGCCCGGATGACCGCGGCGACGGTGGCCGCGGAGTGGCCCGAGGACGTGATCCGCGGCCAGACCCGGCTGGAGGACTATATCGCTGCGTTGGTCGGATCGTCCGCCTAGCGCTTGCGCACGAACTCCGCGCGCAACACCAGCCCCTTGATGCCTTCATATTTGCAGTCGATCTCCTGCGCGTCGCCGGTCAGCCGGATCGACTTGATCAGCGTGCCGCGCTTGAGCGTCTGGCCGGCACCCTTGACGGTCAGGTCCTTGATCAGCGTGACCTGATCGCCGTCCTGCAGGACATTGCCGACCGAATCGCGGACCTCGAGGGTGTCGGTCGCGCCGCCCGCAGCCGCGGCATCGGCGGCGGGAATCCACTCTCCGCTCGTCTCGTCATAGACATAGTCTTCGTCGCCGCCGACCATCAGCCGAATGCCCGCTGGATCAAGTCGCTGGTCGAGGCGTCGAAATCGCCGCCCTGCTCGGCGGCCCTCGCCATTTCCTTGCCGAGCTCGACTCCGAACTGATCGAACGGATTGAGCCCGAGCAGCACCGCGTTGACGAAGGTCCGCTGCTCGTAGAACGCCAGCAACGCGCCGAGCGTGCGCGGATCGAGATCGCTCAGCAGCAAGGTCGAGGACGGCCGGTCGCCCGGATAGGCGCGAGCGAGGTCCTGATGCTCCTTGCCCGCCATCAGCGCCGCGCCTTGCGCGAACATGTTGAGCAGCAGCTGGCGGTGGTGCAAGTCGCCCTGCGCGTGGCCCGGCTCGATCACTCCGACGAATTCGACGGGCACCAGCCGGGTGCCCTGATGGAGCAACTGAAACACCGCATGCTGCGCATCGGTGCCGACGCCGCCCCAGGTGATCGGCGCGGTGGGCCACGAAACCGGCTGGCCGTCCGCCGTCACGCGCTTGCCGTTCGATTCCATCTCGAGTTGCTGGAGGTAGCTCGGCAGGAGGCGGAGCCGTTCGTCATAAGCGAAGGTCGCGCGGGTCTCGCAGCCGCGGGCCTGGGCATAATAGAGATCCGCGAAGGCGGCGAGCACCGGCGCGTTCCTGTCGAGCGGGGTCAGCCGGAAATGGCGGTCCATCTCGGCCGCGCCTTCGAGCATTTCCTCGAACGCCTCCCAGCCGAGCGCCAGCGCCGCGGGGAAACCGATCGACGACCAGAGCGAATAGCGCCCGCCGACGCTCTCGGCGAAGGGCAGCACGCGAGTCTCGTCGACACCCCATTCGACTGCCTTGTCGGGCGCCGCGGTCAGCGCGACGACGCGGCCATAGGGATCCTCGACCCCGTTGCCCGAAAGCCAGGCGAGCGCGCTCTCGGCATTGAGCAGAGTCTCGGTGGTGGTGAAGGTCTTGGAGGCGATCGCGATCAGCGTTGCCTGCGGATCGAAGCGATCGAGCGCTTCCTCGAGCGCGGCACCGTCGACATTGGAGACCACCGCCACGTCGTAGCGATCGGCATCGCGGCCGAGCGCGTCGACCAGCAGCTCCGGGCCGAGCGCCGATCCGCCGATGCCGATATGGAGGATGTGGCGCACTGGACCCAGCGCCTCCGCCTCGATCGCGTCGATCAGCGCGCGCATCCGCGCATGGAAGCCGCGTGCCCGCGCCACGCTCTCGGGCGAACCCTCGCCACGCTCGGCGGTGTGCTCGGCCGCGCGGCCTTCGGTGACGTTGATTGCCTCGCCGGCGAACAGTGCGTCGCGCCTCGCGCTGAGCCCCATGTCGGCGGCCAGCCTGGCGAAGGCCTGCACCGCGTCGCTCGTCAGATGCGTCTTCGACCAGTCGAAATGGATCCCCGCCACGTCGAGCGAAAGCGTCGCCAGCCGCGCCGGATCCTGGTCGAACAATTGCTTGAGCGAAGCGGGCTTGAGGGCTTGGATCGTCGACCAGTCAGGCAATGCCATGTTCATCTCCTTGAACGCAGGCTGCCCCTATCCTCCCCTCACGGCGCCTGCCAGCGCTATTCAGCCGCTTGACCTACCCGCCCAGCCCAAGCAGAGCACAGTCCATGGAAAACGCGCCCTCCGCCGAGCCCGAAACGCCCGCCGCCGATGCGCCCAAGCCCTATTCGGTGGGCACGGCCGCGGAAAAGCCCAAATCCGAATGGCGCGATCTCGCGTCGTTCCTCGTCAAGCTGGCGCTGATCGTCTTCGTGGTGCGCAGCTTCATCTTCTCGCCTTTCTCGATCCCCAGCGAATCGATGCTGCCGCGGCTGCTGATCGGCGACTATCTGTTCATCACCAAGTGGAATTACGGCTATTCGAAGCATTCGCTGCCCTGGAGCCTGCCGCTGATTCCGGGCCGCGTCTTCCCCGGCACGCCCGAGCGCGGCGACGTGGTGGTGTTCAAGGCGCCGCCGGGCAACGACACCGACTGGATCAAGCGCGTCATCGGTCTGCCGGGCGACAGCGTGCAGATGGTCGGCGGGCAGCTTATCCTCAACGGCAAGGCGGTGCCCAAGAATCGCATCGCCCAGTTCGTGCTGCCGATCTCGCCCAATTTCGAACGCTGCCAGCCGCAGTTCCAGAATGTCGACGCCGCGGGCAATCCGGTGTGCAGCATCCCGCGCTTCCGCGAGACCCTGCCAAACGGCAAAACCTATGAAGTGCTCGATCAGGGCACCTACCCCAAGGACAACACCGGCGTTTATACCGTCCCCGCCGGCCACGCCTTCCTTATGGGCGACAATCGCGACAATTCCACGGACAGCCGCTTCAGCCACGCCGATGGGGGCATCGAGTTCGTGCCGCTGGAAAATATCGAGGGCAAGGCGGTTGTCAGCTTCTGGTCGACCGACGGCAGCGCCAACTGGTTCCTGCCGTGGACCTGGTTCACCGCGGCGCGCTGGGATCGGCTTGGAGAAGGCTTCTGACCGCCCCGGCTTTGGGGGGATGGATCGCTGAGACTTTCGGCCGCAAGCCCGCGGAGCTCGCCGCCTATCAGCGCGCGCTGACCCATGGCAGTCAGGCCGCGGCCAATTATGAGCGGATGGAGTTTCTCGGTGACCGCGTGCTCGGCCTCGTCATCGCCGAATGGCTGTTCGAGAGTTTCGCCGAGGAGCCCGAAGGCGCGCTGTCGCGCCGCCTCAACGCACTGGTGACCGGGCCGGTCTGCGCCGACGTCGCGCGTGAAGTCGGTGTGGTGCCCTATCTGCGGCTCGGCAAGCAGGCGCGCGAAGACGGCGCGGCGGACAGCGACAATGTGCTGGGCGACGTGATCGAGGCGCTGATCGGCGCTTTCTATCTCGAATTCGGGCTGGAAGCGGCGCGCGGCTTCATTCGTAAAGCTTGGGCGTCGCGAATCGACACGCAGGGGCAGGCCCCCAAGCATCCCAAATCAGCGCTGCAGGAATGGGCCGCCGCGCACAATCGCCGTCCGCCCGAATATGAGGTCATCGACCGTTCGGGACCCAACCACTCGCCGCGTTTTACGGTGAAGGTGGCGATCGGCAAGCTCGCCGAGGCAACAGGCGAAGGTACGTCGAAGCAGGAAGCGGAGACCGCGGCGGCTGCAGCATTGCTGGGTAAGCTGGAGAAGTAATCTCTCCCCTTCCGCTTGCGGGAGGGAGCGGGGGAGAGCATGAGCCCTGCCGACGGCCGAATGGCCCCTCCCCTAACCCCTCCCGCAAGCGGAAGGGGAACAAGGATTTTTCGAATGGAAACCACCAATCCACATTGCGGCGTCGTCGCAATCGTCGGCGCGCCCAACGCCGGCAAGTCCACCTTGGTCAATGCGCTCGTCGGTCAGAAGGTCGCGATCGTCAGCCCCAAGGCGCAGACCACGCGCGCCCGGCTGATGGGCATTGCCATCCACGGCGATGCCCAGCTCGTCCTCGTCGATACGCCGGGTATCTTCACGCCCGAACGCCGGCTCGACCGCGCGATGGTCGCAGCCGCGTGGGAAGGCACTGATGGCGCCGACCTGATCGCGCTGGTGGTCGACGGCAAGGGCGGGACCGGGTCCAAGGTCCGGCAAGTCGTCGAGAGCCTCGCAGGGCGCCCCGAGCGCAAGATCCTGATCCTCAACAAGGTCGATATCGCAGACAAGCCGCGGCTGCTCGGGCATGTCGCCAAGCTCAACGAGATGCTGCCGTTCGACGAGACTTACTTCGTCAGTGCGCAGACCGGCGATGGCGTCCCCGAACTCAAGGCCGCGCTCGCCGCGGCGATGCCCGAGAGCGCGTGGCACTTTCCCGAGGACCAGGTTTCCGATGCCACCGAGCGGATGATCGCCGCCGAGGTGACGCGCGAGCAGCTCTACCTCCAGCTGCACGCCGAGCTGCCTTATGCCAGCGCGGTCGAGACCGAGAAATATTCGGAGCGGCCCGACGGCTCTGTCGAGATCCACCAGCAGATCCTCGTCGCGCGCGACACCCAGCGCGCGATCGTGCTCGGCAAGGGCGGCACCCGGATCAAGGAGATCGGCGCTCGCGCCCGCGCCGAGCTGTCGCGGATCATGGGGGTACCGGTGCACCTCTACCTCCACGTCAAGGTCAACCCGAAATGGGAGGAAGATCGCGCGCTCTATCGCGACATTGGGCTCGACTGGGTCGATTAGGCGCCGACGAGCACTTCCTCGACCCAGGCGGGCACCAGCACGCCCGCGGGTCCCATCCGACTCTCGCCGAACCACAGGCTGCCTTCCGACGGGTCAAGATTGAGTTCGAGCGTCGCAGCGCCGTGATAGCGCGCGGTCTGGACGAAGCCAGCCGCCGGATAAACGGCGCCCGAAGTGCCGATCGAGACGAACAGATGGGCTTGGGCGAGCGCGTGCTCGATACGCTCCATCTGGTACGGCATCTCCCCGAAGAAGACGATGTCGGGGCGCAGCGCCGGGGTGCCGCAATTGGAGCATTCGGTCTCGGGCGGCAGCGCGTCTTCCCAGCCAATGCGGATACCGCATGCAGCGCACAAGGCCGATTTGAGTTCGCCGTGCATATGGAGCAGCCGCGCCGATCCGGCGCGCTCGTGCAAATCGTCGACATTCTGAGTGACGAGCAGCAGCTCGCCTGGCCATTTCGCATCGAGCGCGGCGAGCGCGCGGTGCGCGGCATTGGGCTCGACGCTCGCCAGCTTCGCGCGCCGTTCGTCGTAGAAGCGGTGCACCAGTTCGGAATCGCGCGCGAGCGCCTGCGGGGTGCAGACATCCTCGACCCGGTGCCCTTCCCAAAGCCCGCCGGGTCCGCGGAAGGTCGCGACGCCGCTCTCAGCGGAAATGCCCGCCCCGGTGAGGATCACGATGTTGCGGCGATCGGGCATTGCCGATCTCTACCGCCTGCCATGCGGTTGCCGCAAATCCGTTGTTGATTGCACCACCGCTTTGGAGCGCCTGCCGATGCTGCTCGCCTTTCTGCTCGTCCAGGCCGTGTCGCAGGATCGCAACCTCGTTCCGGGCGGGGACGAAGACGGGACGCGAACGACCGCCGCCGCGCCGCGCTGCGATTCCGCAGCCGAGGACATCGTAGTATGCGGCACTGCCGACCCGGGCCAGTTCCGCCTGAAGAAGATCGAACCGCGTTATGTCGAGCCGCCGGTGCGCGCAGCGAAGCAGGTGGGCCCGGGCGAGCTCTCGGCCGAGCTCGAGCGACGCGAGTTCCCAGGCGCCTCGTCGCGCCGGGCGATGCTGCGCTTCCGGATCCCGCTGGGCGCCGGGAAGCCGAAATAGCCCCTGTCGCGCCGCCCCATGATTGTGCCAAAGCAGCGCCATGACGAGCATCGGTATTTTCGGAAGCATGGGGCGGATGGGACAGGCGATCGCCGCCGTGGCACCCGGCCTCGGCGCGCGGGTCGCAGGGGGGCGGATGTCGGCGACAGCCCGGCCGATCTCGCGCGCAAGGCCGATGTGCTGGTCGATTTTTCCGCGCCCGCCGCGCTTGAGGCGCATCTCGGCGCCGCGCGTGCGGCCTGGACGCCCATCGTGATCGGCACCACCGGAATCGGCGCACACCATCACGCGCTGATCGATGCCGCCGCCGCGGAAATCCCCGTGCTCCAGACCGGCAACACCTCGCTCGGTATAGGGCTGCTGGCGCGGCTGGTACGCGAGGCGGCGGCGCGATTAGGCCCCGACTGGGACATCGAGATCGTCGAGATGCACCATCGCAACAAGGCCGATGCGCCCTCGGGCACCGCGCTGATGCTCGGCAACGCCGCCGCGCACGGCATCGGCACGACCCTTGCCGATGCGGGCGTCAGCGACCGCGCCGGCCTGACAGGACCCCGCGCGGAGGGCACGATCGGCATGGCGTCGCTGCGCGGCGGATCGGTGGTCGGCGATCACAGCGTGATCTTCGCCACCGCCGGCGAGCGCATCGAGCTCATCCACCGCGCCGACGATCGCACGATCTTCGCGCGCGGCGCGGTGCAGGCGGCACTCTGGCTCAAGGGGCAGCAGCCCGGCCGATACACGATGGACGAGGTGCTCGGCATTTGAACAAGGCGGAGACTGTCGAGTTCTTCGCGCGGCTCGCGGGCGACAATCCGCACCCGGAGACCGAGCTCGAATATAGCAACGCCTATACCTTGCTAGTCGCGGTGGTGCTCTCCGCGCAGATGACCGACGCCGGCGTCAACAAGGCGACGCGCACGCTCTTTGCCGAAGCCGATACCCCGAGAAGATGCTCGCGCTCGGCGAGGAGACGCTCAAGCAACGGCTGCGGACGATCAACTTCTACAACACCAAGGCAAAGAACGTCCTCGGTCTCAGCCGCGCGCTGATCGAGCGACATGGTGGCGAAGTCCCCGCCGACCGCGATTTGCTCGAGGCGCTGCCCGGCGTCGGGCGCAAGACCGCCAATGTCGTGCTCAATTCGGCGTTCGGACGCGAGACCTTCGCCGTCGACACCCACATCTTCCGCGTCGGCAACCGCACCGGGCTGGCACGCGGCAAGAACCCGCTCGAGGTGGAACGCAAGCTCGACAAGCGCGTGCCCCAACCCTTCCGGTTGCATGCCCATCACTGGCTGATCCTGCACGGCCGTTACACCTGCAAGGCGCGGACGCCCGAATGCTGGCGCTGCGTGGTCATGGATCTGTGCGCGTACAAGCCCAAGGCCCTCACCCCGCCCGCACGCAAGTCCGTAACGCGCTGACGCGGAAACGGCTGGCGCGGCCGGTTTTGCTTTGCTAGGCGCGGCTTTCAGGCACCCGTAGCTCAGCTGGATAGAGCGCTGCCCTCCGAAGGCAGAGGCCACAGGTTCGAATCCTGTCGGGTGCGCCATGTTTTCAACTACTTAGTGACAAATCACGCGCCGGTTATGTTCCGGCGTGCGAGTTATGTGCGACCAACGCTCGACCGCGGCGCGCCGTCCCCTCGCTCAGGTTCGGAGCGTGAGCATCCGAATCATGTCTGCGATCTGGGGCATGGCGCTGCCGGATAGCGAGATGCTGGTGCTGTTGGCGCTAGCCGACGCGGCGA